>JBAZAY010000059.1:0-15987 GCA_041671725.1 Gallionella sp. | reverse complement strand
GATAGCAGTTGTCTCTTTTATTCCTGCTAGATCAGTGAGAAGATCACTTTCCTTTAACTCTTCTAACACCACAGAGGCCTCGTTTAATCTTCCATCAATGTTAGTTAATTCTTCACCTAAAAAGTAATACCATCCATCTTCAGTGATAACACGTAAGGTGTATTTACCTCTTTCAAGATGGACTATATTATGGAGATAGGTTAAGGTATAACTTGATTGAGTAGGAGGGTTGTGATGTAGTAGGGTACTACTACAAATGAGATGATTACCTGAGACAGTAAAGGTTTGGATTCCGAGAATGGTAGTGATCTCTAGGGATAGCACCTGATCTTCTTTAAAATTAGGACGAGATGGGAATGAAGGTATATGAGGGATGAGTGAATTGTAGAAGGAATGATTGAGATATTGGATCATTTATGATGGTAGTTTTTAACCTGTAAACGCCAGTGAAAACTTGATCATAGATCTCATCTCTATCTACCCAAAGCGGATAATCTTACTCTACATTAGACTCTAATGTAGTACTTAACTCTTTCCACCACTCATAGGCTTAACTGCTCCTCCAGCCACTGCTCCTCCTTTAACACTAGGAGTAAGTGTAAATGACTTAGTGCCTGCTCCCGCCCCACCTCCAGCCACCGCAACTCCTCCTTTCTTCTTTTTCATCCACCACCACACCCCACCTCCAACCAACACCGCTAACACTACAACCACCCCTGCGATCAACTTGTAGTTTCGGGCGTTTGGATCGACCACTTCCTTGGTACTAGTCGCTCCTCCAGCCACTGTAGTTACCCCATTCAATAGAGCATTGAAGGTATTTGACGCTTCCTCCTTGCTTGTCATTTTACTTGTTTTCAGCGTGTTTAAATTATTACCGCATACAAATGACCACTCCGGCTGTTACAACACCAGACACAATCGCCACCACCACGCAATCCATCATAGCTGAAATGAAAGCCCGTTACGCCTCAGCCGAGGCTAGTAATCAAGTCCCCTCTATGTTAGAATTAGTAGCTCTGGGGGTTCAGATGGTGGATCAACGACCTCAGTCTCCTCCTTTGACCGGTATTCAGAAGATGGAAATCGTCAAACAGGCAGTGGCAGGGATTATCGATATCCTTCCGATCCCAGCATTATCCAAGGCACAACTACAGGCTGGTCTCTTCTTAGTTGAAAATGTGGCAGAGGTGGCTCTGTCACTCTTGAAGGCTAATGCGATGTTAGCTACTGAAGTGGAGACTGCGATTAAGGGGTGTATGCCGTCCTGGTGCTGTGGTGATAGTAGCACCGGCACTCCCGTCGTCACAGCCACTACCACTAAGCCTCTTAACATCCCCTTCCCACTCATCAACTGAACGGGAGTACCAGTTTCATCTCACTAGAGATGAACCAAACCATCATATAAAAATACTTGTTGTAACTCCTAAAGAGATGAAACGAGGGCAGATCCGGTTAAACCTTCCATCTCAGCCAACGTGTAATAAGGTAAATGGAGTCGCCTTAATGAAACAAGGAGGTTTTAACTTCAACAATCCTAAGATCTCGCCACCAGGACGAGGCCGTGTCAGGGGGCCATTGGAAACGAAAGAACAGGTTCCCACTATCCGCAGTCAACTGGATCCGGATGCCGATACAATGATCGGCTCTAATGTGATTGAGGATGTCACATTTAGACATGTTAACGGCGGATCTCGGGTTCTTCAACCGAGTCAACGGTTTGAGGATATTACACTCAGACACAACATTGATGACAATGATAGGAAAGGCCGTCTCACCTATACTCAACCTCTTAACGGAGAGCTGACTGTAAATGACACCGGAACTCGTACCACTCCTATCAACCTAAGAACTACTACTCCGGCTACATCTCTCACAGCCGAGACTAATACACCAGAGTTAAGTTTGGCTGACATCATCGCTCGAGTTCAGAAGCGTGATTCGTTAGTGTTTACTCAAGGTCTATCTGCTACCAGTAGTTTTATGACACCTGTAGAAGTCAAGGCTCCAGATGTGTCTCCCACTATGTTTCTACCACAACGACCTACTCAAGGACGTAATACGAGTGAGGTGGTAGCACCTTCAGAGGTATACACTCCCGCTCCTCAACTAGCTAATAAGCGTCCCATCTTATCACATGAAACCCAGGGGAGTGAGACAGCAGTACCTCCAGAAGCATACACCTCTACTCCTCAAATAACCATTAAGCGAACCATTAACCACCGTCCTATGCTCAACATGTCTAACAATCCTACCTACTCAGTTCAAGATGAAGACAGCGATCGTCCTCCTCCAGTTGCCTCTCAGGATCGACATCGATACCTCTCAACTACTACTCCTGCTACAACTCAAGTACAAGTACAAGAAGAAGAGATACCACGTGGGGTAGAGGAAGCTCTGTCAAGGTTAAGAAATCTAAAGGCACAAGAGTCAGCGGGGGTTAGTGTTACTGGGAGACAAGAGTCGCATGTGAGTACACCACCTGTACAACGATTACCTCATGTGTTGACAGTCTCTAGTAGCGGTGCCGTGGTGCCGATGGTTGAAGTACCACACAGCGGTAGCAGTAGCAGTAGTGGAGGTACTAAAAAGAAACACCATAAGAAGAGGGATAGTCAGAGTCGACCTGACATGAGAGAGGAGTACTCTCATTTACCCCCAAGGCACATCAGTCGCAAAGAGGTTCTACCTGTCTTGATTCAGAGTCAAAGGAGAATTACCGAGAGTAGGGATGAGTATGATAGGGATATAAGACCCACCGAATACACCCCAAGACGAGTACCTCTATTACAGGGTTCAATGAAACGAGAGATCGGATCCATTCTTGAAGAGGCAATGGGAGAGCTATACCCTTCAACTTCCAGTAAAAGGGATTTCATACAAGTAAAGCCTCAAGTCTTCGAGCCTGAGTATCCACTTATAAGTACTACAGAGAGGCAACTTCCTTCTCTATATTCTGGTAGGAGTATTAGTGAAATGAGAGAAAGTGGTTCGTTAGAGATGGAGAGTAGTGCTGATCGGGAGGAGGCTGAGGTACAGTTGAAACGACTTCAGAGAGATAATTACCGAAGAGCTTTGATGACAGGGGTTGAGATAACTGGAATCGATGAGACTCGTTCTCAGACGAGTAGAAAGGCACCACCATCTCTCTCCAACTTACCGCTTCAGTCTCAACCTGAACATAACTCTGACAGTATGAGAGAAGTAGAGTACCAACCTACTCGGGGAAGACCCATAGCCCCCGTATCAACCATAACTACTAACCTCTCAGCTGAGGAAATGTCTCATTCATCGCCCCAGTTGAAGTTAGCTCCATTGCTAGTACATCAACAGCCACGACCTCAGTACAGTTTTACTCCGGTTGATACCACTCCTCGTACCATTACTACTCTTCTTCCTGCTCCTATTAAACTTAACTCCACCACGCAACCTCACCTAATAATGGATGACTCAGCACCTCTATCAAGTTACGAGCTATACCGACGCCAAGTAATGGCTCGCTCTGATAGCTCAGGTCATAACCTTCAAAGGGATGATACGCTAGTTGCGTCTGATGTCACTCTTAAAGATATGTACCGCCAACCTAGTATTAGAAGCATTGAGCCCGAGTTAAGGGGTGGAGAAGATGAGATGCCAAAGCAGGTTCCTACCTTCCGTCGTCAAGTGGCAGTCCAGTCCCACAACTCCGATCATAACCTACACCAACCTAAAAGCGAAGATGAGATGGTAACTCCGGTTCATACCTTCCGTCGTCAAGTGGCAGTCCAGTCCAACAACTCAGATCATAACCTTCACCAACCTGATATTGCTACTTCTACTTATGCGTCCGCTTCATCTGTTAACTTTAAAGATACCTACCGTCGCCCCATCCTCACTCGAGGTGCCGAACATGAAGTTCAAGTCCAAGTTGAGACGCCTCGGACTCCTACAGTTTTCCGTCTCGCTACACCAGTAAAGTTAGACATTGAAAGTGGAGAGGAGAGGAAGCCAGACCCATACCAGCGTGAGGATGAAAGACGCAGACTTCAAGCTTCACTCCCAAGTCCCATCAGACGACCTCCACCTACACCAGTAAGTATCGGAGCCGGAGAAGAGCATGAGCTTATCCAACGTAATCATCAAGTAAGTATAGGTGGAAGATACTCTTAAGAATTAAAGATATATCCTAAATGGATTACCTCTATCTCTATCTTCCGATGCTTGAGTCATTGTCTCTCAAAGACTGGGAGGAAGTAGAGGCTGAAATCCCCAGCTTTGACTCTACCAGTCAAGTCCAACTCACTCCTGAGATAACTGTATATCAATGGCTACAACCACCAATTCTTCCCTATCAACTGTATCATTATCGAGAGATAAAGAAAGGGTTAGAGGTGTATGTGGAGGATAGAAAGTATCTCTTTATGATTAGCCGAGGTGGGAGGATGGATGCTGAGGTGAGAGAGTTCTTGGGGTCGTTGTGACATGTGTTGAAGAAGTTTGATTGATTGATTGATATATTGTATTTTCTTAGCAATAAAGATGTCTTCCGTGACGCAATCATTCAAAGCCAAACACACCCTTGAAGAGCGTAAGAAGGAGGCCTCACGGATTCGCCTCAAGTACCCTGACCGAGTCCCTATCATTGTTCAGAAAGCTATTGGAGCCGATATTCCAGACCTTGATAAGGTCAAGTACCTATGTCCCATGGACTTGACAATGGGACAATTTCTATATGTGATTCGTAAGAGAGTTAAGCTTCCAGAGGATCAGGCTATTTTCTTGTTCGTTAATAACCAGCTAGTCAAGGCTATTGATCTACTATCTCATGTCTACAAGACCCAAGCTGATGACGATGGGTTCTTGTATGTGACCTACCAAGGAGAGGCGACTTTCGGAGGGCAGTAAAGGGATTTCTACTCTATGAGTAGAAAGATTAGGTGAGGTTGTTTGAAGTCTAGGAAGGGAGCGACTTTCGTATACCAGTAGTAGTCGGTTATAACTGGTTTGGATCCATCTTCCAATAGGGCTTCCACGTTATAACCAACGGCTCTCAATGAGACAATCCTACGTGACATGTAGACCACATTTGTTCCAAACGCATTAGAGAGTTTAATCGTCTTCCCTGACATAGTGTATGTGACACGTCCAACATAAAGCTCTGTCCGTGGCTTCGAGCCGACTGGAACAGACAAAGACAGCCGAGTGTAAAGATCACTGTAGAGAAACTGGAGCATTTTTCTTTCGTCTGAGTACTTAGACTCCTCGAGAACAATAACTTCATTTCAATGAAGTTTCAGATGAGGTAAGGTGCCAGACAGTGAGGGTGTTTGAAGTTAAATATTTGCTGGACTCCCTCAGACCAATAGGTCTCGGTTATATGTGGCAAGGTTCCATCTTCCAACAGTGCTTCCATTCTATCATCATCCTGTCTAATAGAGATGATCTTACATGGCATGGCATAGGTATACGAACCATCCAATCGAGTCTCTATGACGATCTTATCTTTGAAAGAGTAAGTCAACCAACCCATGTCAAGTGACTGCCGTGGTGTCGAGCCGACTGGAACAGCTAAAGACAACAGAGTGTAAAGATCACTGTAGAGAAACTGGAGCATTTTCTTCAGCTTGGAGTACTTAAACTCATCGAAACTAAAACTTCATTTCAATGAAGTTATGTAGGTAGTAAAGGGATTTCTACTCTATGAGTAGAAAGATTAGATGAGGTAGGGTGTCAGGCAGTGGGGTTGTTTGAAGTCCAGTAGTTGTGGGATGTTCATATACCAATAGGTGCCAGTTATAACTTGTACGAATCCAGTTTCCAACAGTACTTCCAGAATGTTATCATTGTCTCTTAGAGCGACAGTCTTACATGGCATGTAGTAGATATATGTACCACTCAAACGATACTCATTAACGACATCATCTGTAATAGAGTACGTTGACCAACCGATATCAAGTGACTGCCGTGGTGTTGATCCGACTGGAACAGATAAAGACAGCAGTGTGTAAAGATCACTGTAGAGAAACTGGAGCATTTTCTTCAGCGTGAGTATTACTTCCTCGAACCTAAAAACTTCATTTCAATGAAGTTTACCCATCACATCCGCTCGATTAATCTCCTCAAGTAAGCATAATCAGGCTTGGACTCAAACTTTAACGTCCTACAATAGCTGATATACTCAATGAACTGCATCGGAGCCTTACCACACAATACATCTAATGGAGTTGAGGCATGCTTTTCAAGTACCTTAGTCTTATCATTCTTCAATCCCTGCCATGGAAGTCTGCCATGAATAAAATACAATAACACCAATCCCACGCTTTCCACGTCATCCCTGCGACTTGGCTCATACCCCATATGGACGTTAAGACTCATGTACCTTTGAGTCCCAACGGGAGACCTACCTTCCCGATAGGGTATGTGTTCACTGGACGAGGTCTTCCATCTCTTACTTATACCTAAGTCTATCAAGTAAAGAGTCTTGGCGTGCTCTCCATGAGGAGAGCCATAGACAAAGTTGTCGGGCTTAATGTCTCGATGGAGTGTACCCTGAGAGTGGTAGTATTCTACTCTTGAGATCATCTGCGTTCCGATGTACTTGATCTGTGCCAATGTGAAGACTCGACCCAGCTTGTTGTATTGGGTCTCCAAATCATCACCCAGTAACTCCATAACCATCAAATGGACTTTACTATTTTTGGCAATGGTATAGACCTGAGGCACGCCAATAGCAGGAGGGATCCTAGTATAGACCTCGTACTCATATTGAAGCTGTGGAACCTTACAATTCCTCTCTTCAACCTTGATGGCTACTCTTTCATTACTCTCGCTGTTAGCACCAAGATATACTGTACCAAAAGAGCCCTGACCGATCTTGTGAGAGACTCGATACTTAGAGGTGACGGAGTTAGTCTTGACTCCAGGGATAACTGTAGCGGTAGAGGGATGAATGATTAAGGCAGGCCAATGGTTTGAGAGAATAGGAAGAATGGTAGTTGGTAGTTGAATGGGCGGTGGGAGTCGAGGGGCAATGGCGGTCACCGCCTTCAAACCAATACAGTCTCCGCACTTCTTGACATCTAACTTATGTTCGCACCTTAACTCCTCACCGTCCCACCATCTAACATATTTGGCAGTCTGATAGAAAGTACCAGCTACACGATCCTTCTTAAGTCGAGGAAGAGGAGTTGCCATTTGTTAAAAGAGAGAGAATAAGAAAATGCTTTCAGATGATACTTAATGGAATCATGCGGATCGTCCACTTCATTACTATTCTCATAACCGTTATGAGAATGGTGAAACAAGTAAGAACCAGAATACAAGAGAGTAGTAAGTTGTTAGAGATAGAGCGTCATGTCAGGTTCTCACACTCAGCTCTCACTACTTTAACTCCCTAACACATCAAACGAGCAGTTCTGAAGCCAATAGGTGATGACAATCAAAGTGGTACTAGCACAACAGCAAGGAATAACCAAGTCAGGTTGATTCTCTACTTCTAACAACCTCAATCTCTCCTCCTCTTCTTCTGCCGTAAGAATCTGGTTATAGGAACACCGATAATATCGGAGTAACCGGTCGATGAGCATTGTTTTTGAGCCATTGAAGGGTAGACCTTCAATGGCACAGGCTTCTGCTAGAGTGTTAATGGAGAAAGATCGTAATTTCCTTACATCACAGTCATAAGCGGAAAAACGGACTTGATCGGCGGGAGACTCCATTTAGGATGAAACATAACAATATATTGTATAGAAAATGGTCGCCAAGGGATTGTGATAGTCGCAGGAGCCAGTTGAGAGTTATAAACTAGAGTTTATGATCGCAGTTGCTGACATTCTCACCTCTTTTGCTGGTAACTCTTCTTGTACCAAGTACTATCCTGTATGGGATCTTTGAGGAACGTCCGAGTCTGTCTATTCTCTAGCTAGTAGAGAATTTAGTTCTTCTTCTGAAACCAACCACCGCCCCGAGCTAGTTTGCGTTCAGCCTTGGCCTGCTTCTCTTCGGCCTTAGCCTCGGCCTTAGCCTCTCGTTTAAGGGTACGAGTGCGGATCTTCATCTCACGAGCTGCCAATTGAGTGGTTGTTCCGGTCGTTCCAGTTGTTCCAGTAGCGATAGCTTGAGCTGTGACAGCTTCAGCGTTAACCTTGGCATTAGTCGTTGTAACATGAGCAAAGAGACCAGCCAAGGGGATCAGTACAGTCGGAGTAAAGATGGTCGAGATAATATCAAGTAAATGGTTAGGCCAGGTTTCAGTACATGCGGGGGTAGAAGTAGTAGTGCTCATTTTAAGCGAAAGAATAACATTTTGTGATTTTTCATAAACCTAACTCGGCGTCGGATACATCGAAGTTGTCGGTATACTCTATACTTTCAAGTGTAGCAATCCTAGTTCGAATGAGAGTTGGAAGAGAGATAGGTGGTAGCATCGAGTCTAAGTATTCTAGGACGGCAGTTAACTGAGCATCGGTTAATTCTTCTAATGGTTCTAATTCTCCTCCCATTACACGAGCTGTGAAATCAACCCTTCCAGGATCAGTACTGGAATCACCTAATAACTCACTATAGTATGTGAGAAGAGTGGCAAGTCGGGCATTGTGAGGTATAGGAAGGTTATAAACCTCATGAGGATGAATGTAGGTATAGACTTCTGCCAGGATTTTAGAGCGAGCTTGGTCATTACTGTAGCTAGGAAGAATAGGGACACCTAGTATTTCTCCTATTCTATTGAGTTGAAACCTTAATAAGGTGTTAAGATCGATTGTTTTGTTTAAGATGTCGTCGACAACTGTCATTTAGGAGAAGAACTTTAATTGATATTTTCGACTTCGAGAGGCGGGAGGAGTACAGACTCACGGGACACTGTTAGTTTTCGTCATGTCGTGTATCGCTCAACTCAGAACCACTCATCTGGCCTGTAACCGTAAGGTTGATGGGGTGTATGGGGCTTATTGTGGAATGCACAAGAGTGTCTATTTTGAGGGAGAGATGAAGCGTGTGAAGCAGGTATCTCGAAATCGTGAGATGGCTCTCAGGCCTCATGAGACCGAAGATGAGCGTGAGAAGAGGGAAGAAGGCGAGAGCCGGTTTGCTCTCTTCTCACGGGAGCTTGACGAGCTTCTTAAAGATGGGTTTTTTGTTGGAGTGGCACGCAAGGCTGAAGTGGTACGCAAGGCTGAAGTGGCACGCAAGGCTGAAGTGGCACGCAAGGCTGAAGTGGCACGCAAGGCTGAAGTGGCACGCAAGGCTGAAGTGGCTACTCCTCTTGTGGTCGATACCCCAATGGACATCTCCCAGATCCTCGCCGACGCTTCAAGACACTCCCAGCAGATCCAGACTCTGGAGAGGCAAATCAAGCAACTACAGCAAGTCGCAACAGAGGGAATCAAGGCTATCAACAAGCTTCAGACTCAGGTGGATACTCAAGCCACTACCCAAACGGGAGTTCTCACCGCCTTCAGATCACGTCAGTCCATCAGAAGTGTCTGCTGGATCACCATCAGCAATCAGAGACATCAGAAGTTGCTGGGTGATAACAGAGAGAAGAGCCAGGTGGCTTTGGTGAAGGCTCGTCAGAGGTTGCTACTGGCGTGATTTGTTTCTCAAGTAAGAGTTGTATGAAGTTTCATACCCTACACCGTGTAGGGTATTTGGTAGTGACACAAAGATGTAATTACTTTACATACTGATTGCCACCTAACCCCTTCAAACCCCAAAAATACCACCGTTTCATCATCTATATACCCTACAACTGTAGGGTAATTACATTATCCATAACGAAGTTTTCACACCTTTTCACACCTCTTCTCTCATATCACTCTCACCTTCCCATTAAACAATCTCACTCTAAACCTAAATCCCTTAACCCCTTTCCCTTCCTCTAATCCCATCTTCACCTCTTCTAGTAACCTTAAAGCAATACTCTCGCCTAACATCATACCACCCTCATTATCCGCATGATAATGAACCCCTCCAGCACACCTAGCATGTCCGATGTTATAACCTAACTTATTAAGCTCATGACCTAACAACAACCCTGTCTCATCTTCTAATCTCACCAACTCACTTCCATCTCTCGAAGCCACAACTGGATTACTTAGCACATAGTCCCACTTTGTCAACGCCTTCAAAATAGTAACACAGGCACCAGCAATGGTGCTATGACCCGCTGGATAGGATGGGTGCTGGGGACATCCTTCTGGAAAGGCCTGTGCCAGTAGGACATTTCCCTGTTTCTCATATGTTAGTTTCAACAAAGATGAAGTAAGTAGTTCTTTTCGGGGCTGACCTACATACTCAGCTACTCTTTTCGAGTACAATCGATCCACCTCACAAGCCATCTCTTCAGGTCTTAACATGCGATGTACCAGCCACTTGTGGTACCAAGCCGATTTTAAGGCTAGGCATGAGACTTTATTAAGTAGATCTAAGGTGAATGGGACGTTGAAAGCCAGAAAGCCGTTATAGGGTTTGTCAGCATATGGATTAATCATTGCCAAAGGATGAGTCTTGGCTAGATACAGTGTAGTGTCATGATAGGCCTGCGTCGGGAAATCTTGATAGCCATAGGACGCTAAGTCTCTTAAAGTACTAATATAACGAGGAGTAGTTTGAAACAGAGAAGTGGGTTTGTCGATGCGATTGCTATGAACTCTGTCATAACTCTCTTGTGTCAGCATATACTCGACTCTTGGTACTAAAGGAGTATACTTCTGTTGTAAGAGTAACTGTGAGATAAATGACCCTGGACTCTCGGAGTGGTAGAGAGCCTGAGGGGTAGTGTGATGATGATCGGCTAACATTCGAACGATAGGGTTAGTGGGATAGTCTTGAAATGGTACATCCCGAACCAGAGCCATACCATACAACTGTTCCATATCTCTGACCATTTCAAGACTATCCAGAGCAGGTGGTCCCCTGCCAATAGGCCAACAGCTGGCTTCTGGACCACTCATCTCTTGATAGTAGACTCCTAAGGGATCAGCTAAACCACTAGCAATTCCCTGAAGTGCTGAGAAATCTCGAGTGTGTAAAGCCTTGTGATAAGTGAGGTAGTGGTCAGCTGACACCTGCCCGTCAACTGTGGGTAGTCCCTTCCTAAAACTACCAATAAATCCCTGTGATTGATATCGTTGCTCATGACCGACCAAATCATCTTGACCTTGGGAGCGAGCGTCATAGAGATTGGCTTTGAACCTTGCTAAGTGTACCTTCAGTGAGCGACCGAACATTTATAAACATAATATAATGTTTAGTAAAGAATGACCTCATCGTACCTCATCTCCCATATCCCCATCCGCAAGATACCAGCAGTCGACGAGATACTTTCACTGTCAGATGATAAGATAATAGAGATAGGCTCGTGGCTGGGTATTACCATCACAATGGATGAGTTTGAAGAGAATAGCTTAGACGAGTCACCTTCTACAGTGAAGTACGCCGTCTCAAAGCTAATACCCTTTAACTATGAAGGCTATATTAACACTGACCCTGACTCGATTAATCGAGTGGCACGCATCCTTGCTAATCTTGCTGTCTATGTTAGCGACTTGACAGTGACTGGTGAAACTCACTTGAAGGTACGAGGCTATCGATCAGACGTAGGTGATTATTTGGACATACAGTTGAAAGGATTGTTATCAGGAGTGAGCTCGGCCAAGCCTGAATTAACCTTCTCCATTCTTACTACTAACATCGACTCATCTATCCAGAACGTGAAAACCGCTCTCAACGTCCTTGATCCAGAGTGGACAGGTGGCCTTCAGATTACTCGAACTACTAAACACCTTGAGTTTAAGGTGCTAGGAGCGACCACTACTAAACCCGAAGCTATCATCTCTTACAACACCACTCACCAAGGGTCGCATCAGGCTCTGACATTTAACGCTACCTCCCTACAGAAACCATCCTTTATCCTACCTTATCTTTCATCTCAACTCACTGACAACTTAGAGTCGGAGATAATGGATACCTTCTATGATTTGGATCTGGTAAGTGGCGGTGTCGGAGAGTATATCATCCAATACCGTAGTAGTGACATTGAGAACTTTGAAGTGTTTGACGAGACCATTGAGTTAGTCATGGATAAACTCTTATCGGATCAAGGGGAGTTAAGGTACTACTCTCCTGGTACCAATACGTTAGAGGGAATGTTTCAGGCTTTAGAGGATCTTATCCCCACCGGTGTCGGATTCGTCTCACCTTATGATCGGAGCCTCCAATTATACTACAATCGGATCCAGGGTTATGAAGGAGCCGATACAATGAATCAGCTACTACAACGACGGAACGCTTTCTTTGCCACCAAGCAGATATGGAGAACGTTCCAACAGAAGCTACTGTCAGCTACCAAACACCAGACCTTACATTATATTGCTAAGTACTTTAGTAGATTGAGATCTCCACTACAGATATGTGTGGAGGGGGAGATGATGACTGTCAGTGGTAATATCTTATCTTTGAATGATGCCATTGCTATATACATCCTGCTTATTAATGCTCAGCAGGCGTCGGTTGATCGTCAGTATAGTGTGCTACCTCAGCTGGAGGCTATGGAAATGGGTCTTACTGCTTCAGAGTTAGTACATGGATTGAGTGGTATGACTGTCTACAGTAGTCCCTGTGCCAGTGGTGTGAAGTGTTCGTTGGAAGTTAAAGAAGCTTCACATCGCCACATCATTACTCTACCAGCCACACTCGTTCCTTCTCATAAAAAATTATTAGAGTACTTAAGACAGAAAGACGAGGATGTCGATGTGGTGCGACTCTGTTACAGGGACAATGGTACTGAGTATGATATTTATAGCATCTATACTACTCTACACCTAGCCAGAGATGAGATCCTTGGTAATTTACAGAGCCCTTTTGAGGACATGAAGACGCCACCTGTGATTGAGAGTATTGCCAGTGCTGACTACCAATTCGATATTACATTGATAGGAGATTACTATCGATGTGACGTAGTGGCTTCTGGAAGCGATAAACCCAACCCTCGATTCACCTTACTCTGGATACCTAGCTGGGTGCTGTTAGATAGTCCTGACATGTTAGAGAGAGTAAGTTTAGCCTGGAGGCGAGGTCACCTGATAGCTCCCTTCTCATTAGAAGTTTATCGGTTGACACAAAAGTTATGGACACCAAATTGTATCCCAGCTGAACTGACACCTGTAGTTTGGGAGAAGCTGTCTTCAAGTCAAGTTTTAAGTCTTCTAAAGAAGGTGGTAACTTGTTAATGATTTGACCGTGTCTAGGTCACGTCCAAAAGTAAGTAAAAAATAGTGAAAAAGTTCTATTTCTCCGTACAAAAATGTCCAGCCAATCTTATTCTTCTTCAAGTCTTCCCAGATCTCGTGCGAGCCGTGCCAAGGCTGACCTACCCACTGTCGCCGGTGTTCAGGTTCAGATTGTTGCCGGCCGTGGAGTGCGTTGTCGCCAGAACGGTGGTTTCACTCGTTGCCCTGACGCCGTCTTCCTCGACCCTCGCTTCGCCGGTCACCAGGGAGCTAACAAGCCCAAAGCCCCCAAGTCTCCTCGTGAGATGGTGAACGGACAGATGGTTCAACACGTTGAAAAGCGTGGATACCGTTGCCGTGGTCCCAATGGAGGTCGCTTCGTTGCTTGCGACGAGGAGACCAAGCGTCAGCTCGCTGAGATGTACGGTGAGGCTGCCGTCTTTGGAAAGGCTAAGGCCATCAAGTCTCCCATGGAGCAGGTCAACGGAGTTACTGTCTTCTGGGTTCGCACCCGTGGATGGCGTTGCCGTGATGAGTTCGGAGGATTTGCTGCTTGCCCGGATGATGTCTTCGCCATCCTCCAGAACAAGCCTGCTCCTGCCGGACAGGAGGAGCTTTCCAGTCGTCTCGCCCCTGCTCAGGCTAAGGCTCGTGCTGCTGCCCGTAAGGCTGCCAAGGCTTCGGGATCGTCTGCTTCCGCTGCGTCGGCTCGCTCTCCTAGCCGTTCTCGCTCTCCTTCTCCGGCTCGTGCTGACCAGTCTGTGGGTCGTGCTTACCAGTCGGCGGGTCGTGCTTACCAGTCGGCGGCTCGTGCTTACCAGTCCTCTCCCAGTCCGGCTCGATCGATCGGACGCTCTAGCCAGTCTCCGGTTCGTGCTGCTCAGCAGTATGCTCCCTACTCTCAGCAGAGCCCTCGTTCTCCTAGCCGTGGAGGACAGGGACCCATGCGTCAGCCCGCCCAGCCTACCCGTCGCCTCGTTAACCGTCGTAACGTCGGATTCGCACAGTAAGTTATAACTTATCACACATCACTCCCCCATTTCTTCTTAATGAGAAGAAACCTATACCTCTTGGATACTCTCCATTAGAGCCATGGCGATTGAGGCCGTCACATCTCGATGTTCGAGTATCATCGTTAAGACCTGACCCAAAAAGAGTTTCATTGTTCTCTTAGGGAGAAAATAGATACTGGCTCTCATTAGACTCCTCGTAAGGTTTGGTACGTGAATATCCTGTAATCGCTGAAGTCCCTCCTCTGTAATGTAGTATTCGCTTAAAAGTGTAGAGAGTTGATGTATGACAGAGTGATGGATTTTCAATGGAGATGACATCACCTGTAGTGGAAGGTGTAAGGCTAGCATCTCATCGATCATCTCTGAGAAAGGATAAACCTCTAACGGCATTTTCTGATCCTTCATCATCTGTACCTTAGCCGTCAGCCTTGAGACTATCTCAGGTGTCAAACTTCTACCAGTCCAGGGATTCCGTTTCTTGTCAATGGTATCGACAAACTCATGTACCGTTAATACATAGAGACACTTATCCTCTAGTAGTGGAACACTATCAAAGACGCCATAGTCAAGAATGTTTTCCAGTAAGGTATTCTCATGGTTGGTAATGCTCGTTACCTCTTCACCAAACTCTACAGACGCCACTCCAATCCAATACTGTAGTAATGTCTCACGCATCTCCTCTATCAATGAATCTCGTCCCACCAAACATAGTCTTACAACCACTGACTCTAGTTCCTTCTCTATCTTTTGAGGAGAATGGAAGGGGTTGATGTGGAAGGCTCGAATTACGCTTGCCTGTGGTAGAGACTTTAGTCGTTGACTCAAGAGACGAAAGTAGAGGTTTGGATAGCACGAGATAAGATTATAGGAGGATGGGTACCGTTTGTACAACTCAGATAAGTCGATGGCAGTCGTGAGATAGTGAAGAATACTAGTAGCTTCTTTTTCTACCACTCCTTGTAAGGCTGGAAACCTCTTTTTTAGGGGTATGGGTATACCAAACTCACGATACTTGACTAATGCGTAACTACACACCTCAAGTCTCAAAGCCAGAGGTACTTTCTTTACCCATTCAAGACTGTAGTAGTCTATCACTAACTTATAATACTCTAATAGAGGTGGGATACTTACTTGAGCTAGGACTTGGTAGTTGCGGGTACAGAGGAGATGTCTAATTTCTTCAAGAGAAGGAAAGTCAGGAACATGGTTCTCCTGTGTGCCCAGGAGAAGATACTCAAGCTCCTTGTTTTGAGGTGCCACTTCTCGAGTACATGACGGATCCTTAGCGATAAATGACAAGAGAAAGGGTGGTATCTCCATTTGGGGATTAAGTTCGTTTTTCGTCGTTCTTCAAATCTTTAATGACACTCTACTAAATGAGTAGAACCATTCGGACTGGTGACTGGGTTCTAGTAGAGCCTCGTCCTGAAGACCGTAGCGGTGAGTGGTTCCGTCATCCTGCCATTGAGTGGGAGCGAGGTGATTACAGTCATACTCTCTATTGCTCCGACGCAATCCTTGACCAACTAACCTCTGAAGGATATCCAGTGATAAGGTATGATTTGGGAGGTTTTGAAGTGGATGGTCAAACAATCTACTTAGACATAGAGAGACATATTCCATATACTTTGAACCGTAGAGGCCACGTGACCCCTCTGTCATTGAGAACACTTCGTAGCTTTGTGGGAGATAACCATCTACGCTATATCGGTGATGATGGAGTGGAGTATGAGTACTGGTATGCTCCTGCGGATTACAGCTTCCTC
>JBAZAY010000058.1:0-16067 GCA_041671725.1 Gallionella sp. | reverse complement strand
AATGGCGCGTACCTTCAATGCCTTGCTTTCAAGTCTTGAACGAGCCAATGAACGCCTGGAGCTGTTCGCCAAAATGTTTGATAACAGCGGAGAGGCGATCATCATTACCGATGCCGAAAATCGCATCCTGATGGTTAATCCGGCGTTTGAAAAAATTACCCAATACAGCCTTGCCGAAGTTGCCGGGCAAAGTCCGACACTACTCAGCTCGGGCAAGCAGACCGCTGCGTTTTACAAGCTGATGTGGGAATCTATTGAGGTGGCGGGGCAGTGGTCAGGAGAAATCTGGAATCGGCGCAAGAATGGTGAGGTTTATCCTGAATGGCTGTCGATCGGTGCGGTCAAAAATGTCCGTGGGCAGGTTATCAACTATATCGCACTTTTTTCGGACATTACCGAGCGCAAGGAAGCGCAGCGCCGTATCGAATTTTTGGCACACTATGATATGTTAACCAAACTGCCCAATCGTGCACTGTTTACCGACCGGTTGCAGCACGCGCTACTCGTTGCAAAACGCGGCAATAGCAAAGTCGGCCTGATGTTTCTTGATCTGGATAAATTCAAATCCATTAACGATACGCTGGGGCACCTGGCGGGCGACCAGTTGCTGCAATCCGTTGCTGAACGGTTAAAGTCCTGCGTACGTCAATCTGACATGGTGTGTCGGCAAGGCGGTGACGAGTTTATGATCCTGCTTGAGACGATCAGTTCATCTGAGGATATTGAGCGGGTCGCGCAGAAAATAATGGTTGAGATGACTGTTGCCCATCAACTGGGCGATCTGGAAAAGATTGTCAGCTTCAGTATCGGGGCGGCCATCTACCCGGATGATGCAGCTGATGACGAAGGACTGACCCAGTGTGCCGATCAGGCCATGTATCAGGCAAAACAAAGCGGCAGAAACAACTTCAAACTGTATCAGGACGGGCAATCCTGAGTCGTGTTCGGCTACACTTGTCGGGATGCTGAAATTTTGCTCAACGCAGGCTAGTTTAAGAAGAAGGAGTTTTTCATGTATAAACGCATACTGGTTCCGATTGATGGCAGCAGCACCTCAGAGCGGGCATTGCTGGAGGCGATCAAGTTGATTGATGAACAGCCTGCACAGCTGCGCCTGGTGCATGTGGTGGCTGATCTGCAGTTTCTCGATGCAGAAGGTTATGTGGATTATGCGGAATTGCGCGAACTGACCCGGAAAATTGGCCAGCGTGCGCTGACCAAAGCGGAAGAAGTGGCAAGGCAAGCCGACATTACGGTTGACACTACGCTGCTGGAAGCCAACGGCGAGCGCATCGCGCGCGTGATCGATGCCGAGGCCAGCAGCTGGTCGGCCGATCTGATCGTGATAGGCACACACGGCCGTTCCGGGTTTAATCACCTGTTGTTTGGCAGCGTAGCTGAAGGCGTGGTGCGCGGCTCATCGGTTCCGGTGCTGCTGGTGCGTAGTGAATAACGCAAATCCAGTTTCCGGTTTGATGTTCTCGGTAAACGGTAAACTTTATTGTTTCGCCCCCATCGCCAGCACACCCGTTTATTGGGGGGGGTGGCGTAGCTAGGCCGTGAACGCACTATCAATAAATACGGCTGACAGAAACTGATTTTATGTATACCTCCACTGTCATCTTTCCCTGGAATTCAAATTTCGGGACCGGCATTGCTGTTATCGACGAGCAGCATCGGAAGCTGGTCGATCTGCTGAATAATCTGGCTAGAAACTTGGCATTTGGCGTCGATACGCTTGAGCTGAATCGTGTGTTCGACGAGCTGACCGATTATGCCGTGTATCACTTCAAGACCGAAGAAGCGATCTGGAGAAAATATCTGCCTGCGGACGAGATGTCGGCGGCGCATGAGCAGGTCCATCAGGATTTTGTAACTGAAGTGCTCAAGCTCAAGGGCGAGCAGGCTGTTTTGCCTGGTGCCGAGGTTGTCGATCAAATCGTCTCATTTCTGACTCACTGGCTGGCTTTTCATATTCTTGATTCTGATAAGCATATGGCGAATATCGTGCTCTCCCTGCAGCAAGGCGAGACCTTGCAAGTTGCCAAAGAAAAGGCCAGTGCGGCGATGAGCGGTGCAACGGTGGTGCTGATTGAAACTGTGCTGAGCATGTACGACAGCATGTCTTCCCGGACCCTGCAACTGATGCGGGAGATTGCCGAGCGCCAGCGGGCAGAGGAGCGGTTGCGTCTGTCCAGAAGCGTCATCGACAGTACGCTTGAGGCGGTATTTATTACCGATGCAGATGGCCTGGTCATCGATACCAATCCTGCATTTTGTCAGGATGTACAGCGTGAGCACCGGCAGATTGTCGGGACGAATATCAGACAGATCAAGCCTGCATTGTTCAGCCAAAAACAAATGGAGGAAATCTGGCAGGATGCCGCTGATACCGGTCACTGGGCGGGTGAGCTACTCGGTCTCAACTCGCAGGGGGCGGCGGAAGCGGTCTGGCTCTCGCTGTCTGCCGTTAAGGACAGGCAAGGCGTTATCGCTCACTACGTCGGGCTGTTGTCATCCATTTCACAGTTGCTCAAGCGCCAGCACAGTCTGGAAGAGGCGGCACATCATGATGTGCTGACCGGCCTGCCCAATCGCCGCTTGTTACATGACAGACTCGCTCAGGCGATCATGCGCAGCAACCGTAGCGGACGCCTGCTGGTCGTCTGTTATCTCGATCTGGACGGCTTTAAGCAGGTCAACGACACGCTGGGTCATGATGCGGGTGACGAAGTGTTGCGCATTGTTGCCAGGCAATTGAATCAGGTGCTGCGCGGGGATGATACGGTTGCACGCTTGGGTGGTGATGAATTTGTCCTCCTGCTGGGCGATATGGACAGCGAAGAGGATGCCGGCTTGTTGCTGAACAGACTGTTGCAGGATATTGCTCAGCCGATACCGATCGGGAATACGTCTGTACTGGTTACCGCCAGTATCGGTGTGACCCTCTATCCTTCGGATCAGAGCACCCCCGAGCAGTTGTTAAAACACGCCGATGAGGCGATGTATATCGCCAAGAACAACGGCAAGTCGCGTTACCATGTATACAGTTAACACTGAAAACCGCAGTTCTATCCGCATAACCAGCCACTTGGCAGCCGTTCTTTGGTTGCTTAGTGGAATGGCTAGTTGTTTCATCAGATTACGCAGATTCACACAGATTAAAAACAAGTTGCGAAATAACTGCTTGTCACTCAAATGGTGAACCAAGTGTGCGTATAAGTATTTGTTTAATCGGCGTTAATCCATTTAATCTGATGAAACTACTAAGTATTGGACTAAGATGCAACAAAACTGCATCTAAGCCACTACTTATGTGGACAACAGCTTTTTCTAGGTAAACCGTAAACTTTATTGTTTCGCCCCCATCGCCAGCGCGCGCAGTCGGCCTTGCTCCAGCTCGGTGGCATCCGGCACGGATAGCCAGCCTTGCAGGTTGTCCAACACCAGATCCGTCAGGGCGTGCATCCAGTCATTTCTGTCATTGAGGCAGGGGATGTAATGGTATTCGCCGCCGCCTGCATGTTGAAAATCCTCACGGCCTTCCATTGCGATTTCTTCCAGTGTTTCCAGGCAGTCCGCGACAAAGCCGGGACAGACCACATCCACGCGACGGGTTTTTTGCTTACCCAGCTCGATTAGCGTAGCGGTGGTGTAGGGCTTGATCCATTCGGCTTTTCCAAAGCGCGACTGAAAGCTGACGGCATATTGTTCAGGCGCGAGTCCCAGCGCCTCGGCCAGCAGGCGTCCGGTCTTGTGGCATTCGCAGTGATAAGGGTCGCCTTTTTCCAGTGTGTATTGCGGCACGCCGTGGAAACTCATCACCAGCTTTTCCGGACGGCCATGTACAGCCCAGTAGCCGTTGATGTTGGCCGCCAATGCGTTGATATAACCAGCGTTGTCGTGAAAGTTCTTGATGGTGCGAATGGCCGGCATGTTGCGCATTTGCAGCAGTTCGCCAAATACCTGGTCAAACACGCTGGCGGTCGCACTGGCAGCATATTGCGGGTACATCGGCACGATCAGGATGCGCTGACAGTTTTGTTGCTTGAGTCGGTGCAAAGCGTCAGGAATAGACGGATTGCCGTAAGTCATTGCAAACTCCACCACCAGAGACGATCGGCTGCGTTCGCCCAGAAAACCGCTTAGCAGCTTCGCTTGCTTTTCGGTATATACGCGCAGCGGCGAGCCTTCATTGAGCCAGACACTGGCATATTTTTCGGCGGATTTTTTCGGGCGTACGTTAAGGATGATGCCGTTGAGTATCAACCACCAGACGGCTTTCGGGATTTCCACTACGCGCGGGTCGCCCAAAAACTGTTTGAGATAAGGGCGTACAGCCTGTGCGGTAGGCGCCTCAGGCGTGCCCAGATTGACCAGCAGAATGCCGGTCTTCTCTGGTGTGCCATGGGTGTAAGCGGGTTCGGTCTGGTAGGTCATGTGTTTTGTGTTGAATCTTGAAGCGACTGTCCACGAAAGACACGAAAAGCACAAAAAAATATAACATGTTAATTTTAAAGATTAATTATTGTATTTTGTGTCTTGATGTGCGGTTGTCGGAAAATCACAATCCCTATCTTGATCGACTTCAAGTTCGGCATCCCAACGACTGGAATGCGCCGTATGTAAGGGCTTTATTTCGTGCTTTTCGTGTCTTTCGTGGAAAAAGGTTTTTAGGTTTGTTTTAGCTTAAAGCTTCTTTTCGGCCTTTTTAATGCCTTCCTGAATATCGGCACGGCGACCGGCATCCGCATCTTCGCGACCGGGACGGGCCGGGGCGTTCAGCGCTTTCTTGAAATATTCAAGCGACTTGGCATATTCGCCTTCAACCAGCAGGAAGTCCGCGTAGAAATAGTTCTGGTCTATGCCGTTCGGGCTGATTTTCAAGGAACGTTCCAGATATTCGCGTGCCTTCTTATGATCGCCGAAAGAACCGAAACTGGGTACCTTGTAGTACAGGCTGCCGAGCGAAGTCAATGCGGAGCCATCCAGTGCATTCGGGTTTATTTTTTCAGCCGCCAGCAGCAAGTCGCGTGCAGCCTTGGCTGTGCCGCCGGCTGAGAATAGCGACTGATATTTGGCCAGCGTGCTGGTGATGATGCCTTCCCAGATCAGTGGCTCGGCACGTCCGGGGTTGGCGGCTGTAACCTGATGCGCTTCCTTGACCAGTTTTTCCAGCGCATCTTCGCGGTTCTTTTCAGGTAGCTGGTAATTGGCGCTGGCCCATTCATGCTGTAATTGTGCGATGGAAGCATCCAGCGGTTCGGCTGCTGCGTTGAAACTGAAGGCAAGTGCGCACAGAGAGATGTATTTCTTCATTTATAATTCCTTGATTTATTAGATTATTTCTTGAGTTTTGCGTATTTGCGGGCAATGCGCGTGTTTTTCAATAGACCACCGTCCACCAGACGCGGGAACATGCCATTGAGTCTGGCAAAAAACGATTCAGGCTGGCCGATGAAATACTCTTTCGCATCGCGCTCAATGGCCAGCACGATCTGCTCGGCAACATAGTCAGGTTCGTCCATGTTGGTCTTGGTTTCAACCAGCATCTGGGTGGTCAATTCGTCATTCAGCGGCGTCTTGGCGGCACGCGGTGCAACGTAGGTTACACCGACCTTGCTGTCTACCAGTTCGCGCCGTAACGCTTCTGAAAACCCGCGCATGGCGAATTTACTGCTGCAATAGGTGGCGAAATGCGCAAAGCCAATCGAACCGAATGCGGAACCGATATTGACGATGCTGCCGCTGTTCTGTGCCAGCAAATGAGGGAGGGCTGCCCGCACCAGCAGCATCGGCGCGATTACGTTGACATTGATGACCTGAGCGATGCGCTCAGGCGCCTGACGGTCATACAGCGTGAAGTCCATGATGCCGGCGTTGTTGATGACAATGTCGATACCCCCCAGGGTTTGCAGCGCAGTGGCAACGACATGGCTCGCAGCCCCCTCGCTGGTCAGATCCTGAGCGATGGCGGTAGCTTTCCCGCCACCCTGATTGATCTCGGCACAAATTTCCGCCAGACGCGGCGCATTGCGTTCTACCAGTGCCAGATGCGCACCTTTTTTGGCTAACAGCAGGGCCAGACGATAGCCGATGCCGCCTGCCGCACCGGTCAGGATGATGCGTTTGCCGGTCAGATTCATGTTGCCTCCTCAGTCAGGAAGCGGCGGCCCAGATCGCGGAAAATGTCGCCATACAATTTGTAGAACATTTTAGCTGCATGGATCAGGCAAGCCTTATCGGCGGGATCTTCAATTTTATTGATCAGCGATTCATAAAAGTCCACATGGCTGATGTCCAGAGAACCATGTGAAGTCAGGTAGGAAAAGGCATCCTGCCCCAAGCCCAGGCTCTGTTGTATGGCTTTGCCTGCGTGGGTTGCCAGCGCGACACTGGTGCCTTCGAGCACCAGCACCATGCCGAAGAAACCGACCGGATTAACGCGCGCGATGGTGTCGTAGGCGTAGGCTACCATCAGTTCGGTGGCTGTGCGCGGCGTACCGCTGCGAACCGCTTCCGCATCGCCGCCGCAAGCCTTGATGTCGCCGAGTATCCATTCCTGATGACCGACTTCTTCCTCAATATATTCGGCGACGGCAGTTCTGAGCCACTCGTATTTGCCGGGCAGGCGACCACCGCATGACATCAGCAGCGGGGTGGTGTGTTTGACGTGATGATAGGCCTCGGTCAGGAAGGCAATGTAGGCTTCCAGGCTGACTTCGCCCATCGCGGCTGCACGTATGATAGGCAGACTTTGCAATTCGCGGCGGCAGGCTTCGGTCGCGTCCAGCAGTTGCTGATAAATGGTCATGTGTTTACCTTTATGCAAACAATTGAATATTAAGGATAAAGTTGTTCTATGCCGGTTTGGTATTGCGCCCAGATCGCCTCGCGTTTCAATCGGCCATTGGCGGTTAACTGACCGTTTTGTGGCAGAAACGGCGCCTTGGCGGGCAGCCAGCATTTTACCTGAGCATAGTCCGGCAGCACGAGGTTTGCTTCCGCTATAGCCTGATCGATTGCAGCTTCCGGGGAGTTGCCGCGCGGTACGATCACGGCGACATTCCACGGGCGTGCTTCGCCGAACACCGCAGCCTGTGCGATGGCAGGGTGCAGGGTCAGCTCACGTTCCACCCATTCAGGCGATACATTGCGTCCGAATGAGGTGATGAAAATATTTTTCTTGCGTCCGGTCAAGTGCAGGAAGCCATTGTCGTCCAGATAACCTATGTCACCGGTTGGCCAGAATGTCTCCGCCGGCACGGGGTCGCCGCCGGTATACCCAAGCAGCGTTGCACCACGGACAAGAATTTCACCCTCGTCGGAAAATTTCAGGCTGGTGTGCGGCAAGGGTTTTCCCACGCTGCCGATCAGGCGATCAGATTCGGTATTGAGCGACACGACCGAGCAACATTCGGACAAACCATAGCCTTCAAAGACCGGCAGGCCGAGCGCCTGTGCGCGTTGCAGCAGACGCTCCGAGACGGATGCGCCACCGATTGCGATAAAGCGTAATTGACCCGGTGCGGGGTGACCTGCTTCAATTGCCGCTACTGCTGCGTGCAGCAATTGCGGCGTCAAAATCGTGGTCGTGGCGCGACATTTGATCAGCGCTGTCAGCATCTTCTGCACATCCAGTCCGCTGGAACCGGAAAGTCCTACGGTCGCCTGCGGCAGCAAATGACAGGTTGCACCCGCCAGCAAGGGTACATATACGCCGGCCAGATTCTCCAGCAGGGTGGACAGCGGCAATACGCTGACGTGTTGATCGCCCAGCGCACCTTTTGTCGCCGCAAGTAGCGAAGCCGCCACCTTGTGCAGCGACTCGGCGGAGAGGCATACCCCTTTGGGGTGGCCGGTGGTGCCTGAGGTGTAGGTGACTTTGACCGTGCCGGCGGGCAAGGTCTTTGCGGGGATGTTGGACAGGCGAAACTCGGTGATTTCCTGGCCGCTGATGATGTGCGCGAAAGTCGCCTCATCCTCTATATTGCCGGTGGTCAGTATTTCCTGATACAGATCGGGTTGGTCGGTGAGAATGCAGGTAATGCCGGCGTCACGGATGCTGTGTGATATTTGTTCTGCCGAAAAAAAGGACGGCAGGGGAATGATGGTTTTGCCAGCTGCCAGGCCAGCCAGATCAAGCACGACCCATAACGGCGAGTTATCGAGTGCCAGCCCTATCGTCTTGGCCGGAAAGGTGCGCAGCAGCGCACTTAATCGTTGGATTCCGCTGCATAAGTCCTGATAGCTGAGTACATGCTGCTCACCAATCAATGCCAGCGCGTCGGGTTGTTTCTCGCACTGCCGGTTGAGTGCCGCAATGATGTAGGTATGCAAGTTTTTTACTCCTTATTCACTGTCCCGGCTGCCACTGCGACGTTCCATGCGTCGTATCGCCATGACTTGCGGTTTTTGCTCATAATAACTGCCCCACTCGGATTGTTCAGCCAGCGGGAGATGTTTAATGTCTGCATCACATAATATTTCAGGAATAATATCCAGTTTAATCAGGGCATTACGCACCACTTGTACGGCGGTAAATACCGCCCATTGTTTGGAAGTGGCATGCAGCTGGTCAAAAATGGCGCCGCTCAACTGCCGGGATATGCCCAGCTCGGCGACTGAATAATTGCCTATTTCAACAATATCGCTGCGCAAAACGGTCGAACCCACCCGTTCCGAGAGTACCTGCTCAACGGGCTGATCCAGGTAGTTCTCCAGATATAACCGTTCCTTCCCCGCGTTGCGTATGCCGCATGCCGCGATCAGCTTGCCATCCAGATCGCGCAGACTCATCAAGGTGGGCAGGAAGAACCTGACTTTTGCACCACAAACCTGAAAAAAAACAGCAGCGATGAATTGCTCAACCTCGGCTCTGTCCGCAGCATCACGCCCGGAAAAATGCACCGTGAAGGGGCGAGTCCTGATGTTGTGGTCGAAAATTTTTATCATTGAAATTTAGTAATTCGTCTCATGCCAGGCGGAGAACGAAAGCATGTGCAGACGGAGATTCTACCTGTCAAAAGTTTGCCATGCCAGATATGTTACATCGTGTTACACATGGGTTGTGCGCTGGAAAAAATGTTCCACTATAATGCGGCTCAGGTCTGGTTTTATTGAACTTTTTTGAGGTCACACCTCTCATACTTGCGTTTTGCCGTTTGTAACCTTTGATTGAGGAAGAAATTATGAAAAAAATTGCTGCTGCTGTTCTGTTGTCTGCTGTTGTTGCGGCGCCTGCTTTTGCTGCTGATGAAGGTTTCTATGCGGGTTTGGCGCTGGGTAACGGTAAGCCTGGTGTTTCGCCAAGCGCACTGGCTGTTAGCAAGAGCTCTGACTTTATCTATGGCGGTTTGGCAGGTTATCAGTACAACAAGAATCTGGCCGTTGAAGCGCAGTTTACCGGCGTTGGCAAATCACGCGACGTTGCCGGCAGTTCCCTCAAGGCTGACGCACTGAGTCTGACTGCAGTCGGTCTGTTGCCATTGAACGACAGCTTCGAGCTGTTGGGTAAGTTGGGCGTTGCAAGCGCCAAGACGAAGTCCTCTGCCGCTGCAACCAACCTGGGTGCTACACGTACCGGTCTGACCTATGGTATCGGCGCACAATACAACGTAAACCAAAACCTGGGCCTGCGTCTGGTTTGGGATCGTTATGCGCTTGCGACCAGCAATGCAACAACGGGTGTTAAGACTAACGCCAATGCTGACGTTGTGACCGTTGCCGCTGTTTACAAGTTCTAATCGAACGGTAATTCAATAAAAAAGCCGGACGTTGTCCGGCTTTTTTATTGAGCAATACTATTTGGCTGCCAGCTACCTACGTTGACAAACAGTCGTTTGAAAACTACATTGCAGCTCCTTTCAGGCAATCCCTTACATGCAATGAAATCCACTCTTTTGTTCATCGCACTCGCAGCCTCTCTCACAGCCTGTGACAGCAAGGAATCCGCGCCCCCCGTCAAGACTATGCGACCCGCATTGACGCAGGTGGTGGGGTCGCTGGCCGGGGAAGGCAGTAACGTTTATAGCGGAGAAGTTCGCGCCCGCCATGAGGTTGCTTTGGGTTTTCGCGCAGGCGGCAAGATCATCGAGCGACTTGTGGAGGCGGGTGCGCAAGTAAAGGCCGGGCAAGTGCTGGCTCGCCTTGATCCGTCCGATGCGAGTCTGCAAAAGGGGGCTGCACAGGCGCAATTTCAGTTGGCCGAGAATGAGGTGAAACGTTACCGCGAGTTGCACAGCAAGGGGTTTGTCAGTCAGTCTGCGCTGGATGTTAAAGAGGCAACACTTCAAGCGGCAGCAGCGCAAGCAGGATTGACGCGCAACCAGTCGGATTACACCACGTTGCGCGCCGAACATGACGGTCTGGTCGCCGCAACGCTCGCAGAAGCAGGGCAGGTGGTGAGCGCGGGTCAGGCGGTGTTGCGCCTGGCACAAGCGGGTGAGCTGGAAGTGGCGATCGAGATACCGGAGACGCAGTTCGCCCTGCGCCACGTAGGCGATGTGGCAGAAATCGAGTTGCTGGCAGGAGATGGCGTGCGCCTGTCAGGGCGCTTGCGCGAACTGTCATTGTCCGCCGATCCTGTCAGCCGCACCTATCCTGCGCGCGTGGCGTTCAGTGCGGCACCCGGCCGGATTTCGGACGGACGGGCAGCACTGGGCATGACCGCCCGTGTGCGTTTCAACGGACGGCAACAGAGCCATCCTGAATTGTTGATTCCAGTTTCTGCCATTTACCAGCAGGGTAGCCAGACGGCGGTATGGATCGTGGCGCCAGATCACAGCGTCAGTCTGCGGCAGGTTGAAGTCGGTGCATACCGCGATGGCGGCGCCGTCATCGCCAGCGGACTGGCAGTCGGTGAGCGCATCGTCAGTGCCGGTGTGCATCGCCTGTCGCCCGGCGAAAAAATCCAGTTTGTTGAAGCCGTGAACGGTAGCCTGCAATGAAAGGGCCTAACCTTTCCGCCTGGGCGCTGACGCACCAGCAAATGGTGTTGTATCTGATCATCGTGCTGACAGCAGCCGGGGTGATTTCCTATTTCAATCTGGGGCGAGCCGAAGATCCCGACTTTACCTTCAAGGTGATGGCGGTGCGCACGCTGTGGCCGGGTGCTACCACGCAAGAAGTGGAGCACGAACTTACCGAGCGGATTGAGAAGAAACTGCAGGAAACCCCCTGGGTGGATGTGCTGCGCTCGGCTTCCAAGCCCGGTGAATCGATGGTGTTCGTGGTGCTGAAGGATTACACGCCGAAGCAGGAAGTGCCTGAAGCCTGGCGGCAGGTGCGCAAGAAGCTGGATGATATCCGGCACACCTTGCCGGCCGGCGTGCAGGGGCCGTTCCCCAATGATGAGTTCGGCGATGTGCAGATCAACATCTTTGCGTTGACCGGCGATGGCTTTGATCTGGCGGCCTTGCGCCGTTATGCGGATAAAATAGCGCTGGATTTGAAGCGCGTGCCGGACGTCAAACGCGTCGAGCTGATTGGCGTGCAGGATGAAAAAATCTATCTGGATGCGTCTCCCGCCCGGCTGGCGAGTTTCGGCGTGACCCCGGCGCAAATCGGTGCAGCGCTGCAACAGCAGAATGCGCTGGCCCCCGCCGGTTTTGTCGATACCAGCAGCGACCGCATCTGGTTGCGCGTGACCGGTGGTTTCGACAATATCGAACGCATCCGCAATACCGATCTGCTGGTGAACGGCAAACACCAGCGGCTGGGCGATATTGTCAAGGTGTCGCGTGGTTTGAGCGATCCGCCGAGGCCGCAGATGCGCGTGGGCGGCGTGCCTGCCATCGGTATTGGCGTCATCATGGACAAGGGCGGTAATGTCATTGATCTTGGCGAAAACCTGGATGCGGCGATGAAACCGATCAAGGCAGCTCTGCCGGTGGGTGTAGAGGTGCATGTGGTTGCCAATCAGCCGGAAGTCGTCAAGGGCTCGATTTCACTGTTCCAGGATTCGCTGTTTGAAGCGATTCTGATCGTGCTGGCGGTATCTTTCCTGAGCCTGGGCTGGCGCACCGGCACGGTGGTGGCCTTGTCCATCCCGCTAGTGCTGGCGATTACCTTTTTCATGATGAAGGTGTTCGGCATCGACTTGCAGCGTATCTCGCTGGGCGCACTGGTGATTGCGCTGGGTTTGCTGGTGGACGATGCGATCATCGCCGTGGAAATGATGGTGGTGAAAATGGAGCAGGGTTGGGATCGTTTTCAGGCGGCGACCTTCGCCTATACCTCGACGGCTTTTCCTATGCTCACCGGTACGCTGGTTACGGCAGCCGCCTTCACGCCGGTGGGATTCTCGAAGTCCGCAGCCAGCGAATACACTTTTTCGATCTTCGCCGTGGTGACCATCGCGCTGCTGGTGTCCTGGCTGGTCGCGGTCGTATTCACGCCGTATCTGGGTTATCGCTTGCTCGATCCTGTCAAACTCATCGCCAACGCTCAGAAGCATGGCGAAGATATCTACGATACGCCGTTCTATCGTCGTTTCCGCGCACTGCTGGTATGGTGCTTGAAGAATCGCTGGAAGGTGATCGCAGCGACCGTGCTGCTGTTCGTGTTGTCCATCGTGGCATTTGGCAAGGGCGTGCAAAAGCAATTTTTTCCGTCTTCCAGCCGGCTGGAATTGATGGTGGACATCTGGCTGCCGCAAGGTGCGTCGCTTGTGGCCACCGAGCATGAAACCACGCGTATTGAAGCCTTGCTCAAGGACGACCCGGCAGTGGCAAGCTATTCATGCTACGTCGGCAACAGCTCGCCGCGCTTCTTCTTGTCGCTGGATGTGAAACTGTTCAGCGATAACTACGCCCAGTGTGTGATTCTGACCCGTGACTTCAAGGCGCGTGAAGAACTCAAACATCGTCTGGAACAGATATTTACCTCTGCTGCGGGCGGCTTTAGTCACATTCACCCGCATGTGGTGAGACTGGAAAACGGTCCGCCGGTCGGTTATCCGGTACAGTTCCGTGTCAGCGGTGCGGACGTCGAGCAGGTGCGTCTGATCGCTGATCAGGTGTCGGCACTGATGCGCGCCAATCCGCATTTGCAGGATATCAGTTTCGACTGGAATGAAAAGGTCAAAAGCGTGCATATCGTCGTCGATCAGGACAAGGCGCGTGCACTCGGCACCTCCAGCCGCGACATTGCACAGGCGATGCAAGGCTGGCTGAACGGCGTGGCTTTGACGCAATATCGCGAGGAGGATCAGCTGATCGACGTGGTGTGGCGTGGTGCCGGCGATGCGCGTTCGCTGGACCGGATGGAAGGCCTGGATATTCCGCTAGCGAATGGCCGTCACGTGCCGCTGGCGCAGGTCGCAAAACTTGTCCCTGTACTGGAGGAAGCGGTTGTCTGGCGGCGCAACCGCCTGCCGACCATGACGGTGCTGGCAGACATGAATGACAAGACCCAGCCTGCAACCGTATCCAATGAACTGAATGCGCAACTGGAAACGCTGCGTGCCAAACTGCCGAGTGATTATCACATCGATATGGGCGGCAGCGTCGAGGAATCTGCCAAGGGTGAGAAGGCCATCAAGGCGGTGATGCCGCTGATGCTGGTCGGCGTGATTACGCTGTTGATGATGCAGCTGCAAAGTATCAGTCGCACTGTCATCGTGCTGCTCACTGCTCCTTTAGGCCTGATCGGCGTGACTGCCGCGTTGCTGATTTTTCAGGTGCCGTTCGGCTTCGTCGCCAATCTCGGTTTCATCGCGCTGGCCGGAATGATCATGCGCAACTCGGTGATACTGGTGGACCAGATCCGTCAGGACGAGGAAGAGGGTAAAACAAGCTGGGAGGCCATTGTGAGTTCTACGGTACGCCGCTTCCGTCCGATTACGCTGACTGCGGCGGCGGCAATCCTGGCGATGATCCCGCTGACCCGTCAGGTGTTCTGGGGGCCGATGGCGGTCACCATCATGGGCGGACTGGTGGTTGCGACCTTACTTACCTGTCTGTTCTTGCCCGCGCTGTATGCCGCGTGGTTCAAGGTGAAAGAAGAATAATCCTTGAAAAAGCTGTTGTCCGCAGATTAAATGGATTAACGCAGATTAAACAAATACTTATACGCACACTTGATTCACCATTCGGGTGGCGAGTAGTTATTTCGTAACTTGTTGTTAATCTGTGTGAATCTGCGTAATCTGCGTAATCTGCGGATTGAACTGAGGTTTTCAGGATAATGATTGCGGATTGCGGGTGGCAACTGCGACCGCTACGCTCAGTGGCTTGCGAACTATCTTGATTGAAATGCAGAGGTGGGCAGCATCATTCTGTCTGCTTGTCCCTGCAAGTGGATAAATCCAAAGTGTTCATAGAATGCGACCGCTTTGTTGTCTTTCACATCGACGATGATCCCGACGACCGCCAGAACAGCGCTTGCCTGTGATACTTTTTGACAGGCATCGGCCAGCAGGATAGCCCCCAGTCCCTTGCCCTGAAATTGCTTGTCCACAGCCAATCGGCCGATCAGTGCAACGGGCACCGGATAACGTGGCAGTTTTCGCGCCAAGGTGGCAGGAAGGCTGGAGCAACTCACACTTCCTGCACTGAGCGTATAAAAACCAGCCAGTTGTTGGGCATCGTTTTCGGGTGTGGCGACAAAGACGCGGGCTACATTCCTGCGCACATCTTGTGATGCGTAGCGACGAATGTAGTCATCCAGTGGTGCGCTGCCGCACTGAAAACTGGCTGTAGCTATGGTCGCATCAAGCGGCCTGATCTGATAATTCATCACCCGCGAACTTGATCGGCGTGACGTTCGAACGCGCGCGTTAGAGCTGCATTGGGTTTTGTTGGCGCATCGAGTGCCGCCAGGAATGCCTCGAAGTCTTTAGGTTTTAAGGTGATAGCTTCGTGAGCCTGTACCACGCGTTCGGCAGAGGCTAACGCGTTTGACAGAACAAATTCTGAAATGCTGACATGTGCGTAACCCGCTGCCCTGTCCAGCAATTGGCGGGTGTGGTTGTCGCAGCGTATATTCAGGCGACTTTCCTTGAGCGTAGTGGTTTCCATAGCGGACTCCTATAATCTGATGTGCTAATTGTGCGCCACTTGTACTTACATTTCAATAGCTTTAAAAGCCGCATTCCCGAATCCTTCATTCAGGAATAGGCGATTTATCGCCTTACATTCCGTGGGAAGACCCTTGCGGTCTCAGTCCTTCACGCAACAACTTGGGGCGTAGCCCCTTCATTCAGGAGCAGGAGATTCATCTCCGCAGCTCCGAGGGAAACCCCTTGCGGGCTTAGTTGTGCGGGGAATCAATGATTGCAAAGCTTTGGCTATTAGCAAGAATTGAGTTGTTTCACCAGACCCTTGCGGTCTCAATCCTGCACTGCTCCCCTAGGCCGAAATGCATAGGCTGTTTGGCATATAGACCGTCACGCTGTAAGCGAGTATGGTTCCGCGTCAGGGCATACCAGATGCTTTGGGATGAATGTCCGGCAGAACCAACGAGTGCCTGATGGTTTGAATGAGAATAAAAGGGTAGAAATAAACCGTGGTCTGTTCCCTGTTGTTGTTTAGCGACAGGCTGTTATTCTGCTCTTGTGTTGGCTGACGTGCGCCGCCAGAGCGTCGTCCGAAGGTCTGTGGTTCTCAGCACCGTGCGGTGCGGCTGCGCTCCGGGTTTCGGTATGGGTTTGAATCGTTTCGTCGTAGCGTGAATACTGTAGCCCAGTGTGGAGAGATGCAATTGCAATGAATAATAAGCCGACGCTCAGCGAGCTCCTATTCGCCCTGTCCGCATACCTGCAGGCAGTCTCTGAGCGGATCTTAAAAGCACTTCTTACGTTCTCAGTACGACTGGCGAGAATCGCTCATGACATCGTCGTAGCGATCGCGAATTTCGTTGTCGACGCGGCCACCTCCGTGTGGCGGCTCTACTGCCGCCTTGAACTAAGCATAGTTGAAGCGTTCGCGACAATCATGCTTCGTATGCGTCCTACGGTTCCATATTGATCGGGTAAGCGAAAGCTAAGAGCATAGTGTCCACCTAATTTTGGTGGACACTTTCATGAACGCATCTCATCCTATTAGCCGCCGTCGGCGGCAACATAC
>JBAZAY010000057.1:0-16308 GCA_041671725.1 Gallionella sp. | reverse complement strand
CGACTTCGGTCAGGTGGCGCGCAATGCGGATTTTCGTAACCGTCAACTCGCCCGCCTGTGTCAGCAGCGCATCAAGTTTTTTCGGCTCAACACGAATAGTCTCGATACGAAAAGCAGATGATTGCGGAACAGCCGAATGAGGAATGCGGACTTCGGATTGAGGAGCCGCCGATTGCGGAGTTCGAACTTCGGATTGCGGAACAGCCAAGTGCGAAGTGGGGATTGCGGATTGCAGAATATCTGATTGCGGAGTGCGTACTTCTGATTTCGGAATAGTATTTGCCACGGCCTCTGGATTTAATTCAGCATTCAGGAGCGTAGCGGTGGTAGCTTCAGCTACGGGAACCGCACGGCCTACCCCTTCATTCAGGAGCTGGCACTTCAGTGCCTCTTGCTCCGTGGGAAGACCCTTGCGCTCTTCATTCAGGAGCTGGCGCTTCAGTGCCTCTTGCTCCGAGGGAAGACCCTTGCGATCTAGCGGGTACATTCCGAATTCCGCATTGGATTGTTCCGCAACAGGTCGTTCAACATTGGATTGTGGTTCTTCGGACGCTACTTTCACCAGTTCGCGAATAGTCTCCAGCGTCTGGTACATTTGTGCAACAGTTTCCGGCTGAATTGCCGCCTCGCCCTTCCTGGCCGCCCCCAAGGCGTCCTCAAGTTGGTGCGCCATGGTTTGGATTGCGTCCAGCCCCAACATCCGCGATGCGCCCTTCAGGCTGTGCGCTTCCCGAAACAAGTCCTCCAGCAAGGAGGGTGCGGTCGGCGTTTTTTCGAGTTGCAGCAACCCGTCGTCGAGGTGCTGCAAACGCTCACAGCTCTCAATTCTGAACAGATTGCGCAGTTCGTTGTCTTCAATCATTTTGATTTTGCATTCCTCAGACCAGCGCCTTGAGGGACTGAGCCACCTCATTCAGCTTCACCACGCCGATTTTTACCTGCACCGTACCTGCGGCGATTTCCTTCGACCCGTTGCTCAGGTTTTTCATCGCTACCGACACCTGGTTCAGCGCACTGGATTGCTGTTTGCTGTTCAGCATCACCTGCTGCGCACCCTCATATACTTTGTTGGACACTTCGGCTAAGGAGGCAAAGGATTCCCCGGACTGTTTTGCAATAATCGCCACCTCCTCTGCGGTCTTGGTGCCCTCCTCGGTCGCCATCACCGCCGAATTGGTCGCCTTCTGCACTTCCTCGACCAATGCGTTGGTGCGCTCAGCCGATTTCTTGCTCTGATCGGCAAGCTTGCGTATTTCAGATGCCACGACGGCGAAACCTTTGCCATGTTCGCCGGCGCGCGCAGCCTCCACCGCCGCGTTTAACGCCAGCATGTTGGTCTCAGAGGCGAGTTCGCCTACCACGCGAGCGATGGAGCCGATCTGCTCTGCCTGTTCGGACAGGCGCAATATTTGCTCGGCAACTACCCCGACCCTGGCTTTCATCTCGGTAATGCTGCTGTAAGAACGATCAGCCAGCTTAATGCCTTCCTCGGTCAACTCAAGCGAGCGGTTGGCCAATGCCGCCGTATTCTCCGACTGCCGGGCGGAGGTCTGAGAAGAGGCTCCCAACTCTTCGGCGGTGGCCGAGACTTCAGAAACGGATGCGGACTGCTCGCCCACCGTACGCTCGTACTCGGTCATGGTGGCCGCAATTTCGGTCGAGGATGAGCTAAGCGAAGTGATTTGTTCTTTGATTGAGTTATTGATACGTTCGGCAATCCACAGTCCAAAGGCGAGAGACGATACAGTCGCAAACAAAATTCCTATCCATAGTTCTTTCACGAGTTCACTTATGGCATCCTCCTGCTGCTTCACTTGCTCCTTCAGAATTGCCGTTTCCCTGGTTTCAAATTTATCAAACATCTCTTCCAGTTCATCCCATATCTGGTATGCCACGCCGGACATATTCAATGCAGTCGCTTCCGCAAGCTTTCCTTTGTCAACTAACGATGCCGTTTGCCGCCCCGAAGCAATAACACTTTTTTGCTTCTCAACTATCTTGTCTATAGCCGTCTGATACTCTGCGTCTTCCCCCAAATTTTTCATGGCATCAATCGCCGCCGTGAACTCTTTGTCGCCTTCCTCGAAACTCTTGAGGTGCCGGCTTTCCCTGGTCAGCATATAACCGCGTAATGAACGAACTGACCGGCTAACTGCCAGCTCTGCATTCTTTCCTTGAATGACAGCCTTATAAACCCTGCCTGCCTGTTCCGAGGTATGCGATACTTTTCCTGCATCAATGACCACCATCACACCAGCGCCGAAAAACAACAGCAAGGGAACCAAGGATGCCAGCAGGATGCGATAACGCAGTTTCATGTTCTTGAACATTTTTATATCCCCCCGTTAAAAAATTTCGGATTTCTGATTGCTGAATTAAAACCGCAAAACCCGCATTCCAAAGTCCGCAATCGATTCACGCATCTTCCTCAACCTCAAGACCGCCCTGAGTCAGGATTTTCTGCATATCCAGTATGCTGACCATGCCTTCACCGTAGTGCGTCACACCCTTGCAATATTCGTTTCTCTCTTCATGCGCCGCTGCGGGAAGAAAGGCAATGTCGGCAGGCCGCAGATAGATTACTTCGAGCACCTTGTCCACCGGCACGCCGATGGACAGCTCGCCTGACTCGATCACAATGACTTCCGCAGCACTGCTTCCCGCCGGGATGTTCAGCAGCCCTCTGATATCTACGAGGGTCAGGATGTCGCCGCGCAGATTCATGTTGCCGGCAATGTGCGGCGGGCAGCAGGGGATGACAGTGACGCGGCGCAGATGTGCAAACTCGCGCACCACCTCAAGTCCCACGCCGAAACACTCCGCCCCCAGCTCGATGATGGATAGCGGAATCCGTTCAGTGACTTCCAGGTTTTCCAACACCTGCATCAAGTTATGGGCGCGAGTGCGGAATATCGCGCGTTCTGTGGCGTCCGGATAGAAATCAGTTTGGGGATAGTCCGGAACGCCGGATGTTGGCAGCACAGGAGCATGAATCAGGCGCTGCACATCCAGCAACATGATGATTTCTTCGCCTACCTTGGCATTTCCCGCCACGAAATGTACAGCTGTGTCGCCATCGTAGCGCTGCGGCGGTTCGATCTGTGATGCAGGAATTCCGAGGACGTCGCTGACTTCGTTTACGATTATGCCCATCGTCACGCCGTCTGCGTGCAGCATCACAATACTGTCGCTCAACCGGTAACACACGGGGGAGTGGCCGAGGCGCTGCCCGAGATTCATCACGGGTTCAATCTTGCCGCGCAGGTTGACCAGGCCGGCGATATAGGGAGGCGCTTCCTCGGCGTGCGAAAGTTCCGGCAGCCAGGTTATTTCCAGTACCAGTTGGGCTTCCACCCCATAGCGTGCGCCATTCAGGCTAAACAGCAAATAAGAGATCATAGAATTACGCTCTGTCGTAGTTGCCTGTTGAAACTGGAATCTTGATTTGGAATGTCTCACGCGGAGGCGCGGAGAACGCGGAGAAAAGCACACAACCACCCCAAAAATAAAAATCTAAATTCTCAATATTCATAATTGATCGAGTTGGCATGAGTTTATCTGCATGTGTTTGTGCTTGTGCTTGTAGCCAGTTGATTAGCAGATTATATCTCCGCGTTCTCCGCGTCTCCGCGTGAACTTCGCTTTTTAGTGCGATTGGATTACTGCCAACAGTTAATCGCGACATAGCCTAGAATTAACTCCCATGACGTTCAGGCAGCGGGAACGGGGGCGATGGATATGCGGTTTCGTCCTGCGTCCTTCGCACGATAAAGAGCCTCATCCGCAAGTCTGAGGCAGTCGCCCTGAGTTGAATTGACCGCAGGCACGAAGGTGGTGACGCCCACGCTGATGGTAATGAACTGACTGACCGAGGAATCGGGATTAGACAGATGCAAACTCTCAACGTTGATTCGGAGTTTCTCAGCGATGATTATAGCGCCGCTGGCGTCGGTTTCCGGCAACAGTACGATGAATTCCTCGCCGCCATAGCGGGCCAAGGTGTCGGTCGGACGGCTGATGATTTCTTGCGCACAACGGGCTACCCGCTTCAGGCATTCATCGCCCTCGATATGGCCGAACTTGTCGTTGTATTTACTGAACGCGTCAATATCGAACATGATCAGCGTGAGTGGATGCCTGTTGCGCAATGCGCGCAACCATTCTTCCCCGAACCGCTCATCAAAATGCCGCCGATTGACGATTCCTGTCAGACCATCAATGTTGGCCTGCTTCAACAACTGCATGTTAAGTTCGACCAGCTGTATCTGGCTCGCGCGCAACGCACGGTAGGCGTCATCCCGCTGCAGTTTGACGATATAAGAGGCGGAGTGGTAACGCAGCCGCGCGATCAGTTCCACGGCAGCAGGGAGTTTGACGATGTAATCATTAGCCCCCGCTTCGAAGGACGCAGCCTTCGTGATGGGGTCGTCATTGCTGGAAAGCATGACGACGGGGATGTCGCGAGTGGATAAATTGGTGCGGATAGATTGGCAAACGGTGAGGCCGTCTATTCCCGGCATGGTTATGTCGAGCAGGATGACGGTCGGGCCTATTTTCTCGGCGGTACTGACCGCCTGGGACGGGTCCTGACAGTAGTGGAGACTGATGTCACTTTCGTTGACCAGCTCATGCTGCAACATCGCGGCAACGAACGGCTGGTCATCCACCAGCAAAACCATGATTGGACGCGCTATCACACCGGTGAGCGTTTCTGTGGCGACCGATTCTGTAGCTTCTATGTTCATGATCGTCTTCCTCCATTGCATCTCTGAAAAAACTTCTTGCAGATCGTCCGGGTTACTCACCAGAATTGCAACTCACTGATCGAGAGTACAGAGCTTTCGCTCGACATATTGCAATACAGCCGTTAGCCGCGTCGTAAAGCCTGAGCTGACTTCGGTTAAACTTGAAAACCTCAGTTCTATCCGCAGATTACGCAGATTCACACAGATTAACAACAAGTTACGAAATAACTACTCGCCACCCAAATGCTAAACCAAGCTTGCGTATAAGTATTTGTTTAATCTAAGTTAATCCATTTAATCTGATGAAACCACTAAGTATTGGACTGATGGAGCAACTAAACAGTGGACTAAGGTGTATAAGGCCGCACCTAAGCCACTGCTAATAAGACGCAACAAAACTGCATCTAAGCCACTACTTATGCGGACAACAGCTTTTTCTAGTTTAGAGAAGCATCATTTCAACAGACTTCGTTTCTTGAATTAATCACATTGCTATCAGACAGAATAGCTTGATGTGCATTGCCGCATCTCGCATAAGGTACACGGCAGAAAATATTTCATTTCAGTGGGGGCGCGTCTTTGATGCCGGACAGCGTAAGCTCTCGTTTGGGTGATAATTCAGCCTTGATGCCTTTGAGAGAACTCGTTCCCAATATGGGAGCGCCTGTGGATTTGGGAAATATATAGGCAGAAACATTGGTGAATTTAAATGATCCTATCTGCACAGAAGGGATCACGGTGTCGCACCCTTCTGCTGAACCTAGCACAGAGGCAAATGTGCGAGTGGCACCGCTGCATTTAACCCCGATTTTGTCGGCTATAGCGGTGGGGAGCGAGACATCACCACTACCCATCATCAGTTTCATATTGATGGGTTGACCGTTAAGTGTCGCCATCGTTGCGTAGCTGCCATTGGCATCGGGGGGGATAATGACTGAAGCTGCGGTTTCATTGCTTTCAGACGGGCTGGCGGCTGTTGAGATGACTTTTTTAGATACTGTGGACATACCTACGCATGGCGTACCCTGATACTGGATTTTCCCGGACGGCTTTTCACATTTGTACAATGTATCGGCTGTTGCTTCTGTAAAAGCCATTGAGATAGCCAAGGCACAAAAGATTTGGCTAATGTGCAGTTTCATTTTTTCTCCTCTGTGAGCTGAAAAGTTTGGCAGGCCTCGAACCTCTAGTAAATACGTGCATCATACGCCCCAGTTGCAGGCAAAAGCTACTACTCAAAAGTCGATCGGAGATTCTTAATTTTAGCAGGCTGCTGAAAAACTAGTGCGCTCGCCGATACGGCGTCAAAAAGTGGCTCAAAATGCTCATTTACCTTGTGTAAACTCCGCTTTTTGCGAGTTGGGCAAAAACTGCCCATCCCTGCGAAACCCAATTCGCCCATTTTTTTCTTGTTTCAGCTTCGCTCATAACGTTTTTCAGCAGCCTTTTAGAATTCATGTATTACGTGATTTATCAGGTTGACCTTAAAAATGAGACTTCCCATGTTTTTCGTGCAAAAACGAGTGGGGTTAGTGCTGCCAGTTCTTTCTCTGCTGAGCGCAGAGCATGTCATTCGAATGCCAGTAGCGGGTATCGTAATCAGGGAAATGGCGAGGAAATTAGCTCGCCAGATGTCAGGGAAACTACAGGCATTGCGGGTGGCGCTTGAGCATGTATCAGGCTTTCGTGTCACTGGGCAGCACTCAACTTTTCCGACACGAACTCGGCACGTGATGTGGCGTTGTTTTCCTGACTATTCAGCGCGCACCATGCAAAAAACTCCTGAGGGATTATATGGTATCCAATTGCGCGAACACCCGAACGCAGAAACTCTCTCTGAGCCTTGATTGCCATTGCTTTCCATTTTTGAAATGATGCCTCAAAACATTCGGGGTCTGCTGCTGTGGCCTTTACCTGAGCCCAGCTTTCCTCAGTGTACCAGGTGACACCGATCAGGAGCGACTGGCTGCGTTTTTTTGCTCTCAAGCGTTGAAGGAGTGGAGGTTGTCTCATAAAAAAGGGTCCAAAAATTCCAGGTAAGGGTTAAATCGGCAAACTGAATTTTGGTGCGATCTGTTTTAACCAGGCATCCAGACGTGCATCGCTGAGATTCTTCTGGTTTTCCTGATCCAGCACCAGACCTGCGAACGCATTGTCTACCAATGCCTTTGAAGAAATGAAGTCGTAACCGTCTGCAGGCCATGCGCCAACTACTTTCGCGCCGCGTGCTTTGAAGAAGTGGTAGAGCTCGCCCAGCGCGTCGACGAACTCATCGGGATATTTATCCTGATTGCCCAGGCCGAACAATGCGACCGTCTTGCCGCTGAAATCCACTTCATTGAGTTGCGGCAGGAATTCCTCCCAGCCGCCGCCCATGCAATCGGTGGAAAGACCCGGCAATTGGCCACCCCCAAGCGTCGAGGTGCCAAAGATCAAGTGCGAATATCCGGCAACCAGCGCGGCACTGGCCTTGTTGACGTTGAGTGCGTCCGCCATCGTGTCATCGTCGAAACGCTTCTTGATTAATTTCGCAATGCGGCGGGTATTGCCGGTGCTGCTGGCAAAAAAGATTCCGATCTTTGACATGTGCGCTCCTCGAATCGGGAAAGGTCATTGAAACAATAAACATCGTCATTCCCGCGCAGGCGGGAATGACGGCCTAATGGGGTGTTGTTGATTGTCGTGTTTGTGATAATCGACAACAATAATTTAAACCGGGCCGCGACCTGCGCGCTTGAGTTCCAGCGTGCGGGTCAGCGCTTCTTCGAAAGATACCTTGTCGCCACGAGGTTTGTAGTCGGACAGCGCCTTGTAAACCGTGACGATCTTTTCCGAAGCAGATTGGCCCTTGAAGTCGCCCTTATCCAGCGCAGCAATGTCGATCAATTCGTTCCAGATCAGACCTTCCTGCATGCCGATGGCCGAGATAGTCAGGCCACCTGCATCGATTACCAGCGGTTTGTTGATGTTCACGACGAACAGGATGATGCGCACGTCAGGCGCGAAATCGGCCTGATAGTAATTCAGCACTTTGGGCAGCAATGCCAGTTCGTCCAGGCTGCCGACATACAGTTTGATCTTGTCATTTTCAGCCAGAACGATCGTGTTCTTGATGGTGGCGGTGGGCGGCTTGCGGTGGCCTAATGCATCGCCGACTTCGCCAAGTTCCAGCACCAGGTCGCCGCGATAGGCCGCATAGCTGCCATTGGCTTCCTTGAAATTCATGTTGAACAGCAGACCTTTTTGTTCGTAAACGTCGAATAGCATATTGCACCTTGTCGTAATGAGTAATGGAGCAATAACTCAAGCAATACTCATGCCAGTGTTGCATTTCAACCTGTCTTCTATGCCGTCGAAGTGAATAGGCAATCCGGCTGACTATGCCCGGCTTGCATACCATGCCTAATCTTTACATCTTTTTTATACGCACGGGACTCGTCTTTACACCGTTTTTATTTTCCATTTCTTACTATGCAACCTGTATTTTTCCAACAGGAGTAAATGAAATGGACTGGTTATATCTGTTGTTGATTCTGGCCTTCTTCGGGCTTTCCGTGCTGCTGGTGTTCGGCATCGAAAAATTGGGGAGGCCGTCATGACCTTCTATATTATTGGCGCCATCGCGGCATTGTTGCTGACGGTGTATCTGGTCGTAGCGTTACTTAAACCGGAGTTATTCTGATGATTAACGGACTCTTTCAAATCGCGCTGTTCTTGGGCGTCCTGCTGTCAATGGCCAAACCGATGGGCTATTACATGCTGCGCGTATACGAGGGCAAACTGCCCGCATTCGTACGCTGGATGCAGCCTGCCGAGAATTTATTATATCGCCTGTGTGGAGTGGATAGCCGTCAGGAGATGCGCTGGACGCAATATGCGATGGGCGCGCTGTGGTTCAGCCTGCTGGGTGCCTTGGCGGTGTATGCCCTGCAGCGACTGCAAGTCTGGTTGCCCCTTAATCCGCAAGGATTCGGTGTAGTCAGTCCTGATTCGTCGTTCAACACGGCGCTGAGTTTTGTAACGAACACCAACTGGCAAGGCTATGTGGGTGAGTCCACCATGAGCTATCTGACGCAGATGCTCGGGCTCTCGGTGCAGAACTTCTTCTCAGCAGCAACCGGTATGGCGGTGGTCATCGCGCTGATTCGTGGTTTTTCCCGGCACACGACGCAGACTATCGGCAACTTCTGGGTGGACATGACCCGCAGCACGCTTTACATCCTGCTGCCCATCTCCACTGCTTTGGCGCTGGTGCTGGTCAGCCAGGGCGTGGTACAGAACTTTTCAGCCTACCAGACCGTGCCGACGGTTGAGACGATCACTTACGACATTCCGAAGCTGGATGCCGACGGTCAAGCTGTGAAAGACGCTGCCGGCAATCCGGTTACCGAGAAGGCGACAACCCGTGAGCAGGTCATCGCGATGGGCCCGGTTGCATCGCAAGAGGCGATCAAGCAACTCGGCACCAACGGCGGCGGCTTCTTCAATGCCAACTCGGCACATCCGTTCGAAAATCCGACGCCATTGTCCAACTTTTTGGCGATGCTGGCGATCTTCCTGATTCCCGCCGGGCTGTGTTACACCTTCGGGCGCATGGTCGGTGATACCCGTCAGGGCTGGGCGATCCTGGCAGCGATGACGCTATTGTTTGTCGGCTTCCTTGCCGTGGCGGAATACGCCGAGCAGCAGGGCAACCCTGCCTTTACCGCATTGGGTGTGGATCAAGGCGTATCCACTATTCAATCCGGCGGCAACATGGAAGGCAAGGAGACGCGCTTCGGTATCGTCAACTCCGCACTGTTTGCGACGATCACCACGGCGGCTTCCTGCGGTGCGGTGAACGCCATGCACGATTCCTTCACGCCGCTGGGCGGCATGGTCACGATGGCACAAATCCAACTGGGCGAAGTGATCTTCGGCGGGGTCGGTTCCGGTCTGTACGGCATGCTGGTGTATGCCGTGATCGCGGTGTTCCTGGCAGGGTTGATGATAGGCCGCACCCCGGAATATATAGGCAAGAAGATCGAGGCGTTCGACATCAAGATGGCCTCACTGGTGATCCTGTTGCCACCGTTCATTATTTTGGGCGGTACGGCGCTGGCTGTCATGCTGGCGGCAGGCAAGAGCAGTATTTTCAATCCCGGTGCACATGGCTTTTCCGAAGTGCTGTATGCCTTTTCGTCGGCAGTCGGAAACAACGGCAGTGCCTTCGCCGGTATCTCAGCGAACACGCCGTTCTATAACACCGCGCTGGGTTTTGCAGTGTGGGCAGGGCGCTTCTGGCTGATGATTCCGGTGCTCGCCCTTGCAGGTTCCATGGCAGCCAAGAAACGTATCCCGGTAAGCGTGGGCAGCATGGCGACGCACACGCCCATGTTTGTCTGGCTGCTGATCGGTACCGTGTTGCTGGTAGGGGCGCTGACCTTTGTACCGGCACTGGCACTGGGGCCGGTGATTGAACACCTGAACATGATGAGCGCACATTAATAAAAAAGCAGTTAGCCACAGAGAGCACCGAGTTCACAGAGGAAAACCATATGCTTCCGTAAATATTGCCCTCACCCATCCGGTGATCGGTGAAACATACGCGAAATTCATCATTATCTCAGAGCTCTCTCTGTGTTCTCTGTGAACTCTGTGGCTTGTATCTGCGGTTTTAGGATTAACTGATAGGAGATTTATATGACAACAACTACGTTTTCCCTGTTTGAGCGAGAAATCGTCAAACAGGCCGTGGTGGACTCATTTGTGAAGTTGAGTCCTCGGCAACAGATGAAAAACCCGGTAATGTTCGTGGTGTGGGTGGGCAGCGTGCTGACCACGGCGCTGTTCTTCCAGGCATTGGGCGGACACGGCGAAGCGCCGACCGGCTTTATCCTTGCAGTGACGCTGTGGCTGTGGTTTACCGTGCTGTTCGCCAACTTTGCCGAAGCATTGGCTGAAGGCCGCAGTCGCGCCCAGGCTAACGCCATGCGCAGTGCCAAGCGCGACATCCAGGCCAAGAAGCTGACCCGCCCGAACTATGGCGAAAAGTATGCGCTGGTCGCAGGCTCAGCTTTGCGTCGTGACGATGTGGTGCTGGTAGAGGCGGGCGATTTTATTCCCGGCGACGGCGAGGTGGTCGAAGGGGTTGCCTCGGTGGATGAAAGCGCGATCACAGGGGAGAGTGCACCGGTGATCCGCGCCTCCGGCGGTGACTTCAATGCAGTGACAGGCGGCACACGGGTATTGTCCGACTGGCTGGTGGTGCGCATTACCGCCAATCCGGGCGAAACGTTTCTGGATCGCATGATCGCGATGGTGGAAGGCGCCAAGCGCCAGAAGACACCGAATGAAATTGCGCTCACCATCCTGTTGGTGGCGATGACGCTGATCTTCCTGCTGGCTACCGTCACGCTGTTGCCATTCTCGATATACAGCGTCGAGGTGGCAGGTGCGGGACATCCGGTCAGCATTACCGTGCTGGTGGCGTTGCTGGTGTGTCTGATTCCCACCACGATAGGCGGCTTGCTGTCCGCGATCGGCGTGGCAGGCATGGGGCGCATGCTGCAAAAGAACGTGATCGCAACGAGCGGTCGTGCGGTTGAAGCGGCGGGCGACGTGGATGTGTTGCTGCTGGACAAGACCGGCACGATAACCTTGGGCAATCGTCAGGCCAGCAACTTTCTGCATGCCCCGGGTGTGACCGAGGCTGAACTGGCCGATGCGGCACAGCTCGCCTCCCTGGCCGATGAAACGCCGGAAGGCCGCAGTATTGTCATTCTGGCCAAGGAAAAATTCGCTCTGCGCGAACGCGACATTCATGCGCTGGGCGCGACCTTTGTGCCTTTCAGTGCTCAGACACGCATGAGCGGCGTCAACATGCCACCCCCCGGAGGAACAGAAACGCCTCGTCAAGTCCGCAAAGGCGCGACCGATTCCATCCGCAATCATGTCATCAGTCTGGGGGGCAGCTTTCCACCTGGGGTGGATGCCATCGTGGACAGCGTCTCGCGACGCGGCAGTACGCCGCTGGTTGTGGCTGATGGCGCAAAAGTGCTGGGCGTCATTGAGCTAAAAGACGTGGTTAAGGGCGGTATCAAGGAGCGTTTCGCCGAACTGCGCCGCATGGGTATCAAGACCATCATGATCACCGGTGACAACAGGTTGACCGCCGCCGCGATTGCAGCCGAAGCCGGTGTGGATGACTTCCTGGCCGAAGCCACGCCGGAAGACAAGCTGAAATTGATCCGTGAACATCAGGCGCAAGGCCGGCTGGTGGCGATGACCGGCGACGGCACCAACGATGCTCCTGCACTGGCACAGGCCGATGTGGCGGTGGCGATGAATACCGGTACGCAGGCAGCCAAAGAAGCGGGCAACATGGTGGATCTGGATTCCAATCCGACCAAGCTGATCGAGATCGTCGAGACCGGCAAACAGATGTTGATGACGCGTGGTGCACTGACCACCTTCAGTATCGCAAACGATGTGGCTAAGTATTTCGCCATCATTCCGGCAGCGTTCGCATCCACCTATCCTGCATTGGGCGGGCTTAACGTGATGGGACTGGCGACACCGTCCAGCGCCATCCTGTCTGCGGTGATTTTCAATGCGCTGGTCATCATCGCACTGGTGCCGCTGGCACTGAAAGGCGTGAAATACCGCGCCATCGGGGCGAACGTGCTGCTGCGCAACAACCTGCTGATCTACGGGTTGGGCGGCATCATCGTCCCCTTCATCGGCATCAAACTGATCGACATGATCCTTGTCGGTTTTGGCTGGATATAAACCACCATTCCCTCCCCCTTGCAGGGGGAGGGCTAGGGAGAGGGTAGAAACGTGAACAGACCACCAACCCCCATCCTAACCTTCCCCCCTACAAGGGGGAAGGGACGATCGATTGAAATAAACTTTTTTGATATACGAAAGGAAACATCATGTTGAAAGAATTTCGTCCCGCTGTTGTCAGCTTTCTGTTGCTGACGTTGTTGACCGGAATTGCCTATCCGCTCGTTGTGACGGGAATCTCCCAGGGGCTGATGCCCGGCCAGGCCAACGGCAGCATGATCATGAAGGATGGCAAGCCGGCAGGTTCCGAGCTGATCGGCCAGTCGTTCTCCGACCCCAGGTATTTCTGGGGCCGTCCGTCGGCAACCGGCCCAATGCCAAATAACGCAGCAGCTTCCAGCGGCTCTAATCTGGGACCGACCAATCCGGCGTTGATGGATGCAATTAAAGCCCGTGTTCAAGCACTGCGCGATGCCGACCCCGGCAATCAGCAGCTTGTTCCGGTCGATCTGGTGACCGCATCCGCCAGCGGGCTTGATCCGCACATCAGCCCTGCGGCGGCCCAATACCAGCTTGCCCGCGTGGCACGGGTGCGCAACCTCAATCCGGATACCTTGCATAAACTGGTGGCGGAACATACCGAAGGTCGCCAGTTCGGCATTCTGGGCGAGTCTCGGGTGAATGTGCTGGAACTTAATCTGGCACTGGATGCCGTGCACTAAATCAAGCCGAATATATTTTTTCATTTTTTTAAAGAAAGTTACACATGTCAATTGGCACAGTAAAGTGGTTCAACGATGCAAAGGGGTTTGGTTTCATTACGCCTGATGATGGCAGCGATGATTTGTTCGCGCATTTTTCCGCCATCAATATGAACGGCTTCAAATCCCTGAAAGAAGGCCAGAAGGTCTCCTTCGATGTGGTTCAAGGCCTGAAGGGTAAGCAAGCCTCCAATATTCAAGCCAGCTAACTGCGGCGAGAGTCGGTGGCAGAACAATCGAAGCTCGCCAGTTCTGCATTTTGGCGAGCTTGGGTGAATGTGCTGGAGCTCATCTGCCACATGGTATAGAGCACTAAATCCAGCCTGAATTTATTTTTCATTAACTAATTAGAAAGAACGAACATGTTTAAAAGCAAGTTGTTGAACTCCCTGATCCTGGCGGCTTTGGCTGTGCCTTGCGTGGCAATGGCCGAAGATGCAGCCCCGGTAGCACCGACTTCCCCTTTCACTGCAAACGTAGGTCTGGTGAGCGACTATGTATGGCGCGGTATTTCTCAAACTTCGCATGCACCAGCGATACAAGGCGGTTTTGACTATGCGCATTCCAGCGGTTTTTACGCCGGCGTATGGGGTTCCAACGTGAGCTGGATCGTCGATACAGCAGCCACGGCGGTACCGCCTGGTGGCAACTCTAGTTCTGGTAGCGCCGGTTTAGAGTTGGACACCTATTTCGGCTTCAAGAATAGCTTTGCCGATGACTTTACCTACGATGTCGGTTTTATCCGTTATAACTATCCCGGTTCATATACGCCAAATGGAAGCACAGGTGTTCCCGGAACGAGTCTTGCCAAGGCCGACACACAGGAGATTTACGGCGCGATCGGCTACAAGTGGCTCAGTGCAAAATACTCCTACGGTCTGGGCCAGTTCCTGACGCTTCCAGATGCTAAAGGCACCAACTACTTCGACCTGACTGCGACTTATCCTATCGCCGACAGCGGCTTTACGGTTGCAGCTCACGTAGGCAAACAAACCTATAAGGGTGCGAATGCAAATGGATTGGCGGCAATCACAACAGGTGCAGCCGGGACAGGTACTCCAACTTACACCGACTACAAAGTCGGCGTGACCAAAGATTTCGGCGGTTATGTATTGGGTCTGGCCTACACCAGTACCAATGCCAGCACCTTCTACACAAACTCCAATGCGGGCGCCGCATTTGGCAAGAAGCTGGGCAAGGGCACGGCTGCTTTGTCATTGACACACTCGTTCTAATTTAAAAATAGCAAGTTTCCTCAGGTCTTCCCAAGACCCACTTCAGGGCGCCAGCAGGCGCCCTTTTTTTATTCTGAAAATAGATAGCCACATTACGCAGAAGTTTTTCAAACAACTGAAAAAGTCAGCTGTGCTGTTAATTCTTGATACATTTTTTACACCAGTAGGCCAATAATTTATCCTGTTTTTACGCCTCTTTTCATAACATGCATTCCATCCAAAGAAGGAGGCTGGAATGAAACGCATCACTACAGTGTTGAGAGAGTCGGAAGCAATGGCAGTGCGCAAAGCAGTTTGCGTTGCCGGTGGAGAGATTGTTGTGATTACACCAATGCCGCAGCGCCTGTGTGCGATCGAACTGGGGGAGCGGCACTGCAAGCTGCCTGCCGCCCAAAGGGAAGTGCATGTTCGACTCGAAGTGACGGCAGAAGACATTTGTTATGACGGCATTGTTTCTGCCATTCTGAGAATTGCAAATGTCGGGAAAATTGACCTTGCCTCGCGTCATGACAAGCTATCAGGATACGCCGGCTATAACCAATGACTTGCTACGGTTTTTGCAGCTTAGTCAGATGGCTAGTGGTTTCATCAAAATGAGTGCAATTTTGGATCCGTTGCTCGCCATTCTTGCCATCGTCGTTCCGCTTGGATTGGCGTATGTCATCCTGCTACGGCAAGCACACAACCCGGCTTGCGATTGCCGGAAAGAATTTGCGATTGCACGCAACGATCTGCGACAGGCAGGGATGGAGTTATCCCATGCCGAGGAAAAATACGGTGCGCGATGATGCCGTACTGGTAGTTTTAATTTTCGGTAAATCAGAAATGAAAACATATTCTCACTGCAGGCGTTGCAGCAGACCGTTATCCCCTTACAATTGCCTGAGCTTTTCTGATGGACATTGCTTTGAGTGCAAGAAGACGCTGAGGGCTAGGGAGCTGGTTGAGAAAGAGCGGCAAAAATGAATTAAAATTTGAGTCAAATTTCGGCCATCAGCTGCTTAAGACTCTTTTGAGCAAGCTATTTGCGGCAAAATCTGGAAGAATATCCGGCAAAATCAACACTTTTTTGACTGATATAGGAATCGGCTACCGATTTCAAACTTAACAAGGAAACACACCATGGATCAACAACACACAAAAGAAAAGACTGCCACCGGCGTCCTGGCGTTGGCCGCGCTCGGCGTGGTGTACGGTGACATCGGCACCAGCCCGCTGTATGCTTTCAAGGAGGCTTTCTCCGGGGCGCACGGCCTCGCCCCAATCGAACCCAACGTGCTGGCGACGTTATCGGCGCTATTCTGGGCGATGATGATCATCATTTCGATCAAGTACGTATGGGTCATGCTCAAGTTCGACAACAAGGGCGAAGGCGGCGTGCTCGCATTGACCGCGCTGGCTAACCGTTCGACGCAAGGCGCATCGCGCTGGAAACTGCTGATCGTCACGGCGGGCATCTTCGCCGCCGCCTTGTTCTACGGCGATGCGCTGCTCACCCCGGCGATCTCCGTGCTTTCCGCCGTCGAAGGAATCAGCGTCGCCGCACCCTCACTGGAGAAGCTGATTATTCCCATCACCATCGGCGTGCTTGCCGGACTGTTCTTCATCCAGCGACACGGCACAAGCAGCATAGGCAAGCTGTTCGGCCCGATCACGCTGCTGTGGTTTACCGCGCTGGCCGTGCTTGGCGCGATCAGCATCGCGCAGAACCCCGTCGTGTTGCAGGCGCTCAACCCGATGTACGCCATCAGCTTCGCGATGGAACATCCGACCGGCATGTTCTTTTTGCTGTCGGCG
>JBAZAY010000056.1:0-16586 GCA_041671725.1 Gallionella sp. | reverse complement strand
TGAATAAGCCAATGTTCCTTTTAGTAGAGGAGGGCGTCCTGCCTAATGACAAGATAATCAGTATGCTGGACGGCGTAGCTTACTTTAAGAAGGATGACCCAGAGTCTATCAAGAACGCTACGGCATATATTTTACAGCAGGCAAAACCGCACTTAAAGGAGGATGGTGATGGCAAAAATAAAAGCTGATTACACAAAGCACTACATCTATATTTGTTATAAGGTAGATGGGGTTAAGAAGGTAGGGATTCTTCTCTATGACCCAGAGACTACCAAAGCGTTTACGGATATCAACAAGGCAGATAGGTTTCTGCTGGAGAACGATGGCTATATCCTGACAAGGGAGCCGTGTAGTGCAGAGACTTGGAATGAAGTTAAAAAGAAGGAGGATAACGATGACAGATAAAGTGCTCCAAAAGAAGATGGACAGTATCAAGAAGAATATGAAGCTCTTTGACGACATCCTTGGGATGGAGTTCAAGACAGGCAAGGCTTACATAAGCAAGAAGCAGGGCAGGATTATCCGCAAGCTACTCAGCCTGTTCAGGGAGATGCGATGGCATCTGGCTTTTACCTACCATAAGAAGCTCATCACGGAGGACACGAAGCCTATCAATCAAAGAGGATGCGGGACTCCTGTAAAGATAAGACCCTGCGGTGCGGAATACAAGAACAAGACATACTTCGGTATTCTGCTTGGGGATATGGCATTACAGATACACCATAGCATTGATGCCAAAGGGAATATGACGGCAAGTCATTCGTTCTATAACCCTGCCATATTCGTTCCAGAGCTAAAGAAGATAATATATGGCTGTGAATCGTGGTGGGGCGAGATAGAGAAGGAGGAAGACCTCAAGGAGATTATATCGGATGATACCATAGGCAACGTATGGTATGTTAAGCTGTTAAAAGTTCTTACCCCAAAAAAGGAGGGAGGTGATACAAGTGTGCCAACAAAATAAAAAAGTTGAACCATCGGGATTCGACACGTTCCTGAACCTGCTATCTATTCTGGCGGTGTTGTGTGCTTTCGCTCTTGCTTTGATGGACAGGTGGCAGTCGTCTATCGCCCTGACATTGATATACTTCGTTACGGCGTTGAGGAAGATAGAAACGAACAATAACACAAGGGTAGATAACTATTACCACGATAAGAAACCTGTATAGGGGGAGTGATGAAGATTAAAAAGAAAAGGCTGTCGAAGAAGGCTGAAGCTATTGCTAAGAGTATAGCCTTTGTCTGTAAAGGGACGGGGCTGACTGAGGTTGAGGTAATGGCTCTGGTAAAGAAGGGAGCCACGCCGAAGGTTATCATAGCGGCGGGTATGCTCAAGAAGAACGGTTTGGGCTTTGTGCGGGTCTAATGGAGGAGCAATGAATAAGACTATATGCGACTTGTGTGGTAGAGAGCTTGATATAGATGAAGAGTATTTCAGGGGTGAGCTTGAGATACTTACAAAGAACAGGGTAAAGTCCTTCAAGTTCTGGGAATTGTATAAAATCCCAAGGTATTCCAAAGAGCTAAAAGACATCTGTAAGGGCTGTATAGAGAAGATAATAAAGGGAGCCTTCGCAAAGGAGATAGTCGATGAGCAAAATAGTCGATAAGATGTGGTGGATTACGAAGTCTGGGACTACGGTAGGTATAGTGGTCGTTCAGCCTGAGTTCGGGGCAAGGAAGGCCTATCTGGGGCTTGGGGAGGGCATTGACGCTGAGGCTGATGCCAAGTTAATAGCAGAATGGGGAGTGCCTGTATATGCCCAGCACCTTGAGCCTATCTTGGCATCCCTGAAAGGACTGACGTAATGAATATGCTTGAGAAGATAATCTTTTCTTTTTTAGGGACTGCTTTGGGGATATTAGCGGTGATTCTGATTCTCTGGATGCCTTTCTATTCTATTAGGTATGAATTCGTATATAATGCCAGAGACCACCTGCGGGACAAGATAGAGATTATGGACAGGCGGGATATAGATGAGGATGAGGGATACGATAGATGGAGAACGGATGCTCTCAAACTATACAGCCAGCACAAAATGTTCTGGCAACTGTTCAAGTGGCGTTGGACGCTTGAGGATATATTTGATAATTACTATAAGGAGATGAGCCTGACAAAGCCTTACGATTACTACTTCAAAAATTTCAAGATGGAGACGGTCAAGGTAAATCATTAAGGGGCTGTGGTCTAATGGCTATGACGGCAGGTTTTCAGCCTGTGAGTGGCGGTTCGACTCCGCCCAGCCCTACCAATAAAGGAGATAGTATGTGGAAGGTAAGTCAGTATATAGATGGTAAATTCAAAACTGATACTTTTGGAACATATAAAGAAAAAATAGATGCACAGAATCTTGCTGATTCGCTTAATGATACTTCAGGCGTAGAACATCATTATGGAATGAAGGTAGAATATAAAGTAGAGAATAGGAGGTGTTATGGATAAGAAGCACGAGTTCACAAAGGACGAGATAAAGGAAATCCAAACAGCGGTATTGGACTACAAAGACTGCGGGATGTTCCTGCATTGTAAGACCTGCATCCCCAGCAAGATTCCTTTCGGGCAATCAGCTAAGGAGTTCTGCTCCTATGAGATAGCTACCTATCCGCTGAAGGTTGGTAAGGGAGTAACCAATATCATAACGATATGGTGTAAGCATTGCGGTAAGCTGGTCTGGGACAGCCGCCATTTGCGTCATTTATATTAAAGAAGGAGGTAGTTATGTTCAGAAATAAAGTGGTAAAGGTTACAAACTTAATAGCTCCGAAGACGACTAAGGGTAGCTGGGAGCGTCCGTGGGAAAGTTTTGATATGGACATAGACTACGGCGACGGCAAGGTGATTCACGTTACTATGAGTAGGGTATCATATAAGGTCTTCCTCGCAGAGCAGGCTCTATTGAAGGCAGGCGTTGACCCGCTCCTGCTTGAAACCTACCACGGTGCGGTGAGGGACGAAGCAGAATACGAGTGTCAGGAATGAGGTGTCTATGCTACGGCGTATAAAAGAAGAGATAGGTTGTTGGATTGCCTTTGTGATACTGGTATGGTGGATTAAGCCTTGGAGGAAACCAAATGGCTAATATATTCAAGGGCGAGAACTGGGACGTAGTGGCTACCCGCAGAGCTAAAGAGCTGGCAGTAAAGAACGGCAGACCAGAAGATATGTGGGAACTATTCTTGATGTTAGCCAATAAACAGATGTTGCAGGAGATAATAGAGGAAACGAATGAAGGCAAGCACGCCGTTACCTGCAATTTGTATCACAGGTGGAGGGATGACGGCAAGTTTCTTCCTGAGAACTACGGCAAAGAAGGGTTCTCTTGGAAATGCACTTGTGGGTTTGATAAAGGAGGTAAGGATGGACAAAATCATAAATGAGATATTCGCCTTTGTAGCCACAGAGACGGACGGTTCTGAAGGGATTATAGGTATGAACCTTGATGGGCAATGGTTCCCGCTGGTGGGGGCTAATATGGCGAGGGTGAATAGTCTGTATCCAGTAGCTAAAGAGATACAGCTGAGAACAGGTAGACCGTTCAGGGTCTTGAAGTTCTCTAACAAGCAGGACATAACGGAGGAGGTAAGACGTGCGAGCGAAGCGTAAGAAGAGGAAGGTAGTAGAGAGCGAGTTCGGTAAGGGTTTTTTATATCCCCTGATGCTGTTTGCCTGTCATATGGATACGGCGATTCACTTTATGGAGAATAACAGAATGATGAGGGATAGGATGGCACAGCCGACCTATGAACCTTACATAGGAAAGATGGCGATAAAATATCGGGGGAAGACCGTAAAGAAGATACCACTTACAAAAGGGTCAGGATTATATTTTCAAGTGCCACCTAAGCCTTGTCCGCCTAATCTGTTCACGGATGCCAGAGCCTTATCTCTCTGGATAAACGGAGCGTCAGACCACCTGTATGACCTCACCATTCCCAAAAACCTGCCTAAGAAACTTGGCAGGAGGATATGGGATTGGCGATGTAATGTTCTTGATTGGGGACACGGCAAAGGGCTTTGTGTCTTAAATGGTATGCCGATAAAAGAGTATCAGTATATACGCAAGGAGTTCAATGACATAGTATTCGAAATTGACAAATGGGTATCATCCCGCCCAGTAAGAGCGGACTATTATTAAGGAGATGTATGGCTAACTATCAGCTGATACAATTCGGTAAGGACGATGACTCTGATAAGGTCTTTAATGGCGGAGTAGAGATGATGCTCCGTGCCTTGAATATCGGCAAGTCTTTAGCCCTCAAGTTGGGGAAGGAATACAACCCTCCGCTTATATGGAATGAAAACCTGCCTGTGGGCTTCGCTAAGGTTCTGGCAGAGGCGGTAAGCGTAGAGCTACAAAAGGACAAGAAGTTCAAACCTGACGAAGCCTTCGAGGAGAAGATGCGTCAGGAGCTACGAAAGCTGGTGTAAAAGTTATGATATTCAAGAGCCATAAAAGTTTTGAGAAGCGGGTAGCAGAAGCGGTCATAGTAGAAAGGGTTAAACTTAATGAGGCTCTGGCAAGGGCGAAGAAGTTTTGTGAAGGCGGTAAGCACGACTTGACGATTGAAGTTATCGACAGGTTAGAGACTAACAATACCGCCCCAGCTACGAGATGGGCAGATATTTATAAGGTCTGTAAGAAGTGCGACTATATAAGTAAGGAGTCAAGATGAAAGAGCTACAAGATGCTACTGAGGTATTGAGGATATATCTGAAGCTGTCAGATTCCTTTTATGCCATCCAGAAGAAGCACGGAGTCAAGTTCACTAAAGGGCGGCTGAAGTTCCGCTCGGATATGAAGAAGTCAGTCCATACTGCACTTGCTTCACTAAAGACGCTGGAGAAAATCCGAAGACTGAATATACCTGATAAGCGAGGAGCGAGGCAGATTACTTTCTGCGGTAAAGAGATATGGCAAAGCTACAAGAAATTCCTAAAGGAGGTAAACAGATGTCAGTTAAAATGAAGCCCTCTTGGACACACAGTATATGTTTCGATTGCTGGGTAAGGCAATGCCGAGCGAAGGGCGAAGAACCAACGATGCCAGTTCAGGTTAAAGACCACAAGCCTGAGAAGTGCTGTTATTGTAGCAGGCTTACCATTGAAGGTATCTTCGTTAGGGATGACCCTAAGAAATTAAAATGTGGATGTATGACGGAGGTGTAATATGAAGGCGGACAAAATACTAATAGTCATATACGACGGCAGTAAGGAGGTCTATCGGGGGTCTCAAGCATACAACCGCCCTTTGGATTTTGAGTGCCACAACTTTGACGAAATAACGGAAAAGATGTATTCTCTATTCAGGCACGCTGGCTATATGAAGCTGGTGAACTTGTGCTTCAAGAAGAAGGGGAAGAAGAAATGAAAGCGGAACGGATACAGATAGGCGATAGGCTATACGTCGAGGCGAGCTTCTGGAACATAGTCTTATGGTGGATGGAGACCTATTGTCTCGGTGCTCCGCAGATGGAAGACGCTCCTGCTGAAGTAAGGACGATAACCGTTCTTATGCACAAGCTATTTGCGAGGCGGGAAAAGATAAACGCCCAAGGGAAGAAATAATGCTATGTCCTGTATGCGGTAAAGAGATGGTTCTAAAGAAATCGAAGTTCGGTTTATTTTACGGATGCACAGGCTACCCAGAATGTAAGACCACTCACGGTGCCCACCCCGACGGCTCGCCATTAGGCATACCTGCTGATAAAGAGACAAGAGAGTTAAGGATAAAAGTTCACGCTCTACTGGAGAAGATATTTAACTATAAAGATAAACAAGGGCGTAACAGGATGTATAGCTGGCTGAAAGAGAATACTTCTAAAGGGCATATATCTATGCTGGATAAAGATGAATTGACCAAGCTGATAAAGGTAGTGAGCGAGAAGATACCCAAAGACGATAGGACGGTCTTTGAAAAACAAGAAGAGGCTTGGCTCAATAATAACTGCGAAGGTAAAATAGAGGACTACGGAGGTGCTGAATGATAAAGTGTGATGTATGCAAGATAGATTTTCCTGCCAACCTGATTAGTCCTTTGGTATCGGGGAACATCCCATCCTTAGAATCCATCCAAAATTGCTGTCCTATCTGTGCGTTAGGCTTGCGAAACAAGACCGCAGGTCTCCCACCCGACACTCCTTTCCAAGGCACAATAGCCAAGAAGATGTATGGTGAAGCAGTAACCTTCCTCAAGAAAAAAGGCACCAGCCCGCCTAAGAAATAACAAAAATAATCCTTGACAAAAACACAAACGGATATATAATAGTAGATGTTAGTATAGTCCGTTCAGACCTCAAAAGGTGAGAAAGGAGGTGGACGTGGTTACGGGGTCAGATTTTGTCAATTGGATAGGAACAGCTTAAAAGGCTTGTTCCTTTTTTGTTAACAGGGAGGGTGTAAGAGATGGTTCTAAAGGCAAAAGACGTAGCGAACAGCGTAGGGCTTGCAGGTGATATCAGCATTTCAGGAAAGATAACGAGGGTATGGGATAAGAAGTCAGGGACGGGAGATTACGGCGAATGGTCGTTCCAGAACATAGTGATAACAGACGACACGGGAGATATGACAGTTTGCCTGAAGAACAGGAAGGACGAGTTAACGAGCCAAGATGTCGATAAGGCTATCACTATCAAAGCCAAAGAGACAACTAAAGGCATACTCGGTGTCAAGGTAGAAAAGGAGACGTGGGAGAAGAACGGGGAACCGCAGGAGGCAATTAAAGTTATCATTACTCCGAGCGGTGTCATTACTTTAGACGGGGCGGCACCTGCGGCATCAGCTCGGCAGGCAGAAGCGGCACCACAGGAAGAAAAGGTAACTGCTCCTAAAGTAGCCTTAGACTTGGCACAGCTACGGAAAGACTCCATAGAGACAACTTATAAGGCGTGGATGGATACCGTTGACCTAAAGTCAATACCCATTGACAGCCCTGCTTATGGAGGGATTCTGGCGGCTATCATAAGAGTATGCGGCCCCAATGCTGATACTCTATTCATAGCCAAAGCAGGCGGCAAAGGGAAGTAGTGGAAAAGATAACAAAGGGTAGGGAAGAAGTAAGAGTATCTGTCCGCCAATACAAAGGGAAGGCTTACGTAGACATCAGGACGTTCTGGTTCGACGACGCTGGTGTTGCGAAGCCCTCCCCGAAGGGCGTAACCATTCCATTTAATAAGTTCGAAGAATTTAAGAACTGCCTCGCCAGAATAGATACCTCAAAGGTTGACGAGGATTTAGATATACAATAAGGAGAGAGTTTATGAAGACGCTACAAAGACTGTCGTATAATCCGAACTTCACGAGGAATATGGCTTCGTTACAGGGTAGCATATTCCTGACTTATCTTATAGACAGGTCAGAGAACGGGACGGTCGAGGACACGATAGACGAGGCTTTAGAGGCTACGGCACTTATCGAAACGAGACAAGCCTCTGCTATAAAGCGGTGCCTGAAGCACAAGGTGATTAAAGAGGTCTCTACCAAGGGCGGCAAGAGAGTCATAGTATTAGACTCAGCTCAGATAGCCCTATACCAGACCCCAAAGAGCGAGAAAGAACCCAAGCAACCTAAAGCTAAAGGGGTAAAAATAGCGAAGAAGCTGGCTATGACAGCTGATGCCCCTAAAGAGGAGGTAAAGGTATGAGGGATGAAATCCAAGTCAGGGACTTTAGAAATGGCGATTGGTTGTGGGTTAGTAAGATAGTGATACAGACCTCCTTGCTTTCGGCTTCAACCAAAATAGTATACTTTGCCTTAGCGTCATTCGCTAATAGCAAGAGCCAAAAGTGTTATCCGTCAACCAATAACATAGCAAGGATGGTAAAGATAACACAGCCGACCGTCATAAAAGCACTAAAGGATTTAATTAAGTATAAGCTGATAGCAATAGAGTATAGAAAAGGTAAGGTTAATATCTATTCTCTGCTAAAAGTGAACCACCTAAAAAGTCTGGGTGCTAAAAAATAAGGGGTAGGTAACCACTTAAAAAGAAGATGACGAACAATAATAATATATATAAGACAATATGTTATATTCGTATTTATAAATATAAATACTCATATAACTGGCTGACGCCATTTAACAGTTAACAGATTACTAATCCACGAAGGGCTACTGAAGGATGAATGATACTCAGATATTAAGATTTTTGAAGAAGATATCTTGTCCACAGGGGATAAGAGTTAACAGAGGCAAGCAGTTAACTGGCAGGAAGGAAGGTAAGGTATGTATAAGAAGTATGGGGATGCAGAGGTAACGTGGTTGAAGGACAGGGTAGCGAAGGCTGACCCTAATAGGACGCTCTATCCTGAAAGGTATGCGAGATACCAAAAGAGTTTCCTGAATAGAAGGACACGCAGGAACGGTAAGTTGTCTGCACAGCAACCTACTATTAGCCTGAGCCTCGAAGGCGATTGCTTTTTGCTCATAACCAAGAAGCTCGGAGCCAAAGGCTTTGCCACAATCGACAAGGTGAAAGAATATATGCTCGGCAACGGCATTACAGGAGCGAAGTTGTATTCCATTAACCCGATAAATATAAACGTAGACATCAGGATAGACGGTGAAGGCGAAAGCACAAAAAAATAATTAGGTCGGTGCTTGAATTTTGATGAACCTTATGCTATACTTGTATGTCGAATTTAAGAAAGGGTTATATGGCAAGAAGTAATCCTGAGTTGTTCTCCAAGAAGGAGACCCCAGAAACGTCCGAAGGTAAGCGTAAGGCTCTATCCTATAACGCAATCCTCGGAATCAAAAAAGGTCAGATACTAAAATACTTTGGTGAGAAGTGGCAGGCTAAATATGGTCTGCCTTTTTTAATGCCACCGAATTCTTTTGTCTCAGTAGAGAAACCTATCAAAGACGCATTAGCCAAGAACTATACAGTAGAGCAGATGTGTAAGGGCATAGACCTTTATCTGGCAAACGAGTTTCAAGGCTATACGGAACAATCCCACCCGATAAGATTCTTCACAAAGGACATACCGAAGTGGGTAATATCTGCGAGCAAGGAAACCACGAGACAAGCTACCACGCAGACAGACGAAGCAAGATTGCTGAACGAAAAATACGGCATCCTGAAGCGGGGCGAGCTTTGGGAGACAGAGGACGGCAGGAAGTTTTCTAAGTCAGAGGACGCTGTAAGACACGCCGAGAAAAAGGGAAATGTGTCTTGAGGATTAAGCACTTCGAAGAAGTAAAAGCAAATCTCAGAACCTACCTGAAGCAGTATCTACAAATGCAGGGGCGTAAGGTAGAGAACAACTCTGTCCAATGCCCTAATGGTAGCGAGCATAAGCACGATGACTCTCACTTGTCCTGTGGGATAACCGACGACGGGCTGGCGTTTAACTGCTTTGCCTGTGATGCTAAAGGCGATATCTTTAATGCGGCAGGCTATCTTGAGAACAAGCCCTTGGTAGGGGAAGAGTTCATAACCGAAAACTTTATGTATCTCGCCAAGCTCTTTAATATCCATTACGAGCTGGAAGAGGTAACAGAGGACGAGAAGCAAGCCCAAAAGGTCTATTTATTATATGACAAGCTCAAGACCCTGCTGAAGCTCCAATACGCTACCGACAAAGATACACAGGCTTATGCCAAGGCGAGGGGATGGGAGAAGTTAGCCGACAGCTTTGAGTTTGGTGCCTGTGGCAACTATGATAAACTGATAGGACAGCTCGAAAAGGAATTTGACAGACCGATTATGCAGAGGGCGGGTATATACCATAAAGACCTGTTCCTCGATAGGTTCATAATCCCGATACGGGACGCAAGCGGGCGTGTATGTGCCTTTGGCTCAAGGTCAATGACGGAGCAGGGCAGGTATATCAATAGCAAGAATAATCTCGTATATGACAAGTCAAGCACCCTATTCAACCTGCATAACGCACGGAGGGCAAGCTCAAGCATCTATCTGGTAGAGGGCTACGCAGACTGTATGACGATGTGTAAGCACGGCATACAAAATGTGGTAGCGTTAGGCGGGACGGCATTCACAGCCAAGCAGTATGAGCTACTCATAAGGACGAGGATTAAGAAGGTCATACTCGCCTTTGACAACGACGAGGCGGGGCAGGCGGCGATAGACAAGGCTCTCATAAAGGTAATCGTCAATAAGAAGGATATGCTTGTCTATATCAAAGAGATACAGGATGCCAAAGACCCTGATGAATATATAGTCAAGCACGGGGTAGATAAATTCATAGCCCTGCCTGAGCTGACTGTATTCGAATGGCGGCTAAAGAAGTTCATATCGGGGCAGACAGAGGAGCTGAAACAGCAGGTCTTACAAGACATCCTGAATGAGACGTCCTATATAGAACGGGACAGGATGTGCGACAAGTTCGCTACGCAGACGAACATACGCCTTGAGACTATCCAAAAAGAGATACAGCGGCTTGATGTAATAAAGAACGAGAACCTGAACATCACGGTTACTGACATAGTGCGGGAAGAATCCGAGTTCGAGATAAAGGTAAACGAATATGAAGAGTGGGCGTTCTCCAGAAAGACGGAGCTGTTAGGCCTCAAGACAGGTTTCCCTAAACTGACAGAGGCACTTGACGGGATACAAAGCGGGTTATATCTGGTGGGCGGCAGACCTAACGTAGGCAAGACGGCGTTCAACCTGCAACTCGCCTATAACCTCGCACTACATAATGAAAAGGTATTCGTCCTTGTATGGAGCATAGACGACAACTTAAAGAAGGTGATACCTCGCCTCATAGCTATGGAGAGCGGGATGCCGATAAACGTAGTCTCGAATCCTACCCACAAGCTGACGCCTGATAAAGGCTATACAGCGGAGAGGGTGAGTGAGCTACTGAATAAGCGGGAAGAGGCTCTGAACAGGATAAAGGCATTGTCCAGAAGGTTCCTTGTCAAAGATATCAGTAGCGGGTGTTCGATAGAACGGATAGAGAAGTCCGTAATGACCTGTAAGGCAATAACGAAGACAGAGAATATGCAGTTAGTCCTGTTCATTGATAACTTCCACAAGCTGTCTACGGAAAAGCATACGCAGGACACGAGGACTAAGTTTACGGAGCTATCAGAAAAAATAAAGCGTATCTCAAACATATATGACGCTCCTGTGATATGCACGGTAGAGCTTAGGAAGTCGGAACATATAAGGCCAGTAGAGGACGACATCAAGGAGACGGTTGACCTCGTATATGACGCTGACTGTATAATGCTCCTGCATAATGAAATCCACAGGGTAGGAGAGGTCGAGAGCAAGGTATACTTTAATGACGATGAAGGTATGAGGCGTCCTATCCTTGAGTGCGATGTCATAAAGAATAAGACAAGCGGGTTCAAAGGGCAACTGTTTTTCAGGTTCTTTACGGAGCTGAATAAGGTTGAGGAGTGCGACGATTTAGAGAGTAGAGCTTTGAAGGGGATATTGTGTGGTGCTCCCCAGAGAGAGGTTAAGAGTGGCAGAGACTTTATTAAGTAAAACGTGGGTGGTATTGAGAACGTTCTTGCCAAAAGGATGCGGTTTCTTACCTTACGCATCTTTCCTTGATACCACCCGCACCAAATTGGAGGAGTGTCGTGCCTGAGAGTCTGGACAAAGTTTTAGGGTTATTGGAAAAGAAGTTCGGTAAGGGCACGGTAGGCTACGCCAGCAAGTATACAGGCTTGGACGTGAAGCGTATGCCAACGGGCAGTTTTTCGATGGACTTGGAGACGGGGGGCGGGTATCCATTAGGCAGGATAGTAGAGATATACGGCGACCTAAGCTCTGGCAAGACTACGCTTGCCTTAAAGGCTATCGTGGAGACGCAGGAAAGGGGCAAGAACGCTGTATATATTGACGCAGAGGGCTGTTTCGACCCTGTATGGGCAAAGACCCTTGGGGTTAACCTTGAGACGCTCAGGCTGTCAAAAACCGATAAAGCTGAGGTAATGCTTTCAGTAGCCAATGCCTGTGTCCGTTCTGGAGACTGCGGCATACTGGTTATAGACTCGGTAGCGGCGTTGGCTCCCCAGATGGATGAAGATAAGGGCTTTGACGAGCCTGAGACTTTAGGGGATAGGGCTATAATGATGAATAGGTTTATCAGGAGAACACAGTCAGCCCTTAATCTGAAAGAGGACGGGACGATACCTAACGAGTGCTTGGTTATCCTTATCAATCAGACAAGAGAGGCTATCGGAGCGAGAGGCGACCCCACAAGGACAACGGGCGGCAGGGGTATAGGCTTTGGAGCGAGCATAAGGATACTGGTAAGGCGTAAAGACTGGATAAAAGAAGGCACGGGAGATAACGAGGAAGTGGTGGGGCAGACGATACACTTCAGGACTACAAAATCCAAAGTCTATATGCCGTATCGGGAAGGCGACATAGACTTTTATATCAAAGATGCCTACGGTGTAAAGAAGGGCGAGATAGACAGGCTTAAAGAAGTTGTCAACTACGGAGTATATTATAACATCATAAAACAGGCTGGAGCGTTCTTCTCATACGACAGCCATAAATTTCAGGGCAGAGAGAAACTCGTAGCGTTCTTCAAGGATAATATCAAAGAGGCTGTCAAAGTGAAAAGCGAGATAATGGCAGTAGCGTTGAGGACAACGTGAACGATTTTGAATTGAGTATGAGAATAGCGGTTGAGATTCTTGTCATATTTGCATTGACAAGATATATTGCAGGGAAAAGGTAGTGGACAAGCAGAAGGCTATCAAGCGGTTACAGGAAGACATAGATGATTGTAACTTCTTTCTGAAATCGAGTATTAAGGGTAAGGATAGACAGGACTTAATTTACCTGCGGGACGCTTTAGTATTTGCCGTAGCATATATGAGGTTGGAATGAAAGAATACTTCGTAGGCATATGCCCATACTGCGGTAGCGAGGTTTTAGGTTGGTGGGATTGGGAAACGGGTAGCATTTGTATTCAGGGCTTCTGTAAGAAGTGCAAGATATTCTTGTTAGAGGACGAGGTTGATTGGAGTAAAAAAGGGGAGAAGGTGTTATGCCGTTAAAAGAATCTCACGGGAATATGTATGACTGGGTAGCCTTTATGCACACGCACTTAGGCGGGGAGTGTCCTCATAAGTGCTCTTATTGTTACGTGGGCAGGAATAAATGGGGCAGGGCAGAACGCTATAAGGGCGAGCCTCGCTTGATAGAGAAGGAGCTACTCGTTAAGTATCCTGAAGGCAAGACAATCTTTATAGAGCATATGAACGATATGTTTGCCGAGGGTGTAAAGGATGAATGGATACGGGATATACTCGGTCATTGCGGGCTATACGATAATAAGTATGTCTTCCAGACGAAGAACCCAGAGAGGGCGTTCCTGTTTGCTGAGATGTTACCGCCGAGCTGTATGATGGGAACGACTATCGAGACCAACAGAGTCTACCCTGATATATCCAAGGCACCAGAGCCGAGGAGCAGGCACTTAGGTATGATGGCGTTTAGGCGTTTAGTGCCAAAGATAGAGACATTTGTTACGATAGAGCCGATAGTAGATTTTGACGTAGAGGAGCTGGTCAGGATGATAGTTGACATCAACCCTCAGTTCGTTAATATAGGGGCTGATTCAAAAGGATGTAAGCTCCCAGAGCCGACACCCGAAAAGGTTAAGAGTCTGATAGCGGGCTTACAGAAGAATAACATCACTATAAAAAAGAAGGTCAACTTAGGAAGGATGTTAGCGTGAACTATAAAATCCAGAAGATAGAGAGCCATAAGAGCAAGCATCACGATGGCATATTCTATTATGTCTTTTTCAAGGCGGATGATGGCAGTAGCTATCGAACCTGCCTCGACCCAAACATGCGTAACTTTCGCAGGAACGGTTGGACAGAGATTGTCAAAAGCGGAGTGGGGACAATAGTAACTAACCTCAGAAAGATAGGTAATATCTTAGACGCTGATTCAAGCCCGATAGTGGTGAAGTGGGGAGAAGCCGATGGCAGAGATAAAATGGTTGCACCAGAACCGACCGTTCGACAAGATAAAGAAATCCCGAAAGCAGGAGAAGCGGTTAGCAAAGACTTTTTCAGGTAGGAGGCAGTTTGCGTCAGGGGCTTTGAGCGGAGCAAAGGGCGATGTCAGGGCAAAGTATAGGCTCATAGAAGCGAAGAGAACAGACAAGGGCGAGAACGAATTTTTTAAGGCGAATATGATAAAGTGGCTGGAGAAGATAAGAGGCGAGGCAATTAAGGACAACAGGATGCCTGCCCTCGCAGTAGAGGTAGGCAAGAAGCGATACATAATAATAGAGGAGTGTTACTTTGGGTAAAGAGGCTGTCTTTTTAGGTGGGGAAAAGGTAAAGCGTAAGCCTGAGATAATAGTCAGGGGCAGGGACGACATAGAGCACTATAAAGAAGAGCGAGACCATATCCTTATCTCTATCACCGACCCTTATGACACCAATCCTAAATTGCCGAAGAACCCTTGTAGGCTGGATACCTTAAAGCTCAGGTTTCACGATTGGGACGACAAACAAAAATATGACATACAGCATAAGTATAAGGATTCCAAAACCGCCAAGCAGATGGTATTCTCTTCAAAAAAGGATGCTAAGAAGATAGTGGAGTTCGTAAGGTTCTATGATGGGGTAGTAGACGCTATATACTGCCAATGTGCGGCAGGTATAAGCCGTAGTGCTGGAGTAGCGGCGGCGTTGGCTCATTGCCTGCACGGATATGACCACGAGTTTTTCGAAAGGTATATACCGAACAGGCGGATATACAGATTGATATTAGGAGAATGGTATGATTTACCTAACAAAGCTGGCAATTGAGGTCATTGTTGGTTATCCCAGATGGATGATGATAGTCGATGTTATCTTTACCTCTCTGTGGGTAAGTATGCTCGTATGGTTAATTTGGCGAGGCATAAAAGAATGGAAGAAAGCAGTAAAGGAGTTCTGATGACACGAACCTCGACAAAGATAGGAGTCAATCAGCACGACATACTGCATCAGCACTATCCGATGGACTGTTGCCTATGTAAAGCTGAGGCGAGAATACGGGAGCTGGAAAAACAGCTTGAAGCGACGAAGGATGTAAGGCGTTGCACGTGCGAGATGCCGTTCTGGAAACCAGACGACCTTATTCATTGTGCCAAATGCGGCAAGCTCCTACCAGACATTTTATCCTGTTCCCAGATAGAATGTATGGAGAGGGGTAGGGTAAGGATAGATAACGGACTGAATGCAGGTAGCTGGTGCGATAAACATTGGGAAGAATTAGTTACAAAATGCCGACAAAGGAGCTGGTAAATGGAGATAAAATCTGTGAAGAAGGAGAGGACTATAACCTCTGAATGGATAGAGGTTTTAATCACTCCTAAAGACTCGGAGCGTATAGTCGAAGTTCTTAATAAAATAAAGGAGAAGGGTGGTAAGCTGGATAGGTATGAGGAGATGATTATAGGCGACCTCATAATTGCACTTCAGGAACCGACAATAAAGGTTCAGGATGAGAAGTCTGGCGAGGCGACTATTACGGAGCACCCTAAGCCGAGCGACTTCCAAAAAGTCGAAGAGACTCCGCACGAAGGTATGACGGTAGCCAAAAAGATAGCAATAGTAGACCAGATAAAAAGACGGGTAGACCCGAAAGGCGATAAGGATTTGAGGACAGTTATAAAAGAGATAATAGATTACGCCCAGAAGAATATGGGGATAACCTCTGCCCCGAAAAGTAACAGCCCAGAAGCCTTTTACGATTGGATGGTCGAGACGGGCAAAATAAATCCAGATGGGAGTCCAAAAGGATGAAATGCTTGTGGATAGCAAATAGAGAGTGCCCTCACTTAGAAAGAGAAGGAGCCGTTATAAATGTCATAGAAAAAGCAGAAACCGACGGCTTGAGTATGGAGTTCCAGCCAAAGGAGATATGTGATTGTTGTCTTAAAGGTCTGGAGATAGAGATGCGGAGAAAGGGATGACAGTCAAAAGAGAGAAGGAACTGCGGGAGCAAATGGTTGACCTCATAGACGAATACTTCCCAAAGGGTGATAAGGCGAGAGGCAGGGCTATCGTTATGATGGCGAGATACTTTCTGGAAGGATTCAAGGGCTTAAAGATGGAGATGAAAAAATGAAGGTCAGATGTAAAAACTGCCAGTTAGAGCCTGTATGCGAGAAGGCTGTCCATTACGCCAGAGGCAAGCGGCGAGAGTGCGTCAAGTTTATACCAGCAAAGCGAGAGCCGAACAAAATACCTATCAGGAAGTGGCTTAATCCTGAAGCGGTCAAGGCGTATAAGAAGGAGCAGGAAAGAAGGCGGCTGGAAGAGGAGCAGGCAAAGCTCCTGTTACAGCCTAAAGAGATAGTGCCTCATACGGTAGAGGCTAAAGTAAAGGTAAGCCTTTGGGAAAGGGTAAAGCGATTTATATTCTTCTGGCGGCGGTAATCTTAGCGATTGTTATAATCGCCTCGGCGAATAGACCCACGACCGTGGTGATGTGTAATTCCTATACCTGCCAGCATAATAAGATGGGTAGATGTTCAAGGGGACAGATAGCCGTATACGACAACACCATATTAGGGCTGTGCCTATACCACACCGAGAGTATGAAGGTAAGGGTGCTTGATTCTTACGAGCAGGGCAGGAAGAT
>JBAZAY010000055.1:0-16588 GCA_041671725.1 Gallionella sp. | reverse complement strand
CGGGTGCCGCCTACATCACTGGCGTAACACTGCACGTGAACGGCAGGATGTACATGGAGTAATGTTGTAATAGTCTGATAATTAAGTAATTATGGGTGCTTAGCTCAGTTGGTAGAGCGTCGCCCTTACAAGGCGAATGTCGGCGGTTCGAACCCGTCAGCACCCACCAAATAAAGCCAGTAGCTGGTGGCTAGTAGCAAGAAGCAGCAGTTTTGGAGTGGTAGTTCAGTTGGTTAGAATACCGGCCTGTCACGCCGGGGGTCGCGGGTTCGAGTCCCGTCCACTCCGCCAGTCTATAAAAAGCCGTTGAGAAATCAACGGCTTTTTATTGTCAAAAAATTGTTTTCATCAGGATCAAAAGCGCGCTTAATGGGTGGTAACCACACGGTAGAAAATTTCGACACGTTTGATGCCATTAAAAACTCGCATTTAACCTGTCGCAATACCCGCTTATGAAGTGGTTTTGTCAGACTCTGCGTCATTTTGGTTGAGGAAAGTGGCCTGTTAGTGCTAGAATGCGCGTTGCATCGGAATTGGCCGATGTAAATATCCCGCTCGCACAAGTTGGGGTGCTCGAAAGAGTCAGGCTGGCGAGTGGTAGTTTTAACCCTTACGATAGGAATAATCATGGCTGTAACAATGCGTCAAATGCTGGATGCTGGTGTTCACTTTGGTCACCAAACCCGTTTCTGGAACCCAAAGATGGCTCCTTTCATCTTCGGTCATCGCAACCGTATTCACATCATTAACCTGGAAAAGTCCGTAGCGCTGTTCGCTGAAGCAGAAAGCTATGTGCGCAAGCTGTCCGCGAAAAAAGGCACTGTCCTGTTCGTGGCTACCAAGCGTCAGGCACGTGAAATTTTGCAGGAAGAAGCTGTTCGCGCGAACTCCCCGTTCGTGAATCACCGCTGGTTGGGCGGTATGCTGACCAACTACAAGACCGTTCAGCAATCCATCAAGCGTCTGCGTGAGCTCGAAGCCATCACTGCCGAAGGCGCAGAAGGCGTTTCCAAGAAAGAAGCGCTGGTAATGGCGCGTGAACTGGAAAAATTGAATCGCAGTCTGGGCGGTATCAAGGATATGCCTAACCTGCCTGATGCAATTTTCGTTATCGACGTTGGCTACCAAAAGGGCGCCATCGTAGAAGCCAAGAAGCTCGGTATTCCTGTGATCGGTATCGTTGATACCAACAACTCACCAATCGGTGTTGATTTCGTTATTCCTGGTAACGACGATTCTACTCAGGCGATTCGTTTGTATGCTCGCGGTATCGCTGACGCAGTTTTGGAAGGTCGCGCACAGGCATTGAATGAATTGGTTCAGCAAGTTGCTGAAGAGCCAGAACAAGTAGCCTAAGTCTCAATTAGGCGCGGAAAGGGGCGCAAGCCCCTTTTTTTGTAAGTTTTTATTGGAAATTCTGGAGGTAGTCATGGCAGAAATTACTGCAAGTATGGTCAAGGAATTGCGCGAAGCTACAGGCCTCGGCATGATGGAATGCAAAAAAGCATTGGTTGAAGCAAACGGTGATTTCAAGGTCGCTGAAGAACAGATGCGCATCAAGAGCGGCGCTAAAGCCAGCAAGGCTTCTTCACGCGTTACCGCCGAAGGTGTGGTAAGCGCGTTTATCGCGGCTGACGGCAAGTCTGGTGCGGTAGCTGAAGTGAACTGTGAAACCGATTTTGTCGCTAAAAATGACGATTTCAACGCCTTTGCAAAGAACGTGGCTGAAACCGTGGCTAAGCACAATCCTGCTGATATTGATGCGTTGTCAGCTTTGAATATTGCCAATGGTACGGGTACTGTTGAAGAGACCCGCAAAGCGCTGGTCATGAAGTTGGGCGAAAATGTTTCCGTGCGCCGTATCGAGCGCTACGAAACTACCACCGGCAATCTTTCAAGCTACCTGCACGGCAGCAAGATCGGCGTGCTGTTGAATTTCACCGGTGGCGACGAGTTGCTCGGTCGCGATATCTGCATGCATATTGCGGCTTCCAAGCCAAAGTCTGTCGATATCACCGGTGTTAATCCGGTGGAGATCGAAACTGAACGTCGTATCGCTATCGAAAAGGCGCGCGAAGCCGGCAAGCCGGAAGCGATGCTGGAAAAGATTGCCGAAGGTACGGTTGCCAAATTCCTCAAGGAAGTTACCTTGCTGGGGCAGGTGTTCGTCAAGGCTGAAGACGGTAAGCAAACTATCGAGCAATTGCTGAAGTCCAAGGGTGCAACTGTTTCCGCGTTCCAGATGTTCGTGGTGGGCGAGGGGATTGAGAAGAAGGTTGAAGATTACGCAGCTGAAGTGGCTGCTACTATCGCTGCTGCACAAGGATAATCATCATGACAACACCCATCTATAAACGTATTCTGCTCAAGCTTAGCGGCGAAGCCCTGATGGGCGATGACAGTTATGGTATCAATCGTGCCGTTATCGAGCGCATTGTGGCCGAAATTGCGGAAGTCGTGGCGATGGGTGTGCAAGTGGCGATGGTGATCGGTGGCGGCAATATCTTCCGGGGTGTTGCACCAGCTGCAGCCGGGATGGACAGGGCGACTGCCGATTACATGGGCATGCTGGCCACGGTGATGAATTCGATGGCGTTGCAGGATGCGATGAATCGCGCAGGGCTCGATTGCCGTGTGCAGTCAGCGCTGAACCTGGAGCAAGTCGCCGAACCGTTCATTCGTGGTAAAGCATTGCGCTATCTGGAAGAAGGCAAGGTCGTTATTTTTGCGGCAGGTATCGGTAGTCCGTTCTTTACAACCGATACGGCTGCGGCTTTGCGTGGTGTGGAAATGAGTGCCGAGGTGGTCATAAAAGCCACCAAGGTCGATGGAATTTATACTGCGGATCCGAAGAAGGATCCACATGCGGTTCGCTATCAGTCCTTGAGTTTTGATGAGGCGATAAGCAAGAATTTACAGGTAATGGATGCAACGGCACTGACCTTGTGTCGTGATCAGAAATTGCCGATCATTGTATTTAGTATCTTCAAGCCGGGCGCGTTGAAGCGCGTGGTGTTCGGCGAAGGTGAAGGTACGCTGGTGCGCGTTGATTAAACGTTGAAATAGAACTTGGCCACCGAGAACACAGAGTTCACCGAGAAAGGCTTTGTGCAGGGGTGGGCGAAATATTGCCCAATGTGCAAAACGGTTTAAGCTGTGATATTTCGCGGTTGGCATTACTTGCAAATGTTTCTCGCAGGGATATTGCCCTGTGGGCAATAACTCGTAAAAAAAACTTACGGTTGTAACCAATTCTCTGTTTGCCTTTTGGCTGAATGATGAAATTGAATCAACCACGGGAAGCTCTGTGTTCTCTGTGAACTCTGTGGCTTGATTTGAGGTTTTAGGATAATTCGCTGGAATAAGTAATTGTCCAGGAAACTCTCGCAAATTAGGAGAAAACCATGATTGCTGAAATCAGAAAAGATACTGAGCAAAGAATGCGCAAGTCACTGGATGCCTTGCGTGCTGACCTGGGTAAGGTTCGTACCGGTCGTGCGCATACCGGTTTGCTGGACCACGTGATGGTGGATTATTACGGTAGCCCGACGTTGGTGACGCAAGTCGCCAACATCACGCTGGTCGACTCACGTACCATTGGCGTTCAGCCTTATGAAAAAAATATGGTAGGCAAGGTCGAGCGCGCGATTCGCGATGCGGACCTGGGTTTGAACCCCGCTACCAACGGTGAATTGATCCGCGTGCCTATGCCGATGTTGACCGAAGAACGTCGTCGCGACATGATCAAACTGGTTAAGTCAGAGGGTGAAGATGCGAAAATTGCGGTACGCAACATCCGCCGTGATGCGAACAATTCCCTGAAGGACTTGCTCAAGAAAAAAGAAATTTCCGAAGATGATGAGCGTCGTGTTCAGGATGAAATCCAGAAGCTGACGGATCGCTTCGTTTCTGAAATTGACCAGACTCTGGCAGCTAAAGAAGTTGATTTAATGGCCGTGTAATGGCTACGTTACCCAGTTCCACGCGTTCTATTCCTGTTATTGCCCATATCCCGCGTCATATTGCCATCATCATGGATGGCAATGGGCGCTGGGCGAAGCAGCGGTTCATGCCCCGCATCATGGGGCATCAGCGCGGAGTAGAGTCTTTGCGATCAACCGTCCGTGCTTGTCGTGACATGGGTGTGGAATACCTGACCGTATTTGCATTCAGTAGCGAGAACTGGCGTCGTCCGGTTGATGAAGTTTCCTTTTTGATGTCGCTGTTCCTGAAGATGCTGGAACGCGAGGTTGCCAGCCTGCACAAAAACAACATCCGCCTGAAGATCATTGGTGACCGCAGTCGCTTCGACGCTAAGCTGCAGAAGACCATGAACGATGCCGAAGCGCTCACGTCTGATAATTCCGGCCTGACGCTGACCATCGCGGCGAATTATGGCGGACGCTGGGATGTGATGAACGCGGTGCATGCCCTGTTGCGAGACCATCCCGAACTGGCAACCTCGTTTGGCGAGGATGACTTGCAGTCCTATTTATCCATGAATGGTGCGCCTGAGCCTGATTTATTCATACGCACCGGCGGTGAAACGCGCATCAGCAATTTCATGTTGTGGCAACTGGCTTATACCGAGCTTTATTTTACTAGCACCCTGTGGCCCGTCTTTGATCGTAAAGAATTGGAAAAAGCGATCGCTTCGTACCAAAATCGCGAGCGACGTTTTGGCCGTACCAGTGAACAGTTGGTAAGCGTTCAAGCGCAAAGCTGACAAGGAGAGCCGTGTGCTTAAATCCAGGATCATTACTGCCGTCATTCTGCTGTTGCTGTTATTGTTGGTTTTGTTCGCCTTGCCAGATGCGTGGTGGCTGGGGGTGGTTGTGCTGGTTGTAATGCAGGGATCGCTGGAATGGTCTAAATTGTCCAAGCTGTCGGGCAGAAATGCGTACATTTATGGCGCCTTGACGCTGGCCGCGATGCTGTCTTTGCTCTGGTTTGATGCCCACCACACCGATGCGGAACAGGTGATTCCTCACCTGATGATCTACGCTGTTTCTGCCTTGCTCTGGCTTATCATCGTGCCGACCTGGATGATCGCGGGGTGGAAAGTCGAAAGTCAGCTTGTTATGTGCCTCGTCGGTTGGTCGGTATTGATTCCGACCGGTCTGGCCATGCTGGATTTGCATGCCATCAGTCCGTGGGTCTTGTTGCTTTTGATGGGGCTGGTTTGGGTCGCCGATATTGGCGCCTATTTCTCTGGACGAAGGTTTGGCAAAACCAAACTCGCCCCCAGTATCAGTCCCGGTAAAACCTGGGAAGGGGTGGCAGGCGGTATGCTCGGCGTATCCATCTATGTACTGATCGTCTGGTATGTCACCTCTATTGCCATGTTGCCTGCCATGCTGCTGGCAGCCTGGTGGTGGGTGGGATTGGCGGTGATCGGCGATTTGTTTGAGTCTGCAATCAAGCGTCAGGCGGGTGTCAAAGACAGCGGTGCGCTGCTGCCCGGGCATGGTGGATTGCTCGATCGCATAGACGCCTTAACCTCAACCTTGCCGCTTGCCGCAATGGTGATTTTGTTTGGGCAGCTGAATTAATATGCAAAACCTCACTGTATTAGGTTCTACCGGCAGTATCGGCACCAGCACACTGGATGTGGTGGCCCGCCATCCCGACAAATACCGCATCGTCGCCTTAACTGCCAATCGACAGGTCGATCTGTTATTGCGGCAATGCGTTCAGTTCAAACCATCTTATGCGGTGCTGCTTGATGAGCTGTCAGCCAAGCAGTTGCGTACACTGCTGTTCGATGCGGGACTTTCGACCGAGGTGCTGTGCGGGGTGGATGCGCTGGAACAGGTCTGCGTGCTGCCGGAAGTGGATGCGGTCATGGCTGCCATTGTTGGTGCGGCAGGCTTGCGCCCTACGCTGGCGGCGGCCCGTGCCGGCAAAAAAATATTACTTGCGAACAAGGAAACCCTGGTATTGGCGGGTAACGTGTTTATGGATGCCGTGCGTGCCAGCGGATCCGCATTGTTGCCGATAGACAGTGAGCACAACGCAATTTTTCAGGCTTTGCCACGCGACTATAACGGCGATATGAAAGGTGCCGGTGTGCGGCGCATTTTGCTCACGGCATCGGGTGGCCCGTTTCGCAATACGCCGCTCGAAGCATTGCAGCATGTCACACCGGATCAGGCGTGTGCTCATCCCAACTGGACGATGGGCCGCAAAATTTCGGTGGATTCAGCCAGCATGATGAACAAGGGGCTGGAGGTTATCGAGGCTCACTGGCTGTTTAACGCAAGTGCAGACGACATTCAGGTGGTGATTCATCCGCAGAGCGTGATTCATTCGCTGGTCGAATATGTGGATGGTTCGGTTATTGCACAACTGGGTAACCCGGACATGCGCACGCCGATTGCCTACGGCCTGGCTTACCCGGAGCGGATAGACTCAGGCGTAGCAGCGCTGGATTTATTCAAGGTTGCCACGCTAAATTTTGAGGTTCCTGACTTCGAGCGTTTCCCTTGCCTGGCGTTAGCCTACCAGGCGCTGCGCACGGCAGGTACTGCTCCTGCTGTGCTCAACGCAGCTAATGAAATTGCCGTAGCTGCATTCCTTGATAATCAGATCTCATTTTTATCCATACCTCGTGTCATTGAGTCTGCGCTGAACGAGTTGCCTGTCAGCCCGGTTACTTGCCTGGACGATGTGCTTGCTGCTGACAGCTGCGCCCGTCGCGTCGCTCAACATAAAATTGTTAAATTAATCAAATGATTACGCTATTAGCCTTCGTCGGTGCAATCGCACTGCTGGTGGTGTTCCATGAATATGGACACTACTGGGTCGCACGTCGCTTCGGGGTGAAAGTATTGCGCTTCTCACTGGGTTTCGGCAAGGTTATCTATCGCAAACGTTTCACCAATTCTGATACAGAATGGGTGATTTCCGCGATCCCGTTGGGTGGCTACGTCAAAATGCTGGACGAGCGCGAAGGCGAGGTCATGCCTGCTGAATTAGACCAGGCTTTCAACCGCAAGCCCGTGTTGCAGCGTATGGTGATCGTGGCTGCCGGACCGCTTGCGAATTTGTTGCTGGCCATCTTGTTGTATTGGGTCTTGTTTATGCACGGTGTACCCGGCTTGAAGCCTGTGATCGGCGATGTGCCTGAGGGGACGCCTGCTGCAACGGCGCAGATGCAGCAGGGTGAAACTATCGTCAGTATCAATGGTGAGCTTATTCCAAGCTGGCAGGAACTGCGCTGGACATTGCTGACGCTTGCGCTGCAACAAGGCGATGTAGAAGTCGTGGCGCAAAGAGTCGATGGGACAACGGTGTATCACTCGCTAAGTTTGCGTGGCCTGGAAGCGCACGATCTTGATGGCGAGTTTCTCGATAAGCTCGGATTGCATCTTAATCAGCCGGTCTTCTTGCCTGTTATCGGCAAGCTGGTCGATACGGGAGTGGCGAAGCTGGCCGGGTTGCAAGAGGGCGATGTAATCTTGCGAGCGAACGGTCTGTCTGTGCCGAGTTGGACTGCGCTGGTGGATGTGGTGCGGGCGCATGCGGGGCAAACCGTTTTGCTCGATATAAAGCGTGGAGAGATGCTGCTGACTGTTACCGTGATTCCGCAACTGGTCGTCGAGTCAGGCAAAACGGTCGGCAAGATTGGCGCGGCACCCAAGGTTGATCAGGCCGCAATTGGGGCTATGTTTAACGAAGTGAGCTATGGTCCTCTGGAGGCATTCAGACAGTCGCTGAAGAAGACGCTTGATACTGCGGTCATCAGCCTGAAAATGCTGGGTAAAATGGTGATGGGTGAGGTTTCCATGAAGAATCTGAGCGGCCCGATCACCATAGCGGATTACGCCGGACAGTCGGCGCATATGGGGTTGGTGGCTTACCTGGGTTTTCTGGCCTTGATCAGCATTAGTCTGGGCGTATTGAATTTGCTGCCGGTTCCCTTATTGGATGGCGGGCACTTGCTGTATTATGTCGCCGAATTGATCAAGGGCAGCCCGGTTTCCGAACAGGTCTGGGAAATCGGTCAAAAAATTGGCATTGCATTGCTGGGTACTTTGATGGTTTTTGCCATCTATAACGATATTAATCGCCTCATCTCTGGTTAGTAATAAATGAACAAAACAAAACTTGCAGGAATCATTTCACTGTTATTCATGTCTCCCGCCTGGGCGATCACACCCTTTACCGTAAAAGATATCCGTGTTGAAGGTATACAGCGCACGGAAGCGGGTACTGTGTTCAGCTATCTGCCGGTCAAGGTCGGCGAGACGATGAACGACGAACAGGCTGCTGTTGCTATTCACGCCTTGTATGGCACAGGTTTTTTCAAGGATGTACGGCTTGAAGTCGAGCAGGGTGTGCTGATTGTACTGGTGCGTGAGCGTCCGTCGATTGCCAGCATTCAGGTCAACGGGGTCAAGGACTTCCCCAAGGATCAGCTCAAGGACAACATGAAATATGCAGGCCTGGCTGAGGCGCGTATCTTCGATAAAGGTGCGCTGGAAAAGGCGACACAGGATCTGAAACGTCAGTATGTAGCGCGCGGCAAGTATGGCGTGACGATTAATACCAAAGTTGCCGAGCTGGAGCGCAATCGCGTGGGCATCGTGTTCGATGTGGTCGAGGGTGATGTATCCAAGATCAAGCAGATCAACATCGTGGGAAATAAAGTCTATTCCGAAGATTCTCTGCTGGATTTAATGAAGCTCAGCACGCCGGACTGGTTTAGCTGGATGAGTAAGAACGATCAGTATTCCAAACAAAAGCTGTCTGCCGATATGGAGGCGATGCGTTCGTTCTATATGGATAGCGGTTATCTGGAATTCAACATCAATTCCACGCAGATTTCCATTACGCCGGACAAGAAGGACATCTACATCACCATTAATGTCACTGAAGGTGACAAGTACACGGTTTCCAAAGTGGCTGTGTCGGGCAATACCTTGGTGGCTAAAGAAGAGATCGAGGCGCTCATCCAGGTCAAACCGGGTGATGCTTTTTCACGCAAGGCGCTGTCCGAAACCAGCAAGCTGGTCGGTGAGCGTCTGGCAGCTGAAGGCTATGCTTTTGCCAACGTCAATGCGATTCCTGATTTGAACAAGGAAAAACATGAAGTGGCTTTTAATTTTGTGGTTGATCCCGGGCAGCGCGTCTATATTCGCCGCATCAATATCTCAGGAAATACCAAGACGCGCGATGAGGTGATACGCCGCGAATTCCGTCAGGTCGAAGGCGCCTGGTTTGACGTGACAAAAATCAAGAAATCCAAGCAACGTGCCGATCGATTGAATTTTTTCTCGGAAGTCAATGTTGAAACGCCCGCTGTGCAAGGTACGGCAGACCAGATGGACGTCAATGTTTCAGTAAAAGAGAAATCCACGGGCAGTTTTACGGTGGGTGCGGGGATAAGTCAGGGTGAAGGCCTGGTGCTCAGCGGTGGTGTTTCGCAAGCCAATCTGTTCGGTAGCGGCAATATGCTCTCAACCCAGCTCAATACCAGCAAAATCAACCAGAATGTTTCCGTTTCCTTCACCAATCCCTACTATACCGATGAGGGCGTGAGTCGAGGGTTCGATATTTACCAGCGCAATACCAATGCGACCAGCACCGTCATGAGTCAATACACTTCGGCTACCACAGGGGCCGGGGTTCGTTATGGCGTACCTATCAGCGAAGATCAAAGCATTTCATTTGGTTTGTCTGCTGAAAAATCCAGTATCGGCCTGACTGCGTTAAGTCCGCTCTCCTATCAGAATTACGTCAACACATTTGGCAGCAAGAATACCACCGTGTTGGGGACGTTGGGCTGGGGCCGCGATAGCCGCGACAGTGCAATTTATACAACCGAAGGCACGGTGCAACGCGCGTATGCAGAAGTTGCCTTGCCAGTAATGGATATGCGCTATTACAAGCTGAACTACGAACATCAGTGGTATTACCCGCTATCCTCCGACCTGACCCTGATGATGAACGGACTCGCCGGCGTAGGAAATGGCTATGGTGGCAAGCAAATGCCATTCTTTAAAAACTTCTACGCAGGTGGCACCGGTTCGGTACGCGGTTATGAAGCCAACTCGCTCGGGCCGAGAGATATCAATAACTTTTCTCTGGGCGGACAACGTCGGGTTGCCGCCAGCATGGAAGTCATGGCGCCGATACCCGGGGTTAAGGACAAATCGGTACGCCTGAGCGGGTTTTTGGATGGCGGTGCCGTGTATGGGACGGGTAGTTTGCCCGGAAGTGCCGGGATGCGTTATTCATATGGTGCAGCTATAACCTGGTTGTCTCCGATGGGACCGCTCAAGTTTAGTTACGGCCTGCCGCTGAATAAACAGGCGGTGGATAAATTGCAGGCGTTCCAGTTTACTTTGGGTACGATGTTCTAAGCTGAAAACAGCGATTCAATCCGCAGATTACGCAGATTTACACAGATTTGAATAGCGTTTCTGCCTTTTGTATGAAACTTAACAAGTGGCAGGTTTCGATAGATGAGGTGTATGTGATGAAAACTAAAATTAAAGTGGCTCTGTTTGGCGTGTTGCTGGCGGCGGGATCGGCAGCAGCCGGAGATTTTAAGGTGGGTGTAGTGGATACCGAGCGTGTGTTACGGGAGTCCGCCCCTGCGATGAAGGCCGAGAAAAAAATTGAAAAGGAATTTTCCGGGCGCGATCAGGAAATCAAGAAGACCATGAAGCAGGCTAAAGACTTGCAAGCCTTGTTGGAAAAGGAGGCTTCGGGTTTGAGTGAGGCTGATCATCGTAACAAGGAACGCGAGTTGAGTGCGCTGAACGTCAATCTGCAGCGCATGCAGCGCGAATTTCGTGAAGATTTGAGTCTGCGCAAAAACGAAGAGTTGGCAGTGGTGCTGGAACGTGCCAACAAGGCGATTCAGTCGATTGCCGAGTCTGATAAATACGACCTGATTTTGCAAGAAGCGGTCTATCGTAATCCCAAGATCGATATCACCGATAAGGTGATCAAGAATCTTGCCTCGGATAAGGCTGACAGCAAGTAAGGGGTCGCATGACTTACACATTAGCAGAACTCGCAGCGCGCATCGGCGGGCGAGTATTGGGTGATGCCCAAGTCGAAATCAGACAAATTGCAACGCTGGAGCGGGCTCAACCCGACCAGATCAGCTTTCTGACCAACCGTAAATATCATGCTCAGTTAGTTTCCACTAAGGCCGGGGCTGTGATTTTGGGCGAGGCCGATGCAGATGCGACCGATTTGCCGCGCATTATTTCAGCAAATCCTTACGCTTGTTTCGCCAAAGTATCCTCGCTGCTCAACCCGTTTCCTGAAACTGCACCAGGCGTTCATCCGCGCGCTGTAGTGGGTGAGGGCGCGCAGATTGATCCGACCGCCAGCATCGCCGCAATGGCTGTGGTAGGTGCAGGTGCCGTAATCGGCGCGCATTCAGTCATCGGTGAGGGCTGCTTTGTCGGTGACAACGTGGTTATCGGTCGTCATGCGCGTTTGTATCCAAGGGTGGTGATTTATCACGGCTGCGTGATAGGCGATAATCTGATCGCGCACGCAGGTGTCGTGATCGGCTCGGATGGCTTTGGCATCGCGATGGACGAGGGGCGCTGGATCAAGATTCCGCAAATCGGTCGCGTGGTCATCGGCAATGATGTTGAGATCGGAGCGAATACCACCATTGATCGCGGTGCGCTGGACGATACCGTGATCGAAGACGGTGTGAAGCTGGATAATCAGATCCAGATTGCACACAATGTGCGTATTGGTGCGCACACGGCGATTGCCGGATGTGTTGGCATCGCGGGCAGTACGACGATCGGGAAATACTGTCAGATTGGCGGCAGCGCGGGAATATTGGGACATTTGAAAATTGCTGATGGTGTGGTTATCGCCTCTTTTACCCTGATCGGCAAATCCATCCGCGAGGCGGGTTCCTACGCAGGGATATTTCCCTTCAGCAAGACGGATGATTGGAAGAAAAGTGCGGTCCATTTGCGTCATCTTGATGAAATGTCAAATAGAATTAAGGTATTAGAGAAGTTGTTGTTAAAGCAGGAATCATAGAAAGGTAGTACAGAATGAGTACGCAATCCGAAAAACTTATGGCCGCGCACGCGATGGATATCCACGCAATTCTTGAGAGCTTGCCGCACCGTTACCCTTTTTTGCTGGTAGATCGGGTGTTGTCGGTCGAGCCGGGCAAGAGCATCGTGGCGCTGAAAAACGTTACTATCAACGAGCCGTTCTTTCCCGGACATTACCCTCATCATCCAGTAATGCCGGGTGTGCTGATTATCGAGGCGATGGCGCAAGTGGCCGCCTTGCTGTCATTTCAATCGATGGAAAAGAAACCGGACGAAAAAACGGTGTATTACTTCGCAGGCATTGACGGGGCGCGATTCAAGCGTCCGGTTACACCTGGCGACCAACTGATTTTTAAGGTGGAGTTGACCCGCAGCATGCGCGGTGTTTACAAGTTCAAAGCCATTGCCGAAGTGGATGGTCAGCTGGCGGCCGAAGCCGAATTGATGTGTACCGTTAAAACGGTGGCCTGATGATACACCCTACCGCTATTGTTCATCCGAATGCCAGGCTGGCTTCAGACGTCGAAGTGGGGGCGTATTCGATCATCGGCGAGCATGTCGAGATCGGTTCAGGTACGGTCATTGGCCCACATGTGGTAATCAATGGACATACGCGTATCGGTCAGCACAATCGTATTTTTCAGTTTTGTTCGCTGGGTGAAATCCCGCAGGACAAAAAATATGCGAATGAGCCGACCCGGCTTGAAATCGGCGATCACAATACCATACGCGAATTCTGTACCTTCAATCTCGGCACGGCTCAGGATGTCGGCGTAACACGCATCGGCAATCACAACTGGATCATGGCTTACGTGCATCTGGCGCACGATTGCCAGGTTGGCAATCACACGATTTTTGCCAACAACGCACAGTTGGCCGGACACGTTGAGGTCGGCGATTACGCGATTCTGGGCGGTTTCACTGTGGTGCATCAGTTCGTCCGTATCGGTGCGCATATCATTACCGGGATGGGAACTATCCTGCTTCAGGATGTGCCGCCCTATGTGCTGGTTTCCGGCAATCCGAGCGCGCCGCATGGCATTAACAGCGAAGGTCTTAAGCGACGCGGATTTTCCAGCGCGTCTATTATGGCGATCAAACGTGCCTACAAAACGCTGTATAAGTCAGGCCTGAGTCTGGCTGACGCTCAAACAGCCATTCAACAGGCAGAACAGGCCGAGTTGCAACCATTGGCTGATTTTCTGGCTAATTCACAACGCGGTATTGTTCGCTAACAGGTTTTATCAATGTCGCAGCAAAAAATAGTCATAGGGATCGTCGCGGGTGAAGCATCGGGTGATCTGCTCGCCAGTCATTTGATGGCGGCATTGAAACTTGCGCGCCCGGAAGTCGAATTTGTCGGGATCGGTGGGCCGAAGATGCAATCAGTCGGTATGCAGCTATTGTTTCCGATGGAAAAACTGGCGGTGTTCGGTTATGTAGAGGTGCTGCGTCATTATCGCGAAATCACAGGGATACGCCGTAAGCTGCGCGCACATTTCTTGGCTAATCGTCCTGCACTGTTCATCGGCGTGGACGCGCCCGACTTCAACCTCGATCTTGAACTCATCCTCAAGCGGCATCACATCCCCACCATTCATTACGTCAGTCCCTCGATATGGGCCTGGCGCGGTGAGCGTATCAAAAAGATCAAACGTGCGGTTACCCACATGCTGGCACTGTTTCCGCATGAACCAAAAATTTACCGGGATGCGGGTGTGCCGGTGGAGTATGTCGGTCATCCATTGGCTGACATGTTGCCGCTGAATCCTAATCGCGACCGGATGCGCGAAACGATGCGCATCCCGCTGCAAAGCAAAGTTTTCGCATTTTTGCCCGGCAGCCGTCAAAGCGAGGTTAAGCAGCTGGCAGGTCTTTATATTGAGACTGCCCGCCTGATCCTGCAACAATTGCCGGAAGCACGCTTTCTGGTGCCGTTGGCAAGTCGTGAAACCCGCATCATTTTTGAGCAGGCGATTTACGATTGTAATGCGGATGAACTGCCGTTTTCTCTGTTGTTCGGCCATGCGCAAGACGCGATGATAGCGGCAGATATTGTGCTGGTGGCATCGGGCACGGCAACGCTGGAATGTGCCTTGCTCAAACGCCCTATGGTCATTACTTATCGCCTGAAGCCGATGACATGGCGGATGATGAAACGCAAGAGTTACCTGCCTTATTTCGGTTTGCCGAATATTCTGTGCGGACGGTTTGTCGTGCCCGAGTTGATGCAGGACGATGCTACTGCTGAAAATCTGGCACAGGCTCTGCTGAATTTGTTGAACGATCAGGACGCGGTAGCGCAGCTCGAAGTTACATTTAACGCATTGCACAAATCGCTGCGTCAGAACACCGCCGAAAAAGCGGCAACGGTCATTCTGCCGTACTTGCCAAATGCGTAAAATCTGTCTCGCGCGGAGGCGCGGAGAACGCAGAGAAAACCAAACCAAATATGAAATCCTAATAAAATCAATAAGATATCATGTTTAATTTGCAGTAGATTGCCTTAAGTTTTAGTTGTTGTCTTTTAGATCAAGTTATTGGTTTTCTCCGCGCACTCCGCGCCTCCGCGCGAGCAATATTTTTATAAATTGTAAGACTTCATATGAACCAATCAACCATTCTCATCTGTGGCGTAGATGAAGCCGGACGCGGCCCACTGGCGGGTCCGGTGAGTGCCGCAGCCGTGATTCTCGATCCTGCAAATCCCATTCCCGGACTGAATGATTCCAAAAAACTCTCAGAGAAAAAACGCGATCTACTTGCCCCACTGATCCGCGAACGCGCGCTGGCATGGGCCGTGGCTTACGCTTCAGTTGAAGAAATTGACGAACTCAATATCCTGCAAGCCACGTTGCTGGCGATGAAACGCGCTGTGCTGGCATTATCCATTCAGCCGCAATTGGTGCTGGTGGATGGCCTGTATTGTCCGCAAACCGGCATACCTAGCGAAGCCATCGTAAAAGGCGACAGCAAAGTCGCCGCCATTTCAGCGGCTTCGATACTGGCGAAAACCTCGCGTGATACGCTGATGCTGCAACTCGACGCGCAATATCCGGCTTATGGGTTTGCTATTCATAAAGGCTATCCCACCGCTGCGCATCTGACCGCCTTGCGCGAACACGGTGTCACCGAAATACATCGCAAGAGTTTCAAACCTGTTCGGCAACTGTTAGACGCCCGCCCGGCGGATTGAGAGTCTTGTCGTCGGCGGGACGCTGTTTTCAATGGCGTTGAGACGCGTCACCTGAGCAGATGCTGAAGGATCTGCATCAGGGGCAGTTTTCACGCGTGAACGTCGTCTTGTCGGTCGCTTGCTTGCCAACCTGTTATGGCGCGAATAGGGGGCTCGATTTCTTCCGAAGACATGCAATATTTTCAAAATATCATGCACAGGCTCTATTTCTTCCGGCATTTTTCGCCCTGTACAGAGCCCTGTCCGCACGGTTCAGCATTGCATCTATACGGGTGTCTTCCTCTGCCAGGCTGGCCACGCCAATTGAGGTAGTGAAGTGAAGCGGTGCGGTGTTCTCCAGGGGTACTTCTGCTGCCGCTACAGCCTGACATAAGCGCCCGGCGACTTCGAGTGCACGTTCGCTCCCTGTTTCCGGCAACAGGATGGCGAATTCCTCGCCGCCGAGCCGGCCTATCATGTCCACCTCACGCAACAGACCCTGGCAAACTTGTACCAGTTTTTTAAGTGTCGTATCGCCTACCTGGTGACCGTAGCTATCGTTGACATTTTTAAAATGATCCAGATCCAGCATGAGCATGGACATCTCGCCGCCGTAACGGCGGATGCGTAAAAATTCCTGCCCGGCATGCTCCAGAAAGTTTCGACGACTGGCACAGCCGGTGAGAAAATCGGTATTGGCTTGTTCCTCAAGTTTTTTCAGTAACACTTTTTGCTCGGTAATATCCTGAATAATCCCCAGCATTTTCGTTTGCTCGCGTTCGTGAATATCTTGAATCGTGCCAATTATTTTCGTCTGCCCGGCACCACCAGAAAATACTTCGCCTTTTCCGTGTACCACACGCACTTCGCCGCTGGGTAAAATTATCCGGTACTCAATTTCAACGTTGTTTCCTGCCAGAACGCCGCTCAGGTAGTCCGCCACATGGACCCTGTCGTCGGGATGCACTGTCTGCAAAAAAGTATCATAGCTTGCCATTGTCCCTTGAGGCTCTAAATTCAGAATCCGGTACATTTCTTCCGAACAAATGAATTGGCCTGAGTTTGCATCCAATTCCCAATAGCCGAGGTGCGCAATGGCCTGAGCCAATTTCAGATTTGCCTCGCTGATTCGGAGCGTCTCGGTAATTTTTTTCATACGCTGAATGGTGTGACTCAGCGCGACATGTGTTTTAACCCGAGCAATGACTTCCTCCCGTTGAAATGGTTTGGTGATGTAGTCGACGCCGCCTTCCTGAAAGGCTCTCACTTTGTCTTCCATGTCAGAGGCTGCACTGATGAAAATTACAGGAATCTCCTTCAATCGTTCGTCTTGCTTGATTCGCCTGCAGATTTCAAAGCCGTT
>JBAZAY010000054.1:14402-16747 GCA_041671725.1 Gallionella sp. | reverse complement strand
AGTGTCAGAACGAGTAATCACCTGTCACCACTCTTCTTCTTTCTCATGCCAGTTATGAGAATAGTAATGAAATGTCATGATAGCTAATCACCTGTCACATCATCTCTTCTTTCTCATGCCAGTTATGAGAATAGTAATGAAGTGTCAGAACGAGTAATCACCTGTCACCACTCTTCTTCTTTCTCATGACAGTTATGAGAATAGTAATGAAATGTCATGATAGCTAATCACCTGTCACATCATCTCTTCTTTCTCATGCCAGTTATGAGAATAGTAATGAAGTGTCATGATAGCTAATCACCTGTCACCACTCTTCTTCTTTCTCATGCCAGTTACGAGAATAGTAATGAAGTGTCATTATAACCTCTTCATCTAACATCACCTCTTCATCTAACATCACCTCTTCATCTAACATCACCTCTTCATCTAACATCACCTCTTCATCTAACATCACCTCTTCATCTTCTCCCCCTCCCCTCTTCATCTCCTCCCTTCACCTCTAAACCCACCATCACTTCATCCCACTCCTCTTCTTAACTCATCTCAACACGTAATTTCCATCGACTAACTCTTATTTCTCTCACACATTAAAATGGATATCACCACTTTCCTCACAGATCTTGACCAAGGTGATACACCTGTCAAAGATAAACCTAGGCTCATAGAAGCCCTAAAAGAACTATCATCTCTTGTCGGGATGAAAGAAGTCAAGAAGGAGGTTATTGCTCAGCTTCTCTTTCTCATCACAAATATTAAGCTTAAGGGTCTAGCCTTTGCCACTGACTCACATCTACTCCATACCTTGATCATTGGGTCTCCAGGTTGTGGTAAGACACAGTTAGGACTTATTCTCTCAAAGATCTGGTCGTCGTTGGGGATTTTGGGATCTGACACTCCTGCTTCAGATACACTCACAACTCGTCTTTTTCGAGATAATGTGAGCCTAATCCACTCTAATAAGGTCATATCAGAACAGTTAGAGCGAGCCGAGACGGCTGCCTCTGCCACATTGAGTAAGGTGAGGGAGATGCGGTCAAGGCTCTTTGCTTTGAGAACACAATGTAAGAAGGATCCGTCAAAGTCGGTAGATGAGAACATTAGTCGGTTGGCTCGGGTGTCAGCGGATGCTTTGAGTTATAGTAGTATGACTTGTAAGTCGCTGGGTGATCAAGGGGTTGAGGATGTTAAGGATGTTAAAAAGGTCGAAATTGAGACAGTACTACCCCCGGCAGAAGCCGTCTTCAAGATAGTCTCTCGTGTTAACTTTGTCGCTGAGTATGTAGGTCAGACAGCTACTAAAACTCGTAAGCTTCTTGAAGAGTATAAAGGTGGTGTCCTCTTTGTGGATGAAGCCTACTCACTGTATCATGGTGACCGGGACAGCTTTGGAGCCGAGGCCTTGACTGTTATCAACCAGTACATGACTGAGAACTCTGACTCGACAGTCTTAATCTTTGCTGGCTATGGTGATATTATGAAATCTACTATCTTCAAAGCCCAACCTGGCTTGGCACGACGCTTCGCCTTTACCTTTGAGATTCCTTCTTATACCGCTGAAGAGCTGGCTGATATCTTCTTAGTCCAGTTAAAAGCAGATGACTGGCACTATGAAGATCGGAACAGTCTCATCGAGTTCTTCACTACTCACTACTCTTTCTTCCCTTCTTGGGGAGGCGACACTAAGCGTCTCATCTTTCAGAGTAAGTTAATCTATACTACTCAACACTGGAAGACCGAGACGACTTCAAGACACCTGACTCGAGACATCTTAGACCTGGCCTTTATCCGTTATAAAGCCCATCAGCCACTTGACGTGAGCCAGCTGAAGCAGTTTGACGCCCAACGTGTCTATGAGGAAGAGGTCTTGAGTCAAAGAATTAGAGAACACAAGGAGATTAAGGCTCATGAGAAGTTGTATGACGAGTTTAGGGAGGTGGAGAGAGCTCAGATGCTGAGGAAGGTGAGAGAGAATCAGGAACGGTTGACTCATGAGGAGTTATATACTGCTAGTAGGAAGTTAGAGAGGGAGGAACTCGAACGGAAGTTAAAGGAGAGTGAGAAGCAGAAGGAGTATGATAGAAGGGAGAGGCCTGAGTATATGTATGTGTAATGTAAGAGTGATGATATTACGTCTTGTAAACTGTAAATAACTTGATGGATAAGATAGATATGGGGAGATAAGATTTATCAAAGTACATAGTGCCTGACTTGCTTTAATAGCGGTGAATAATAGTATATATTTGTTGGACTGGTATTACGATACCTGAATAATTACATAAGTAGTCTACTTATGTAAAAAGAGCTTATCACCCTTACAACTCCCTCAACGCCCCATCTCTCTGTCC
>JBAZAY010000054.1:0-14392 GCA_041671725.1 Gallionella sp. | reverse complement strand
TCTCAGACAAAGCAATAGCTACCCAAGAATAAGTACTCATCGGTGAGTAGTATCTAATGTTAGTACTACTCAAGAGTAATAGATCGACCACCGCCTGGATCATTCCCTTTGTAACGTACCTATTAAGTCGTGGTATCATCACAACTCTCTCGTTTAATGGCTTCTCCAATAGCTCAAGTTCATCACTACAAATGAAGATTCTCTCAGTAGTAGTCAATAACAAGTGAGACACTGCCTCTTTCACTCTTACTCGTAGCTCAGTCAATCCCATCACATCAGTCCCTCTAGCGTGAATACCAGACATCTCAGATGTAATGTTATACTTCACTCTTTCTTCCTCTGCTAATTCTAGGATACTGGGGTGCCACTTAATCGCCTTAAGAGTCTTGCGAATAAAAGCAGATGGTACCTGTGGTAAGACAAGAGGATAGTGTAAGCTGACATTACCTGGAGTGTTTTGTAAGTAGGTGAGGAGGTTAGGGATGTCGTTTAGTGGAGCCTGCGGTAGGGTTCTAACTAACTCTTCTGATAGTAAAGGTAAAGGATGTTCAAAGAGCTTGGAAACTGGTACTGTCAGTTGATCGTTAAGAGGCCAACAGGAATAGACGACTCGTCCTGTCGTCTCTTGGATGTATAGGGCGTTGATGAGGGAGTGAAGGCGATTGGCGAGGCCTGCTGTTTCCCAGATGACGAGGGCGGTGGGATCCATTTTAGAGAGGTGAGGTGAGAGCGTTATATCATTCTCATAAAGGTATGAGAATAGAGTAGTGTGATAAGTTAGTCGATTACGTAGTTCATTATCACACTCTATTCTCATGACATGTCGCCCTAAAACATCATTGTAATGATGTTTGCGATACTCCTGTAGAGTAAACCTACGACCTCATATCAATGAGGTCGTCGTTGTTAGCTGGCTCGCCCGACGCTACGATGTCATATCCCTCACTTGCCAATCTCTCACCTGGATAGTTCCTGTCCAGCCAAGCTTGAACCTTGACCCGACAATCGTCATAGTAATCAACCTCTGACTCTTGTGACGCCTCCTCACTGTCAAAGATGATCGTGACAACGTGTGGGTCAATAGTATCAAGTCACTCACCTTCAATGTACACTCTGTAAGTCATTACATAGCCAGACATCTTGGTATCAGCTGTATTTCCTCTCATACGAAAGAAAAATATCAATATCTTATACTCGTACCACCATGACACTTCATCACCATTCTCATAACTGTCATGAGAACAGATACACTTAACAACTCAAGTAAGATGAAGTCGAAGCTTTTAACCTCTCACTATCTTCCAAATCACCCCAGTCCCCGGAGCCGACACCACTCCCCCATCACCCCGATAAATCGCTCCCAAATCCACCACATACAACTCTCTCCCATTTGGAGCAAAGTGGCACTCTACTGGCGTCCTCATTCCGCTAATGGCATAGTTCTCAAATCCTTTCACCACACCCGCCATTTCACTATTCTTTATAAAGGTGATAGGCACTCCTCCCTCGTCGTATCTCACCACTCCCGCCACTGGCATCGAGACGCCCGTAAATAACTGTCCCTTAAACCCAAAGTCATCGACAATACTAATGTCAAACTTACTACTGGGACTCTGTATAACTGGCGTCACCATCCACGGTACAGCTACAGTAGGAGCATTTCTTACTAACGCACTCAACTTGGGACTTCCTTTAGGTCTATACTTCTTCTCCAGTACACTTTCACCAGAGACATAGTCAGGAAAGCCGTGCCAGGTACCCTTCTCCACCTTCCAAATGCTATCACTGCCATTCTGAATGGGTCTAGAACCACGATTCTCCATGCCTGAGTCACTCACGTATAACTCACCTTCATACCACCTAACACCATATGGATTACGGAAGCCATCAGCATAGACCTCTAACTCAGTACCATCCAGATTACACCTTAGGATAGCCCCATTAGCTTTCACTACTCCTGTCACCTCGTTAATCTTGTGACTACCAAAAGGTTGAAAGGCTCCTGTCTTGGTGGCTGTAAAGATACTTCCCAAGACACCTCCGAAAGAGGTTAGATTTTGAGACTCGACTGTCCGATAGCTAGTGTCGTAGAGCTTAGTGTCTCGAGCCGGGACATCGTGGATGATAGGATCAAGTGTTCTAAATGTATCTAATCCCACAACTCCAGAGTTAGTGGCAGTACCCTGTCCGAAATAGAGCTTACCATCTGAACCGGCTGACATCTGGTTGTTCGAGTAATCGCCATTAGAAGGAAGGCCAGTAATGAGGTCATATGCCACGCCTCCATCAGGGATCACAACAATCTTACCTCTACAACTAATATACAGCAGACCCTCGTTCCACAGTAGGTCATTGATGGGGGCTGGGAGTTGATCGGCCACTACCACCACTGATCCATCGGGTGATAGCCTCAGCACTCGACAGTGAGCAATGGGGTCTCCAGGTGCTGATCCTGACTCACACGTATAGATTGTTCCTTTAGCGTCAAAAGCAATGGAAGTGGGATATGTCAGGCCAGAAGCGAAGACTTCAGCTTTATAGCCAGGTTCTAGGATGAGAGAGGTGGCGTCGGGATTAGGGACTGAAGGAAGGGTGAGTGCGGACATGAATTTTGTTAGGTGGATAATAGTTTTCTTAACTAAGGAACTGACATCCTAAAGCCTCATAATATTCTCAAGCTCTCATATGTAATTTACTCTATTCTCATAGAGTAAAATGACACCTCCACTTCTCATCCTTGACTGGGACGACACACTCTTCCCGACCACCTACTGCGACACACATCACCTCTCATTAAAATCCACACCCCAAGACATTATACCCTTTCTTCCTGCTTTACAAAAGCACTCTACTACTCTCGTCTCACTCTTTAAATACGCCATTCCTCGAGCTCGTGTCAGGATTGTCACCAATGCGGGGCTTGACTGGGTCTATCTCTCCTGTAGTAAGTTCTTACCTGATCTGTCTAGTATCCTAGACACTCTTCCCATCATCAGTGCCTGTGATATTTATTCTTCAAGATACCCCAACAAACCCTATAGCTGGAAACACCACACCTTTAACGTCTTAATCATTGATAGCGACACTAACGTTATCTCTATTGGAGACTCGTGGGTGGAGCGGAACGTCACAAGAGAGATTACTAGACTCAGAAATACACCATGTAAGACCCTTAAATACATTGACAAACCGTCACTTGAAGACCTGACATGGGAGCTAGTTAAAACCCTTGAGTATCTACCCTATCTCTTTGATACAATGAAAGACGTAAGTATTGAAGTCAGACCACCTGATACAGCTCCTTTAATACTCCTTTAACCTGACGTCGAGGTGCGTTTGAGAGGGCAATAGCTATCCAAGAATAAGTACTCATGGGAGAGTAATACCTTATCTTTGTACCACTCAATAACAACAGATCGACCACTGCCTGCTTCATACCCTCTAAGGTGTGACGACTGCCACAAGCTGTCCGGACAATTCGAGGACTTACGATGTCTCCAAGCACTTGTGGCTCATCGCTACATATTAGGATTTTAGCACTTCCGATGCGGTACAACGCCTTCTTCACTTCTATTTGTAGTTGTGTAAGCGAGGTAATATCAGTGCCTCTGGCATGGATACCGATAGTCTGATCGTTAAGACTGTACCTAAGTCTTTCAACCTTGACTCGTTCTAATAGAGCCGGATGCCATACAACTCCTTTTAATACTTCTCTGATAAAACTAGAGGGTATTTCCTCTAGGACTAATGGGGTTCTGACACTTACATTAGTGATAGGTCTCTGAGTCTCGAGGAACCTACAGACATGACTCAGAGGAGCCTGTAGCATGTCTCTGGCTATACTTTCCTCTATTAAAGGTAGAGGATATTGAAACAGCTCATGGACTGGTACCTGTAAATGCTCATTGAGAGGCCAGCAAGAATATACAACTCTATTTGTCTTCTGTTGTAGATAAAGTGCGTTAATGAGGGCGTGAAGTCGGTTAGCCAGGCCGGCTCGACTCCAGACTACAAGCATTTATGGTAGAGAGAAAATTGTTTCGAAGTTCTTTGCTTCGCCTGAACTCTAAGTTTGGAAAAATGGAGACTCGGCAACAGAGATTTGCTCTGTGTGTCAGAGAACTACAAGAGACAGGGATTAGCAAGGCGGATCCTGGACGGATTGTGAGAATGGCTCTCCTCGATTTGGAGTGGAAGGAGCTACAGGAGGCTAACAAGGGAGTCCTCAGACCTGAGATGTACTACAACATGGCTATGCCTCTTTTGGACTCACCGTCACAGTACTCTACTCCCTGTACACCGATGCCCTTCACACCCACACCCTCACCTCTACCTGCGACCAATGGTCGGTACCTACAATATCCAATGGTGGTATCATCAGCCAAATAATCATACTCTATTGTAATAGAGTAATTCTAGTAATCTTGAAGATACTCGCTGTCACCAGTAGCATTTGGATCAAACATACCAAAGGGATAGAGATCGTCTCTCTCGTACCGAGGTGGATGTAGCAGACTATAGCTCTCACTAAGACCACATTGTTCAACACTATAACCTCCCATCTCACCTGGATTTGCCAACTCAACTCCCTCCAACGTCAAGTCCTCATCTTCCACGTCAAATCCACCCCTTAAGGTAGCTAGTCTGATACTTTCACTCATGGTAGCGATCAAGTCGGCCTCAGTCATGGGTCTTTCAGGAGTAGGTATATCAAGTAGCTCGCTAATAGCCTCAAGCTGTGCGATGGTGAGCTGACAGCATAACGGTTCTAGTTCTCCATTCAATACACGCTCTCTTAATAGCTCTTGGTCGGTGTCTGGGTAGTAGGTGATCAGATTAGCTAACTTAATGTTCTCTGGTACAGTAAGAGGGTAGTCTCTACCGGCATCGGCATAGCTGAAAACCTCTGAGAGAATGCGATCAATGAGGTAGCTCTTTGGGACTGTGGCGGATAGAGGAGAACGACCTAACCTGTCAGAGATGCGACGTAGCTCTGGGACACTAAGTCCATAGAGATTGATACCACCTCTGAGAATCTGTTGGGCTAGAGCTTCCATTTGGTGGAGAGGATAACTTTTCATGAAAAGTTTGAACTTTAATCCTCTCGAGAGGTTTGGAACTAAAGAAGCTAAGATGCCTCCCAAAAGCTTTTACGCTGTGAGAAAGGGGGTGGAAGTGGGGATCTTTCCTACCTGGAGTAGTATGAAAGGGTTGGTGAGTGGGTTTAGGGGTGCGGAGTTTAAGGGGTTTGAGACAAAGGAGGAGGCGGAAGAGTATATGGGGAGTGGGAGCAGTAGTGGAAGTAATGCTTGTTCAGCTAGCAGTGTGCCAGTCACTACCTCATCGGCTTCCACTCCCACTCCCACTCCCACTCCCATCATCCCAAGTGTCTCAGATGAAACAAAGACAGACTCATCTGATCCACCTCCGTCAGTCAAACGCCCCCTCCGCATCTCCAAACCCATCCTCCCACCTCTCTTCCGTAACCCTCTCACCAGCCTCGATCTTACTGAGATTTATGTCGATGGTGGTCACAACCGTCAAACTGGTATCGAAGCCTGGGGGTGTGTGGTGGATGCTGGAGGAAGAGATCTCATTGCCCCACACTCTGACCTCTTCACTGACATTCCCCTCAGAGACGTGGTGCTACCAGTTGGCCCAAGGTATGTCTTTGTGGCCAAGTTCTCAGATGTCACCTCGCAACAGAACAATGGAGCCGAGTTATTAGCCACCGTGGGAGGGTTGCGACTGGCTCTCAAGTATCCCAGTGTCAAAGTACTCAAAGGAGATTCTACAGTGGTCTTAACGTGGTGGAGTCGGTGCTTGGGTGCGGACAAGCGACAGACAATGGATCCCCGAAAGGTGAGGTACATCGATGAGTTGATCAAGCTCCGGAAGCTCTTCGAAGCTCAGGGTGGTCGGCTGGAAAAGATTGGAGGTAAGTATAACTTGGCTGATTTAGGTAGGCATGTGTAGTCTTCTAATCTCTCAGTACAAGCTATCTCCAATATTTCTCTACACTCGTAGAGAAAGAAATTATATCTTCCACTAAAATGGAGACTCCGACAATCGATCTTGTCTACTGCTGGGTTGATGGCGACCACCCTCAGCACCAAGCTCTCAGAGCCTCATACCGACCAGCTGATCACTCATCTGCTCATATCACTCGGTTTCGCTCGGCCGGCGAGATATACTCATCCATTGACAGTGCCTGGAAGTTTGTTCCATGGCTTCGTACTATCTTTGTAGTTGTTGATGATATCCAAGTTTCCAGGTTTGACATCTCCAGAGTAAGTAATCCTACCAGAGTAAAGGTCATACCCCACTCTATCCTTTTTCAGAAGATGCCTTCCCACCTACCCACTTTTAACTCACAGGCCATCGAAACTCATTTAGGAGATATCCCAGGTTTAGCTGAGCTCTTTTTGTATGCTAACGACGACACCTTCTTTGGAACTCACTGTCACTGGAGCCAGTTCTTCTTTAATAACTATCCTAAGATAGCATTAACAACCGAACGACTTAGAAGTGAGGTTGTTCCCGGGATGGCAACTCACTTTCACTCACGAGTTAATAACAGTAAACTCTTAAACACTCTACAGGGGCGAGTCAGTACCCGCTATTCAGTGACTCATCAAGTGAGGCCTCTCTGTAAGCAATTGTATCGAGAGGCCTGGGCTCATCCTTTACTCTTTTCTCCATTAGTTTATACCTCAGCCTCTAAGTTTCGTAGTGCCACTGACATTGAGACTGCTGGATTGTTGTTACACTGGGGTTATCAGCAGGGGAAGGTGATGCTAGCCAGTGACATTAAGAGTAAATATGTGGGAGTGACACATAAGACCGATCTGGCGGTGTTATCTAGTGAGTTGTGTTTGGGTAAGTATCACTTATACTGCCTAAACGATGTGATGCTTAACTGCTCTCCTATTAGAAGTCTATGCTTTCGTAATTTCTTAGAGACTATGTTACCAAGTTCTTCTAAGGTGAGACATGTGGCAATGGCTATGCCAATGGCTATGCCAATGGCTATGCCAATGGCTATGCCACCCCAACATGTACCAGCTTCAAGACCCAAAAGACGCTCTCATGCCAAAACCGAAGCCACCAGAATCGCCCAAGCTTTATATAAGGCGACACTAGCCCGAATGGCTTCAGCTAAGCGACCACCTGTTAAGAAACGAAGGAAACCTCCGACCAAAGTTATCACGTTACGAGACGTGAAGATGCTACTCGCACGAATTAAACATTAATTATCACTAACTAAATGAGAGTAGGGGTTGCTATCACCACCTACAACAGACCTAAACACCTAGCTAACTGCTTGAGCCAAATACGAAAGCATAGCCCAGCCTCGACTATGATCTATGTCTCTGATGATTCTCAAGACAGAAAGGGAGTGGCCTATCGTAAGACCGACTGCCTAGAGGCTCTTTGGGCTGGCGGGTGTGATTACTTCTTTCTGTTAGATGATGACTGTTTCCCTATCTCAGACGGTTGGATCGACTTCTTCATTGAGGCTCGTCTCAGCACCGGTCACGAGCACTTCTGTTATACTCCTAGTAAGTTTAAGATGAGTAGTAAAGAGGGTATCAACGTCTGCGAGCATAGTAAAGGGGTATTACTCTTTCTTACGAGAACAGTAGTGACTATGATAGGTGCTTTCTATGGAGGATATAAGTTGTTTGGTTGTGAACATACTACCTATACTCAGAGAATACATCGAGCTGGTTTTACTAGTATGGGAACGGATCTGTCGTTGGTGGGGGCTGAGAAGTATGTATATGCGATGGACTTTGATACGGGCTTAGGGTTTAATCAAGCGTTGGGACATCACTCCACCATTACTCAGGCTGATAAGAACTTGTTGTATAAGGAGAATAGGTGTCGGTTGGATCAGGATACTGCTTTATATCTACCTTTACCTATTAGTAAGAAAGGAATGATTGTAGGAGAGGAGGTGTGTATTGTGGGAGTTGGAGCAGATGAGGGAGTGGAGTTGGAACCATCGGAGTTTTGTAGGTTTCTCACTACCTCACTTCTATCAAGAGGATATAGAATTACTAATGATAGAAGTAAGCTAGTAATTGCGTTTGGGAGGTTACAAGAGCCGTTACCTCCCAGGTTCATCATAGTCAAAGATGATACATCACCTATCCAGCTTCTCTCTCAAGCTCTTCAAGTATGGGAACAAGACGAGACGAAGCTTGGGAGAGAACCTATTCATTCTGTTCTTGTGGGATGTGATCGTATACCGTGGGAAGTGATAGAGTCGTACTCTTAGAGTGTGTAGGATTTGCTGAGTAATTCTTAAGTATTTCCACTCGAAAAGTGGAAATTAGTGATGCTTCCGATGAAGTCTTACACGAGCTGTGTCAGTCACTCTCGATGCTTCCTTCAGACAAGGATGATGGCGACGGTGTTAACGCAGGAGTAGATGAGCTAGAATCCACACTTGACACTGATGAGCTAGAATCCACACTTGACACTGATGAGCTAGAATCCACACTTGACACTGATGAGCTAGAATCCACACTTGAGCTAGACGATGTAAACTGCGATAGTAGATAGTTAAACTTAGGAACTGACCATTGACCTGATCCGGTAACCTCATCTTTACTCGTCGCCCTACAAGTTAAACTGGTCGTATTAAACTCGTTACAGATTAGTACAATGTTATCTTTGATGTATCCTATGTCATTGTTCAACCTCTCAATAGAGCACATCCAATCAGACCCACTGGCGAATACTAGAGGTATTGATGAGTAATGACATCGTCCGTTCTGAGATAGAATTAGATCAAGTACAAAGTCAAGAGATATATCGAACTCATGGGAATGACCTTTTTCATTTCGTGTCTTTGTTCTGGTTTTAGCATTACCCACCAGCCGGGTCATAAATCCTCTCAGCGTCGCCGAGTAGTCGATACTACACTTTTTGCGACAGGACATACATCCATGCAATGGATCTTTTACGAAACTGCCAAGAGGTCGAAATTCATCACAAATATGACACTTCTTTTCTGCTCCATCATCGGATACCTTCTCAATATATTTCTTTCTAGGCATACATTGCCATGACCGCTTCTTTCTAGCAGTAAGAATTATACTCTTTAGATTACAGATGTCTATCTTTACTTTAGATAATCGAGGAATAAGATTGATCTTATCGATCGTCCATTGGCTACGTCCCGAATTAAATTCATGACAGCAAAGCACCGTGTTCTCATTGGTATAACCTTGTAAATTATCCAATCGCTCAATGGTCATCAACCAATCGACATGATGAGAGTTCTTCATCGGTATGCCAGAGTAATAACACTTGCCACTCTGTTCCTGATACTTGACCAGTAGATCTTGTTTGGTTATCGTGTGTTCGGACTTGTTACTCTTAGCACTGGGTTTATGGGTTTTGGATCTGGTTGATGAATCAGCTATCAGACGTTGGAGAAACCCATCAAACGTCGATCGATATATTTTATCCGCATTACTCAAACATATACGACACCGTGCTTTGCTAGCAATGAAAGCAGTTAATTCCTTTTCCTCCTTACAACAACTACATCTTCGTTTGTCACACACCTTTTTGGCAACGATCACGCTCTCCTCATTTAGAGCAACGATCATCTCGGTACTCATTTCTACGGCAGTGTTAGTCTCGACGCTCATTTCTAAATTATTAGGAATAATTTAACCCTTTAATCACTTTTGTCATGGATCCTTGGTTACGGCAGGAATCTACCTATCACCCTTTCATACATTTAGTACACGTCTGATAGAAATTTACGTTAAGTTTAACGTAACCTCATAAATGAACCACCCACCTCCCATAGATTTAGTGTACACATGCGTATTCGGTAGCCATACGCTACATCAAAACATGAGAAACTACTACTCTGTATTATCCGGAGCACCTATAGACCTATCCCAAGAGCAACGCTTTCGTTGTTCTGGCGAGATATATGCCTCCATTGAGACCGTATGGAAGTATGCTCAATGGATAAGGAAAGTGTGGGTCATAGTAGATGACTGTCAACTCAGACTATTCGACCATACTCAAGTGAGCCATCCTGACAAGGTACAAATAATCCCGCACTCAACAGTGTTTCGAGCTATGACATCTCATCTACCTACGTATAACTCTCAAGCCATCGAGACTCACTTAGCCGACATCCCTGGTCTAGCAGAACTCTTCATGTATGCTAATGACGATACCTTCTTTGGCTCTCCATGTCAATGGACGGATTTCTATACTAAGACCGCTTCTTCTACTTACTATCCAAAGCTCTTACTCTCCAATCATACCTTAGAAACCTCTGCTACCTCTCTATCTCCACTATGGGTTCATTCCCGAGCTAACAACTCTAAACTTTTAGACCTCTTAAACACTACTCCTCGAACCAGACTCAGTCTCCTCCACCAGATCCGACCTCTTTGTAAAAGCCTGTATCGTGAGGCTTGGACTCACCCTCTCATCCTACCAAGTCTTACCCAAACCTCCGCCTCTAAGTTTCGAAGTCTCACCGACATTGAGCCAGTAGGACTACTATTACAATGGGGTCTACAGAGAGGACTATTACAAGTGGCTACTGGTATCCGGAGCTTTTATATTGGTATAGACAACCACCTCAACCTTTCTCAACTGAACCTGCGTCCCTATCACCTTTACTGTCTAAACGATATAATGGATAATCCCTCACCAGAACGACTGAAGGAGTTTCAACAGTGGCTCAAGGGTGATCATGTAGCAACCCCTTATCAACGACCCACATCTCGACCCCCAGCTCACAGGAAGCAGACCATCTCCCTTGATCAACTCTTCAAAGCACTTAATAATAACAATGTCTCTTATAAGAGAAGATGATCGGCATGACCATTGGCATAGCCATCACCACATACAACCGACCTCAACATCTAAAGTTATGTCTAGAGCAGGTGAAACTACATAGCCCTCCCGACACCTTCATCTATATAGCTGATGATACTCACGAGAGAAAGGGAGTAGCCTCTCGTAAGAATGAATGTATCGAAGCCTTGTGGAAGAAGGGGTGCGACTACTTCTTTCTTTTGGATGATGATTGTTTCCCTACTGCTGATGGCTGGCTTGACCTATACATTCAAACCTCTAATCGCACCAAACAAGAACATCTCATGTATATTCCACCGAGTCTTGGAGTTAAGACAAGTATTAAGAATGGCTTGACTATAAACAAGTGGTTGTCAGGTACCTTAATCTTTATGACACGTCGTGTGGTGGCTATAGTTGGAGCTCTAATGTCAGAGTATGGCTTGTATGGTCACGAACACGTTACGTATAGTCACCGTATCCACACTGCTGGCTTCACAAGCTACGGGAAATACCTGTCAATCCACGGCATTGAGAACTACGTTTACGCAATGGATCATGACACCCACTTATACTACAACCAACAACTCAATCACAAACCCTCTATTACAACTCTTGAACGAGATACATGCCTTAAGGAGAACGCCTCCAAGATGAAACTGGACACTCGAGTCTACCGTTCACTGCCGACTATGGGTCTTCATAAGTCCGAACCCATTTGTCTCATTTGTAGTCCTGGTGTGAAAGGATGGTTGTTATCAGCTATAAGTCAACAGTTGGTGAAAAGAGGATATACTCTTTCGTCTCAAGTTGAAGGAAGTCTCTGTCTCATTTTTAACTCAGAAGATGAGAAGTACTGGAGTAACAACGCTCACCCCAAGAGATATGTGATAGTAGGATTGAGTCGACTGAAGCCGAATGAGAAGTACCTGTCATTAGTCAAAGGAGCTATCCAAGTCTGGGAGACAGATGAAGTCATTAGTAATAGCTATAATGATATTACTGTAATTCCATTAAAGCTGAGTTATTCAGAGACGTGGATATTAAAAAAGAGGGTTAAGGTGTTTGACGTGGTACATGTAAGAGACGAAGGGGATCAAGATGAGGTATTAGCTGAGGCTTTAAGAAAGTCCGGTCTGACAGTTGTCACTGCTCATCCCGAGCAATACAACTTGATATTACAGGGTCGGGTGATAGTATCATGTGTATTGGATGAAATAAGAATTGTTAGCTTATTAGCTAATGGTATGAAGGTAGTGAGTAGTAGAGACTACCCCTCGCTCAAAGACCAAGTTATAACAGTCAAAGATGGAGACTGGGTTGAAGCCTGTTCCCATCCACCTGAACCACCCTCATCCCTTTCTCAATGGCTTCAGACCCTTCCCTCTGATTTACTACCTTGGGACATAATAGAGTCACAGTAGGACTCACCTTTACTAACAATATTACATCACTCTAACGTGATGTAATTTTATTCTTCCCATAGTAAATGATCACCGACCACCTTACCAGTCTTGCCGGCGATACCCTCTTCATCTGCGATGGACAAATCTACTATATGGGAGATTGGCTGAGACGCCAGGGACGTAAGAACACTGACGGTCTGACAAGTATTATTCTTACTCCTGAAAACGTTCAAGGCGTGGCCATCGGGCATGCTGACCAAGAGATCATGTTGTTTGCCAGTGACAGTGATCGTACCCTCTGGCGAGTTTTCCATGACCAAGTCCCCCAGTTTATTGCCACTGATGTCACCTTTGTCTCTGTCAGAAGTAATACTCATTATGATCAAGCCAGTATCTGGGTGGGTAAGATAGATGGATCCATTTCACAGTTGGATACTTCAGGTGAGTTGATGAGAGTCATCCGAACCACTAACCTTCCTCCCACCTACCCAGTCAATCTTCTGTTTTGGCAGGAAAACATAGTAATGCTTGGTATGGACGGTCTTGTCTATGTGGCTAACACCAAACGCAGATCATTAGATCGAGGTATCGACTGGGTGATAAGAGAGCTTGATAAATTGGAGATTGCCAAGATCACTCTGAGAAGTGAGTATGAGAAAGCCTCAGTCGATATGCTTGATCGAAAGGGTAAGGTCTATAATCTCCAAATCTTTGATGAATTGTTTGATCAAGGTAGAGGATTGGGGTTTATATTTGTGGAACCTCAACGTATCAGTCCAGCCTTTGAAGTAGTTATCGATTTGGCTAGTGGCGAACAGCACGCTGTCATGCTAACTGAGAAAGGTCATGTCTATACTACTGGCTCCAATGAGTTTGGGCAGTTAGGAAGACTAGTGTCATTCTTTAATATTTCACCTTACAAGTTAGAGTTACCTCCTATTGGAGCCATCTCAGCGGGAGATACCTATACTAATGTTGTAACTCAACATAAGGGTGAGTTAATTCGCTTGGGTGGCGTTAGACTTGAGAAGAAGGATAGCCCGATATCACAGGTACAACACAGATGTAGTTAGTCAAGGTATCGGAACCGACCTCCAGGCCTGGGACAAGGCTTCTTAATAAAACGTTGTAGTTCGGGTGATGAGATAGGAGGGTTAAGGGCTAGTACTGTCTCTCTGTGTTCCAGGACTGGGTCATCTTTGAGAAGACAGTGAATAGTAAACTTAAGAGTGGGGTACTTAGCGATTAATACCTGCTCTAACTCGAGAGGGACACTGTTGAAGCGACCTACAATGAAAGTGATAGTATTGGCGGGATTAGCTAGATAGCTCCGAAAGTTGGCTACTCTTTGACGATAGCGAATGACGAAATTAGCATAGTTGTTAGCCGTAAAATGAGTGGCACCTCCAGGCCAGGCCTCAGTGGTGGGTAGAGTCGGGTGACCGGGTGACTCATGGTTAAATGTAAACTTATAACGTGTATGATAGATATAACCGTCTTTATTGAGTGAGAGATATGCGGGGTTGTAGAATTCACTGAAGTCGGTTTGAAGGCATCTCAAGAGATTAGGATAGTTAGTCACCATCTTATCAAAGGGACAGGTTTTGTAGCCTTTAGCTTTGGTAGTACGAAGTTTTGTCTTAACACCTACAGTGGCGGGGGTACAATTCCAGCCAAGCGAGATTCCGATGACGGTCATTTGGTAGGAGAAATCTTTTTGGTTATGAAATGATCATGAAAAGATTGTTTTATTCTTCCAATAGAATGGAGAACCAAGGTTACGTACTTCTAACGGTGGCTGAAAAAGAGATGGTACCCGAAGCGGTACCAATGGATGTATCAGAGCCTGAATCAGGGAGTTACCACCCAACTCCCACCGCAACGGAAATGACCACCTCTCACCAAACTATTCGCAATAAGCTCCAGTCTAGTATCAAGAAGTCCCGTGTCAAGAAGCACGGTGTCAAGAAGCAGAAGGCGATGAAGGAGAAGACTAAACAGACGCCTGCCAGATATGAAGCCTGCGATGAGTCATAAAGTTTATACTACAATTGTAGTGTAATTACTGGAGTTCATAACTGGAGTTCATAACTGGAGTTCATAACTGGAGTTCATAACTGGAGTTCATAACTGGAGTTCAT
>JBAZAY010000053.1:0-17319 GCA_041671725.1 Gallionella sp. | reverse complement strand
TGTCTTTCTAACCACTGTTCTAGCATTTCAGACACTTCATCGACAGCATCAGAGGGATCGGTGTCTTCTAATACTCCTAAAGCATCCTCAATGTCGACTCTGTCATACTTAGTCTCGCCATAGATGACTAGTGCCATTGCCACTAGCAGTGGATCTTCGAATATGACAGAAAGGTCTGGGTAATCACCCGACTCATCAACCATCCTATACATGACTTCGTACATAAACCTATAGTTCCTTTGTTCTGGAGGTAGGGTTAGAAAGTAGTATATCATCGTAGTGGCATGAGACGAAGCCAGGTCAACGTTCAGACGCTCATAGATTACACGGGCTTGTTGAGTAGCATTAAAATCGTATTGAGACTCGTATATCTGATCCCAAGCCCACTCCCAGAACCGTTCATCCTCATGGGCTAGGATATCATAGAGTAGGTCATCTTCCATAGAATGAAGACCTACTGTTAGTCGCTCGAATAGCTCGTAATCACCTGAGTTGACCGCAGAACGAATGGCTTCCATCTTTATAGGTGTCTTATCTTTTTTCTCGTTCTCAATAAAGTTATACTCTACACTTGTAGAGTATTTACTCCATAATTACTTCAGTGAAACCTTCTACTTCAGCGGATGTAGTATCACCCAGCACATCCCCCGTAAAGTAAAGCCTTCCATCCTCTGTAACCAGCACTGAGTGAGTAAACCCTCCAGCTATCATCGAAACATTCTTAGGTACCTCTAACCGAGTAGGTATCACATACTTACCCAAATCTATCGACCCAAGCTCATGTGTCGACGAATCTCCCCACCCATACACCTCTCCAGTCTCAAGAACGGCAAAGCTATGAAAGCTTCCACAGGCTATTGACTTACATGAAGAAGGTAGAGGAACGTGGGTAGGTGTATCTTCGATGTCTCCCGCACTACCGACACCCAGTTGTCCGTGATCATTACAACCATAGCTGTATACTTGTCCAGTGACAGTCAATATCAATGTATGATACTCCCCTACTACAATCATTGATACGGGTTCATCTAGTACGACTTTGACAGGAGTTGTAGTCTCTTTCATTTCAGCCAGGCGATCCTTGTCTCTCCAGCTATAAAGCGAACCGTCCATGGTTAAAGCGTATATCTCACGTCCTCGACACGCCACTTCTCTACAGGAAGTCGGTAGGGTGATGAGTGTTACAGTCGATCCACTCACCATGTGTAAACTACCATCCACAGTAACCGCTAGTATAGTATTAACTCCTATACTGACACTGATTACAGCAGAGGGTAGTGTTAGTAGGTTTGGCGTGGACATATGATACCCTTTCCAGGTATAGACTTTACCATCCCAAGTGATGACTGCCGTAATATCACAGTTTGATGACATTATCGTCCGGACTGGCCATGGTAAGTCGATCAGACTGACATGATCACTGAGACATGTTCGGCCGTAGACTTTACCTTCAGTGGTAGTGAAGTAGAACTGTCTCCTACCACTGAAGAGACTGAGAGACACTGGTAGGAAAGATGACAGTTCCTGCATAACGAAGAGTACTTAGTTCTCATGGAAGAGTTAACCTCTTCAATAATTCTTTACTCTACAATTGTAGAGTAATTATAGCATCACCTCAGTGAAACCACTTACTATCACGCCATCTCTATCTCCCATCAATATACCAGTATAATAAACCTGTACTCCTAATGTCATCATTAACGAATGGCTGTAACTGCCATCCATCAACGAGATATCCTTTCTAGTATCAATGAGAACTGGTGTGCGAATCTCATACGCCACTACTCCAAGTTCTCCGGCAGTGGACTCTCCGCACCCATACAGCTCTCCAGTTTCAAGAACGAAAAAACTATGATAGCTTCCACACGTTATTAACTTACAAGGAGCAGGTAATACCACCAGAACAGGAGTATCTACCGTTTGATCGATCAAAGTACCCATTTGACCGTAGTGATTATCTCCATAACTATACACCATCCCGGAAACCGTCAGTATCAAGGCATGACGATTTCCAGCTGAAATCATACTTACAGGCTCATCAAACTCGACCTTGAAAGGAGTATCGCTATAGGATGTGTTGATTCTTTCGTGTGGCTGGATATAACCATCTTTGCCCCATCTATAAAGCGAACCGTCGATAGTAATGGCGTGGTTTATGTGCTTGAGACACACCGCTGATTGACAGGTTAATGGTAGGTCAACTAACACAGGAGAATGATCGCTCAGTGAGTACAAACTACCATCTACAGTCACTGCCATGACACTCTCCCATCCGGCACTGATACTCACTACAGGAGATGCTAGTTCTTGTAGCCTTGGGAGGGGTGTAGTATCGAACACTGTACCACTATTATACCAACTATACACCTTACCGGTATAGGTGAGGGCTGATGTTGATCTGCCATTGAAGCTTACCATCCGTATCGGCCACGGTAGATTGATTAGTCTAACATTTTCATCATCACGTCCACGACCATAGAGCTTACCCTCATCTGTAGTAAAGTAGAATCTATCTTCGCCACTTGAGAGACTGCGACTGGGTGGTATGAAAGAGAGGAGTTCCTGCATTGTGGGAGTTACTTACTCTTCTCAATGAGACTTCGAGTTCAGTTCAATATCATACTCTATAAACATAGAGTATCTAAAACTGACCGTTAATACAGACTTGATCATCCTTATCTATCATTACGGTATGCATTAGACCGCCAGCCACCATTACTATGTTCTCTTTAGCGTCTACTAAAGTCGGTCTGTAGAGCATGATACCATACACTCCAAGTTCACCTTCTGACGTGTAGCCCCAGCCATAGATCTCTCCTGTCTCAAGTACCGCAAGACTGTGATAGCATCCGCATGCTATTAACTTACATTTGGCAGGAAGACCCTTTTCAGATCATCACAAAATCCTCACTCTTCTCACCCACCAAACTATACTCTCCAACCTTTAAACTGGCATACTTCCCCTGATACTCTCCTTTCACCACTATCACTCCGCCACCTCCGAGTTTAGGTATCCACGCCTCAGCTCTCTCCAATGACGTATAGACGATGTCAGCCTTCCTTTGATCCAACTGTAGTGTAAAGTTAAGATTACTTCTCCAACCTAGCTCTTTATACTTAGCTAACATGGCATCCGACAAAGAGTTGTGAAGGACATCCATCCGACCCATCCCTGGCAGTAAGAACGCTAGTGACACCGGATCGGCTATGTCATTAACGATATAGGGTCTCTCACTCTTCATCGTCGGCTGAGGGTCAAAGTAGCACTTGGACTGGACTAGAAGAGTAGCCAGACTGGCGAATGAGAGCTGGTCTGGATCAACTCCGCATAACGAGGAAAGTCGCTCCTGTAGTCTCTGATCAGTGAAAGGTGCCGGTTGTTCAATGTCATAGTCTTGATAATGTGACAAAGGAAAGGGTTCTAGGTAGTGATTAGTGAAACTCTGAAAGGCACAGTAGGGATTAGCAAGTCGAGGCAGGTTCATGGCTTCTGATCGCATCCAAAAGCAGTAGGCCTCATAGTGAGGCTCAGGACTGAGGTAGAGATTAACTCCAAATGAGTCATAGCCTTGCTCGAGTTTGGCTACGGCCACCTTCCATTGTTCTACCAAGAAGAAGAGTTCATATCTTAACCAGTCCAGAACAGTCTCTCTGGGGTTAGTGAAGTTAGCAGTGCTCAGAGACCAGACGAAGGCGTTGGGAGTTGTTTTAGCCTTATAGAAGAGTTCAAGATCACTCTTGACTTGAAAGGCGTTGTGATGTGGGATGGGGATCCGAGAGTAGTATAGCACATTAGTAGAAGAGAGAAGACCACTGGCTTGAAGAGCGGTAGTGATAAGCGATTGGACTTGAGGTGAGCCTTGGAGACTGAGAAGACCTACAATCATGGTTTTGAGAAGAGAGTGGAATGGTTAGATAGATAGAGCGGATTTCATCTTGGATAAGATGAAAGATAATAACTCTAGTAAATGGACTCACTCCTCCAGTACCAAAACCTAGAGAATCAGGCTATAGCCACTCTTTCATCTCTCTCGATAGTCTCTAATGACAACTGGCTTCCATTCCACTTCGAATACACTGACCTCTTTTACGGGCTTCACTTTACTCCTCTATCTCTGACTTGGAGGCACTTAGAGACCGAGGAAGACCTCTTTCAACTCTGCTTTGAACTAAGTATGAGTAAGTGGTTCTCTCTTAATGGTCTGGGTGAAGAAGATGAGATGGCTCTGAGATGTTTCGGTATTCCTCTCACCTTCTCAACTGACGACATCTATCCATACCTGGAGTATCATGGCATCTGCTCTGATCCACTGACTGGAGTCATCACTTTCCAACCTAACCTTCAGTCATTAGAGACTTATGATGATGAAGACGTGTTACTCTTACTAAACTGGTATGGGTTTGACATGCCTGATAGGGCGGTAGAAACAATGATGACTGGGTCGAGACGTAAGGCGAATGAGTGGTATCAGGCTATTACCGAGGAGTATGGATTTAGTTTAGGTGAAAGAAGATACCCTAATGCTTATAGCGTCCCTATTAACCAATATATGTCAAGGTTCTTTCTCATGTATGCTTTGAGGCTATTAGAAGAAGAGAAGTATTTGGTGACTGACAGTGAAGTAGATAGTGAAACGGAGCCAACAACACTCATCACTCGTGCCACTTATCCTCAATGGAAAGAGAAGTATTACTCCTGGTTTCTGTCTCATGCCAAATACCTCCTGCTTTATCATGCCAGTGTTTCCCGTTATATCAGCAGTGAGTATCAAGCCATTAATGAAGCTTGTAGGTCAGACAATCCTTTAGCCGATCCTACAACTCTTAAGCTTTTACAACTCTTTAAACGAGTACCTCCGACACCTATCAAGTTGTTTGTGTCTCGTCGGCTTAAGGGAGTCGAGGCGACATCATTACCTCTTGGTACTACTCTGGTAGAGAAAGGGTTTATGAGTACCTCGTTAGTGTCGTTGGATGCGGAGTTTCATCAGAGTCGATTTGGCTATAGCTTACCTTTGACATATCTTACTTTATTAGTAGATGAAGGGACTGAGGTGTTGAACCTGATACCAGTGAGTGAGAGTGAGTATGAGTTGGTATTTGCTCCGGGAGTGAAGTATGTGTTGGATGCGAGGGAGGTGTATGAGAGTGGGGTGGTGGGGTATAGGGGGAGGGTGGTGAGGTGAAAGAATGTGAGTAGCTGGTATGACACTTCATTACCATTCTCATAACTATTAGAAGTAGTGTGTTCAAAATATACTTTAGGATTATCCATACTATTTCATATCGAATAGTAACTACCTACTCTGGCGTCATTACACCACACGCTTACAAACTCCATTCTCAAACCGAAGCCCATAGATCATCTCAATGATGCGATGTCGATTAATCAACGTCGCATTGCTGATCGGAATCTCTATAAGACGGCACAGTTTCCTTACAGTTTTGAGGCGATAGAAGTTTCTACCTATCTTATAGAAGTCCATATGTGATGGGTAGCGATAACGAATAATTTCACGAACGCTCACATCCCGACAACTCCGGGGTCGGCTTGTTTACAAGTAGGTAGTCTAATTCACATTCTAACCTCAACTGTAAAAACCGTTGCTCGTAGACATTGTCAGGAGCCTCATTTGTCTTGACTTCTGTGTAAAGTCTGGCTTCTAGCCACTGAACGTCAATACCTCCGGGTGCTCCTTGTAGAGGCTTGAGGGGGCGGTTACCCATCGGGTTAAGATGACAAGGTGGAAAAGGTCACATGAGTCATTTTTAAGGTCATACACCATAAGATCCAATATACCAGTGATAGTCTGTTATAGCCACTCGTGCTGGCACTTCATTACCATTCTCATAACTGTCATGAGAAAGAAGAGTTAAAGTGACAGGTCGTTAGCTATCATGACACTTCATTACTATTCTCATAACTGTCATGAGAAAGAAGAAAAAGAGAGTGGCACTATAAATATTGTACTTGGGATAGATAGTACCACCTGATGTCTCTTCTACCTGATGTCTCTTTTCATCTCACAAAGATGAAATACTCTATTATCACCCTCTAAATGACTCGATACAGCTGTTCCTTCAAAGGCCAATGCGAACCTAATCCCTACGGCTCCTACCTCTCACTAGAAGACTGCCAAACCCACTGTACCTCTCGAGAAGCCTCTGACCTCAACCTCCTCATCTATCAATACTCACCTGAAACCGCTGTCACCGACCTAGCCCCATCAGATCAAAGACAAGTCTTGAAGCGTTTGACTGGCGTCGATATTACCGACTCTGAGAGAGTATCTCTCCTCCTAGTCGTTCTTGGAGAGGAAGGGCATGCTATTTACAAGAAATACGGCTATAAAGAACTCTTCCCTTACTTCAAGAGTCAAGGTCTCTTAACCATTGAGAACTTAATAGCCAGTGGCGGGTTAGATGCGATAGATGAGTTAGTGCTACGTTATGGTAATAATCTTCCATTCTCTATTGTCTCAGGTCTAACCTACTCAGTCGCCATCGAGTGCGGAGTGAAGGGCTTAACATATCTCTACTCACACATCACTTCCATTGCCAGACAGTATCTCTTTTCAACCCTAAGTAAGATTACATACGACTTACCACACTCTGATCCACTTGTCATCACGATCAAGGACTGGTTGCTGACTACCAGTCAGGCCGGGTTACTGAGACTCCTACATAACTTTACAACCGAGGAGGATTTAGAGTTTATCCTTCGAGTCTGGAAGGATGGTAATGACATAGTCAAAACCGGAGTTATGGACGTGATCGGTTACAGTGCCAATTATCCTCTTTTTGTAGGTTTCATGAATAGGACAGGGGTACTGATACCATTTGAGATGGTATGGGAGAGGAATGACAATGAGTTTCTAAGTGAGGCCTTGGCTAATTACACGATAGACGAGGTATCAGAGGTGTTGAGTCGAGTACAGACGGAATATATCCCTGAAGAGACAAAGGAGGTGTTACAAGAGTATGGTATAGAGGTGGTGTAACTTGAAATAATATGTCACGAGTACCCAAATGACTCGATACAGCTGTTCCTTTCGAGGCCAATGCGAGCCAAACCCCTACGGTCAGTATCCTTCACTTGAAGAGTGTCAATCCCACTGTACCTCTCGAGACGTCTCTGACCTCAATCTCCTCATCTATCAATACTCACCCGAAACCGCTGTCACTGACCTAGCCCCATCAGATCAAAGACAAGTCTTGAAACGCTTGACTGGCGTTGACTCAAATGACGCTGACACAGTAGCTACTCTCCTATTAGCCTTAGGAGAGGGTGGGCGTAATATGTTTGGTTATCACGAACTCTATCCCTATTTTCAAGAGAATGGATTATTAACCGACATGGCTTTAGCTGATAGTGGTAGTCTGGATGCCGTGGATGAACTACTCAGACGCTATCCTGATGCTATTCCCAATCCTACCATCTCGATGTTGTTCTTTCGTGTAGCAGTCGAGGGTGGAGTAGACGCCATTGACTATCTCTATGGGAGACTATCAATGACTAATCGATACGACGTTAGATTCTTTCTAATCGACGTGTTTCGAGAGGTACCAGTTGACTCGCCTGTAATGATCTCGCTTGATATGTGGATTCTTAGTAGAATGGATGTGTTACAACATGTACTACCTAATCGAAACAGAGCTATTGATCTCCCTTTCCTTGTTAAAGCTTATGAGTTAGGAGTAGATGAGGTAAGTGATATGGTAATTGAGATAGTCGGAATCGAGGGAGATGAGACCTTATATCAGGACTTTATTAGAGAGACAGGAGTGATACCTCCTTTTAATCTTGTCTGGGGTCGAAATGATGTGGCGTTTTTAGAGCAGGCGATAGATCATTATGAGAGAGAAGAGGTGAGGGCGGTGGTTGATTTGTTTGAGGCAGAGGGAGGGTTTGTGACGGAGGTAGAGAGGGAGGTGATGAGGAAGAGAGGGATGATGTAAGGGTTATTACACTATTCTCATGATAGACATGAGAATGATAGGGTGAAATGTATGATGACCTGTTTATGGAGGTCGTCGCTGATCTACTACATGTATCATGTTTCACTATTCTCATGACAGTTATAAGAATAATAATGAAGTGTCAGAACGAGGAATGACCTGTCACCACATCTCTTACTTGTTTCACTATTCTCATGACAGTTATGAGAATGGTAATGAAGTGTCATGATAACTAATGACCTGTCGCCACTCTTCTTCTTTCTTATGACAGTTATGAGAATGGTAATGAAGTGTCATGATAACTAATGACCTGTCGCCACTCTTCTTCTTACTTGCTCCACTCTCATGACAGTTATGAGAATGATAACTTCACCTTCACTCACACCCATTCTCCTTCTCGCATCCATCATTCTGTTATTATATCTCATTCATATCCTACAACTCACCTTCAGTCCTCTCATTTTAGATTATCTGTGAGCTTACCCCTTCAAACACATAAAATCTCACTTGTCCGACACAATCATACCCTAAGATTGTAGGGTATCAATGATACAGACATGATGGAGTTTCGACCATGAAAACAGCTATCCAACCTCTCATTTTTGAGACATGTATGTGAGATGAATCGTAATCGATGGGTGGGTATCCCTTTTCTATTCACGTCCGTTATTTTATTATCTCACCTAAATGCCCTTCTCCTGCTCTCTAAACGGAACCTGTGAACCCGATCCCAACGGACTTCATCCCGATCTAGCTACCTGTCAAGCCAACTGTCGTCCATACGAAGGAGACATCATACCTGATCTTCTTTACGACATCCTAGCTCTTAACTTGGAAGATACCCTTGATCTGGCTCCCAGTGACATGGACGTCATCCTCTTTCGCCTTACTGGCATCAGGGCTCCATTTAATCAGGTACGAGACATACTCACTTATGTAATAGATAAGGATTACATCGCCTTGTGGGCGGGATATGATGTAGATGTTAAGGACTATGTCAGGTCACAGTTAGAGGATGAGACAGATCTTATCATTCTTGATACTATTCCACTTGACGAAGATATTCATGTTCAACCGGAGTGGCAAGGGTTAAGGAATAAGGTAATACGGTTGCTAACTCGCATATTTCAGGAGAGACCTGAAATAGCAATAAGTGAAACCTTAGAAGATGAACCTCCTAGAGACCTTGAAGAGTTGGTTGATACCATACAGAGGTTTATAGCTCATGCTATCTATTTGATGGCGTTACCATCGCTCGGTGGTAATGGTCATCCTAAAATTAGAGGATTTAAGAGACATTGGGATTACATCGTTGAGCGGTTTGGACCAACCATTCCTTATCAGAGGTATATTGTGTAGAGAGACTATAACTACTTCATCTTACTCAAGATGAAAATAATAACCCACTCTTAAATGACTCGATACAGCTGTTCCTTTCGAGGTCAATGCGAACCCAACCGCTACGGTGATTACAGCTCGCTTCGAGAATGTCAGACCCACTGTACCTCTCGAGATTCATCAGACCTCAACCTTCTCATCTATCAATACTCACCTGAAACAGCTGTCACCGACTTAGCTCCATCCGACCAAAGGGTGGTCTTGAAGCGTTTGACTGGAATTGACTCATCTGACACCACACGTGTAGCTATCCTTCTCACAGTTATTGGCCTTCAAGATAGGAGAATGTATGGATATCCAGAACTCTTTCCTTACTTTATAGAACAAGGATTACTCACTGACGAGGCCTTGGCTCAAAGTGGTAGTCTTGAGGCCTTCGATGAACTGCGTCTCAGATACCCAGAAACTATACCCTTTAATATCTTAGTGGATGTGATAATCTATGTTAATGAAGATCAAGAATCGAAGGATCTGAGCTATGTCTATGACTCTCTCTCAGAGTTTGAGCAGTTTCAAGTGACTGACTTTCTACGAGCCTATATACACATTATAGAGATAGACCATGTGAAGCTGACTAAATGGATCTTTGGTCGCTCTGATGTCTTGACACAGATGCTACCAGCCTATATAAAACTGGAATATCTTGACTTATTACTTGAGACTTATAGAGCAAATGATGACTCTGATATGTCAGAGTTAGTAGTTGAGTTAATAGGATCGATGGCTGATTATCCACTGTTTCAAGCCTTTGTCGAAGCTACCAATGATCTTCCACCTTTAGATTTGGTAATAGACAGGAGAGATCCTGAGTTCTTAGGGATAATGTTAGAAGGAGGTTATTACTCTGGAGAGGAGGTGGAGGATGCCCTAGCCTCGTTTATGGCTGAGAATGAAGATGGTTTGAGTGAGGCAGAGAAGGAGGTGTTTAGGAGGTATGGGTTTCAAGTGCTGTAGTGTTTCATCTCGAATGAGATGAAGGTGGGATGGCTGACTTACTCAAAGGTCAACTCGTCTCTGTTAGTTAGTGTAACACGTGTGAGGAGTGGTTCATCATCATCTGAGATCATGAAGGATATGGCAGTCATGATCTTACCAAGTGTGAGATGAGTGATGGCGAGTTCCACTTGCTGTGTCCCATAGGTCAAGACGATAGAGTCATGAATTTGAGCGAGTTCAGTAGCTAATCGGGTCTTGATGTAGCTGAGTAGTTCTAGCTGAGTAGAGGTGGAAGTGGCCTGATAGAATGGTTGAAGCTGAGGTGGTGTGAGAGCTGAGAGGCTTTGGATGCCATATTTGAAGCTCCAGATGGGGAGAATGAGGTTGAGGAATGAGACGGTGGAGTCCATTGTGCCGGAGGTACCTCTAGAGGTTAAGTATCTAAATGTTTTCAAATAGAACATTTAAGTGGGGTGAAAGTTTGACCTTCTTCATCGATAATGAACCATTACTATAGAACAGATGACGACGGTTCGGTCTTTAAAGGGGTCAGTATAGAAACCTGGAAATCTCACATTTTTGAAGTAATCATACCCTACAATTGTAGGGTAATGTAGTAAGTGATGACGTTGTAAATCCACCCTTTTAATGACCTTTCAATACTCCTCTCTCTTCCACTGCCCCTCCCCATTCTCCCTATACCACTTCACCAACTCATCAATCCCCTCTTCAAAGTCTACCTCCTCTTTCCATCCCAATCCTCTCAACTTATCACTAGTAATAATGTATCGAGTATCATTGAAGGGTCTATCAGGGACATACTTCACCACCTCTTGTAAAGTCTTTTGAGGGCAGATCCTCAACCTCAAAGCATCCGCCACCTCTAACACTGATAGCTCGTTAGAAGTACCAATGTTATAGATCTCACCGATCACTCCCTTAAACAGAATGGTCTCTAGTGCCGACACCGTATCATCCACATGTAAGAAGTTTCTCCTCGTCTCACCTGTTCCATGAACTGTCACCTTCTCACCTCGTAACAACTGTGTCGCAAACTTCGGCCAGATCTTTTCAGGATACTGTCTGGTACCAAAGACGTTATTACCTCGACTAATGACAATAGGTAGCTTATAAGAGACTCGATAAGCCCTCACTAACATCTCTCCAGCAGCCTTAGTGGCACTATAGATGTTGTTGGGGACTAACAGACTTGCTTCGTGGACTGGCTCTCCGCTCTCCTGATCACCATAGACTTCATCAGTTGAGATATGAAAGAGACGTCTGATCTTACCATACCTTCTCGTGGCTTCGAGGATGTTGTGTACCGCTACCACATTGTCTTTAACATGATCAGCTGAATTGTTGTCAGAGTGATCCACGCTGGACTGGGCTGCCAGGTTCATGATAGTATCGATCTTATAGGAAGTCAGGATATGCATTAAGAAGTCCATGGCTCCCATATCTCCTTTGACAAATCGGTAGTTAGGCTGGTCTGAGACGGTGATATTCTTGAGCGAGGCACAGTAGTCTAGTCGATCCAGACAGACCCATTGGATGGCTGGATACTTGAGTACCAAGGTGTTGAGAAGGTTGGATGCGATGAAACCGGCTCCTCCTGTGACTAACACAGATTTGGGAGAGTAAGAGTCCATTTAGATGGAGGGATTAAGATTTTAATATGAGCGAAAAAGAGTGGAACCATCGTGGAGTCGTTGTTCTAGGGTGAAGATAGAAAATACAAGCATACTTTATAGATTTAGAGTAATGATTTCTCTTCTTTTTGTTCGTGAGTGAAGTCCACAACTCTTCACAATGGAGGAGCTTCGAAGCTTCCTTCAACCTTACTTCCTTTCTCTCACCCAGAAACAGCTAAGGTGCGACTTCCGCTCCACAACCCTTATCACAGAGACGGGAGAAGTGTACGCTTGGGGTTCTTCGGGCTTTGGTAACCAATTATCAGAGACTCCATCTCTGATTGAACGAGTCCACCCCATCCGCACTCTGGTAACCAATCAATCTAGCTACAGTGCTTATGTTACCGTCGATGGTAGATTATACGTTCGACGAAGTACCAATCCATGGTCGTTGATCGAGCTACCATCGGTAGTAACCTCTGTAAGTCTTGGAGAAGAGTGTTTGCTGGTTCTCACTCTTGACGGATCAGCTTATCAGTATGAGTGTGAGCGTGCTAGTGAGCAGATTGAAACTCCCTATCTCATTGACCTACCATTCCCAGCCTGTCAGGTACAGACTTATTCCGGTTCCCACCACATGGTAACAATAGATGGCAGTCTATACTCGTTTGGTAGAAACGACAGTGGGCAACTGGGACTGGGTAACTACGATGATAACATAGGTATTCCCAGAAAAGCTCGGGTGGATGAGCCAGTCATCTCAGTGTCATGTGGCGACTTACACACAGTGATCCTCACCTTGTCAGGTACCGTTTATACATGTGGAGGCAACTGGGACGCACAACTGGGTCACGGAGATAGGGATCTAATTAGGTATCTGGTCGTACCTAAACCCCTTCCACTAGAGTCGCCTTGTACTTTCGTAGCCTCTGGTGGCTGGCATAACTTTGTCATTCTTCGTAATGGAAAGGTGTATGTTTGGGGTAATGGTACAACCGGAGAATTGGGGACTGGTGTGGTAGGAGACGATGACTATCTCTACTATCCTACTCTCCTTAAGTTTGAAGGTACGGTACAGAGCATCGGGGCAGGGTTTAGTCACTCGGCTCTACTGACGAGTGATGGATCGGTGTATACCTGTGGGGATGTGGATGGTATTACGGCTCAGTCAACCTTTGTAAAGGTGATGTAGTCATTCTTCTTATTAATTGAGAAGAATCTTTTTTTTTCGGTACGAGTCACATCAAGGGAGCTCGAGAATGCAGGAACTCTTATCCTTTCTCCCTGTGATTATCACTTCTGTTGACACTACTCACAGCGGAACAGTGGGAGTTGATGGTAAGCTTTATGCCTATGGCCACTGCGGTCATCTAACTGGAGCTGATCATCAACTACTCCGACAGAGAGTCCACATCCCACTACCTTGGCCTATAACCTCAGTATCCTGTTCTGATAAGACCACGGCAGTCGTCAATTGCGAGGGTAATGTATATCTGCGAGGTGATGTCGTCACCCGATATCCTGACACAGAGACTACCTATCCAGACTGGACTGCTATCCCATTCCCTGAGCCTATTGTCTCGACTGAGATCGGCTATCGATGTCTGTTACTACTTACGTTGAGTGGTAAAGTCTATAGTATCGGGAATCATGATGATGGTCAGCTAGGTATAGGCGGTGGACTGCCGTCTGTCATCGATAACGTCGTCACTTATACAGGAGTCGACAAGTTCACTCTCGTCGATCTACCATTTCCCTGTTGTCAACTCAAGCTCAAATGTAGTAGCGTTTGTGCCCTAACCGTGGATGGTTCGCTGTACACTTGGGGTCATAACAGTGATGGTAAGCTAAGATTAGGGAAGTTCCTTAAGTCACCAACCCCCGTCAAAGTAACCCTTCCCAAAGAAGAACTTGTAGCCTCAGTCGAGCTGACAACGTTTATGTTGGTGTTAACAGTCACTGGACGCGAGTATATCTGCGGAGGCTCATACAATTGGTATGAGAGGGACGAGGCGTGTAGGTTGAGACAGTTGGGACTGAATGGCTTGTGTAGACAAATGTCAGCCAGTTATCGCCCCACCACTTCATGTCAGGTTTATTCTAAGCTGAGAGGAGTCAGACGCATTCTCACAGTAACGGATGATAAAGTGACCATGCTCGATGACTGTCCAAGGTGCGACAATACGACTCGTTATTTCCTACTTGACGTGATAGAGTCATGAAGTAGATTTCTTCTCCATGAGAAGAATGATGGGTAAGTAGTACTATTGATTCTTTCGAGAGGATGATATGAGCATTGTACATCATGGAGGAGTTCCTATCCTTTCTCTCCACCCCTGTCATATCCACAGACCTCAATGAGTGTGGGATAGTAGGAGTGAATGGAAAACTCTATATCTGTGACGCTATGGATAGTCAAGAGACCTTCTTCGAGGGTTTCACAGAAACCCTATTGCCGTGGCCTGTCATCTCAGTATCACACACCGCTCACACCACAGCCGTCATTACATGTGAAGGAACCGTCTACGTCTGTGGTAGAATCGTCACCACATACCCAGACGTAGATGGGAGTGTCACCTATCCAGATTGGACGGCTCTACCCTTCTCTGAACCAGTAGTCTCGGTTCAGATCGGATTCCGTAGTATGCTGATACTTACTTTGAGTGGTAAAGTCTATGGTATCGGAAGGAATGGGGATGGTCATTTAGGTATAAATGGCGGTTCAGACAACGGTCTCGATTACAATGGTGTCAACGACTTCACTCTTGTAGAACTACCTTCACCATGCCTTCAACTCAAGGTGAGAAGTACCAGTACATGTGCCGTAACCGTAGATGGATCTTTATACGCTTGGGGGTACCAAAATGGTAAATTGGGTCTATGTGAGTTAATTAGGTCACCTATCCCACTCAAAGTGGATATACCTGGAGGAGAACTAGCCACTTCAGTTGAAGTAGTGAGTAGTACTCTAGTCTTGACTGAGAAAGGACATCTGTATAACTACACTAACAGTAATCCGGGTCAGATGATGTCCCTCCCAGGTTTCTGTATGGACATGCGGGTTACGTTGTATCCTAAAATCCCCTCCATAGCTCAATCTTACACAAAGGTTACGAGACTTAGTCGAGTCATCGCTGTAGGCTGGTTTGGGTATTTGTTGGCGGCTAGAATACCCAGACCCGATGAACCGAACACTGATTATGTCATGCTTGATGTTGTATGAGCCGGCTTATCTTCTTCTCGCATGAGAAGAAGTCGAAGTTGAAATTATCAGAGGACTGACACTTCTCATGATTACCATCATGGAGGAACTCCTATCCTTTCTCGCTACCCCTGTCATATCCACCTACCGTACCAATTGCGGAATTGTTGGAGTGAATGGCAAACTCTATGTCAGTGACACTAAGAACAATCAGGCCGAGAGCTTAGTAGAACTTCCATTGTCATGGACTGTAACCTCAGTGTCATACACCGCTTACACCACGGCAGTCATTACCTGTAAAGGAAATATCTACGTCCGTGGTGACGTCATTACCAAACATCCATTGATAAACACTGGTACCTACCCAGACTGGACTATTCTTCCCTTCTCTGAACCAGTGGTTTCAGCTCTGATTGGATTCCGTAGTATGCTGATACTCACCTTGAGTGGTAAAGTCTATGGCATCGGGAATAATGGGGACGGTCATCTAGGTATAGGTGGTCAATCCTGGAGCCCTGATCCCGATGGAGTCAGCAAGTTTACTCTTGTAGAGCTACCAGCACCTTGTTTTCAACTCAAGGTAAGAAGTACCAGTATAGGTGCCGTAACCGTTGATGGGTCACTATACACTTGGGGTCACAACCACTCTGGTAGATTGGGTCTTGGTAAGATGATTAGGTCGCCTATCCCTATCAAAGTAGATGTACCTAACGGGGAGTTGGTCGCTTCAGTCGAAATACTAGATAGTATGCTGGTGTTAACAGTGGAAGGTAATCTGTATAACTACTGCTCAGGAGATCTGGTTCAGGTGGTACGTTTAGGTTTCTGTAGGCAGATGCGGGTAACCGTGAGATCTACCTTCACCCACCTGACTCAGCGTTACTCAAAAGGTAAGGGACTGAGTCAAACCCTCGCAGTGCTTTGGAACAAGGTAATCTTGGTTGATGAAAAGAACAATGAAAGGTACACTGATTACGTCATGCTTGACATTGTGTGAACAGGGAGTGTTTTCTTCTCATATGAGAAGAAGCTTAAGAGTCAAAGTTGAATCATCAGAGAACTGACACCTCTCAATCATTACCACCATGAACGAACTTCTCTCTTTCCTCCCCGTCCCTCATCGCTTAGCCTGTGGATACTACAGCGCTACCTTTCTATCAAAAGAAGGTAGACCTTTCGCATATCGTGACGATGGTCAGATTTACACCTGGGGGTTGGATGGCTCGATGGTGGTGTCAAAGCCTGATGTCAAACCCTATCCTATCAGAGTTCTCTCAGTGGCATCTTCTGGAGAGCGGAGTACCTTCCTTACAGCTGATGGAAAGGTGTATGAGTGGATGTGGAAGGGATACATCCCGACTACTCCTACTCTAATCAACCTGCCATTTACAGTGATCAGTGTGAGCTTTGGATACGAGTCATATTGTCTAGTCACGGTTGACGGCCATGTCTATGATTGGAGGTTCGTATCCGGTGATAAAGATGACCCCATTGACCTACCAGCACCTTGCCACCAACTTCAGACGAGCAGTTACTCAGATTCATATTACGCATTGACCACGGATGGCTCGGTGTATACCTGGGGTATGAATAAATGGGGTCAGCTGGGTCAAGGAACTGTTAAACTGAGTCTAGATCCCATGAGAGTAATGATGGCTGAGAGAGTAGTTTCCATTGCTTCCGGCGACATCCACCTACTTATGCTAACTTCAACTGGAGAGGTGTATGGGTGCGGATCTAACTACTACGGTCAATTGGGTCATGTGGGTACTCACAAATCATGTCCGGTTCTATTTACTCTCCCCTCTACTTGTAAGATGATAGCCTGCGGTTGCGACACAAGCTTTGTCATCCTTGACACGGGTGAGGTCTATGGCTGTGGTGATGATGCTAATGGGGAGTTAGGGATTGGTCGACTTACTATCGGAGACCGTCCGACCTTGTTAAAGTTTGAATCGAGTGTTGGCACAAGTGTAGAGGTAATCGACGGTGGAAAGATCCATACTAACATTCTGACGGTGAAAGGGGAGTTATATCAGGCTGGAGGTGTAGGACAGAGGCAAAGTATGAGCTTTAAGAAAGTAGACTTCAATGTCTAAACTACTCTACAAGTGTAGAGTAATGTCTTCTCTTTTTGAACCTTTAGTCTCTTCGAAGCTGAAAGGAGTACTTTGGTCACTCAAGATGGAA
>JBAZAY010000052.1:0-18544 GCA_041671725.1 Gallionella sp. | reverse complement strand
AGCCAGGATCAAACTCTTAAGTTCAATACCTGTTTTGGTTCACTGCTGAACCGATCTTACTCAAAGAAAATCACATAACATGATTTTTTTCGACTTTGCGTAAGCACTACTATATTTTAAAGTCGTTTAATACTGCCGAAGCAGCAAAAACATACCAAAAACCAAGCACCTACACTCGTCGATTGTTTAATTTTATTTTTAAAGAGCAGCTGCATCTGCAGCGAAGAGGTCAGCATTATAGAGACTTAAAACTTCTTGTCAACTACATTTTGAAATCTTTGTAACCTTGCCAAACTCAGCGAAACCAAATCATCTTACTGATTCTTAAAGCCTTTTGGTTGCCCATCCTGCTCTGCTTCAAACCTCGTCTCAGCGAAGAGGTGCGCATTATAGAGACTTGAAACTCGTTGTCAACTAAATCTTCACACTCTTTTAAAACAACTACCAAATTCGTTTCACTGCCATTTCTGGGTTGCGGGGACAGGATTTGAACCTATGACCTTCGGGTTATGAGCCCGACGAGCTACCGAGCTGCTCCACCCCGCGTCAGCGAAAACGAACTATATCAATACCATCACTTCACGTCAAACGATATTTTCTTTTTTTATCATTTGATCAGCCTGGATGAACTATTCAGCGCTTTGACAGGACTATGACTGTGCTGTTCCTTTCGCAACAAGTATTATGCGCACCTGACCTTGCGCATACCGGAGCTTTATATGAAAAATGCCTCGCTTATTCTCGGACTTATTGTCCTGTCCACTATCCAACCTGGCTACGCCGACGAAAATATCGCAGTCAGCGCCAAGCAAGTTCAGGCCTTGGGCATCACAACTATCGCCTTACCCAATAAGCAGTCAGGCGATGTATCTGGCCTTCCCGCTCAAGTCGTTATCCCCGGCAATCAGATGTATATCATCAGCACGCCATTAACTGCGATGATTGAGCAAACCCTGGTCGGCGTAGGTGACAGCGTCAAACGCGGACAGCCGATTGCAAGTTTGCAAAGCCCGGCCCTGGCCGAAGTCCAGCGAGGCTTCCTACAAGCCTCCGTGCAAAACCAACTTGCACGAGAAAATCTTGCGCGCGACGAATCCTTATATAAGGACGGCATTATTTCAGAGACCCGCTATCGAACTACCCGCAGTTTGTCGCTCGAAGCCCAGGCAGCCTTTTCCGAACGAAAACAAATGTTGCGACTTTCAGGCATGTCCGATAGTGCGATTGCACAACTGCAATCGGGAAACAACTTAAGCAGCCTGCTCACCATAACCTCCCCTATAGATGGCGTGGTATTAGAAAAAACCGCCAGTGCGGGGCAACGTCTGGATGCAGCCGTGCCGATTTTCAAAATTGCCAAGCTCAGTCCGCTAGCCCTTGAAATTCAGGCGCCGCTGGCTGTCACCCGCGATCTTAAAATAGGAGCAGCAATATCAGCCCCCGCTTATGCTGCCAGCGGAAAACTCACCGCGATTGGTCGCAGCCTGACCGGCACTAATCAGACAGTCTTATTGCGCGGCATCATCTTGCTGGGTGCAGAAAACCTGCGCCCCGGGCAGTTTGTTGAAGCATCCATCAGCACGACTGCCAACGCCGGCGCGCAATGGAATATTCCCAACAGCGCAATCTCCCGCATTGCCGGCCGCACCGTGGTGTTCGTACAAACATCGCAAGGATTCCGCGCTCAAACCATTCAGGTACTTAACGAAGGTGCACAGAACAGCGTTATCAGCGGCGCATTCAAGGGGGTTGAAAAAATTGCCGTACACGGTGTTTCAGCGCTTAAATCCAGCATGATGGGCATAGGCGGGGATCAATAATGTTTTCTAAACTGGTTGAATTTGCACTGACTCAGCGCTTGCTGGTGGCCGCGATGACGCTGCTGCTGATTGGTGCTGGCATTGCGTCGTTCCGCGACTTGCCGATTGACGCGTTTCCGGACGTTTCTTCTACACAGGTCAAACTCATCATGAAGGCCCCGGGCATGACCCCGGAAGAAGTCGAGGCGCGCATCGTCACGCCCATCGAGCTGGAAATGCTGGGCATCCCGAATCAACGCATCATGCGCTCAATTTCCAAATACGCGATTGCCGACATCACCATTGATTTTGTTGATGGCACCGACATCTATTGGGCGCGTCAGCAGGTCGCCGAGCGACTGAACAATGCTCAGCGAGATTTACCGCCGGCAGCCTCCGGCGGTCTGGCCCCGATTACCACACCACTGGGTGAAATGTTTATGTTCACGGTGGAAGGCGACACAGTTTCTCTGGAAGAGCGCCGCACCATTCTGGACTGGGTAATACGCCCGGCACTGCGCACGCTGCCTGGCATTGCCGATGTCAATTCGCTGGGAGGCTTGGCGCGCAGCTTTGAAGTAGTGCCGGATCACAATGCGCTCGCCTCTCATGGCATCTCCTTTGCGATGTTGCAGCAGGCGATGCAAGCCAACAATCGCAACGACGGCGCCGGACGCATCAATGACGGCGACGAAGCCTTGCTGGTACGCGCAGAAGGAAGTATTAAAAACCTGCAGGATGTACGCAATATCGTCATTGCAAGCCCGGCTGGCAATCCAATACGCGTGGGCGATGTCGCTCAGGTACGCATCGGCAGCATGACACGCTATGGTGTCGTAACCAAAGACGGCAAGGGCGAAGCGGTGCAAGGCCTGGTACTAGGCCTGCGCGGCGCAAATGCTCAAAAAGTGGTCGCCGGCGTGCAAGCCAAATTACAGGAACTTGCCCCCAACCTGCCCAAAGGCGTCACGACCCGCGTATTTTATGATCGCGGCAGCCTGGTAGACCGCGCGATCGGCACGGTGTCGAAAGCGCTGACCGAAGCCATCGTACTTGTCGTGATCCTGCTGGTTCTGTTCCTAGGCAACTTGCGTGCCGCAGTGGTCGTCGCCATCACCTTGCCGCTGGCAGTGCTGATCACCTTTATCCTGATGCAACAGTTCGGCATGTCCGCCAACCTAATGAGTCTGGGAGGTCTGGCGATCGCCATTGGTATGCTGGTGGATGGCTCGGTAGTGGTAATGGAAAATATCATCAATCATTTAGCCGGGCGGCGCGATCATATCCCGCATCTGCACGTTATTTACCGTGCAGTAAAGGAAGTTATTACGCCCGTTGCGGCCGGCGTTGCCATCATCATCATCGTGTTTCTGCCACTGATGACACTGCAAGGACTCGAAGGCAAGCTGTTCATCCCGGTAGCCCTGACCATTGTGTTCGCGCTGGCAGGATCCTTGCTGCTGTCGCTGACCGTTGTGCCGATGCTCTCTTCCTTGCTGATCAAAACGGCCAGCCACGATGAACCCTGGCTGGTGCGAAAGGCGATGTCAATCTACGCACCTATGCTTGAACGCGCGCTTCAGCGCGAGCGCATGGTGATTATCGCGGCCCTTACCATGCTGGTTATCAGCGGTGGCGTGTATACGCTGATCGGTAAAGCCTTCATGCCGGAAATGGACGAGGGGGATCTGATCATGCAGGTATCCAAGCTACCTTCGATCAACATCGCACAGACCGCCAGCATGGATCAGCGCATTCAGCAGGCCATCCTCAAAGCAGTGCCTGAAGTCAAGGGTATCGTCTCGCGCGCGGGGGCTGATGAGCTCGGTCTTGATCCAATGGGCTTGAATGAGACAGACAACTTTCTGGTGCTCAAACCTCAGGCGGAATGGCGCAACAAGGACAAGAATATCATCGTCGATAACGTACGCCGAGTAATGGCGGATTTCCCTGGGGTGGAGTACAGCTTTACCCAGCCGATTGCCATGCGCGTCTCGGAAATGCTCACCGGCGCACGGGGCGATATCGCGATCAAGATATTCGGCACGGATCTGAATAAACTCAACGAAACCGCCGAACAAATGGTCAAGGTGCTGCAAGACATTAAGGGCAGCGAGGATGTGTTTACCGTAAAAAACAGCGGTGTGCAGTATTTCCGCGTGGCGATTGACCGTCTGGCTGCGGGTCGTTTAGGCCTGAGCGTGGACGACATCGGCAATACCTTGCGCAGCCAGATCGAGGGACAACATCTGGGCACAGTGATCGAAAATGGCCGCCGCACGCCGCTGATCATGCGTGGCGAAACCGATATACAACATTCTCCGGCGCTATTTTCCGCGCTCACCCTGCCGCTGGCCAACGGGCAGAATGTCCCCTTATCAGTCGTCGCCAAACTGGAGCGAGTGGATGGCCCGGTGAAAGTTGACAGAGAAAACGGCGTGCGCATGGTGGTGGTACAAAGCAACGTGCGCGATCGCGATCTGGTCGGTTTTGTTGATGAAGCAAAAGCCGCCGTCGCCGCAAAAATCAAGCTGCCGCAAGGCTACCGCCTGACCTGGGGCGGCCAGTTCGAGAACCAGCAACGCGCAGCGGCCCGACTTGCCGTGGTGGTGCCGGTCGCGCTGGGTATGATCTTCATGCTGCTGTTCGCCACCTTCGGCTCGGTCAGACAGGCAGTTCTGGTACTGACCAACATTCCGTTTGCACTGATCGGCGGCATCTTTGCGCTGTGGATCAGCGGCGAATATATGTCCGTCCCAGCCTCGGTCGGTTTCATCGCCCTGTTGGGTATTGCAGTGCTCAATGGCGTGGTGATGGTGTCCTACTTCAACCAGTTGCACGCTGAAGGGATGGAGATCACACAGGTGGTATTCGAAGGTGCAAAACGTCGTCTGCGCCCGGTACTGATGACCGCCAGCATCACAGCCTTTGGCTTGTTGCCGGTGCTGTTTGCCACCGGCCCCGGCTCCGAAATCCAGAAACCTCTCGCCGTCGTTGTGACTGGCGGACTGATCAGCTCGACACTGTTGACGCTGATCATGCTACCTATCCTGTACCGCCGCTTCGGCCTTGAACGCGTGAGGAGAACCAATTGAAACAAAAACAGCCGTCCACGAAACACATGAAACGGTTTTGGCAGGCAATCCGCAAAGCGGATGCTCGCAAAAAACACGAAAAATACAAATAGATACCACGACTTTCATCTTCGTCTTGTGTGTAAATTATTACATAAAATCAAGATGTTGATTTATTTTGTGCCTTTGCGAGCATTTTCCTTCCGGCAAATTGCCTGCCTGACACGTTTCGTGATTTTCGTGGAATAAAGGGGTTTTTAGAATGAAAGAAATGAATTGTTGTTTGACTGTGGTCTGCCATCGCTCTTTGGAAGAACGTCTGGTCGATCACCTGCTGGAGCATCCCGATTGGGTACGCGGTTTTTCCCTGACCCGCATCGAAGGCGGCAGCCAGAAAGAAAAACTACCCAGCATGATCGAACAAGTCCGGGGACGCTCGCAACGTGTCCAGATCGACTCGGTGATGAACCTTGACGATGCAAGAGAGCTGATCAGTCATCTCAAGCTCGAAGAAGCCAACCCGGAAATTGCCTATTGGATAACGCCGGTGATCGAATTCGGGAGGCTGGCATGATGCGGGCAATGGAAAGTGGAAAATTGATAATGGGAAGAAGCAAGTCGCTAGTAGCAAATAGCAAGAGCGTGACAGCAAGTGGGCTATTAGGACTACTGCTATCCAGTGGTTTTGCGACCGCCGCAGAGATCAACCGCCCCGATTTGCCGCCACCTGCACAGGTAGAAAATGCATTGGCCAATCATCTGCTGGTACTCAACGCCACCAGCAGCCTGAAAATGGAACTCGCCAATCAGCGCAAGTGGAACAGCGGCCCTTATGAATTTAACCTGCGCGCCGGTTCGTCACAACGTAACATCGTCAACACAGGACAGAAACTGAAGGAATGGGATGTCGCGCTGGAACGCCCGTTACGCCTGTTCAACAAAGTAGGCATAGACGAGAACATCGGTACGGCCAGCGTGCAACGTGCAGAATATGCGCTGGGAGATGCGCACCACGAAGCAGGACGCACACTGCTTAAACTCTGGTTTAACTGGCAACGCGAACAGGCGACAGCCGCGCTTTGGCAAAAACAGGTTGAGATACTCAAACAACAAGCACAGATGACCGAAAAGCGGGTAAAAGCAGGTGACGCGCCAAAACTTGAGTTAAATCAGGCAACTGCAGCAGCAGATCAGGCCGGCGTATCCTGGCATCAGGCACAATTGCGCGCACAACTCGCGGGCAATGACCTGACGAGACCTTTCCCCGCAATTCAATTGCCGGAAAAACTGCCGCCCGCCACGCCCGAGTTGGTCGAACATGATTTCACATTCTGGAAGTCGCACATATTCGAAGACAGCCACGAACTTGGCATGGTACAGGCGCACAACCACGTGCAACACCTTCTCGCGCAGCGCAGCCGCGCCGACCAGATTCCCGATCCTACCGTCGGCCTGCGCTACTCGCATGAAATGGGCGGCAACGAGAAAGTGACCGGCGTGTACCTGATGGTGCCGTTCTCCATCGGACATCGGAATGCCACGGCTGAGGGCGTTGAACAACAAGCCTTTATAGCCGCCGATCAGGAGGCTTACGTCAAACGACGCCTTGAGGGGGACGTTTATGCGGCACATCTTATGGCCGTGAAAAGTTTTGAGACCTGGCAGCATGCGCATGAAGCCGCTCTGTCCATCCGCAACAACGCTGAACTGGTGGCCAAGGCTTACACATTGGGAGAAGCCAGCCTGTCGGACAGTCTTACCGCACGCCGTTTCGCGCTCGAGTCCTCGTTGGCGGAACATCTGGCACAGCTGGACGCCAATGAAGCGCGTTATCGTTTGCTGCTGGATGCGCACCAATTGTGGCCGCTAGACGAAGTGCATACCCAGGAACACCGTGATTAACCTAGGAAAAACAGTTGTCCACGAAAGTCACGAAAAAACACAAAAATATTCAATACGATAGCAAACTTTAATATTTTCACCTGAAAGGTGAATTACTACCTATGACTAAAATTTTGATTTATTTCGTGAATTTAGTGTTTTTCGTGGATAAAAAGCCTTTTTTATGATTAACGCAGATATCATCGGCAGTGTTGCTGCCACACTGACCACCACGGCCTTCATCCCGCAGGCCTGAAATGTGTGGCGCACCCGCCATACCGCCGACATATCACTCGGCATGTACGCCCTGTTCACCGTGGGCGTCGCGCTCTGGCTAAGTTACGGCATCCTGCTGGAGTCCTGGCCTATCATCATCGCCAACTGCATCACACTGCTGCTGGCTGGCACGGTGCTCACCATGAAGCTGAAGTTCGGCTAATTACATCGGCAACCTCTGACGTGCCCTTGAACCTTGCAGTACTGCAAAATAACTGAATCCGGATAGGATTTTACCTATATACACGGGTTAGTCATGTGATTAGCATGTGGGAAGCCTTTTAATACAGGTTGAACCAAAACACCCCATGCAACCGCATTCATCCGAAATTGTTGCGACACGCCGTCAACTGCCCATGTGGGCAATCACGTCGTTAACAAACAGGCACGACATGAAACCTGCGAATACAGTGCAGGCGTTCCTTGCGGGTGATTTTCGTATGGCACAGGTTCATCATGAACATTAAGCCTGTTGTCGGATTTATCGCCGCAGGCGTACTGGTCATGCTGGTAGCGCTGGCATCGCTGTGGGCCGTCAAACAGAGCGAGCGTGCCGCCGACTTACAAACACACACCCTGCTGGTAATGAACGCGACGCATGACCTGCTTCTCGATCTGAATGATGCCGGGACGGGGCAGCGGGACTACATTGAAACCGGCAACGAAGCCTTTCTGGAATCATACCTGGCCGTGCGCGACACCCTCAAGGGACGACTGTCCGAATTGCGCCAGCTAACCCGTGACAAGCCCGCACAACACCATCGCCTGGACGTGCTCTCCCCGTTGATCGAGGACAGAATGGCGATTCTGCAGCAGACCATAGATCTGCGTCGCCGGCAGGACAGCGCTGCCGCGTTGGAAATTCTGCGCAACGGTCGCGGCAAACAGTTGATGGCTACGATCCGCGCCGAGATGCGCAACTTCGAGAATGCAGAAGCTGACTTGCTGGTGCAGCGCGAGGCGCAATTCCGTTCCAGCCAAGGCCGGTTGTCGGGGTTAATCCTGCTGGCAAACGTATTCTTCGTGCTGCTGATCATGCTCGCCACCTACCTGCTGCACCGCGAATCAAGCCTGCGCATCAAAGCCAGGATTGATGCGAATCGCATGCTGGATCAGGCAAATAAAACCTTACGCGAACACGCCGTCACGCTGGCGCAATTCAAGTACACCCTGGATCACACGCTGGATGGCGTTTTTATTTTTCATGCCGATACGCTACGTTTTATTTATGTGAACCACGGTGCCGTGCAACAAGTGGCTTACAGTGAGGATGAATTATTGCATATGACGCCGCTGGACATCATGCCGGAATTCATTGAGCCGCGTTTTCGCACAATGCTGCAGTCGCTCCGGGACGGCAGCCTGACGGCCACAACCTTTGAAGCACTGCACCGGCACAAGGATGGACACGATATCCCCGTGGAAATTGTGCTCCAGTATGTGAAAACGGACGATCAGGACCCGCATTTCATCGCGTTTTCGCGTGACATCACCTGTCGAAAACAGGCTGAGGCCACTCTTCGCATCGCAGCAGTCGCCTTTGAGTCGCAAGAAAGCCTGATAATCACCGACACCAACGGTGTGATCCTGCGGGTCAATCCGGCTTTCACCAGGGACACCGGGTACACGGCTGAGGAAACCGTGGGTCAAACACCACGCCTGCTCAAATCGGGACGCCACAATGCGGCTTTTTATGCCCAGATGTGGGATACCCTGCTTCGCACCGGCACATGGCAGGGTGAAATCTGGAACCGACATAAAAATGGTGAGATTTGTCCAAAATGGCTCACGCTCAGCGCCGTCAAAGATTCAAATGAAAACGTGACTCATTATGTCGGCACACACATCGACATTACGGAACGCAAAGCCGCAGAAGAAGAAATCAAGAGTCTGGCGTTCTATGATCCGCTCACTGGCCTGCCCAACCGTCGATTGCTGATGGTAAGACTCAAACAGGCGCTGGCGTCAAGTGCGCGTAACGGTCGTGAAGGTGCACTGTTGTTTATTGATCTGGACAATTTCAAGACGCTTAACGACACGCTCGGACATGACTTCGGTGATTTACTGCTGCAGCAGGTAGCGCTTCGCCTGGAGTCATGCATACGTGAAGGCGACACAGTGGCGCGTCTGGGCGGTGATGAGTTCGTGGTGATGCTCGAAGACCTGAGTGGACATGTGCTGGAAGCGTCGGCGCTGACGCAAGCGGTCGGCGAAAAAATTCTCGCAACCCTCGGTCAGCCTTACCAGCTAATCTCACATGAATACCACAGCACCCCCAGCATCGGGGCCACCCTGTTCAACCACGATCAACAGACGATAGCCGAATTACTGAAAAAAGCCGACATCGCCATGTATCAGGCTAAGAAAGCTGGGCGTAACACCCTGCGTTTTTTTGACCCGAAAATGCAGGTCACCATCAATGCCCGCGCAGCCCTTGAAGGCGAACTACGCCGCGCACTTGAAGGCGGGCAATTCAATTTGCATTACCAAATCCAGGTAAACAGTTTGCGCCAAACAGAAGGCGCAGAGGCATTGATCCGCTGGACACACCCTGTACGTGGCTTGTTGTCTCCCGATCAATTCATTACGCTGGCGGAAGAAACCGGGCTGATCCTGCCGATAGGTCTTTGGGTACTGGAAACCGCCTGCGCCCAGATCAGGACATGGCAACAAGCGCTGCTCACCCGCAATCTGGTGCTGGCGATAAACGTGAGTTCCAGACAATTCCACCAGCCCGATTTCGTAGCTCAGGTTCAAGCTGCAGTACAACGCCATGCCATCAATCCGATGTTGCTCAAGCTGGAACTGACTGAGAGCCTGTTGCTGGAAAATATTGAAGATACGATCCAATGCATGGACGCATTGAAAAGGGTCGGTGTCCAGCTCTCGCTGGACGACTTCGGCTCCGGCTATTCATCCTTACGGCACCTCCAACGGATGCCACTCGATCAAATAAAGATTGACTCGTCATTCATACACGACATTGCCACCGACAATAGCGATAATGCCGTGGTGCGCACCATCATTGCAATGGCACAAAGCCTGAATATGGATGTTATTGCCGAAGGCGTGGAGATGAAAGAGCAAAGGCAACTGCTGCTGGACAAAGGTTGCACCCACTACCAGGGATATCTGTTCGGCAAACCGCTACCGATAGAGCAGTTTGACGAGATGCTGAAATCTTAAAAAGGCTTTTCATCCACGAAAACCACGAAATTCACTAAACAAATCAAAATGTTACTCCTGAGTAGCAATTCACCTTCCAGGTGAATTATCTGAAGTTGGCTATCGTATTGAATATTTTGCGAGTTATGCGAGTTGATGCCCACCGGGCATCAACCCTGCTAAAACCTATTCGTCCATTGTGTAATATTCCTGCGAGAAACATTTCGTGTTTTTTCGTGCTTTTCGTAGACAACTGCTTTTTATAGGATAATGGCGCGGTTAGCCCTCCTAAATTTCAACATGACCCTCATTCCAGAAATCAAAGCCAATCAATCCGTCGAACTGCTAAAAGAGCTGCATATCCTGACGCGCGACGGTAAGCTCAATCAGGACAGCAGGCGCAAGCTGAAACAGGTCTATCATCTGTTTCATTTCATCGAACCATTGCTGGATGAAATACTGACCGTCAAACCGAACCTGACGCTTGCGGATCATGGTGCGGGCAAGTCCTATCTGGGCTTCATCCTCTACGACCTGTTTCTGAAGGCGCGCGAGGCCGGACACATCTATGGCATCGAGACGCGCGAGGCGCTGGTTATCAAATCTCAGGAACTGGCGCTCAAGCTGAACTTTGAACGTATGTCGTTTCTGAATCTGTCGGTGGAAGAGTCCATCTACTCTCCAGCGCTCCCGGAACAAATTGATATCGTTACCGCGCTGCATGCCTGCAATACCGCCACCGATGACGCGATCAAATTCGCCCTGCACAAAAAAGCCCGCTTCATCGTACTGGTACCCTGCTGCCAGGCTGAAGTCGCCTCCGTATTAAACAAGCACAAGAACCAGTCGTTTGGCAAAACGCCCTTATCGGAAATCTGGCGTCATCCTATTCATACCCGTGAATTCGGCAGCCACTTGACCAACGTACTGCGTTGCCTGTTGCTGGAATCGCACGGCTACCAGGTAACTGTGACGGAACTGGTTGGCTGGGAACACTCGATGAAAAATGAACTGATTGTAGCCCGCCACTTGGGCCAGCCACGCAAGGATGTAAAACTGCGGCTGGAGTACATCTTGCGCGAATTGAATCTGGAAGCGTTGCATGAACGATTCGTTTATTAAATCATGAACCAAACTACAAGCCAATATGCCTGAACCAGATTCGGATTTCGCCGTACGGCTACGCTCACCTGCGCGAATTACCCTATAATCCGGCCCCGTTCTGGTAATGCACCAACCATTTCAGAAAACAACCGTTGCGGTGATAGCCGCTTCATACAGATGGTGCTATTAATCAGACGTACCTTATTAGGTTAAACAGATGGATGCAATCACATTAAAAGGCGGCGAACATGCAGTGCTGTTATTGCATGGACTGCAAAGCAGTCCCGCAGAACTCCAGCCCATTGCCAAGCGTCTTCACCAGGCTGGCTACACGGTACATGTACCTCATATCCCCGGATATGGCTTCATGCATGGTGACACGCCCCGCTCGGTGACTCATTGGCAAGACTGGCATGCAAAGGCACTGGCCGAGTTCGGCGCGCTAAAATCACAGCACAGCACGGTAGCAGTCGGAGGATTGTGTATCGGCGCCACCCTGTCGCTCAGCATTGCTGCAGAACTGGGCGATGAAGTCTCTGCCCTGACGCTGTTGGCAACCACGTTAAAATATGACGGATGGAGCATCCCCTGGTATCGTTTTTTGCGCTACATAGGCTACTATTCTCCGTTTCGCTATATCTACAGTTACCGTGAGCGCGAGCCGTTCGGACTGAAAAACAAACAGTTGCGCAAATGGATTGCACGCGAAATGAGCCACAAGGATTCTTCCATCGTCGGCGCCAGCAAGCTTAACCTTCCGGCCATACAGGAGGCCGAACGCATGGTTAAATCGGTCAAGCAGTCACTGCACCAGGTAACAGCACCCGCCATCATCATTCACGCCATCGAGGATGATGTCGCCTCACCGCGTAACGCACACTATGTCGCTGAGCATATCGGCTCCAAGCAGGTGGAAAGCGTCCTGCTGCACGATAGCTACCACATGATCACGGTGGACAATGACCGGGAACTGGTCGCCAGCGAAACCATACGGTTTTTCGACGCAATTCATCATATCCATCCATAAGACTCAAGCGAAGCTGACGGCGAAACGCATGAACGCCTGGCAAAAGCGAGCTGTGCAACTGGAAAACACCGGTTAATCCATGTTTTTTTGATGTTATTTGGATTTCTCAGGTCTGATAAATGGACACAACCATATTAAAAGGCGGTAAACATGCGGTGCTGTTATTGCATGGTCTGCAAGGTAATCCAACTGAAATGCTGCCGCTTGCCAAACGATTAAATCAGGCAGGCTACACGGTTTATGTCCCGCACTTTGCCGGTTATGGATACCGAAATGGTGATACATCGCGCTCGGTGACACCCTGGCAAGACTGGCATAAACTTGTATCAGATAAAGTATCCATCCTCAAACAAAGCCATGAAACCGTGTCGCTTGGCGGTCTATGCATAGGTGCAGTGTTAGCGTTAAGTGTTGCTGCGGAATTAGGCACGGAAATTGCCACCTTGTCCTTGCTGGGCACAACCCTGTATTACGACGGATGGAGCATCCCCTGGTATCGCTTCGTGCTGCCCATCGGTTATTACACACCATTCCGGTACTTTTATAAATATCCGGGGCGTGCGCCGTTCGGCATCAAGAATGAGCAATTGCGCAAATGGGTGATACGCGAAAAGTCATCCATCGCCGCCGTGTCAAATTTATGCCTGCCCGCGATCCACGAAGCAGAACTGCTGATTAAAGCCGTAAAAAAATGCCTGCCGCAGATCGTTAGCCCTACTTTAATCATTCACGCAGTGAAGGATGATGTCTCCACCCCGCGCAGCGCCCGGTTTGTTGCGAAACATATAGGCTCGAAATTGGTAAAATGCGTGATGTTACACAACAGCTACCACATGATCACCGTCGATAATGACCGGGAACAGGTAGCTGACGAAACCATACAATTTTTCAATGCCGCGCATCAGGAATAGTCTTACCGGTGCCGTCATGACAAAAAGCGAAGTAGCGTTTTATCAGGCTGACCGCCCTAAAAACTAGCTTCATGCAGCCTGTTACGCCATGAAAGTGCATCGCTCGAACACGGTTTCGGTTATAATTCGCTCAAAATAAACACTGAAGATCCATACCATGAGCTCACTACCAACCATACAGCGCATGATGGTCGAACAATTCGACCTGAAGCTCGAAAATCTGACACCCGATGCTACTTTGGAAAGCCTGGGACTGGACTCGCTGTCGGTGATAGAATTCATGTTCAATCTAGAAGATGAACTCAAGATCAAGTTGCCGGATGAGCGGGTCGAGATCAAGACCCTGCAAGATGTGACCAATCTGGTCGACAGAATTATTGCTGAACAATCGGCGTAACGGCATCAATGGCCAGGCGCGTTGTCATTACCGGCTTAGGACTCGTTTCACCGGTAGGTCTTTCTCCCGAACTGTTTTTCAGCAATCTGATGGCCGGTGTTTCCGGTATCAAGCACTTGCAGCGCGATTTTGTTGAACAGCTCTCAGTGCGTATCGCAGCATCCGTGGATGACTTCGATCCCGCTGCACATTTTTCAAAAATCCAGCTCACCGGGATTGAACGTTTCAGTCAGTTTGCCCTGGTTGCCGCAGAACAAGCCGTACAGGATGCCAACCTGGTTTTAGACGAGTCTGAATACCAGCGTGCCGGTGTGTACATGGGCTCATGCCTGGGCGGCGCAGGAACTCTGGAAGAGGGTTACGTCGAGGTTTTCAAGCGCGAGAACCCACGCATCAAACCGCTCAGCGTGCTGCTCAGCATGAACAATGCAGCCGCCTCACACTTGTCGATCAAATATCATCTGCAAGGCCCCAACATCACCTACTCCACCGCCTGTTCATCTTCGGCGATTGCGTTAGGCGAGGCTTACCGTCAGATCAAACATGGCTATGCCGATGTGATGCTGGCAGGCGGCTCTGAAGCCATGCTGACACTAGGCGCCATGAAGGCATGGGAAGCCTTGCGAACGATGGCGCAAGAAGACCCGAGCGACCCCGGCGCATCTTGCAAACCCTTTTCCAAAAACCGCAGCGGACTGGTGCTGGGCGAAGGTGCCGCCGTACTGGTACTGGAAGATGCCGAACGCGCAATACGGCGTGGCGCAAAAATTTACGCTGAACTGGCCGGTTACGACTGCTCGTCGGATTCCAGCCATATCACCAAGCCGGATTCTGCAGGTCAGACACGAACCATCCTGAGCGCCCTGAAAGATGCGAATTTGCAACCACAGGACATCGGTTACATCAACGCACATGGCACGGCAACACAGGCTGGCGACATTGAAGAAACCCGCGCACTCAAGCAGGCATTCGGTTCTCATGCATATAACATCCCGGTCAGCTCGACCAAATCCATGCACGGTCATCTGATGGGCGCGACAGGTGCAGTCGAATTCATGGCGGCGTTACTGGCACTGCAACATCAGGCCATACCGCCCACCATCAACCTGCATCAACCTGACCCCGAGTGCGATCTGGACTACGTGCCAAACCAGGGCAGAACCGGCGTACCGCTCGAGGCAGTGATGTCCAATTCATTTGCATTCGGCGGCACGAATGCAGTATTGATTGCCAAACGTTTTGCGCCCTAAATCGGCAAAGTCTAAACCCAAAAACAGCCTCACGCGGAGACGCGGAGCGCGCGGAGAAGACTAAAAGCAACATGAAATATAAAAACAAATCCGTTTAAATGCGATAGAAAAGTATTTTTCATATCAACATAGGGTGTGTTTTAATTTTAATTTAGCTTTTCTCCGCGCTCTCCGCGTGAGGTGATTTTTCAGGAATTTCCAATGCAGCAATTCAATCTCTCAAGCTGGGCACTCAAACATCAGGCGCTGGTGATGTATGCTTTGTGCGCCTTGTTGCTTGCAGGGACGTTTTCCTACACACAACTGGCACAAAAAGAAGACCCGGACTTTACCTTCAAGGTGATGACCATCAAACTGCTATGGCCGGGTGCCAGCGCACGCGAGATTGAGCAGCAAGTTACTGACCGTGTAGAGCGCAAACTGCAGGAAACCCCCTGGCTGGATAACGTCAGCAGCTATTCCAAAGCTGGCGAGGCGGTCATTTTTGTCACGCTCAAAGACGCCATGCCGCCCGCCGAGCTGGAACATTCCTGGAATCAGGTAAGGAAAGAGCTATCGGATATGCGCCGATACCTGCCTGAAGGCGTGAATGACCCCGTCATCAACGACAATTTTGGCGAGACGTACGGCTCTATTTATGCCTTTACGTCGAGCACACTCAGCAATGCACAACTGGCAAAACAGGCCAGCATCGTGCGCGATGAATTGCTGAGGATAGAACATGTCAACAGTGTCAAACTGATCGGCGTCCAGCACGAAAAAATCTATATCGAATTTTCCAGCAGAAAAATGGCCGAACTCGGCATCGACCCGCTCCTGGTCGCCTCCGCTTTGCAAGCGCAAAATGCAATGGAACCCGCCGGAGAAGTGCTTTCCCATTACAACATCACGCGCCTGCGGGTCAGTGGCGATTTCAACTCAGTCAAAAGCATACAGGATATCGGCATCAAGGCTGGCGGCAAGATCCACCGGCTGGGCGATGTGTGTCATGTCTACCGCTCGTACGCCGACCCTGCGGCATTCAAGATGCGCACCATGGGGAAGGACGCCATTGGTCTTGCCATTTCGATGTCTCCGCAGGGCAACGTTGCCAAACTCGGCAAAACGCTGGACAGTGAATTTATACGCATCAAAAAACAGTTGCCGCCGGGAATAGAAGTACACCAGGTGTCCGATCAAGCTGCGGTGGTGGAAAAATCCATCGGTGAATTCATGCGCGCCTTGCTCGAAGCACTCGCCATCGTGCTCGCCGTAAGCTTCCTGAGTCTGGGGATGCGCGCTGGTCTGGTAGTCGGTTTATCCATTCCACTGGTGCTGGCGGGAACATTCCTGTTGATGCATCTGCTTGGCATCGATCTGCAACGCGTCTCTCTGGGCGCACTGATCATTGCACTCGGCCTGCTGGTAGACGATGCGATGATTGCAGTCGAAATGATGAAGGTAAAGCTGGAGCAAGGCTATAGCCGCCTGCATGCTGCCACCTTCGCCTATACCAGCACGGCATTTCCGATGCTCACCGGCACGCTGATCACTGCTGCTGCATTCCTGCCGGTCGGCCTCGCCAAGTCCTCGGCAGGTGAATATACCTTTTCCATCTGCGCAGTTGTCACCATCGCCTTACTGGTTTCCTGGCTGGTCGCAGTGGTTTTCACCCCCTTCATCGGTTACCGGCTGCTGCATGACAACGGCCTGCATGTACCGACTGAGGATCATTACCAGCAAGGCTTTTACGCCCGCTTTCGCGTGCTGGTGGAATGGTGTCTGGATCACAGGAAAAGCGTACTTGCCCTCACGGTAGCAGCATTTATTCTGGCACTACTGGGCTTTTCCAAAGTCGAACAGGAATTTTTCCCGCCTTCGGAACGGCCTGAACTGCTGATGGATGTCTGGTTACCGGAAGGCACCAGCTTTGCCACCACCGAGGCGCTGACACTCAGCCTTGAAGAAAAACTCAAATCCGATCCCGGAATTCTGAATTACACCAGCTACATCGGCGGCAGCACACCAAGATTCTACCTGCCGCTGGACCTGCAACTGCCCAGCGTCAATTATGCGCAAATCGTCATCACCACCCGCAACGGTACATCGCGCGAGGCGGCGCTCAAGCGCACCCGCGCCATGCTGGACAAAGACTACGCCAGCATGGGGATTCGAGTCGCACGACTGGAAAATGGCCCCCCGGTCGGCTATCCCGTGCAATTCCGGGTGGTAGGCAACGATCCTGAAAAACTGCGCAACATTGCAACAGAAGTTGCCAAGGTGGTCAGACAAAACCCGCACACCAAAAACGTGAGTCTGGATTCCAATGAGAAGATTCGCACAATTAACATAAACGTTGACCAGGAGAAAGGACGTGCGAACGGCGTCTCCTCTCAGGTGATTTCGAGAAATCTGCAGGCATTCCTGTCTGGCTTATCCGTTACGAGCTTGCGCGAAGGCGAAAAGCGCATTGAAATTGTCGCGCGCGCCGAGCCCGCAGAACGGGGTGATCCTGAAAACTTGAGCCAACTGAATATCTATAGCGAGCACGGCAAATCCGTACCCCTCAATCAGATCGCCAAAATCAGCGTGGACATGGAGGACGGCATCATCTGGCGCATGAATCGCATGCCGGTTGTCACGGTCCGCGCCGATGTGCCCGACGATGTGCGTGCACCGGATATCAGCGTGGCGATCGATGGTCAACTTGCCGGCATTCGCGCAAAACTGCCGGAAGGCTATCATATTGAGGTGGGTGGCGCGATGGAGGACAGTGACAAGGCACAGGATTCGATCATCGAAATCCTGCCGCTGATGAGTTTCCTGATTGTGACCTTACTGATGCTGCAGTTAAAACGCTACAAACAAGTCGCACTGGCTTTGCTGACTGCACCGCTGGGCATCATCGGCGTAACCTGCGCCCTGCTCGCATTCCACGTGCCTTTTGGCTTCGTCGCGATGCTGGGCATGATTTCGCTGTCCGGCATGATCATGCGCAATTCGGTCATTCTACTGGACCAGATCACTCAGGATCTGGATGAAGGCATGCATCACTGGGATGCCATCGTCGAATCCACCGTGCGACGCTTCCGCCCTATCATGCTGACCGCTGCCGCTGCGATCCTGGCGATGATTCCACTGACCCGCAGCGTATTCTGGGGGCCGATGGCCGTCGTCATCATGGGCGGATTGCTGGTCGCGACCCTGTTAACGCTGTTTTATCTGCCGGCGTTGTATGCGGTCTGGTTCAAGGTTGAGCGCCCGGACTCCAATATCAAAACCGTCTAGCAGTGGTTCGTAGACGCGTAGTTTGTGCAAAAAGTCGACCGTCGGGCATACACCTCCAAGTAGCTCATCAGGTAATATAAATCATTAGAAATATTGACGCATTCGAGTTTGACGGTTACGGTGTGTAACGTAAATACAACTTAGTGAATGACGATGACGTTTTTTCTGGAAAGAATGGTGTTTTCATGAATATAACTCCTATGAAAATCAACGTACTAGCATTTTTCGCCAAGATTATCCGACACTCAACGCCAGATTATCAGACACATTTGGTGTCTAATTAAAGTTGAACTAAACCGCTAACGCGGTGGCTGGGGTGCCCTGTCGCCGCATTCTGCTTTGAACCAGACTTGCATTTGAGGTTGTTGAGGTAAAACCTTGTCGGTGGGGAAT
>JBAZAY010000051.1:0-18760 GCA_041671725.1 Gallionella sp. | reverse complement strand
AAAAGCAGAGGAACCTGATGCCAGATAGTCCAGCCCCCCCGGCCAGGTAGCGATCCAAAGCCCGCCATTGTTATCCAGCGCCAGCGCTTTTACATTATCCGTAGCGATACTGTCAGGCTGAGAGGGGTCATGTTTGTACTCCTTGAAAAGGCCATTCTTCTGATTGAAGTACTGCAACCCTTCCTGGGTTGCAAGCCACAGACCACCTTTGTCATCATTTACAACCTGGCTTGTGCCTTTGGAGGCACTCTTGGCATGCCCGAAAGTGAACCGCTTGAATGTATTTGTTTCCGGATCAAGTCGGGCTAGTCCATTTTTCGTACAAATCCATATCGTGCCTTGCCTGTCTTCGAATACCTTAAAAACAAAACCTGGCAAACTGATCGGATTGTCCGGCTTATTTTGGTACTGAATAAAATTATATCCGTCATAACGAAAAATCCCTGTAGTGGTTCCGATCCACATAAAGCCCTGTCGATCCTGAATAACGGATGTAACACCCGAATTGGCATCCATCGCGTCACCCATATTTTTAAAAAACAGCGGGCTGACAGGCGCAGCTTGTACCGTGAATGCCAGCAGGAAAACCCAGCCAATAACGCTGGCGCAGAAGCGAAATATCCTTGTCATGTGGCTGTTAAGGCTGTGGTCAATTGGCATCACCAGCTTGCTTTTCATCCATGAGGTCACCAGCACTCCCGATGCCGGCATGCAAAATAATGATGCGCAGGTGTTCGCCGATACGTTCGACGCGATCCTGAAACAGGTTAAAGAAAATCAGGCCGTAAAGTGCGATGGCGATACCCAGCGCCGTTGCATACAGCGCTGTGCCGATACTCGCTGATACGCTTGCCGGATCCGAAACGCCCGACTGCGCAAGCGCGCCGAACGTCTCGATGATGCCGAATATCGTGCCCAGCAAGCCAAGCAACGGCGCGGCAGTGACGGCCGTGTCGAGTATCCATAAACGATGCTGCAACTTCGCCTTGAGCGAAAGATAAATCGCCTCGGAAATATCTTCCTGATCGTGCCTGTTTTGTATGCGCCCTCTTGCTGCCACCATGCGGCGCAATGCTTCCGCAGGTACGCTCACACTGTTTTCAAACTGGTTGAAAATTTGCGCAGAATTACCCTCACCGGTGGACAGCAAGGACTCGATGGAACGTGCATGACGCAAGGTAATGACATAGAAAATCATCCGCTCGCCGATGACAAAGGTCGCCAGCCCTGCAGTCAGGTACATCACCAGAAAAGTTACCTCATGCAGTACTTGATAATTCATTCCATATAATCCATTGGTCAAACGGCGTCATTTTTCGATGACTGGATTCCGGCTTGCGCCGGAATGACAGCTAAATGAATTAGCTCTTTGCACGTCAATTTACCATTGGGCGACCAAGTCAGTTTAAAGATCAGCAGACAGCATCAGGCTCACCATGCGCGGGGCGCCAACATAATAAGCGGGCGCCACACCGCCAGCGCCTACTGCACGGGTGGTGAATGTGCTCAAGGCGTTCAGGTAGAGATAGTTGGTGTTGAGCAGATTGTAGACATTAAAGCGCAAGGTGGGATCCCGAAACATCGCAACTGAAGGCAGATGATAGCCCGCATCCAGACTGAACAACGTGAAGCCGCTGACAGCCTCGTCATTGACCAGCGTCGAATAGCGACGACCTGTGTATTTTGCAGACAGACTGGTCGACCAGGGGCCGTCGCGATATTGCAGTGCTGCACCCGCCATCCAGTTTGGCACATCCGGAAATTGCTTGCCGGCGGTGGCTTCGAAGGTGTTTATTCCTGTAGCCAAATTCTGCAGCATGAGGCTCCTGGTGTAAGTCAGCGAACCATAGACACTCCACTTGGGTTGAAAGCGCCACGCCGATTCAAGTTCAAGACCTTTGGTGGCGGAATTGCCCACATTGTAGTTGGTGTTGATCAGGTTGATCGGGTCGTAGCCGGTGGCGATGCGATTCCTGAAGTCAATATAGAACAGTGAGCCTGATGCGGTCAGATCATTGCCCGCGTAGCGGTAGCCAACATCCCAGTTTGTCGAGGTTTCTGCCGCTACGTTGACCGAATTCAGGGTGTAGCCCGTCAATTTTCCACCCACATAAGTGCCACCGTTAATCAGACCGTAATAGATGGAATCCGGTGGTGCCCTGAAGTTTTCCGCGACATTGAAAAACAACTGCTGCTCGTTGTTGAATTGATAGCATGCACTCAGGCTGGGCAGGGTCTTGAAATAATCCTTTCTGATATTGTAATAAGCACCTGCGCCTTCGCTGGCGAAGTTGGTGAAGTCGCGGTTGATGCCGGTATGGCGCAAACCGAGCACCAAATTTAACTTGTCGTTCATCAGGCTGATGCCGTCCTGCACAAAGAGCGACCTGGACGTGCTGACGGTCAGAAAATCGCGTCCCTGATAAGGGGTACCATCCTGACGCAGAAGATAATTAGCCGAATTCTGCAGCCAGGGATCGACACTGGCACCCGTGTTGTTAAAAGCCACAGCAGGCTGTGTCCTGCGATGCCTGGAATGCTCGTACCATAAACCTGCCATCAGCTTATGGTTATCAATCTGGCTGCTTACGCGGACGGTGACACCGGGCCGATGCGTCTGGGTCACGGCACCGCTGTAAATCATCACGGTATCTAGGGTATTTCCGTTGCCATTGATGTCGCGTATCCCGCCGCCGAATTTGCTTGCGGCATTGCTCTCTGCCAGCGTTCTGAGTTCATCGCCGCCGGTGCCGTAGCCATACCAGTAATAGGGTTCAACATCCAGCCGGAGTGCGGGGGTAAGCTGAAAATTGCCCTTGAGGGTGGCGATGTAATTTTCAAACGGATTGAGGTTCAGGTTGAAATAACGATTGGCTGGAATCACTTCTGTAACTGCCGCGCCACCGATACTGGTCAGATGCTGAGGCGCAACCGTGCCAAAGTCGGCGTTTGAGCTGAGTGTATTGATCTGTGCCAGGGTGAGCGTGCGCAGATTATGGGTAAAGGTTCTGTTCCACAGCAGGCCGGCTGTGAGACTGCTGCCCGATTCAAGATTGAGGACACTCTTGAAATCCAGATGTTTGCGATCTGCGCTGCCAGCCCCCTTCCATTTGTCGGCTTTCGCCTCGGAATAGGAGACAAAGGATTTGAGACTGCCGTCAAACACATAGCCTGTATCGGCGCGTAAAAACGTCTTGCTTGCATTATTGGAACCGAAGGTTTGCTGCAAGCGCACGCGCGACTTATCAATCGGACTGGACGTGACCAGACCGATGTTGCCCCCTGACGCGCCGATATGGGGCGCATCGGTATCGGTTGCCCCCTGCGTGATAAAAATCTCCTGCAGATTTTCCGGATCACCGAATTCCTGAGGGTAAACAGCAAAATTACCTGCATCATTGACCGGCGCACCATCGATGGTGATGCCTAACTGGTCGCTGGAAAAACCGCGCATGCGCACCCCGCCACCGAACAATCCGGTCGCATCCTGGCTATAGCTATTGACGCCGGGCAGCAGGTTAATCAGCTGAAATGAATTGTTCAGCGAACTTTTTTGCTCAATTGCGGCGCGCGTCACCGTACTGCGTGCCTTGGGTGTGTCTTCCTGAATGATCAGGCCATTGCCAGGCGCATTGCTTTCAACCACAATTTTTCCGACATCGGTGGTGTCTTCAGCGACGGCAATGAAGGGAAATAAGGCAGGAATGAAAAAAAACAGGAATCGCCTTTGCGAGGATACCGAGGTGAGGCTTAACCTATTCATTGTTTGTACTTATATATGCATGTTATAGAACCTGCCGATAGTACTATACCCTGCCAAAATGCGGCAACAAGACATTGCCGGGTTAATTGCAGAATTCGCTCCTGCATCAGCCTGCCCAGACGAGAAAAACAGAACCAGACGATCAGGCTAATACGCGGGCACAAAATTCAGCTCAACGGTAAAACGTTGCTGAGCCTTGCCGGGCCAGGCTTCGTCAGAAAAAACGGGATAATTGCTGCGGCGAACGGTCGCGAGTGCCGCGTTGTCGAGCAACATGGAACCCGATGAGGCCTCAATCCCCGCCTCAGCCAGCTCGCCGTTGCGTCGCACGACAAACCATATTAGCGATGTGCCTGCCGGGCGTTGCAGACTGGCCTCGCGACCTGTCGGGTAACGTTTGACGGCTTGCAGATGCGCACGCACTGATGCTGCATAGGCAGACTCGGCATTGTGCCGTGCTTCATCCGGCATTGAGGATGAAACTGCCTGACCAGACGCAGCAGCCCCCTGAACGGGCAGTAAACCCGGCAGAGCAGTGTTTGACTGGGCTGTAGATTCAGTTGCCGCAACTTTACTATAAGCAGTTGATTCTTTTACATAATTACCAATAACATTCCGCCCGGCGGCTGGCACGACTGCAGGCGAATGCGATGAGGCATGCTCAGCAGGCAACTGTTCTTCAGTCACACTCCATCTCAATTCAATGGGTGCTGAAAACTTCGCCGGCAGCTGCAATGTCGGCGTCCATGAATAAAACAGCAACAGCATGACAACGCCTGAGACTGCGGCGGACAACGGCTCGCGAAAACGAAACAGCAACACGCTCATGGCGCAGCCGTCCGTTTCTGTACCGCAATTGACATTGCCTGAAATCCTGCGGCCCTGATTTTATCCATCACCTCGATTACACGCTGCAATTCAACCGTCTGATCACCGTTGATAATGACAGCAAGATGAGGACGATGCTGCCTGAGCGCAACCAGGCCTGCCACCAGAGCTTCGCCAGTGACGTCTGCACCATTGAGTTGCAGTTCACCCCCACGCCCTAACGATACGACGGCGTTGTCGCGCTCCGTACTTGCCTCAGCGCTGGATGACGATGGCAGTTTAGTTTTAATCGAAAAGGCCGGAATGACATCAATGCTGATCAGAACAAAAAAGACCAGCAAAAACATCATCACGTCGATCATCGGAATAATCTCGATGCGAGCCCTGCTTTTTTTGTCCTGATGCCACCGCCTCATACTGTTTTCCTGATTAGAATGCGTTGAATGCACGAAAGCATGTGACCAATTTTATCAGGATTACCGGCGACTTCTGAACTATTGAACTGGAGGTATGCGATCAGCCTGACAACCGCAGTTCAAGCCACAGAGTTCACAGAGAACACAGAGAGTTATATGGGGTTTTCACTTTTTGTTAACTCACCCAAATGGTGATTGAAAAACTTATTATAACTATTTGTTTTTACTCGGTGATCTCGGTGTTCTCTGTGGCTAAATGCTTTTTATACGATCAGCACTGTACAGTGTACTTCGGACACACGAATTACCAACTTCGACCTGTCTGAAAGTTTCCGGGACGATTTTTGTGGAATAATGCGCGCGGATTTTAAACTGAAGCTGCCTGGAAAGATTGCCTATGAATGTGCGCGTATTGATAACAGATGATCACGAACTGGTTCGTGCCGGACTGGTGCATCTTTTTGAAGGAGGGCTTGGCATTGAAGTTGCGGCTGAAGCGGCTAATGGCGAGGAGCTGTTGTTGAAATTGCGGACCACCCAAGTCGACTTGCTGCTGCTTGACATGGATATGCCAGGCGAAAATGGCATAGACTTAATTAGCCATATCAAAAGAGACTATCCCGGCCTGCAGATTCTGATACTCAGTATGCATAACGAAGTAAGCGTGGTTTCTCATGCCATTCAGGCAGGCGCATCGGGTTATATTTGCAAGAACTGTTCGCCAAAAACACTGCTCGAGGCTATCCATAAAATCATGTCATCAGGCAGATACCTTGATGCATTGATGGCGGAAAAAATGGCCTACGCCTCTTCTTCACCGGCCCCGGAGAATGTTGAGTCAATTCTGACGAACCGGGAACTGGAAGTTTTTCGCCTGCTCGTGGAAGGAAAAAGCAATGACGATATCTCCAGGCAATTGTATATCAGCGACCGGACAGTCAGCGCGCACAAAACCAACCTGCTGCATAAACTTGGTTTGAAAAACATCGTGGAACTGGTGCGTTATTCCTTCCAGCACAAACTGTTCACCTGATTCGAAAATCCGGCTTATGTTATGCACTGCCCACAAAAATACAGGTGGCAATTAAAATCATTCCGCTGATAAAACGATAAACCTGAAAACTGCAGGTCTATCCGCATAACCAGCCACTTGGCAACCGTTCTTTGGTTGCTTAGTGGAATGGCTAGTCGTCTCATCTGATTTCGCAGATTCACACAGATTATCAACAAGTTACGAAATAACTGCTCTCCACCCAAATGGTGAACCAATTATACGTATAAGTATTTGTTTAATCAGCGTTAATCCATTTAATCTGATGAAACGACTAAGTATTGGACTAAGACGCAACAAAACTGCATCTAAGCCACTACTTATGCGGACAACAGCTTTTTCTAGATAAAGCAAGTTCAACCCTGTATCAGCAAAGCCTCAAACTGCTCAACCGGTACGGGTTGACCGAACAGATAACCCTGGTAATGAGTGCAACCATTGTCTAACAGGACCTGCCTTTGCGCCTTAGTCTCCACCCCTTCGGCAATCACATTAAGATTCAGGCTGTGTGCCATGGCAATAATGGTGCGCACAATTGCCTTATCGCTTCTATCAGCAGCAAGGTCACGGACGAATGATTGATCGATCTTAAGCTGATCGAGCGGTAGCCGCTTTAAGTATTGTAAGGATGAATAGCCGGTACCAAAGTCATCCAACGAAAACCGAACCCCGATTTCTTTCAAGGCGTTCATCGTGGCAATGGTCTCTTCAATATTCTCCAGCAACATGCCTTCGGTCAGTTCCAGCTTAAGCCGCGTCGGATTGATAGCATGGCGTCGTATGACGTCCTGCACCTGTGAGACAAAATCCGGCTGGTAAAATTGCCTGGCACTGACGTTCACCGCAAGGATCAGGTCACGGGTTGTCGGCTCATCCTGCCACTTTTTGAGCTGGTCGCACGCTGTCTCCAGCACCCACTGCCCGATTGCCAGAATCAGGCCGGATTCTTCCGCTATCGGTATGAATTGTGCGGGTAATACCGTTCCATATTCTGGATGTATCCATCGGATCAATACCTCTGCACCCGACGGCTGATGCGCGCTGTCCATCTGAATCTGGTAGTGCAAATGAAACTGCCGGTGCGCAATCGCTTTGCGCAATTCACTTTCAAGGGTTGCGCGGGCATTGATAGCGTCCTGCATTTGCTGGTCGAAGAATCGCAGCATATTACGGCCTGCTTTTTTGGCTTGATACATGGCAATGTCGGCCTGTTTCAAAGGTTCTTCTTGCGAGCGACCGTCGTTGCTGAAAAGCGCGATACCGATACTGACAGAGCTGTGAAATTCGTGTGCCGCGAGCTGATAAGGCCAACTGAGTGCGGCAAGAATTTTCTTGCCTACGGCTTGCGTATGTGCCCCCGCTTCCAGCGACTGTTCGTTCAGTCCTTCCAGCATCACCACGAACTCATCCCCGCCTATTCGGGCTACGGTGTCTATTTCGCGCACACAGGTTTTCAGGCGATTGGCTACCTGTTGCAGCAATAAATCACCCACATCATGCCCCAGGGTGTCGTTCAAGGTTTTGAAGTTATCCAGGTCAATGAACAACAGCGCACCATCTTTGCCGTTGCGCGAACCGGAAGCCAGCGCAATATTGAGTCTTTCCAGCAAAAGTCGCCGGTTTGGCAGACCGGTTAAATGGTCATAAAACGCCAAATTCCTGATTTTCTCTTCAGCCGATCTGCGTTCAGTCAGGTCGGTATACGCCCCGATATAGTGAGTAACGAGTCCCTCCGTCCCTTTGACAGCGGAGAGGGTGAGCAGCGCGGGATAATCCTCGCCATTTTTCCGGCGATCCCAGACCTCACCCTGCCATTTTCCAGTGCGAAGCAGAGACTCCCGCATCGCTTTATAAAAGTCCCCATTATCGCCGCCTGCTGTGAACAGGCGTTGTGTTTGCCCCACCGACTCCGCAGCCGTATAGCCCGTGATATTGGTGAATGCCTGATTGACCTTCAGGATCACCCCTTTGGCATCGGTAATCATCATGCATTCATCCGACTCGAAGGCTGCGGCAGCGATGCGAAGATCAATCTCTGCCAATTGATGCCGAATACGATTCTGTACAAGCGTCCAGCAACCTAGCAACACCAGCCCCAGCAACAGGGACACCGCTTCCACCAGACGGTTACGCAGCGCATTGGTCTTTTCGAACCGTTGTGAAAGAAAATCGATGGAATCCTTGCCTGCAATAACTTCCGCATACTCACGGCGGGCACTAAACTCCCTTTCCCCCTCGGCCTGATAAAAATGGATTGCGTACGATATCACCAGCAGCGCTATCGGTAAAAACCACATAAGCAGCTGAAATAAAAAGCTTTTTTTAATTTCCTGAAAAGACAGGGAGAACATGATAGTTTGATTTCGCGGGTAGAAAGAAAAAGCTAAATCACTTGCTCGGGATTCGAAGACTTCAAATCATCAACGTGCAGTGCTTGGTACCTCGCCCGCAATTCATGGATTTTAGGTGAACCCGATGAGGAATATAGACCGAGAGGCGATCTGTCGTGCGTGGCCAGATTATAGAAACCAACTTCCCGTTCGTCGTGTTCGTGGCGGCACATTAAATTCATGATTTCTCGCTATGGAATAGAAAAAATTGCTCTTCACGTTCATAAGGCAGGCGGAACCAGGAGTCACGGACGCTAACCTTCAGATCGGTCAGTTAATCCTGTGGGACTGTTCATCCTGAAAACCGTAGTTCAAGCCACAAACCGCCAATATGATTAATCAGGCTCTGTGGTAATTATGCACAGATCGATCCGGTCAGCGCCATTGGGAGATACTGATTTGATGCAGTGAAATTCTTATTTGATTCAGGAAAAATCTTATGGTGGGAAAGATTTCATAGCAGCCCAAACTCCATCTGCAGAGGGGGCAGACAGAGCTTGAGTGGGAAGAAAACGAATGGTTTATCCTGAAAACCTCAATTCTATCCGCAGATTACGCAGATTCGCACAGATTAACAACAAGTTACGAAATAACTACTCGCCACCCAAATAGTGAACCAAGTGTGCGTATAAGTATTTGTTTAATCATTTAATCTGATGAAACTACTAAGTAGTGGACTAAGACGCAACAAAACTGCATCTAAGCCACTACTTATGCGGACAACAGCTTTTTCTAGGTTGATGGAACGGATCAACCACATTACCTATTTCTGCGACTTCACGATGCTCATTGCCGTTGCGACCAGCGATCCCATATCCGCCAGATTACCCGGCAGGATCAGGGTATTGCCTGCCTTGGCGACATTGCCAAAGGCCTCCACATATTTTTCCGCGACCTTGAGATTGACCGCATCCATGCCGCCTGGCGACTGAATGGCCTGGGCGACTTGTCCGATCGCTTGTGCGGTGGCAGCCGCCACGGCTTTGATGGCCTCCGCCTCGCCTTGTGCGCGATTGATGGCAGACTGCTTCTCACCTTCCGAACGCTGAATAAAGGCTTCACGTTCGCCGGTGGCGATGTTGATCTGTTCCTGCTTGCGTCCTTCTGATGCGGCAATCAGGGCGCGCTTCTCACGCTCGGCGGTGATCTGCGCCTGCATGGCGTGAAGAATTTCCTTGGGCGGCGTCAAATCCTTGATCTCGTAGCGCAACACCTTCACACCCCAACTGGTCGCGGCCTCATCGAGGGCGGCAACCACAGCGCGGTTAATGTCGTCACGCTCCTCGAAGGTCTTGTCCAGTTCCATCTTGCCGATCACCGACCGCAATGTGGTCTGGGCAAGCTGGGTGATCGCCATGATGTAATTGCTGGTGCCATAAGACGCCAGCCTTGGATCGGTCACCTGAAAATACAGAATGCCATCCACCTGCAATTGCGTGTTGTCACGGGTAATACAGACCTGGCTTGGCACATCCAGCGGCACTTCCTTGAGCATGTGCTTATAGGCGATTCGATCGACAAACGGAATGACGATATTCAGGCCTGGCAACAACGCGGCATGAAATTTCCCCAGACGCTCGACCACCCAGGAATTTTGCTGTGGCACCACCTTAAGCGCTTTGACGACGAAGATGATGGCTGCAACCAGTATAAACAGTGAGACTTCCATATTTCCTCCTGACGGGCATAGCAAAGTTGCCAACCCAAATAATAAAACGTGCCATGCACGCCCCCTTCCCAACCTTCCCCCTCAGATAAATCCTGAGGGGGAAGGGCAAACGAACGCTTTGCGAATTTCATATTTAACGTTACGGTTTGAGATGCGTGAGAACCAGACTGGAGCCACGTACAGCTTTGATATAAAACGTGCCGTCGCGCGGCATGTCGGCAGATTCCGGCTCCGCATCCCACTCAGCCCCCCGGTATAAAACCCGTACCGAGCCATTTTCATGCCACGTCAGTACTTGAACCGGATGGCCGACATCCAGACTTGTGCCGGCGACTTCATTGACCAGCCCCTTTTTCCAACGCCGCAAAATGATCGCACCCAGGATCACCGCAAGCGCGCAAAGCGACAGCTGCCATATCATGCTCAAAGCGAGCATTGCGGCCAAACCGCCTACCACCATCGCAATAGACAGCATCAACAGGTAGAAGGTACCCGTTGCCATTTCAAGCCCCAACAGCAGCAATGCCAGCAAAAACCAGTAACTGTAAATTTCCATTACTACCCTCTTATTCTCATACCGCCAGAATAGCAGCAAAATACTTCAACAGGTTTACAGCCTCTGCCGGACACTCCCTCAATGATCGTGCTGGTGGTGAGTATCCGGAAAATGCGCATGCGTGTGCGTCAGCGGTTTGTGCCGGTGCAAATGGCGATGCATGACACCAGATATTACACTTGGCACGACATCAGGCATGCCCCGCTCATCATGCTGATGTTGGTGGTGTTCGTCATGGACGTGAGCATGATCGTGAACAAACTCTGCATGAAAATGCTCGTGTACATGACGCTCTGTCAGATGCAGCCAGGTGCCCAGCGCCATCAGGACACCGGCGATGAACAGCTGCATCGTAAACGCGTCTCCCATCAGAACAGCCAGAATCGCGCCGAAAAACGGAGCAACAGAAAAATAAGCGCTCGTGCGTGCCGTGCCAAGGTGACGCAGGCCAGCCACAAACAAGGCCAGACTTACCCCGTAGGCAAGCAACCCAACCAACATCGCACCCGCCAAATCCGGCAGTGCGGGCATGAATGCACCCAACGAGAAGGCCAGGATCAGATTAACTGTACCTGATGCCAATCCTTTCACCGATGCAATCCAGGTGGCGTCAAGCAGCGATATTTTTCGGGTCAGGTTATTGTCTACCCCCCAGGCGAGGCAGGCACCCAGAACAGCCAAAATCGGTCCCACTCCCGAAAACTGAGCCTCTCCAGACCAGCTCAGGGTGACCGCACCCGCCAGGATGGCCGCCATACCCAGTGCAATATACCGATCAAAGTTTTCCTTGAAAACGAACCAGGCCAGCAGCGCGGTAAATACGCCTTCTAAATTCAGCAACAGGGATGCGCCGGATGCCGGCATACCCGTCAAACCGACCATCAACAACACGGGCGCTACGATACCGCCCGCCAAAATAGCGCCAGCGAACCAGAACATCTCATACCGGGTCAGTTGAGGCGCAGGCGCATGAATCAAGCGACGATAAAGGGTCAGGCCGACGCCGGAACCGAGGTAGAGCAAGCCCGCCAATAGCCACGGACTCACGGCATCAAGCAGCCATTTCGCCAGCGGAGTTCCCGCACCGAACAACAGGGCGGCCACAAGTACCGCAGACACGCCCGGTTGACGCAATCCAGTTTTCCAGTTCATGTGCTCAGTCTGATATCAGGTTCAGAGAACAACCAATTCATTCACTCGCCCAGTCGGCGCGGGCGGGAAATGCCAAAACCTTGCGCAAAATCAATGCCGACTTCACCTAGCTTCGCGACGATCTCATCGTTTTCTACCAGTTCCGCAACTGTTTTTACCCCGATTATTTTGGCGACCCGATCGATGGAAACCACCTTGGCAAGATCGGCAGGGTTGCTGAGTATGTTGAGTATGGTGGAACCATCTATCTTAAGAAATTCCACCTGAAAACCGCGTATCAGATCGAACGACACCTCATGCCTGCCAAATCCGCTCAGGGCAACAGCGCAACCACACTGCCTTACCCGACGGATAAACTCCGCAACACAGTGGTTTCGCAAAGCCAGATCCGACTCGGATACTTCAAAACACAGCGTTGAGCCGGGCATCCCCATCTCGTCCAGCGTATTTTTCAAAAAGTCAGGAAACTCCGGATCGCCAATCGTGGCGGGTGCAATGTTAATGAAGAATATCGACTCGTTATCACGATTTAAATTCTTTTGTTTTGAAGCCCACTCCAGCACCTGCTGAACGACCCAACGATCCAGATAGGGCATTAATCCGGTTTTTTCTGCCATCGAGAAAAATCCACCGGGCGGCACCACACTGCCTTCTTCTTCCATCAAGCGAACCAGCATTTCATAATGAGCCGTTTTGTCGGAGTTAATCGGCAGAGGTGAGATAAGCTGACAATACAGGCGGAATTCGCCTTTCTGAATGGCTGCAATAAACAGCTTGCCCGCGTCCTGTCGTCCGCCAGGCTTGTCGGCAAAGGAAGCTGGAATCATTTCCTGATCGGCGGGTTTATTCCTGGCTGATTTCGTTGCGGAGCTCGTTGCGGAGCTCGTTGAAAATTCAAACTTTTCGGAGGGAATCTGATCGCACAGCGGGGTTATGTCATCGGCCAGAAAATAAAAGCCGGTCACCTTGCCTGTCGCGTCAAATAACGGGGCATGCTCAACCCTCAGTCGGCAGACCGCACCGCCGGACATTTCCTGTAAATGCTCATAATGCAAGGACTGCCCATCCAGCGATTGGTGGACGGCGGTAGCGATTCCGGCATAGGCCTTGGCCCCAAGCAGCTCCCGTAAATGTCGGCCGTCTATCAGTTCCGCCTTCAAGTGTAACCACTCACGAAAGGCACGATTATGATACCGGCAATGACCATCAGGATCGACCAGCACGACCATCGTCAACAATGTTTCATCGACCAACTGCAAACGCGCCTTGCCATCCGCTATCTCATCATCTGCACGTTTGCGCAGGCTCATCTCAAGGTCAAGTTTTTCTTTCGCTGACGACAATTGGGCGGTACGACGCAGCAATGCCCATTCCGAATGTGATGCTCGCGCCGCTTCTGCAAGTACGGATGCAATGAGAATACCGGTCAGAAAAGCGGTCCACTGCAGATTATCCTGAGTGAGATAAATCGTTGAGATCAACGCAACGGCTGTGCCAACGACGGCGATGGATACCAGATACACTCGAACACTACGAAATATCCCGCCGCGCATATTCATTTCCTCACACAAATTTAGAAATGCTTCATCTGCCAGACTTGTCTACGCTATGTTCAGGCAGTGGCTGCCAGATTACACCAAGACAGGCTATACGCCTGATTTTTATGCATAAATTGCCTGTTCAAGCCAAATGCAACACGCGACCATTACCGTTTTCTCAACGGGTCCAGCAAAGAAGAAAGGCCATTGTGATCCAGTTCCTGCATCAACGCCAGCAGACTACCGAGCTCCCCGGACGGAAACCCTTCGCGCGCAACCCAGTTAAGGTAATGCCCGGGCAAGTCGGCAATGATACGCCCCTTGTATTTGCCGTAAGGCATTATACGGGTCGTCAGGAGCTGTAAAGATTCAGGATTCATCACTATCGGCTCTTCCGATTATGGAGTTGGATTCACGCCTGCCGGGACGAAAATAGGCGGTATTATCGTAATACGCAGCGCAATCGTTGTCTACCGTCCAGCCCGGCACACCCAGCAACGGCACCGGAGATAACTCGCGGGTACTGCTGCAGTGTTGCGGATCGGCCAGATAATCTGCCAATAACGTATCCAGATGCGCCAACTGCTGAGCCTGCGGCCAGCTAAAGAATGACGGATCAACTGCAAGCAGCAGCCCCTGCCCCGTCATACCGACGTAAGGCTGCCTGGCCTTCTCATACAGACCGTGGCCAAAAATATAAAAACCCATGCCCGCCTGTACTTCTTCCCGCCGTTGCCAGAACAATTCATGCCACTTAAAATTTTTCAACAAGGCTGCCAGTTCATCATCGGCATAGGCCACAATCACACCGGATTCATCCAGCAGCGTATTGGTGTCGCGCACCGCACCGCGCTCGCTGCGACTCGCCGCCTCCTCAGCATCCGTCAGTGCATGCCGATTCTCGGTCAAAGACGGCCGGTTCTCAGTTAAAGCCAGATAGTGCCGCACATTGATGGCTGCCTTGGCTTTTGGAAAGGTCAACCACACCAGTGCATTGAGCAGATCATGCCAGTTATCCGTGCGCGTCTGCACTTCACCGCTCAAATAGCAGCGCGGCTCGTATTGCGCCTCGAATGCAAGCCGGCCTGTCCCCTGCTCTACAAATCGCAGTTCACACCCGGACTGCACGGCAATGGCTGGCTGATGCGATGCAAGCAGAGCATTCAATTCTTCGAGTGTGGGGAACGCTTCAGTCTTGAGGCAGGGAATTATCGGATGCAGCGGCGCAAACAACGGCGATTGCAGCAGAACTTTCCATTCGGGTGATAGATTCATATGCGTATACCTGAAAGACTAGATGCTGACCTTGACGGGCAAACCCAGCCTGGCGATACGATCGGCGAAATCCTGCAAAACAGCGGCAGGCAAGGCAGACAGGCGCGCAGCTTCCCGTTGCAAAGAAGGACGTGCCAGCCCATACAGCAACACGCCTTGCAGCGGATGCCCGTCGCGCAACAGTCCTGCCACAAATTCCAGATAATCATCCTCGTCCTGAACTGATGGCGGCTCACCATCCAGTGCGAACCAGCAGGTTTGCAACCAGGTCGGACAGGCCGCCATAGCCGCTATCAGGTTTTCGCGCACCTTGTCGATACGGGCATGGGTGTCGTTGATGCGCAGCATGCCGGCTGCACTTGCGCGATCCAGCTTGAACCACACTTCACCGTGAATCCTGGACATATCGCGCAAGCCTTGCTGAACGTCGCCGCGATGCAACAAACTGCCGTTGGTAATCAGCACGGTTTTTACATTTTCCGGCAGTGCCAATTCGGAGCGGACGCGGGCGATCAACAAGATAACATCGGAAAATTCGGCCGCGCTGGTCGGCTCTCCATTGCCGGACAGCGCGATATCATTGATGCGCCGCGCATCTTCCGGCACACGCATTTGCATGAAATCGCCGTGTAACAGCTCGGTTAAAAAGGCGCGTAATTCATTTTCCAGCAGCAGCATATCCACAGCCGGCGCCGTACCGCGCGTCAAATCGGGAACCTGACAATAGATGCAGCGCCAATTACAGGCATTATTGGGATTAAGATTGATGCCGACCGAAACGCCTCCGGCGCGGCGCGACACGACCGGATAGACGTAGCGCATCTGGGCGCTGTTCCGATCATGATCGACTACATTGAGAATTGTATTGCTCATTTATGTCAGGCACCGCCCGTTAAGCCGGGTAAGCAGGGATGATAGCAGATGGGTCGCCAGCAAGCTTTTCACGCGGTAGCCAACGAAAATCACCCCATCCAGATTGTAATATGTCAGCGTGCGCTGCACCTTGCGTTCAGCCTCTTGGCGAACTGTTAAGAAATCCTGAACAATTGCATCAAGCTGAAATTCAACCTCGTCAAACACGTTTTTTACGTGCATGCTGATATCAGGTAAGGAAGCCTGAAACAGCTCCGCCATTTGCTGCTGCATCTAAGCCACGATTGATTGAGATAACCCGGTCACACACTCCAGTTTTCAACCTGCAATCCATCCACTCGTACGAATTCACGCTCATTATTCGTCACGAGAATCCAGCCTTCTGCACGGGCATGTGCAGCAAGCCATAGATCATTATTGCCTATTGGTTGACCGCTACGCTGCAACGTTGCACGAATTTGCCCGTAATGCTCGCCAACTGATTCAGAAAGTGGCGAAATCTGCATCATTGTTTCAAGTTGACTAATTACAGTCAGTGCTCGCTCACGAGACTGGCTCTTCTCAGCGCCGAAACGCAGTTCGCCCAAGGTAATGACCGACATGGCAAGTTCTGATGCCACATGACGAGCAAATCGCTCCCGAACAACAGGCGGGTTGTGCTTGGCAATATAGATGCAGATGTTGGTATCGAGTAAATAGCGCACCCCCATCAAAAAGCCTCCCTTTCTTGTGGGGGTGTATCATCCCGCCCCTGCGCCATAAAGTCTTTCGGCAGGCTGCTTAACGCATCAAAAATGGCGAGCGCATTGGTGGCCCGCTCGCGCAATACCGTTTCATTGCCGCGCCGAAAAATTTCAACTTGCGCCACATCAAAACGAAACTCTTTAGGCAATCGTACAGCCTGGCTATTCCCTGATTGAAAAATACGTGCATAAACCATATTAGCCTCCAGAACGAATAAGATATACGCAAAGTATATACACTGTCATTACGCAAAACAAGTGACGACATCTTGTTTCAACAGGGAAAATATATCAGAGTTGATGCGAATACTGGACTTGGATGAGGTGGGAATCAAGTTCCGGTTGCGAGTTGTCGCTCACAGAGCGACAACTCTGCTAAAACCACTTGCCCACCGGGTCCTGCGAGAACCGCTTCGTGGACAGCAGTTAACTTCTGTTACTCAAGACTTGTTGAGTGACAAGTAATTGGCAGGGTCCACCGGTTTGCCCAGACGGCGCACCTCGAAATGCAACTTGACCTGATCGCTGTCGGTGCTGCCCATTTCGGCTATTTTCTGACCGCGCGTGACGGTTTCGCCTTCCTTTACCAGCAGTTGGTCGTTGTGGGCGTAAGCGCTGAGATATGTTTTATTATGCTTAATAATCAGCAACTTACCATAGCCACGCAGACCGCTCCCGCTATAAACCACTTTACCGGGCGCACTGGCAAAAATCGCCTGTCCAGGCTTGCCGGCGAAATCGATGCCTTTGCGATTATCCGCTTCGGAAAAGGTGCCGATCAACTTGCCCTGGGTTGGCATACTCCATTCCAGCGCATCATCTGCGCCGCCCCCCGCAACACTCTCAGCCTTGTTGTCAGGTTTGGCTTCCACTTTGGATTCAGCTTTCGGCCTGGCATCGACCTTGGCAAGTACCGGGGTTCCCCGTTCGGTGGACTGCACAGCTTCAGCCTGGGCGACGGCAGCCTCGCTATAAGGGTACTTTGCCACTTTGGGCTGGTCTTTAACCAGCGACTGCGGCGAACGGCTTTCAACGACGGGACGGGGTGAGACTGGGCCGCCGAAAAGATTGATCTGCTGCCCGACATAAATCACATTGGGATCCTGAATAGCGTTCTGCTCGGCCAGCTCGCGGGGATCCAGACCATAATTAAAGGCGATGGCATACAGCGTATCGCCTCTTTGCACCACATGCACCTTTGGACGCCAGTCTTTTTCGGTCGGTTTGACTGCTTTGGCAGCTGTTCCGCGTTCAACAACCGGCGCATGCTTTCCGCTTGAGGCGCAACCTGCCAACAGACTCACCACGAACAGCCCTGCAAAAATCCTTTTCATGCTTTTCCCATCAAGAGTGGTACAAATTTCACCGGTTCAAGTCTGGACTCGCGAAAACCCTGCGCATCACGCTCAACCAGGTACAACCACTGCTCCTGCCGGCCCACCGGCAACACCATGCGCCCGCCAACCGCCAGCTGCCCGCGCAACACCGCCGACATTTCAGGGGCTGACGCCGCCAGGATGATGCCATCAAAAGGTGCCAGTTCCGGCAAACCGGCACTACCGTCCGCATAGCGCACATTGACATTTTCGATGTTCAAATCGCGCAATCTGTTTCTGGCACGCTCATACAACGGGGCTATGCGTTCCATGGTGTAGACTTCCGGAAACACATGCGCCAACACCGCAGCCTGATAACCACAACCCGTGCCTATTTCCAGCACTCGATTGATTGGCCTGGGACCGGCAGCGCGCAGCACTTCGATCATGCGCGCCACGATATAGGGCTGAGAAATGGTTTGTTCGTAATTGATAGGCAGCGACACATCATCGTAGGCACGACTCGCCAGCGCTTCATCAACAAACAGATGACGCGGCACCGCGTACATCGCGGCAAGCACTGTTTCATCCTTGATACCTTGATCGCGCAAGCGGTCTATCATCCGCTGACGGGTACGCGACGAGGTCATACCGATGCCGTTGTAACGCATATTCATAGCTTCTGCCCCAGCCAGGTGTTCAATGCACCTAGCTGACTGTATTGAGTAAGATCGATTTGCAAAGGGGTCAGCGATACACGCTGTAAACTTAACGCATTAAAATCAGTTCCCTCACCCGCGTCCTGAGCGCGCCCGGCGGGCCCCACCCAATACACGGTCTCGCCGGAAGGGGTCTGTGCCTTGATGACAGGCTCCGCCTTATGCCGTTTGCCAAGACGCGTCACTTCCACGCCCTGCAGTTGCTCATAGGGCACATCCGGCACATTCACATTCAGCAACCAAGGCAGCTGGTGCGTCTGTCCCGCAAAGCGCTGCACCAGGTCGCAAGCCACACGGGCAGCAGTCTCGTAATGCATCAGGTCACGGCCCACAAGAGACAAGGCGATCGAGGGGATGCCCAGCAGATAACCTTCGGTCGCAGCGGCAACCGTGCCGGAATAAATCGTGTCATCGCCCATATTTGCACCGGCATTGATGCCCGACACCACCATATCCGGCTGGTAATCGAGC
>JBAZAY010000050.1:0-19093 GCA_041671725.1 Gallionella sp. | reverse complement strand
GCGGTCGCAGCACGATCCTTCTCGGCCAGTCCTTCGCGCGACATGATTTCGGTCACAAGCTGGTCTTTGCGCGCCACAATCTCGGCTTGCGACAAGTCTTTTCTGGAGGCAATCTCGGCGGTGAATTTGTCCATGTCGGCCTTGATCGCCATCTGCTTGTTGGGATCGATGGCGTTGAATTGCGCGGCGTTGGCATGGATGTTGGCATCGGCGGTGGCGATTGGTACGGCGGCTCTCATTACTTCGGCCTGTGATGCACCAACCGACATACTGGAATTAGCCAGCCCGCGTGCATTGGATTGCTGCAATCCGGTTGTGGCGGCCTGCTGCATCAAGGGTGAATTCGCATCGATCAGACCCTTGACCCTGCCCTCTACCGTTTGATTGTCGGTGACATTCCATCCCTGCGTGGCAGGCGCACCATATACCGGCGCATTTGGTGTAGTGGAAGTCGGGGCGGTAGTTGCAGGCGTGGTCGCAGTAGCGGTTATCTGCGGCGCATTGATCAGACCGGAAGTGGGCGGCGTGACCGTGGGTGCAGTCATGGCCGCATTCGGATCAACGTAGTTGGGATCATTTTGCCCTGTCGCTGGGTTTATCGGCATTTCCTATACCTTTCGTTATTTATGGGCAATAAAAAAACCGCTCTGGGCGGCTTGACTTCTTATGAAAACAATATATACTATATTCAACTGATAAAGGAATGAATATAATGAGCGGCGGAAAAAGATTAGGCGCAGGGCGTAAACCTTCAGCACCAGAATTAAAAAAGGAGCCGATATATATCAAGCTCCCACTATGGTTAATAAAATGGATGGATACTCAAGCAGAAAGTAGACCCGTATTAATTGAGAATGCCTTGCGCAAACAGCATAAAATAAAACCGCCAGAAGCGAAAAAATGAAAACATTCATTCTCGCTTTTGTTCTTTTCAGCTCATCGGCTTTTTCTGGTGAAATGGTGCTGACAGAAAATTACAGCATCACCGTTAATCTTGCCGATAGTGCTGCACCGGATAATTCTTTTTCGGCACCGACTGCGCCATCATTTGTATATGTTGACCCTACTCGGTGGACAACTACAAATACGGTGCTTGAAGTTGCATTCCAAGTCTTAAATATCATCGACTGGGGGCAAACTAGGTATATTGCTTTACATCCTCGTCGATGCTACAGTAATTATGCCACTACAGCAGCAGGGAATACATGGTCAAATAACTGCACAGGGCACGAAGAATCTGAGTCTGCGTGGATTATTGGTGAACACCCATCTACTGAAACAGTTGATACATTCATGATTTTGTCTGCAATACTTCATCCACTTGTTTCATATCTTCTGCCTAGTAACTGTCGTGCTGCCTTTCAGTACATAACAATTGGTGATAAATTAAATGCAACTGTTGGTAATGCAACTATTGGGATAAAGATGTCGTTTTAATAAGGGAAACATATTACATCAACATCTTGACTTGGATTCCATGCAGTTAATGCGGATGATGTGAGTGAATAGTTTCCAATTGTGATACTTGTCGTTGTGCTACTTTGAACAGCACTGTTTGTTACAGTACCTAACGTATATTTGTTAATTACAAATCCAATCCATCCATTAGGTGCTGCTGGCATGTTAACAACACCACTTGATGCCGTCCCTCCTGTTCCAATGCGAATTCTAAATGTAAGCGAACCATTGCTATATAAAATACTTGGAGAAGTTCCAAAGCCGCTTGCTATTGTTGGCGCAGTTTGACTAATTGCAAGCACACCGTTATTTTTTATTCCAGATTGCGCATTAATTTGCCCTGAAAATGTACCAGTAGTTGCATTAACCGTTCCGCCAGATTGATTAGTAGCTGTAGTAGCTGTAGTAGCTGTAGTAGCTGTAGCTGCATTCCCGCCAATATTTAATGCCGTTGCCGTACCAGTTAAATTGGTTCCAACTAATGCAGGCGTATCGTTTACATATACAGCATTCCCATCAGATATTGCCGCATCAAGTTGTGCTTTTGTGAATGAACCGAGTACAGCGGCATTCCCTACCGAGGTGATATGTCCGGTCAGGTTTGCATTTGTGGTCACGTTTCCGGCGGTCAAACCCGCCGCAGTGCCGGTGCAGTTTGTCAGCACGCCGGAAGCCGGAGTTCCCAAAGCTGGGGTAACCATTACCGCACTCGTCAGTGTCGGCGCTTGTGTGCGCACGAATACGCCTGTTCCAGTGGTATCGGTCAATGCCGTGGCGAGTGCAGCAGAACTTGGAGCCAGCGCCGCCAGCGCATCCGCCACGCTCAGAGCTTCATATGCCGTACCACCCGCATTCACGCGCAGGAACTTTGAACCATTTCCGGTGTATCCGGCGAGTTTCGCCATCGCTGTTTGAATCGCGGTAAACTCTGCGCGCATTGCGGCAGAGGTTCCTGAAGGGCCTGAGCGGTAAGCGGGCGCGCCTGACGCGGTGTAAAAGTCAACCATGCTTATTCCCCTTTGATCTATTGATAAATCTTTCTACTATACGTAGATTATTTTCAACATGAAGTCCGCAAACATATTTTCCATTTAATGGAACTACATGATCTATCTCCCATGGGGCTTTAGTTATTTTGGTACGTAATCGAGCTAAAGAATAAATTTCTTTAATAACGAAATCATCAGCCCATGCCGGCTTGTTTTTTGATGATCGCATGCCTCCATTCCAATGACTAGGAAGATTGGCTTTTTTTCTCCACTCTCGCATATAATTATTTGCACGCTCTCTATTAGAGCTTATCCAATTTTTGAATACTTCTGGATTGCGTTTTCTATAATTCTGCGATCTTTTTGCCTCGTCAATTCTAAGTATTTCAATATTTTTTTTCCTATATTTTGCGCGCGCTATTCTATTTGCTGCGCGCAATTCTTCACTACCTTTAAATTTTATTTCCAAACCTGTCATGTTTTATCCTTAGCGTGAACGTCTGCGCGGTGTGAACTGCATCACCACGCCGGTAATTGAAAAAGGTTCGATGTAATCAGAATCGCCAGAGAACATCAGTGATATATTTTCAGATGATCCGCCAATGGAGAATCTACCGGGGCTTAAAGTATTGCCATCCCATATGAATTCATCCCAGATAAACTCGTCCCAGATACCGCCGCCGCCAAATTCCAGCGTTCCGCTACTATTGGAAGGTTGCAGTTTCTTCGAGTCGCCGTAGTCCAGGCTGTAGCCGAAGGTAAATTCGGAGTAGGCCGTACCGGCTATTTCAGGCAACGCGCTTCTCCAGCGCTTCAATGTTCCCGGGCTGCGTTTGTTGCTGTAGGACAGGTTCGCGTACCATGCAATATTGGCGCCATCAAAGCTGGTGCCGGAGTCCAGTTCGTACACATAGCCGCTGGCATCGCCAAAAAACATGCGCTCTGATCCGTCCGACCATTCCTGCGAACAGCAGCAGGTCGCGGCAGAAGGAAACAGTTGCGGCACCATGCCCATTAGCTTGTTTCCTGCAAAGGTCACGTACAGCGCATAGCCATCGGAGAAAAACAGCCGGTACTGGTTCTTTTCCCTGCAGATCATCGAGGCCACGACTTTTGATTTCTGCTGGATCATCCAGCGCCGGATGTTCTTGCTGATGGTGGCCGATTCGAAGTTACCGTAAGCCTGCGACTGTCCGAACTGGGTAATGCCGCGATCATCGAGCACCGTGGTTTGGCTAAGGTGCTGGATGGTGTATGGGATCGCCCCCGCCTCTTCCTGTACCGTGACCAGTTGCCAGTCGAGCGACGAGCTACCGTATAGCATCTTGGCCGTGTTGCGGGTGAAGATCAGTAACGCGCCGCCTTGTGCGGTACCGATCTGGCTGTCAAAGGCAGACACTGTTTCGCCCATCGAGATTTCAGCCGCACCGTAGACCGGGTTCCACAAATAAGGGAAGCTTGTACCGCTGTGCTGCACTGAGGCACCGAAGGACAGGAACAGATGATTCTTGTGAATTTTCAGATGCAGCGGGGTATCTGTTGCCATGCCGGTGGTGATCGGTACATACACCGTTCCGTCAAACTCGAATGCGCGGTTTACGCCCGAGCAGCCGTAAATTCTTGTGGCACCGGTTGCACCGCCCATATTGCTATTCTCGAATTCGTAACGCCCACCAGCGGTCAAGGTGATGGCAGTCTGAGCACCGGACAAGGTACAAGTCACGCCACCTGTCAATGTTGCCGCGCCTGCCGCGAAGTTGCCGCCAGCTGGATTGGTGATAATGAAGCGTCCCGCCGCATTGCCGCTGGCGAAAGTACCTGTTCCGGTAGTTTGTACCACGCGTTTCAAGGTTGCGGTAACTGCGCCCTGGGTGAGCGTTGCGCCTTCTGCCGGTATTGCAACCGCTCCGGCGGTAAAGCTGATTTCGTTGTAAAGCGTCACCTGCACCCAGCCCGCCGCCGAGCTCTTGTAGATGTCGCACGCCGTACCACCGACATTGTTGCGGAAGCCGTACAGTACATCGCCCAGCATCCATACGCCCAGCACGTTGCCGCTTCCCGGGATCGCGGTGATCAGCGCGCGGTACACGTCCGCCGACAGGTTTTGGTACTGCGCGCCCAACAAGGCTGTGGCATTCCCGCCGGTATAATTGGTCGCGGTACACACTGCCACCGTGGCCGCCGCAATCTGCAGATTCTCGCCTGCCGTAAAAGCACCACTTGACTTGGTGATGATAAAACCGGTGGCATTGGATGAAACAATCGAAGCCGTCTTGCCAGAAGTGACACCGGTGATGGTATTGCCCCATGCCCACGCCCCGGTGATGGTCGCAGGCAGTTGCTCGAATACCGCCGCAGTCGGTGCCGTCTGTCCGTCAAAGCGCTCATACTGACCAGAGCGGTCATAACCCCCATTCACTGAGCATTCGACATTCAGCCCTTCGCGCAATACCCCCGGCTTCATCACGATAGGAGGCGTTTCCAGATCCAGCCCGCCGCCCAGGGCGAAGTAGTCTGTTTGTACCTGTACGTTGGGCAGGTTCAGCATAAGGGCCCAGCCAGTGTTACTTCTGGCAGATAGTCATTTTCGATGCGCGTCATCAGGCGGTTGAACTCTGTCTTGCCGTGGTTATATACCTCGCTTGCCGCCTCATTGGCCGCGTAGTACATCAATGCGCGGTACACGATCGCCATGTGGTAATGCACCGGCAGCGCTGGAATATCTGCATCCGCTGTCATTTCGGTGGGGCAGGTGAAGTAATCGCCGGTCACGGTGTACCCGACCAGCGGCACAGGGCCAAGGCCCAAGGATTTCGCCGGGGTAATGGTGATGTCGTGGGGCTGCGAGTATGAGGTGCGATTTGAACCAAGTTGATAATGGTTGCGCCATGCCTCATAGTCGATGTATTCCATTTCGACTTCTGCATCAGTTCCAGTCGCAGTCAGATAATTGCGGAATGAATCGCGTGACCACATGCCAAAATTCGTTGTTCCAGCCTGTGCCGGGGTGTAAGTTGCCTGACCGTTCACGGTGACAAAAGAAGTCGAGGTACGCTTCCATCCCCAGTCCTGGTGTTTTCCCTGAATATCCATCCAGGCTGCATTAATCCAGTTGGCAAAACGCCTCCCCTCCCCGGTCAGGCCGATAGCCGTGGTCAGGTCTGCCGCCCTGCTGCCGCTTTCATCTTTCAGCAGGTTGACCAGTTGGAGATAAGTGCTCATATTTACCCTTCAAGTGATTTAACATAGCCCCCGTGTAGGGGCTATATTCAGTTACCTGATTAAGCTACGGTATTAGCGAAAGGTGTTGCTTCTGTTCCAGCTGCATCGCCAATAATCTTGACAAACCACAGATTCGCGGCCAAGCCTTCAATCTCAACAATCTGCCCAGCCATACCGCCGGTTGAGTTGGCCGTACCAAACAGGTCAATGGTATCGATCGTGCTGGCTGCAATTGCCTGCCAGTTGACTACCGCATCGTTTGTATCGTTACCCATGATTGCATGACCGATCATGATGTCAGCACCGGCAACAGACTTGATACTTGCCGCACCAGTGAATGTTGTTTTAACGATAAATTTGAATTTCAACCCGGCAGACGCAACCGGCAATGTCACCGCAATACCGCCAGCCAAATCTAGCACGATAGTTTTGCCATCGTGCTCGGCCTCTGTTACGGTAAGCGTGCCGCTGGTTGCGTTGACAATTCTGGTAGATACGTCACATGCACGATTTATTTCTGTCACAGTTGCAAGGCGACCGTCTAGCTCTTGCTCAGTTGGCGTGCCGACAATGGCTGCGTCACCAGTTACATACCATTGCGTTGCTGATGTTGGGATAAACCACGCAGCACGCGCAGGACCCATCGTGAATACACCCGTACCGGCTGTTAACGAATTGATCTGGTCGTTACCTGCATTTACCGGCGCAACCGGCAATACTGCAGTTTGGCTGGTGTTGACAACAAAAATCGCACGTCCGGCCGATGCCGCAGGCAATGCCACACCGACAGTCGCATCAGCGCCTGTAACGGCGTTAATTTGATCTGCCAAAGCTGTGTAGGTGGATTGTCCAGTACCAGCTGCGGCCACGGCGGCATTCGATAGATTGATGTATCCACCGTCCGGCATTGCAATGTTTCCGCTTGAATCCAACACCAACGCCTTGCCAGCTGCGCCCGTACCGTTGGTGATACCGTCAATTTTGGCTAGGTCAGCCGCCGCGATGCCGTCCAGTGCGGCGAGTTCAGCCAGATCAAGCGTGCTTTCCACGCCGGCGGAACTGGTGACTACCATCGTTGCGCCTTTTTTGAACAGCAATTTGTTGCGAATGACAGCTAAATCGAATATTTTCGTAAGCATGATATTTTTCCTTTTCTAGTGCGGTATTCCGCTTTGAGTTAAAACCCCCACTCGGATAGTGGAGCTTGTTTGCTGCGTGTTTACGCTTGTGCGAGTACCGATTTCAGCCAGGCTTCGCCTTTGGGTGTGTCGTTGATGACCACGAACGGATATACTTCTGCGGTGTGAGTGGGATACGAATACTTGTCCTCGCCTTCTGGGTCTTTCGATTTCACATTGTCGAAGGTCGTACCCTTGGCTCGTGCCAGCACTTCCACAAAACAGCGCCGCACTTTCTGCTCGGCACCGCGCACGAAACGCTGCACCCGGCCATTCACAAATACTTCAGGGAACGGGTTTGCATTCTTGTCCGTTGTCGGGTGTACGCGAACCGTCACGATTTCATTCATGAACGCCATTTCGTCCAGCCATTTCTTGTTTGTCGCCTCGACTCCAGCGACCTCGATCATGTGATGGCCATCAACCGTTTTAGACTTCGGCTTGTTCAGTTCGCCGTCCGCTTGAAATTCTCGAACACCATCCTGTCCGACCTTATGCTCTTGCGATTCGACCATCTTGCGTTTATAGACTCTTGCCATTTGAATTCTCCTAAATAAAAAAGCCACCCGAAGGCGGCTTTAAACGAAACAATTACACGAGCAAAGAAACTATTACGTTGTGCTTGGACGGTCAGGCAGTGTCGAGATGTTCTTTGCAACAGAGCATGTAATACCGGAGGCAGCCCATTGTGTAGTACCAGCGGTGAATGCGCTGCCAGTTGGCGAGGTGCGCACCAGGTTATATGCAATCGGGCAGATGGTATCGGGCAATGTCGGGAATTGCGGGGCCAGACGGAATGCACCGGCAGTAGTGGTCACGCCGACATCTGTATCCACGATTGAGCCCTGGCACAGTTTGATTGCGCCGGACGAATCAACACCCCACACCAGAACGGTTGCCTGATTCGCTGCCAGTGCCGGGAAAGCGGCACCGGTTACGCCATCGGTCGTGGGCGATGCTGTGTTTGTCTGTGCTGCCAAGGTTGTGCCGAAGCGACCCTTGAACGAGCATTCAGTTGTAACGGTAGTGGTATAAGTGCTGGTTGTACCCAGAACGAATGCCGCGCTGACGTGATTGAACACGACGGGTGCAAATGCTGTTTGTTCCATTGTGATTCTCCTTGAAATTGAAAAACCCGCCGAAGCGGGTTAAATATTGTTACTTGTCAGTATCTTAAGTCAGGCTAGATACGCCGGCCTCGATCACTGCCATGCGGCCATTGTTCACGACCAAGGCAGCTGACCAGAAGGATGCACCGCAGTAGCCGCGCTGACCGAGGATGTCGCCCTTGTCGCGCTGGGTATGTGGGATCACGTTCATATCGAACGAATCTTCTCCCTTCAGCGCGATGTCGTACACAGCCTCTTCACCGCACACGATGAACGGGTAAACGTCTACGTTGGCCGCAGCAGAGGTTGTGGCGTACAGCGCGGAGTTCGCACCACCGGCGTCTGCATAAGCAGCCAGTTCAGGGCTGAGCACGAAACGGAACTCTTCGCACGAACCAATTTCCTTGGGGCTCAATACCTGCATGCCGGCGTACTTTGCGACCGGCACAAAGCCAGGCAACTCGCGCACGTCAGCGGCAGCATCGGTATGCACCATCACCAGGAAGGCTTCCTCGATTGCAGATGTGTCGTATTCAGGACCCGGACGGATGATGCGGCTTTTCTTCTCCGCATGGTTCGCCATCAGACCGCGTGCAGCACGGCGCAGCACGTTCAGGCTCAGGGCGCTGACCACGGTTGCACGCGAAGTGCCGCCGGAGTAGTACACGTTGGTGCAGGCTTTCATCGCGCCGTAGCGGATCATTTCCTGTACCAGACCCATGCGCTTGCCCATGATGCGGCTCATGTCCTTGGGGATGTCGTCTTCGTGCAGGTCGGCGGTCTTGTTGGTCCAGCCGTAGATCGCGCCGTACTGGTTCAGCTGCACGTTCACATACTGGTCAGTCAGCGTTTCAGCGGCTGGGGTTACGCCTTCCTGCAGCAGATGCGCTACCGCAGTCACGCTCCAGCGGTTGATGGTATTGGCGTTGGTCGTTGCACCGCCGGTTGGGATGATGCGGCGATAGCTGATGTTGTCGCCCTTGTTTTTCGGGATCTGCTTCATTTCGCAGCCCAGGGAAAGAACCATAGTCGGTTCAGCGTAGGCCAGTGTTTCGCCCAAAATTTCATTCACGCGACCTGCAGACAGGCCGTAAGCTTGGATACCCATTTGTGTAACTCCTTAAAGTAATTGCGTTTTATCGTCGCGCGCCAGCGACTTTTTCATAGCCGGCGCGTATCGCTTCTTTTGAACTCAATTCGCCGGTTGGCGTCTTGGTCCCACTGGTTGGTGTAATCGCAGACGCAAGCCTCGCGTTGCTTTTCTGATGAGCAGGTTTGGCCGGTGTCTCGGGTGGCTTGACGGCTTTTTGTGCTCCGCGCCACTCCTTGAATTCATCCAGCATTTCGGAAACGTAGACAGGATCTTCCGAGCGGATAAACATCGATCTTTCGCGCGCTGACAGGGATTTCTTCCACGCCTCAAACTCAGGCGTTTCCCGCATCGTGTAAAAGTCATCGTGTTTTTCAATCACAGTCTGCAGCGCGGAATCAAACTCCTTCTTGCGCTCGACCTTGATCTGCTCGGCCACCAGCTTGCTGACGCTATCGGGGTCGATTGCGCCGCTTTTACTGGACAGCATCTTTGAAAAAACGCCTTTGAGCGATGAGGCTAGTTCGGGGTATTCCTCCGATATTTCCTTCATCATCTCGTCCACGTCTGCGGCATTGGCCGCTGCATCACCAGGTGCAGGTGAGGCGGCAACTTTCTGCTGCAGTTGTTCCAGCGTCTGTTTCAAAGCACCGTAGCGCCCGCCTTCATCACGGGAACGCTTCTCGATCTGCTTTTCCAGCTCTGAAAGTCGCGCAATCTGCGTCTGCAAGCCTTTTACCTGTTCATCCAAAGACGGCTCCGGCGGAATTTCTTCGGTCGGAGTCTTTGTTTCTTCAAGTACAGGTGTGCTTTCTATCTCTACTTCATGCACCTTTTCAGGGTTGGCTATTGCGTCATAGCCTCGCTGAATGGCAGATGTCGCTTCGACAGGATCAACGGCTACGCTTCCTTCAATTTCCTTATCCATCAGTGTTCTCCAAAACAAAAAACCCGCACTAGGCGGGTAACATTCAGTGAGCGGCATTGCTGCGGTTCACTGCAAAACATTGGGGGTTAGATAACTAGCGCCCGGTAATACTTAATCCTCGTCCTCTTCATCGGTTGGAGTGCCAATGTCGAGGAAAAACTTGATTTCTTTAATGCGTCCACGCAGCCTGGCGGTTTCAATCTCGCCCAGCTTCTCGCTGTCATTCTGGCGCCTAAGCTCATCCAGCCTGTTCTCGTAGTGTTTTTTGAGTTTCAGCCAGGTTGGTTCAGCCAGCTCATGCGGTGTCAATATTGGGTTTTTCATGCCTGAAATGCCTGTCCATCCGGTGCGCGCCCTTGCGGCTCAAAACTTGGGGTCGCCAATTGTTGCGACTTGTAGTTATTCATCGCCAGCCCTACCTGTGCGCGCAACTTCATTGCAGCTTCGGCCAGCGAGGCCTTTATTTCGTCCGCGCTCATTTCCTTGTTTGTACCCGTCTGCAGGTTGGCAAGCTGGATATCAATGTTCTTTTCCCACTGCTTCAGCGCGACATCCACCTGGTGATGATGGTCCTGCAGCGTCAGCTTGGCCTGAGTTTCCGCTTTCAGGTCGGCAGACTTCATTTCTTGCACCTGTATGCGCGGATCAGGCGGTGGTTGGCGCTTGGCCAGTTCCGCTTTCTTCTCTTCGCTCAATTCCAGCTTCTGCGCATCGAAGCGCTGCGACAACAGGAATTCCTTGAATACCAGTTCAGGATCTGCACCGTAGGCCGGGTTCAGCGACATCCCGAGCATCTGCATCAGCACCTGAGATTGCGCATCGCGCTCAATCAGCACCGATGAACCGCGCGCATCAATCGTGAAGTCGCCCTTCATCGAGTCGTCTTCACCATGAATCAGCAGCCACTCGTAAAAACCGGCGATGTTGTGCTTGGTTACGTCATCATCGTAGATATTGGTCACACGGCGCAGCATGGAGGTGCCGTTGTTGTGCTGGATCTGGATGCCGCCGCGCGTCTGGTTCCCTTGTGGCACATTGCCCTGCAGAATCATTGGCAGTCCGGTTTCCTCTTCTGCTGCCTTCATCCAGAACTGGATGATGTTCATCATTTCATTCTGCATGGATGGTGTAAGAATCCATGTGATCGCATCGCGGATATTGCCGCCGTCATAATCGTCCGAGGTGTAATAGACCTTGTGCGGCCCGATATTCCAGTTTCCGTCAGCCGGGACAATCTTCTTGCGATCGATGATCAGGATTGGTGCACCCGATACACCAGCATTATCATGCAGCATGCGCGTGCCGGCGTTAACGCCATCCTGACTTGTGCGCATCTGCCGCGCCACCCCAGTACCGGCCCAGTGTCCGGGCTTATACTGCCAGCGCATCACCTGGTACGGGAATCTGCCAGAGTCGAACGGTGACAGCGTGGCCTTGATGATTGTGTCGTTCACCATCACCGCAATCACAGGGTAATGGTCATTCTGGTTCTTGGCGCAGTCTTCCGGCTCTTCCTGCTCGCCCTGCTCTTCTTCGCCAGCATTTATCAGCCCAACATCTTCAGCCTGATCATCATCTCGCTCAAATGCGTAGCCGCACGCCTCTAGGTCTTCGCGTGAAACATAGCCATGGAAGTACCAGAGCTGGAAAACCTCGTTCTTCTTCGGCTCTTCCTTGCCGCGCTTGCTGACTCCGGTTGCGGTATTGATCGGGCCTTCTTTCAGTACGCGGTCAATGGCGTCGGCCAGATAGCTCGGGTCACTTTTAAGCTCTGACAGCAAGCGGGAATTGATTTCATCCTCTTCCCATATGTACTTGCCGCGGTGAATATCTTCGCCACATGATGGGTCTGGGTACAAATTCCACGCATTGACGCGCCGGTTCTTTGGCACGATCTCGTCCTTGATGATCATCTTGATGCCGTTTGGCGTCTTGACCACAGCGCGCTTGCGCACCATTTCAGGGAACGGCCCCTTCAGAACACCTGTACCGATCTTTGCGGAATCATTCACCACCTGGCGATTCTGCCCGTTTGAACCGCACTCGCGCAGCCAGTCGTCAATCTGCGTCTTGGCTTTTTCTGCTGCGACATTGGCTGCCTCGATTTCCTTCTTGGCCAAATCACCGTTTGTCAGCTGCTTCACTTCAGGATTCATCACTGGCTGCCCAGTGTCATCATCAATCATGGGCTGGCCATTTACGATATGCGGCTGCATTTGCGGTTCCCCGTTCTCATCCGTCACGGGCTCGGTGATGGGGAAACCTTGCTCATCTTCGGCTGGGCTTCTATCTTTTACTTTCTCGATCAGGTCAGGTATCGGCGTGGCACGCAGGCCAAAATTGCTATCGTCACTCGGCAGCAGCTTGTCGGCCACATGCGCAGCGGCTGCATTCACGTAGCGGCTGGTGATATTCAGGAACACATTTGAACGGGTAGACTTCTTCGGCTTGCGCTCGGTTGTTACTCGCCCATCCGATGAGCGCGGCTTTACCTGCCTTTCGTCACGATTTGCATCATCAATGCCCTCGTAATACTCCTCGTCCTCGCGCCATATCTGTTCAATGCCTGAATCTAACCGGCCCTTGATAGACTCCTCACGCAGGTCACGCAGCGCAAGGCTTAAAGCGGTCAGGCGTCTTTCTTTCTGGTCGTCTGACTGGGATAGGATCATGTTTATTCTGCCGCCCCGCTAACGCTCTTAGGTTCTTTTCTTGGTTTCGATTTCTGCGCGCGACGCTGCATAGACTCGACTTCCGCAGTCAATTTACGCTTTTGTTCCTCCAGGTTGGACAGTGATTCGGATATCGCATCGACCTGCTCCTTCGCAAAGCCGGTAGCGCGCTCAACAATATTCTTCGCCTCTACTTCGGCCTGCTCGACAATCTCACTGGCGCGTGTATTTGCTTCTGCAATTGTCTGCGTGCATAGCTTGTCCAGTTCCAGCGCGGCATTGCTCATCGCGGCATAGCGCTGCGCTTCGAGTTTCAGTACATCGGATGGCTTTAAAAAGTTGCTCATAGTTCCTCTTATCTACGAAATATCCGGCGTGCTAATTTTAAAAACATGCTTCTGACTGACTTATTCAGCAGTGCATTATTGTGATATGGAAGCAGCATTACAGATTCGGCTGGTAACACTCAAGCATCATCGACTGCTTCTTGGTCGCGCCAGAAACATTGGTGATCCTGAACAAATAGGTCTGCGAAACCGCCAAAATAAATTCAGAGTCAAAATTACCTGACCCACCGGACGATCCAGCCTTTACGCCGCCCGGTATAAAGATTGTTCCGTTTAACTGGTTCCCAGTCCCTGTCAATGTTGGCGTATGGGTAACTGTTCCGTCGAATACTTTAGACGAAGAACGGTTGTGATTTGAAATCGATACGGCAGTGCCGGCATTTGAAAACGCCGCCGCTTCAAAAATCTGCACCAGCGAATCACCACCTGAATATCCAGATACGCGGCAATGCGTGCTATTTGTCGTACTCGTCTGCACCAGAAGATCAATTGTGCCCGTATCAACCAGTGCAGCGTTGTAATAGCCGCCGGAGAAATACCGTCCTTCGTGAACTTTCTGGTGGACAATATCAATACCAGGCATATAGCCGCTCGATACCAGTATTTCTGTTCCAGACCCGCCAAGATCCAGCGCCACAACCTGGGTCTTTACCCCGCCTTTATCGATGTCCCTGACTGTATCCCCATCCTCACCTTTCCCGAGTCGGGTGTTATCGGACATGATTAAGCGGTATGCAACTTGGCGATTGCTTCTTTCACCTTGGAAAGACGACTCTCGGCTATTTCAGCCTCAGTAGTCGCGGCTTTTTGCTTCTCGTGCAGCTCGTCGCACTGCGCGGAAAGCGCTTCTTTGATCTTTTGCATGGTGGCAAGCTGCTTTTCGGCAGAGGCAATGCGCGCGTTCGCAGTATCTTCCGCATTCGATACAATGCTCTGTGCCTTTGCAGTGGCTTCTGCAACCAGCTGATCGTGGCGCACATTCGCATCCACCATCAGCTGCGCATGGGCTGCATCGGCTTCTTTCTGCTTGGAGGCCTGGGCTTCCTTCAGTTTTGCGGCACTTGCCTTGAGCGCATCAACTTCTGCCTTGACAACATCAGCCTCTTTCGTGAATGCTTCAGCGCGCGCCTTTGCTTCGGTTGCGGCCTGGTCAATCGAACCCAGTTCTTCCAGCGCCTCAGCGGCCTGATTCAGCGCAGCAAAACGGATGGCCTCGCGTTTAAGAACTTGTGCTGCATCATGGAACTTGCTCATAATTTATGTCCTTAGCGTTTGAATGCGCCTTTGCGGGCGATACAGGTAACAGTCATTGTGGCACCTGCACCAACAGCTGACAGGCGCGGACGGGAATATTCAGGCGTTTCAACAACGGTCTCGATGAAGTCTGCAGTCTTACTGATGGCTACGGTCTGCGCATCTGTCAAAGTAAGCTTGCTGGCGCTGCTGCCACCTTCCCAAACCAGTGTCGCTGCGCCCCATGTGCCGCCGACCACATACACGGTACGGTCTGCCCACTCAGCATAGTCAGCTGGGATTGCATCGCCGGTATGGTCTGCGGTGGTAAGCGTCCATGTAAACTTCAGAACCTGCTTCGTGCCAGAAATATCAAGCTGCGTGAGTGCGGCCATAACTTTGCTCCTTTAAATGCAAAAACCCGCCGAAGCGGATTGTGTGTTTGTTTTGTGTTCAGTAACCCATTGTGGAAGAAAGTGGTTCGAAGCCGTCAATTATCTGCACACGCTGCACTCCATTTTCATGCGATGGCTCCCATCCCTGTGCAAATTGTTGATATGCATCGGATCCGTGTGAATACTGGTCATGCACTGGGTCATCGCTCCAATGACCAATTGCTTCATTCCACCTCTTGCGGTAGTTATCTAGGCAATCAATACCCTTGGCACACCTGACTTCATCGAAGTAAGTTTCCGCAATTCTGTTTCTCGCCGCATTGATAGCCATTGATTTCTGCGGCACTCTTGGTACAACTCGCACCTTCACGCCAGGGATCAACCGTTTTATCTCAGCCTCACCAGTGATATCTGTCACCACGCTTTTGTCGCCGGCATCATGCGGCAGGTAGATATTTCCAAGCAGGTAACCGCGCTTCTGAATCTCCCGGGCATAAAAGTCCAGCGTCTTGCCTGTATCCTGGAGGTAATCAATCATGCGGTGCTCAAGCGCAGCGTACTGATGGAACCATATCGACGTTGTGTCGCGGCCAAGGTCGAGGAATAAATTAACTCGCTTATTCCCCAATACAGGAACCGATTTGATTCGCCCTTGCTTCCTTGCAGCCGCCATCTGTTCGCCAAAGTACCGTTCTTCCATCGCACCGCTGAATGCCTCTTCTGGTGTTGATGGGTATTCCTGCTTCATGTCGTCCTTGAAAAGCCGTCGTTTTATTGCGTACCACGCCACTTGCGCGTCATCAAGGACAATCCCTTGCGTCTCAAGCTCGTTGAAGTAATCGATCATTTCCGGCTCGATGTCCACGCCGTCCGGATCAATGCGATAGCTTTCCTTCTTCCACCATGGGTAAAAGTGCAACTTGAACTCCATCGAGTTCGGCTGATTTAGTCCGCGTTTTTCGGCCTCTTTCACCATTTCGTAGAAGTGGCCGCCAGTTCCTTCTGCGGTTGACTCGATAAATATCAGCCCACCCGCATGTACCGCAGGCAGCGAGCCTAATTTTATTTCGCTTGCCTTATCCGGATAACGCCGGCATATCTTGCCGTACTCCGATATGTGCAGGAACTGCAGCGTTCCGGATCTAGCCGATGTGCCGACTGAAATTGAAGATCCATTGCTGAATACCATTTCCGAGGCTGATACGTTCGTTGGCGGGTTCAGCGCCTTGACCGCATCCGGCAAATGCTTCCATGGGAACTGCACCTTGTTTCTGAATATTTTCCCTGCCTCTACCAGCCCGTGCGCAATAATCGCGGCAGAAAAGTTCGGGGTAAACAGCACCTGGTCCAGCGCCAGAATGTCGATCAGCGTGGTAAATCCCAATTGGCGCGCCTTCAGTACCAGATTGTTTCCGTGCAAGTTCTGCAGCAGGTCAATCTGTTCTGGGTTCGGACTGAACAACTCTTGCTTGCCGGACTCGTTCACAATCCAGTAAAGGTTTGCGATCCTCCAACGCCAGTCACCCAAGCAATCTGCAACCTCAATATTGCTCATTTTGGTGACTATTCCCCACTTTTACAAATTTTCCCCACGAAGGATTGAAAAGAAATCCCACTTACGCCTTGATTCTACTCTTCGGATTAGCGGTAATTTGATCCATCGTCAATACCGCCAACGGGTTTTCAGCATCACCGGCAATTGTTGTCTTGTCGCCGTACTTCTTCGGCTTAAGCTTTGAGGCAAGCCATTTACGGGTATCAACGCGCAATCGCTTATGCTGCACATCGGCAGAATCTTTACGGCTAACCCCTTGTGAATCAACAACATATTCGGCATTTGAGTCGGCAATCTCAAGCATTTCGTCTGCCATAAAATCCGCCTGGGCATCTTTTGCCTTCGCGTATCTGTCCGACAAAGCTTTTTCTTCCTCAAGCCAACACATAAATGTTGAATACTTCGGAAGCGTGTTTCCATTACAACCGTTACTTAAAATCTTTCCAATTCCGCGTGAGCTGGTCGCAATCTCGTTGCAGACGTGATCCATAACCAATGCTCTGTTCCAGTCCTTCTCATTAATCATGAGAGGATGCGAAGGTATTACCGGCTTTGCTGCCTTCTTAATCGACTTATCTGTAACCTTCTTCTTTGTTGGCATATCAATCTTGCAATACAACCTTCGATTTAAAATCCCTATTCTTGTTTTGCCATTTCTTTCTATTCATCCATGCTGGTCGTCTTAGCATGACGTCAATCTTCTTTGCCACCTCATTCAAGTGAGGGATCATAGCTTCATCACTCACGCCAAGCAGCACCTCATGAGACACCTTCCCGTCCGCGTCTTTGGTCAGGCGCACGATTACGTCATTGGGTTGCATGGTCAGCCTTTCTTTGCGGCTACTCGGTCGTAGCCAGCCTTGATTGATTTTGCCGCTTCTGCGTTAGCGGAACTTTGTTTTTGAACCATCTGCTCGTACCACGCCTTATGGTCCAGGTCTGTTTCACCGTTTTCTACTGCGGCCAGATAGTCAGCCCTTGTAGCAATCAAGCCTTTTGTGTCAGCCATTGCGGCCTCGCATGCCGATGTTTCCGGCTTTGTTGTATCCAGCCATCATTGAGTTCTTTGCGTCTTCAGGTGATTGTGCTGCAGCACCCATCAATAGTGTTTTGGCTGCCTGAAGTGCTTCGTCTACCGAGGGGAATACCTGCTCTTGCTCGGCGCCTTCATTCTGTCCGTCCAGGCTAGTCGTCATCGCCGGTAGCGTCGGCTCTGTTGCCTCCTGTTCTCCCTGTTCTTCGGCCTCGTTTTCAAGCTCAACGGTAAATTGCCCGCCTTTTGCGCATATTTTTACGCAGACCTCTTGTGGTTCCATACCGTCCATGCTTAACCCCCTGCCTTAATAACCAACGCCACAATGGACACCCCGACCAGCGCAACATCCCGAGTGCACCTGCAATCGTCCACCCGCTCGTCAACTTTAATGTAGGGATTACGACTTCGATCTTCTTCGTGCGGGTTTCGATATCTGTATTTACTACTACCTGAGCCAGCCGGTTCTTCTCAATTTCAGTAAATGCGCGGCCCAGCGCTTCGCGGGTTTCTTCGTGCTTGTCTTCCAGTCTGGCAAGCGTTGTCAGTGACTCGGCTATGCTTTTCACCGCAATGGCCATATCTGCCGTATTCCGTTCAAGGTTACTCAGACGGTAGGCGATCAATTCATTATCCTCGTGCGGCATTACTTGGGCCCAACACAGGAATACAGCTTGCACAGGCTCTTTGCCCACTCATTCACTACTCGGCACTCGTTTATTGCGGTGTCTGCTTCGTGGAATCCGGTATCGGTGCCATCCATGAATTCATCAAGCGCTCTTTGCGGATCTTCTGCTGGTTCTGGAAGTGGTTTTCCGCTGGCAGGAGTTTGTACGCCTCCGCTGGCGGGGTGAGTTGTATCTGTTTTCCGCAATCCGCACTTAGGCAGCAGCACCCTTGCACGGCGAAGCTCATCAGCAAGATCATCAATACGTTTTTGCGCGGCATTCTTCTCTCCCTGTAGCTGGGCCTTGATGGCCTCATTTTGAATTGCGGCCTCTGCGGCGGCTTGGTCGCGCTCCAGCCCCTCAACGTGTCGGCCATACTGAAACAATGCGAATTCACCTACCAGTACTATGCCGATGAGCAGCACCAGTGCGATTACCTTTCCCTGCAAGCTCATGACGTGCCCTTGTTGCTGATTGAGTCGAATGTGTAGCCAGCCATCAATGCGGTGAGCAGCATATTCACGCTGGGTACATGCAATATCCCGCTCTTTATTAGATTCCACAGCAATTCAGGGTTCAGCAGGTCGCCATTGCCGGAAGTGCAGGAAAACCACGCCGAACCGGCCAGCAGTAATACTGTGGCCGCCGATTTGTCCGGAGAATCCGAGAAAAGGTAGTCAAAATACGAACCACGCACGCGCTTGGTGTTCTTTAACTTCCTGAAATGCGCCAGCGCACCGAGCATCTGGAAGAAAAACACAGAGAAAAATGACCACAGATTGATTTCGGTCATGCAACCCCCTTGGTGTAAGTAGGCGTTCCGTCTTTGAATTCGGCGGTCATCACCATATGGCGCGGCTCGTCGCTGATACCGATATGCACCCAGCCATAGCTGCTCTTGGTCACGCCCTCTACGATGATCTGGTCAATGTGCTGCATGATGTGGGGCCGGTTGGCGATCAGGCGCACGATTGATAGTGGATCACCGAAGACCGGCGCGCCAAAGTCGCAGCCGCGGCCTTTTGGGTGAGCCTTGCGGTTAAAATATACATCCCATGATTCGGGTGTTTGCTTCACTTTGCGGCGCACGCACCATGCTGCATAGTCTTTTTTGGTCAGTTCGCGCTCAAGTTTCTCGCAGCGGTAACCAGATGTAACAGTGATATACGTTCCCGGCACAACCGAATTGAGCTCAGCGCGCACCAGCTCCATGAGC
>JBAZAY010000049.1:0-21405 GCA_041671725.1 Gallionella sp. | reverse complement strand
CGAAACTCTTCGGGAACCATTGCGTCAGGAAGTTGGCAAGCTGTTTCTTGCTGGTTTTATGCTCATCCAGCACACTCGCCATATCCAGATCGGGCAACAGATTGATGTGCAAGGCGTCCCCTGGCAGCCAATATGAGGATGCCTGCAAAATAACCGGGCCACTCAGGCCGCGATGCGTGACCAGCAGGTCTTCACGGAATGACTGTTTGCCGGTCGTCACGATGGCAGGGAATGACACGCCGGTCAGATCCGCATAAGGCTTCCAGTCATCCGGTGCGAACGTCAATGGCACGAGGCCCGCTTTCAACTTGGTGATTGGCACGCCAAATTGTTCGGCGACGTGATATCCATATGGCGTCGCCCCCGTCTTGGGAATGGACAGCCCGCCGGTGGCAATCACCAGCGATACGGCTTCGAATTCACCACGCGAAGTGCTGACATAAAACTTGGCTTTCTTGCCGATGCCGGCATCCGCCGCGTAAGGCGTATGTTTGATTTCTTCGATATCGCAGCTCATGAAACGTTTGACACCCGCCGCATCGCATTCAGTGCGCAGCATGGCAATGATCACTTCGGATTCCTCATCGCAGAACAATTGCCCCAGCGTCTTTTCGTGAAAGCCGATGTTGTGCTTTTGCAGCAGCGCGATGAAGTCATTCGGTGTATAGCGTGCCAGTGCCGAGCGGCAAAAATGCGGGTTGCTGGAGATAAAATTATCCGGCTTGGTATTGATATTGGTGAAGTTGCAATGTCCGCCGCCTGAAATGCGGATCTTTTCCGCAAGCTTCTTGGCGTGATCGAGCAACACCACGGAACGCCCGCGCTGTCCTGCTTGAAGTGCGCACATCAGGCCTGCTGCGCCTGAACCAATAATGATTACATCTGATTTCATATTTGTTCCGTAATCCCCAAAAAAAGGGGATTTTTTGTTAAGTATTTAAGTAAGCGCACCAGTTCAGCGCCGAAAAAACTTGTTAGAACTGGCGTAATTTGCGGATTATATGGTCTTTTTTAACTTAGTGCGCGTTTTGCCTGACAAAAGCCGTCACCGCATCGCGGTATTCTATCCAGCCGATTGCGCCACTGTTGTTATGCTCACCGCCTTCAATCAGAATAAGCCGCTTGGGCTGAGGTGCAGCCGCATAAAGTTGTTTGCCCATTCCCACCGGGACTTTCTTGTCCCATGTGCCGTGTATTAAAAGAACGGGCAGCTTCAACTCAGGCATTTTTTGCAGCGACTCAAAGCGCTGGTTGAGCAGATAGCCTATCGGCAAGTATCCGTAATTCAACTCCCCCATCGCCTGCATCGAGGTGAACGTGCTTTCGGTAATCAAACCGGCCGCTTCAGGATGGTGAACTGCCAGGTCAATGGCAATCGCGCCGCCTAACGAATGTCCGTAGATGAAGGTTTTATTAAGACTTACATCACGCCGCTTGATTAAATATTGCCAGACTGCTTCCGCATCTTCATACACCTTAACTTCGCTGGGCTTGCCGCCACTGCTTTTGCCATAGCCGCGATAATCCGCCAGCAACACGTTGTAACCCAACTGATGCAAGCGCTGCGTATGCTCCAGATTGTTGCCGATATTGCGAAAGTTACCGTGAAAATACAGTACGGTGGGCGCGTCAGGCAGCGCCGATGGAACCCACCAGGCATCGAGTTCGCCCTGTTCTGCACCGTGCCCCGCAGGAATGCGCAATGTGTCATATTTCATGCCCATACGATCCGGCGTGGTTTGCCAGTCAACAGTGGGTTCGAACACCTGCCCCATCTGCGTCACCCACATATAGCCGCAGGCTGAGGCATACAGCAACGCCACAACAGCCAAACCAACCGCTAAACGGCGCGCCCAGCGACTCATGCTGCCTCTTCCAGCTGCTTCCACAGGCAGGCACCTTTGCTGGCCTTGTCGATATCGAGCAGTTGTTGCGCATGCACGGTTAGTTCTTCTGCGCTGGGCAGCAAAATACGCAGTTTCAGACGGGATGCATCGGTACTCAAAACGGCCGGCTGACGGATCACAGGCGCATCATCATCGCCCAGCAGACTCTCCTGTCCGCGCGTCATAGCGAAATACACTTCGGCGAGCAGTTCGGTATCGAGCAGCGCGCCGTGCAAGGTGCGGTGCGTATTGTCTATCTCATACCGGCTGCACAAGGCGTCCAGGCCATTTTTCTTGCCCGGGTGCATCTCGCGCGCCATTTTGAGCGTATCCACCACCGGGTTTTGTAGCGGCGGCATTCCCAGCAGGCGCAGTTCGTTGTTGATGAAGCTCATGTCGAACGGCGCGTTATGCGCCATCAACTCCGCACCTTCAACGAATTCCACAAAGCTGGCCGCAATGTCGGCAAATTTGGCACGGCCTTTCAACATATCCCAGGTAAAACCGTGCACACGTGCGGCTTCTTCGTCTACTTCTCGTTCCGGGTCGAGATAATGATGAAAATGCCGCTTGGAAACTTTGCGTCCTTCCAGAGCTATCGCAGCTATTTCTATGATTCTATGGCCTTTTTTAGGATCAAGCCCGGTGGTTTCGGTATCCAGTACGATCTTACGCATTTGCGCCACCTTTCGACTGACTCTGAATCATCTCCACGCCCTTGTTCGCCAGCACATCGGCGTGCTCATTTCCGGCATGTCCGGAGTGTCCCTTGACCCAGATCCATTCAATCTCGTGCTGCACCACCGCAGCATCCAGTCTGCGCCACAAGTCCTCATTTTTGACCGGCTGACGGCTTGCCGTCTTCCAGCCGGCGCGCTTCCAGCCAGCCAGCCAGGTGGTAATACCCTGAAGCACATACTTGGAATCGGTGTGCAGCTTTACATGACAATTCCGGGTCAATGCTTCGAGCGCGGAAATCGCGCCCATCAGCTCCATACGGTTATTGGTGGTATGCGCCTCTCCGCCAAACAGCTCACGCTCATGTCCCTTGCTGCGCAATAACGCGCCCCAGCCGCCCACACCGGGATTTCCCTTGCATGCCCCGTCGGTAAAAATTTCTACAGTTTCTTTATTCATTGCTCAAACCTGACAATTATTCAAATGTTTCTGTACGGGCAGTGCGCGCCAGCCCCCTGCGTTGCGGAATCTTGTTATTCAATTTCGGCGCGACTGGCAACAGTTTAGTCACAAGTCCCTCGTTCCATTTAGGCTTGATCAGTCTCATCCCCGGCACGCGCTTGATCGCATGCAGAAAATAGACACCACCGCTCACCGCCCACCAGCGATCGCCTGCAGCCTCCATAAATTCGCTGCGTTCCAGCCATTTTCTTTGCTGAAACGGCGGCGCGTAAGCGGCAAAGCGCCCGCCAACCACTTCAAATCCCAGCAGCGCCAGCCAATCCTTGAGACGCGACAGCGCGATAAAATGACCGCTCCAGGGATACCCCCGCCGCCTGACCAGCGTACGGTGCAACCCCCACAAGCTGTGCGGATTGAAGCCACTGATAAGCAGGCTGCCTTCGGGCATCAGCACCCGCTCAACCTCACGCAGAATCGCATGCGGCTGCTCGGTGAACTCCAGAACATGCGGCAACAACACCAGATCCAGACTGCCGCAGGCGATGGGCAGTTCCTCAGTACATAACCGCACCGCTGCGCCAGGCTTGTCCTCACCGGCAAACCGCAACGGAATACGACTATTGCGCAGAAAATCATGTTCGGTCAGACCCAGTTGCAGCGCGTTGTAGCCAAAAATATCGTTCACGGTGCGATCAAACCACATCCGCTCGCATTCAAGCACGTAGTCGCCCTGCTCGGTGGCAAACCACTCGCTCAAACTTCGCGCCGTTGACTTACAATTCGACATCGCTCAACTTTCATTTACCCATGTATAAAATTACCGCTATCCCCGCCCTGCAGGACAATTATATCTGGGCCATACATAACGACAGCCAGGCCGTTGTGGTGGACCCGGGCGATGCAGCGCCCGTACTGACGTTCCTTGCCGAAAATAACATTACCCTTGCTGCCATTTTATGCACCCATCGCCATCATGACCATATCGACGGCATCGCAAAATTGCGCGCAGTATACAACGTGCCGGTGTATGGACGGCGACATGACAATAATCCGCACATCAGTCATGATCTGCAGGACGGTGCACAAGTCAAACTGGACGCGTTCGGACTGGTGTTTGACATACTGGAAGTCCCAGGTCACCTCGACGACCATCTGGCTTTTTTTGCGGCAAAAGCTACTCCGCCGATACTGTTCTGCGGCGATGTGTTGTTTGGTGCCGGCTGCGGCAGAAATTTCGAAGGGACTGTGGCGCAACTGCACCATTCATTGCAGCGCCTGAGCCAATTGTCCGACGCCACACTGGTGTACTGTGCCCATGAGTACACAGCATCCAATCTGCGCTTCGCGCTGGTCTGCGATCCCGACAACCCGGCCGTGCAACAACGCATTGCCGGCACCCAACAACTGCGCGCAGCAAACTTGCCCACCGTCCCGTCCACAATGGCACTTGAGAAGGCCACCAATCCATTTCTGCGCTGTACTGCGCCCGAAATAATCCACAGTCTGCAACGGCGCGGCCTGCGTGACACCTCAGAACTTGCCGTATTCACCGCATTGCGCGAGTGGCGAGACAACTTTTAAATTCGAATATTTCACATAACGATTGCACTAAACAGCGATCTGGTTTATTCTGCGCCCCCTTCGGAGAGGTGGATGAGCGGTTTAAGTCGCACGCCTGGAAAGCGTGTTTGGGATAATATCCCAACGGGGGTTCGAATCCCCCCTTCTCCGCCAAATTAAAAACGGCTATTTTGTTAATCAAATCAATTGGTTAATAAGGTAGCCATTTTTCATTTGGAGAAGGGGTGTGGACGAACCCCCATGGGTTCGACCAGCGGGCAACGCCCGCGCAGGACGCCCACAGGGCGGTCCCGAGTGAAACGAGGGATGAGACTTTTGCGAATGCAACGCGAAAGTCGAACAATCCCCTCTCTCCGCCAGTTGATAAAACTGGTTAATTTATGAATATAATCAGCTAGATAGCGTGACGTATGGTTTATACCACCCACACGGTCAAGTAGCGTCCGAACCTCATCACCAATTAGCAGACACACTGCAAGTAAATCGGTATTATCACCGCCGAACCTTTGGGTTTAAGGTGCTGCATTCGATTAACGACAGCTGATTTCTCGGCGGGTGATGATGATTTCTTAAGCGAACTAAAGGATGACCCATTAACCGGAACAATTCGGCTGATTGATATGGTCCCGCTGCATCCGCTGAAGAATCTCAATGATCGCACCCAAAGGACAACCACCGGATTCAACGGGAGGATTACACATCGGCGCTGCTATTGGCTGTGCGCTTCACATTGGCAGAGCTTAGGCAGCAACGGTATGATATGACAAATTGTTGGCAGTAAAACTTACACCAACAGATGCATTACACGGTCCATACCACTACTATCGAACCTATTCATTCAGAATTACCACATCGTTGCATTATTGCCCTGTGTTGCGTAGTATTAATCCAAGGCGCGATATTTATTTTATAGTCCACATCCTGCCCGCAATGGTCACCTGTTTTTTAATCCCATCCGCAGCCGAATTCCACTCAGATGGGGAATTTCGCAAGCAGCACAACTTATATACGCCATGCAAGATAACCAAAAATCCAATAGCGCGCCCGATTTGCAAGATGAAGTTGCCAAACTTATGGTCGAATCTCTGAATCTTGAGATCAGCGCAAATCAAATCCTCCCTGACGCTCCCTTGTATGGTGATGGTTTGGGATTGGACTCAATCGACGTGCTGGAAGTCGCATTAGTTGTTTCCAAACGTTACGGCGTGCAATTGCGTACCGACAGCGCAGACAACCAGCATATTTTCAGTTCACTGCGCAGCCTCTGTGACTACATCGCAGCACACAGAACCCTTTGAGACTACACAGAATCATGCGTTTTCTGGGTATTGCTGTGCTGGTGATTGGTTACCCGCTGCTGGCGCACTACACCAATCTGTACGCACACAATCTGGGCGCGCCGGTGTCAATTGCACCCTTGCTCGCCCTTGCACTGATGCTGGCCTGGAATTCACCCAGACGCTTCATCATGCTCGGGGCACTGATGTTGCCATGTGTTGCGCTAACGGCAGAATGGTCAGTGCTAGAACAACATTTTGGCCTGATTTACTGGCTGCAGGATGTGGGCCTGCAACTCATCCTGCTGATGACTTTCGGCCGCACCCTGATCGCCGGGCGGCAGCCACTCTGCACCCGCTTTGCAGAAGCATTACATCCCCCCTTGACGCGGCAGCATGAAAACTATGCACGTAAAGTTACGGTCGCCTGGACCTTGTTTTTTGCCGTGATGGCACTGACTTCAACACTGCTGTTTTTTATGGCACCGCTGCGTATCTGGTCGTTTTTTGCCAATTTCCTGACGCTGCCACTGATCGCCCTGATGTTTATTGCCGAATACCAGGTGCGCAGATGGGCACTGCCGGATGTGCAAAACACGCATATCCTTGATGCGGTGCGAGCATACAGGAACGCCTCGGCACGCTGACAATGACTACACTGCCGCTGCTAGCACATACATCCCCAGACAGCATCGTCGCCCATCGCGCCGATGGCGCTGTCACAAGGCAGCAGTTTCTATCCGAGGCCCACCAGCTTGCCTCCCTGTTTCCGCCAGGGAGTCACCTGCTCAACCTGTGCGGCAATCGCTACCGTTTCAGTGTGGGTCTGGCAGCCGCCATTATGGCCGGCAAAGTCAGCCTGCTGCCGCCTACACAGACACCGGAAGTCGTGCGTCAGATCAAACTTTTTGCACCGGATGTATTTTGCCTGACGGACAGTAACAAGTGCACGGTGGATCTGCCACAACTGCACTATCCGGCCATGAATGTGAGCACACCTTGCGAAGTTCCACAAATTGTAAACACACAACACATCGCAGTGGTATTTACCTCAGGCTCAACCGGCATCCCACAACCTCACCCAAAAACATGGGGCGCACTGGTCGACAGCGTACAGGCGGAAGCACAGCGATTGGCGGTGACACAAGACTGCGCCCTGATTGGCACCGTACCGCCACAACACATGTACGGATTCGAATCCACGGTGCTGATGGCATGGTGCAGCGGCGCAGCCCTCAGTCATGCACAACCGTTTTACCCCGCCGACATTTGCCAAACACTGTCAGCCGTGCCCATGCCACGCGTACTGATATCCTCGCCCTTGCATCTGCGCGCCTTGCTGGATGCGGGACTGGCGCTCCCGGAACTCGCAGGTGTGGTATCCGCCACAGCACCGATGCCTGCCCAACTGGCCCATGAGGTTGAGACACGCTGCAATACGAAGCTTATGGAAATCTACGGTAGCACCGAAACCGGTCAGATTGCTACCCGCCGCCCCACGCAAGGCGCAGCATGGCAACTATTCCCCGGGATAAAATGGCTCGTGAAGGATGACTGCGTGCACGCGTGCGGCGACCATATCGATGCGCCGATCGCCATGAACGACCGGATCGAACCCATTACCGATAAACTTTTCTTGCTGCACGGACGCTTGGCTGACCTGGTAAATATCGCAGGCAAACGGCATTCCTTAGCGAGTCTTGATCACTTGCTAAATTCCCTGCCTGGCGTGGTTGACGGCGCTTTTTTCATGCCCGACGATGCCGGCCATGTCACGCGGCTTGCTGCAGTCGTGGTAGCGCCGGGAATGGATGCTACTACCCTGCTGGCGGCACTGCGCGAACACATAGACCCAGTTTTTCTGCCGCGCCCTTTGCTGTTTGTCGATGCACTGCCTCGCAACAGCACGGGAAAACTGCCACGCGCAGCGCTGCAAACGTTATTTCAAGCTCGCACATGAATCACGCCACCCACTGGACGGTACCCGCTGACCACCCCGCTTTTACCGGGCACTTCCCCGGCACGCCCATCCTCCCCGGTGTTGTATTACTGGACACTGCACTGCAAATCATTACTGACGTCTGCAAATTGGATCTGTATGAGATCAGTTCGGTCAAATTTACAAGTCCGGTGGGGCCGGGCTGCGAACTTACGATTGTGCATTCCCGCTCGGATAACGGCACGATACGTTTCGATATCATGGCGGGTATATGTAAAGTTGCCAGCGGCAGTATCGTGCCGAAATTAATAACATGACAGCTCAACCGACAGTCAGCCGAACCACATGGGCACAGACCCCGGAGCGCAGCAATATGCTCATGTTGCGCGTCATGACATGGATTTCACTGCAACTGGGGCGGCGGGCGGCGCGTAGCGTGCTGCATCTGATTACGGCCTACTTTTTGCTGTTTGCACCGGCCAGCCGTCGCACATCCCGTGCTTATCTCAGACGTGCTCTGGGCCGACCTGTCCGCTGCCGCGATCTTTACCGGCATTTTTTTTCCTTTGCCTCTACCATCCACGACAGGATCTATCTGATCAACCACCGCTTCGATCTGTTTGACTTTGAAGTGTACGGTGAAGACATGCTGGACCGCCTGCTCGCTGAGGGGAATGGCCTGTTCCTGATAGGTGCGCATCTGGGCAGCTTTGAAGTGATCCGCGCAATAGGCAAAAAAAACACCAATTTACGTGTCGCCATGCTCATGCATGAAGATAATGCACAAAAAATCAATACCATGCTGGCTGCCATCAACCCTGAATCAGTACAGGACATCATTGGTCTGGGTCACATCGATTCCATGCTCCGGGTGCAGGAACGACTGGATGACGGCTGCGTGGTCGGCATGCTGGCCGATCGAACGCCGGGCAACGATACGCTGTACCCTGTGCAAATTCTGGGTGACGAAGCCTGTCTGCCCGTCGGGCCGTTCCGCATGGCCGCCTTACTGCGGCGTCCGGTGGTCTTCATGACCGGGCTATATCTGGGCGGCAACCGTTACGCGATCCATTTCGATCATCTGGCAGATTTCTCCGCCATTGCATCAGGCGGGCGAGATGCTGCCATGCAGGCTGCACTCAAGTGCTATGCCGAACTGCTGGATAAATACTGCCGCAAGGCACCATACAACTGGTTTAATTTTTTTGACTTCTGGCAGCCCACAGCAGTGCCTCCCAAGTGATGATGACATTTCCCCGCATTTTGTTCACCCGACTCTGCATACTCATCGCTGTGGTGTTGGCGCCTGGCATCAGTTGTGCCGCCGAATGGGATATTGACCAGCTCATGCACAGCCTGGCGAAAATCCGCACCGACCATGCAAGTTTTATCGAGAAAAAATTTATTGCCATGCTCGACAAGCCGGTGGAATCATCAGGCGAGTTGCTCTACATCGCACCTGACCATCTGGAAAAACGCACACTCAAGCCAAAACCTGAATCCATGACGGTGGATGGCGGCACACTGCTGATCGAACGTGGCCGCCAGAAACACCGCCTGCAATTGCAGGATTACCCGGAACTTGCCGCTTTCATCGACAGCATCCGCAGTACGCTGGCGGGGGAACGCAGTGCACTGGAACGTCATTACAATCTGAGTCTTGAAGGCACAGCGCCATACTGGACATTGCAACTATTGCCGGTGGACGAAAAAATGCAGGCGGTGGTAAAACGCATCCGCATTGCGGGAGTGGAGAACACTGTGCGCAGCATCGAAATCACCCAGACCGATGGCGACAGTTCGTTGATGCTCATCAAAAAAATGGCCGCGCCGTGAAACATCTGCGCAGCAGGACCGCGATCGCCGTATGGCTGGCATTGATCATCGCCTGCCTCATCATCATCAGCCGCAGCCAGTTCACTGCGGATTTATCGGCATTTTTGCCGAAAAACCCTACCCCGGCACAGCAACTGCTTCTGGAACAGATACACGACGGACTGGCGTCTCGCCTGATTCTGGTCGGTATTGAAGGCAGCGACGCGCCCACCCGTGCTGCGTTGTCCAGACAGATGGCGCAGCGTTTGCGCGCTGACCCCGCTTTTGTCAGTGTCAATAACGGAGAGCCGCTCAGCGCAGAACGCGACCGGGCTTTCCTGTTCAACAATCGTTATCTGCTAAGCCCGCTAGTCACACCTGCACGTTTTGGCGTGGCCGGCCTGCATGCCGCCTTGAACGACAGCATCGACCTGCTCGCCTCCCCCGCAGGTCTGCTGGTCAAATCCCTGCTTTCGCGCGACCCGACCGGCGAAATGGTGCAGCTACTTGACCAGTTGGACAGCGGCGCCCGCCCGAAGATGGTGGACGGGGCATGGGCCTCGAAGGACGGCTCACGGGCTCTGATGCTGGTCCAAACCCGCGCATCAGGGTCAGACACCGATGCACAGCAGCACGCCATGTCTGCCATCCGGCAGTCATTTAATTCCGGCACCACTTCGACAGCCAGATTACTGATGACCGGTCCCGGCGTATTTTCGGTCACCTCGCGCAACACCATCCAGAGTCAGGTCACCCGCCTGTCCCTTATCAGCATCGCGCTGATTGCAACCCTTTTGCTGCTGGTCTATCGCTCCGTCACCGCGCTGGCATTGAGTTTCCTGCCGGTCATCAGCGGCGCGCTGGCAGGCATCGCGGCCGTCAGTCTGGGCTTCGGCTCAGTGCACGGCATCACGCTGGGATTCGGCACCGCACTGATCGGCGAGGCAGTGGATTATTCAATCTACCTGTTTGTGCAATCAGAACATTCCGACCAACAGAGCTGGATCAGGCGCTTCTGGCCCACCATCCGCCTCGGTGTACTGACTTCGATATTCGGCTTTGCGTCCTTGCTGCTGTCCGGTTTCCCCGGTCTTGCGCAACTCGGCCTATACTCAATCGCCGGGCTGGTCACCGCCGCCATGGTTACCCGCTTCGTCCTGCCCCATCTGCTGCCTGCAAACTTTCGCATTCACGATGTGTCACATATCGGCCATGTCCTCTTTCGTATGGTTGCGCATGCAGCAAAATTGCGCTGGCCGGCAGCACTGCTGCTCCTGGCGGCCTGTGCCATCCTCACCATGCACAGCAGCAATTTGTGGAATGACAAAATATCCTCATTGAGTCCGGTGTCTCAGGCTGAAGTGGCACTGGATGCCGCGCTTCGCGCCGACATGGGTGCGCCCGATGTGCGTTATATTGTCGTGGTGTCCGGCGAGAGTCAGGAGTCCGTATTGCAGTCTTCCGAACAGGTATCCCGGATATTGCAAACACAGGTCGATCAAGGCGAACTCGCCAGATTCGAAAGCCCCAGCCGTTATCTGCCAAGCCAGGCCGCGCAACTCGCCCGTCAGGGCAGCCTTCCTGAGCCTGCTGTACTGGAATCGAAACTCAAGCTGGCAGTTCAGGGTTTGCCTGTGCATGCCTCACTGTTTAAACCGTTTCTGGCCAACATCTCAGCCGCCCGAAGCCAGCCTTTATTGCAAGCGGCCGATCTTGAGAAAACCTCGATGGCCATGGCTGTGGACGCCCTGCTCATCCGGCAGGCAAACCACTGGAGCGCCTTGTTGCCACTCACCGCACCCGAAGGTGCAGACATTAACGCCAGTAAAATCCGCACGGCACTGAACACATCTGCTTTATCCGGCGTGCTGTTTGTGGATATGAAAGCCGAATCGGACAATCTGTACTCCGGCTATCTTCATGAAATCATTCAGTTATCGCTGGGCGGACTGCTGGCCATCATCGCACTCCTGCTGCTGATTTTGCGCTCGCCAATGCGCGTGCTGTGCATAATCGCCCCGCTCGCGGCTGCTGTCATCACCGTCACAGCGGGATTGACCCTGTTTGGTCAGCAACTGATTATCCTGCATCTGGTGGGCTTGCTGCTGGTGGTCGCGATAGGTTCCAATTACGCCCTGTTTTTTGACCGTGCCGACCAACCTGATACGACGGCCAATCATTCTGCCATTTCGCCGCAAACACTGGCCTCGATGTTGCTAGCCAACCTCACCGCTGTCGCAGGTTTTGGCCTGCTTGCGTTTTCCAAGGTATCCATCCTGCAGGCAATGGGCGTCACGGTTGCGCCGGGCGTCATCCTTGCGCTGATTTATTCGGCGATTTTCGCCAGAAAAAACCATGACTGATACGCCCTGGCATCCCACGCTGCTGATCCGAGCCACGTTTCTTCTGCACGCACTTGCCTTGATTGCACTCATCGCAGTCCCCGGACAGTGGCGCTGGGTGCTGGGCGCAGTGCTTGCCAATCACGCACTGCTAATGATGACAGGACTGTGGCCGCGCAGCCACTGGCTGGGGCCGAACTGGTCACGACTGCCCATCGCCGCTGCCGATCGACGTGAAGTCGCCCTGACCATCGATGACGGCCCGGATCCGGTCGTCACCCCTCAGGTGCTGGATATACTGGATCGTTATGACGCTCGCGCTACTTTTTTCTGCATCGGCGAAAAGGCAGCGCACTACCCTGAATTGTGCCGTGAAATCGTGCTGCGCGGTCATGCCGTGGAAAATCACAGCCAGCATCACAGCCATCATTTTTCCCTGCTGGGGCGAGCCGCGATGAGGCGTGAATTGCAGGCAGCCCAAACCACGCTCACCGGAATTACCGGACGCCCGCCCCTGTTTTTTCGCGCCCCTGCCGGCCTGCGAAATCCTTTTCTCGATCCGGTTCTGGCATCGTTGGGACTGCGGCTTGCCAGCTGGTCTGCGCGCGGTTTCGACACCAGAGTCAATGACGCTGCGCGCGTTAACCACAAGTTGCTTCACGATCTGCGGGCGGGCGCCATTTTGCTGCTGCACGACGGCAACGCTGCACGCACACTTGCCGGCACCCCGGTTATTCTCGATGTGCTCCCCACTGTGCTGACTGCCGCGAAAACAGCGGGCCTGCATTTTGTCACCTTACGGGCAGCGCTCTCATGAATCGCAGGACGGACAAAATTCCCTGGTATCGCCGGATTGCAGCCGTCATACCCAAACATATGGCGCTCAAAAGTATCGGGACAATGTTTTTCATCAGCCTGTTTTTCGGTGCCTACTTTTATCTGCTCAAAGACCCCACCTACCCGACAACGGTAATGCCGATCACTTTTCTGGATCGGCTGATCGGCTTTCACCCGCAGACCTTAACGATCTACGTGTCACTGTGGTTCTATGTCTCCTTGCCCACGGCATTACTGGCCACCAGACGCGAACTGTATAGCTATGCGATGGCGATGGCCGGAACCTGCCTTGCGGCACTGATCATCTTCTATTTCTGGCCCACGGCAGTACCCGCAGCCAATATCAACTGGACTCAGTATCCTGATATGAATTCCCTGAAAAGCATGGATGCCTCGGGTAATGCCTGCCCTTCGCTGCACGTCGCCACGGCTGTTTTTTCGGGCATCTGGCTGCATCATTTGCTGCGCCGCTTCGATGCACCGCTGTGGATACTCGCTTTCAATGGGGCATGGTGCCTGGCCATCATCTATTCCACTCTGGCCACACGCCAGCATGTAGCCCTCGATGTGCTGGCAGGTATTGCGCTGGGTGTGCTGGCAGCAGTTCTGTCATTGCGCCATCACAGGCGTTTAACCGAAAATGCACCTCATCCCGCTATTTAATCCAACCCGACGACTGTATTTTGCTAAACTGCCCCCTTACCGACAATAGTCCTATATTCATTTGAATCCACTCTGGCTATCCCACTTCACCGCGACCAGCAGCATCGGTCACGGACTCAACCAGACGCTCAACGCATTGCACCAGCGTAGCACCGGTCTGTCGCCGTGCGCGTTTGATACCGTTGATCTGAAAACCGTCACAGGCGAGGTGTTGGGTGTGGATAATGTTCAACTTCCCAGACAACTTGTTGACTTTGATTGCCGCAACAACCGGCTTGCGTTGCTGGGACTGACACAGGACGGATTTGACGAGGCAGTGCGCACAGCCGTTGCAAAATATGGCGCGCAGCGCATAGGCGTGTTTCTCGGCACCAGCACCTCAGGCATTCTGCAAACCGAACTTGCCTACCGTCAACGGGATCCAGCAAGCGGCAAGCTTCCTGCCAATTTCATTTACGGCACAACGCACAACACTTATTCGGTCGCGTATTTCACGCGCAGCTATTTCGGCCTGACCGGGCCTGCGGTTGTCGTGTCGTCAGCCTGCTCTTCAAGCGCCAAGGTGTTCAGTTCGGCGCGGCGCATGATTGCTGCGGGACTGATCGATGCGGCCGTGGTGGGCGGCGTGGATTCATTGTGTCTGACCACGCTGTATGGTTTCAACTCGCTCGGCCTGCTGTCTGAACAGGCATGCCGCCCCTATGATGTACAACGCAACGGTCTCTCGATCGGTGAAGCGGCCGCCTTCGCGCTGCTGGAGCGCACACCCGCACACCTGAACGCGGATGCGGTACTGCTGTTGGGTACAGGCGAATCCAGCGATGCCTATCACATGTCATCGCCACACCCGGAAGGCCTGGGTGCGCGCATCGCAATGCAGGACGCGCTCAAAATGGCGGGTTTACAGCCCTCTGATATCAACTACATCAACCTGCACGGCACAGCAACCCAGAACAACGATGCCGCAGAAGGGCGCGCCGTGGCTGGCGTTTTCGGACCGGGCACAGCATGCAGCTCCACCAAAGGGGCGACCGGTCACACGCTGGGAGCCGCCGGTGGATTGGAGGCTGTGATTTGCGCGCTGGCACTGCAACACGGCTTGCTGCCCGCAGGCCTGAATACTCAACAAATTGATCCTGCGCTCAATCTTGATTATCTGCTGCGAAATCGCGAACAGCCGGTGGCACGCGTGCTCAGTAACTCGTTTGGCTTTGGCGGTACCAATTGCAGCCTGATTTTTGGACGGGCAGACAGCTTATGACACTCACTGCATACATTGAAGGCATCGGTATGACCGGCCCTGGATTGACCGACTGGATCAGCAGCCGGGCTATTCTTAGCGGCCAACGGCCCTATCAGTCAGGCAAAACCATCTTGCCGTCACCCGCACTGCTGCCGGCCGCAGAACGCCGACGCAGCGGCGCGATTGTCAAGCTCACCCTGGCGATCGGACTGGAAGCCATTCAGGCTGCCGGACTCGACGCTGCCTGCCTGCCCAGCGTATTTTCTTCGTCCGGCGGCGACGGGGAGAACTGCCACGCCATCTGCGAAATGTTAGCCTCCGATGACCGGCAAATTTCCCCTACCCGCTTTCATAATTCTGTACATAACACGGCCGCCGGATACTGGAGTATCGCCACAGGCGCGATGACCACCTCGTCGGTATTGTGCGCCTTTGACGCCAGCTTCGGCGCAGGACTGCTCGAAGCGCTAAGCCAGGTAGTGGCAGATGACACACACGCGGTCATGCTTGCATGCGATACGCCCTACCCCGAGCCGCTATTCAGCGCGCGCCCCATTCCAGATGCGTTCGGCATTGCGTTGGTGTTCTCGCCTGAGCGGTCGGCGCAGTCGCTGGCGAAAATCACTGTCAGCCTGACTGATGTGCTGGCAGACCGACTTGACAACAACGCACTGGAAAAGTTGCGCATCGGCATCCCGGCCGCGCGCGGCCTGCCGGTGTTGCGCACCATCGCGTTGCAACAGGACAATCTCGTGGTGCTCGATTACCTTGGCGGCACGACACTTGCCGTAGAGGTTACGCTTTGCTGAATCAAACCGGAGCAAATCAAATCAAACCAGACCACGCCTGGATTGCTGCCCACATCCCCCATCAGGGCAGCATGTGCCTGCTCGATTGCGTTGACACATGGGACGAACAGAAGATTCTGTGTCGCGCTGTCAGCCACCGTAACCCTGACAACCCGTTGCGCTCAAAGGGCAGACTTAGCGCGGTCTGCGGTGTCGAATATGCAGCCCAGGCCATGGCTGTGCACGGCGCCTTGCTCGCGCCACCAGAGAGCACCATCGCCCGTGTCGGTTATCTGGTCAGTGTGCGCGGCATGCAGATTCATGTGCCCAGACTGGACGACATCGCCGCCGATCTTCTGACAGAAGCCACCTGCATCTCCCGCAGCGAAAACAATATCCTCTATCAGTTCAGCGTCAGTGCGGCGGGTCAGTTGCTGCTGGATGGCCGCGCCGCAATCGTGCTTAACGCCGATTCACTCATGACGAAAGACACTCCATGAAAAATGCCCTGGTTACCGGCGGCAGCGGAGGCATAGGTGCGGCCATCTGCCGACGCCTGGCTGCCGATGGCTATCATGTCTACATACACGCGCATCAGGGCGCACAGGCTGCGCAGATACTGGCTGATGCCATTCGCGCAGAGGGTGGCAGTGCCGAGGTGCTGGCATTTGATGTGACCGACGGTCAGTCTGTCGCCAACATCCTGGCTCCGCTGATCGAACAACAGCCTATCCAGATTCTGGTCAACAATGCCGGCATTCATGACGATGCAATATTTCCCGGCATGCAAGCCTCGCAGTGGCACCGGGTGATCAATGTATCCGTCAACGGTTTTTATAACGTCACCCAGCCGCTGATAATGCCGATGATCCGCAGCCGCTGGGGACGTATCATCAATGTCTCGTCCATTGCCTCTCTGACCGGCAACCGAGGTCAGGTGAATTATTCCGCTGCCAAGGGCGCGCTCAATTCAGCCACCAAGTCGCTGGCGCTGGAAGTCGCGAGCCGCGGCATTACCGTCAATGCTGTTGCGCCCGGCATTATCGAAACCCCGATGAGCGAATCGGCATTCACAGCCCAGGACATTACGCGCCTCGTGCCGATGAAACGCGCCGGTACTCCGGGCGAAGTTGCCGATTTGATCGGCTTTCTTGCATCGGATCAGGCAGCCTATATTACCGGACAAATCATTTCCATCAACGGCGGCATAATTTAAGTGAGCAAACCTATGACAACCCCTGACTCTGTGGTACATGCACCTCACCTCCCGCTAACCGATTACTACCAGACAGAGCAGGACAGGCAAGCTTATTTGCGCCAGATTTTTGACAATACCGCAGCCGATTATGACCGTATCGAGTTCATGCTAGCATTCGGCACGGGGCCAGGCTATCGGCGTGATGCGCTGATTCGCGCCGGCTTAAAAAAAGGCATGAAACTACTCGATGTGGGCGTGGGGACAGGGCTTGTTGCAGCGCAAGCCTGTAGCTTGACGGGAGATCCCGCGCTGGTCACCGGTATAGATCCCAGCCCCGGCATGATGGCCGCCAGCAAATTGCCCAAGACCATGGTGCTGATCGAAGGTCGGGCTGAATCCCTGCCTTTTCCAGACAATCACTTTGATTTCCTGAGCATGGGCTATGCGCTGCGGCATATCAGCGATCTCTCCGTGGCCTTCGTGGAGTTCGAACGGGTTTTGAAGCCGGGAGGCAAACTTTGCCTGCTTGAAATCACCCGGCCGCAAAGTGGTTTTGGGCGATGGTTGCTGAAAAGCTATATGCGCGGCGTGATACCACTACTGACGAAGTTCGTTTCCACACAGAAAGATACCGCGACGATCTGGCGCTATTTCTGGGATAGCATCGAAGCCTGCGTGCCGCCGGCAAAAGTCATCGACACGCTGAATGCGGCGGGTCTGACGCAGGTTAAACGTCATCTGGTAGCCGGTATTTTTTCTGAATATCAGGCGATCAAAGGCGACCAGAAGTAAATGCGCCACTCAGCGCCGGGGTTAAACAGGATTTAATCACGTCCGAAAATACGTCGCGCCATCAACATCGGCAGCCTTAGCACGAAGCCTGCAAACAGGCGGGCGTGCATCCAGGTCAGCAGCACGTTGTCGCGCAGGTAGCGAAAATGCGACACGCCGCCCTCGTCGGGTCGGTAGTAGCGCACAGGTGCCGGCAGATTGACGGGTCTTACGCCGCGCCAGCACAGACGCACCACTGCTTCAGGATCAAAATCGAAATGGCGCATCCACAACTGCTTCTGCATCACCCGCCGCAAGGGTTCAACCGGATAGACACGAAACCCGAACAGCGAATCGCCGATGCCCGCCCACAGCGTTTCCAGGTTGGCCCACCAGTTGGATACTTTCCGACCTTGCACACGCAGGGCAGGTGCATCGACATCGAACTCCGGCATACCCAGTATCATTGCGTCAGGTTGCTGCGCGGATGCGACCATAAACGCAGGAATACGCTCAGCAGGGTGCTGTCCGTCCGAATCCATGGTTAATACGTGGCTGTATCCCGCAGCTTTCGCCTGATCCAGACCATGCAATACTGCCGCGCCCTTGCCCTGGTTGTGCGGCAAAACCATCACTCGCAGACCGTCATCAGCTGCTGCCATCGCCAGCAAACCCTCGGCGCTGCCATCGGTGCTGCCATCCACCACCACCCATACCGGAGACCAGTACAGACGTGCCGAACGCACGGTTTCATAAACTTTGGTACCGGGGTTGTAGCTTGGAATGAGGATGAGATGCGTGTTCGAGACTGTCATAGCTCATGCACAGGCGTTGAATGAGCAGGATCGAATGCCCTGCCTGGCACCAGTTCATGCGCAAAATAGTGTTCCAGTTCAGTCATGAACTGCTTAGTATTCTGCGGCGGATCGAAGCGGCGTCCCAGGCTGACCCGGTAATGAATAGGCATAGTCGGCTTGCGAAACAGCGGCCAACCTTTGCCAAGATACGCCGAATCAGTTTCTATCAGTATTGTCTGAATGGGCACCTGTGCATGGTGCGAAATCAGGCCGATACTGCCCTTGAACGGATTGACAGGATGTGAGGTGGTGCGGGTACCTTCCGGAAACAGCAACAGGTGGCTGCCACATTTAAAATCGCCGGTTGCCAGTTTTACCATGTGCCGAACCGGATCATTGCGGATATATCGCGCAAATCTGGCGCCGGCACCTAGGAATATATTGTTCATCAGATCAGCTTTAAGCACGCAGGCGACATTAGGCAGACGTGAAATCACCATGACGGCATCCAATAGACAGGGATGATTGGGCGCAAGAATCAGTGACGGCTCATCGCGAAGTACATCCAGCGCTGCCAGATCAAAACTGCAACGGCGCGACAGACCAAGACTGGCAAGATATAAACGAAACGCCGCCATGATCACATAACGCCCAAGCGCTCTCCCCCGGTTTTCGGACAGCAAGGGATAGGCGATGATCGCAACCGGCGTCCATGCAAGACACAATATACCCAGCCAGAGCAGACCAAGATACAGCACCAGATAATCGTAGCCATTGAAGCATGCTCGCAATACGGGACGCATGATCACTTCACCTGTCCTGACTCTGTCGGCAGTATGGCTGTTGCTTCAATTTCCAGCAGCAGATTATGGCGACACACATCAGCCTGCAGGAAGACTGCCTTGAGCGAGTCACCCACACAACGAGCCAGTTCCGCACGAATCTGCGCCAAATCGACTTGATGGCGCACGTAGACTCTGTAGCTCAGGCATGCCAGATCAAACGTTTGTTGTGAGGCATGCCGGTTTGCCTCGATCAGCACAGCCTTAATATTCGCCATGGTTTCGCGGGTTTGAGCCACGACATCAGTTGGATGCAAGGTCGCATGACCGACAATACTGGCCGTACCCGATATAAACAACATCTCGGCCTGGCACAGTCTCACCAGGCTGGCACGTGAAAACGTCGGGCTGCGCGGCCCATATTGCGGAGGATAAAGGCAGGCACTGATCTGACGCGGGTTTTCTATGTTCAGCGGTGCCACAGTTCCTGCCAGAAAGGCAATTGTCAACGGCCCCTGAGAAAATCCCAGCGCACACGCGGCTGGAACATTTCCAGCCACATCGCGTCCGTGAGCAATAAAGGCATCGTGCCTGCCGCGATTGAACTGATGGTAGCGCTCCTGCCCGAAGCTGTGGGTATTTATATCAGCCAGATAATTCCATATCCGGAACAGATATGGAAAATGCGCCTGATCCAGCAGCTCAAATATCTGGCGATAGGCCGACTCGGTGGCCTGCTGCAGGGGTGTTTTGTCAGTATCGGGCTGGAACAGGGTTTCAGGCAGCGTAATCACGCCGAACAACAAGCTGTCGTCATGTCGATAATGTATATCGCCACACCTGCCCTGCTTCATCTGTTGGCTGCCGTGCCAGACTTCACAAAAAGGTTCTGTCGTATCCAGCCGTTGCATTTGGACATTCAGGCAAGGAATATTCAGATCAGACAGAATCCGGCTTTCAGTATCGCCGGCAGAATAGCAGATCGCGCCCAGCACGCTGCACGGTTGTTGCAAAGAATCGCCGACAGATAGGTTTTCGCCATGCAAAATGGCTAAAGAATCGCGCATCAGGTCAGCTCACTAACGTGCTATCGGCCAGCAATGCTGCGGCAGCCGAACCTGCCGACCCGCCCCCGATTTCCAGCACATCACACTCAGAAAGCCATTCAGCAGATGCTGCATGGGGAGTATTCATGGATTAGCTACTGGTTTGATATTCATCAGTTCAATTGTATCGTATCGTCATGCCAATCACGGTATTTTTTTAGATTGCGTTCGAAGACTAAACCCGCAAACTGAACACCAGCAAACGTCACGCAAAACATCCGGTTTATCCTTACCTGCTGCGCACGTTGAGCATTACGCAGTCGAATCACGTCTTATCACCTGCATCCCGATGAGGCGAGTTTTTGTTTATCTGTTTGCCGTGGTTAATTGGGCGGGCCGGCGGGCGTTGTCATGGCGGCTGTCAAACACATTGACCAATGATTTCTGCATCGGGGCGGTACAGGAGGCAATCAACCGCTACGCCCTCGTTTAGAATGTAGCGAGAAACGAGGGCGTAGCCCGAGCAATTTCCTTTCTACCAAATCATAAAAAATATTTTATTGATACAATCAATATGTTAACAAAGCAGATTTATATTTTTACTACATAGGGAGTATAAATCACCCAAAGTGGCATCCACCGAAGCATTTACAGGCACAACCATGCTGCCACTGCTCAAACAACTGAAAATACGAACGCGATCTGTTAGTCATCGTCGTCATCTTCAGCCATTTTCCGACGCGGGACGGTGGCCGGATCTGCGGTGATGCCCCGGTAAATTTCCACCCGGTCTCCTGGCTTGAGCAATCCGTCCAGCCTGGTTACTTTGCCAAAAATACCCACCTGATGTGTTTCCAGATCTATTTCGGGAAATTTGTGCAGAATTCCGGACTGTTCAATGGCAGTTTGCACCGTTGAATCCTCCGGCACTTCGATGCGCAACCATAGCTGTTGCGCGGGTTCGGAATAAGCGATGCCGACTTGCATGAGTTTCTCCTTAACTGACAACCGGCGCCATTGCCGGCACGGTTTCTGCAGCACTGCGACGGTCAATGATCCGCTTGGCGGCGATCAGAAACCCCACTGCCAGAAACCCGCCGGGCGGCAAAATCATCAGCAAAAATCCCTTGTAGTCGGGGATAATCTTCAGTTCCATGAAAGAAAAAGCCGATCCCAGCAACAGGTGCGCATCGGCGAACAAGGTGCCTGTGCCGAGTATTTCACGTACCGCGCCGATTGTGGTCAATGCAAAAGTAAATCCCAGGCCCATCATCAGCCCATCCATGCCCGACGGCAGTAT
>JBAZAY010000048.1:0-22169 GCA_041671725.1 Gallionella sp. | reverse complement strand
TTGGTCAGCGGAAAACGCTGGTCTATCCATTCGATGAGGCGTCCGATCATGATCGTCTCCTAACGGGCATGGCAAAGAGGCCACCCCTGATAATAAAATCCACAAAGCCCGAGCCCCCTCGCTACGTTTTCCCCCTTTTCAACTTTCCCCCGCAAGCGAGGGAAAGAGCAAACGAATCGCTGCGCGAATTTCAATTTATGCCTGGCCGATGATGATCTTGTCAGCCGATGCGAAGCGATACGGCGGCACCTCGAGATTTTTCGGGGCGGGGCCGCGAATAACTCTGCCGCTATCGTCATATTGGCTGCCGTGACAGTGACAAATCCAGCCCTGCCCCTCCTTGTTCGGCACACAGCCCATGTGCGTACATACGCCGACTACCACAAGCCACTCAGGATTTTTGACACGCTTGCTGTCCGGCTCAGGATCGGAACCGCCATTGGAAACCTCAGCCGCTTTGATTTGCGCCGGTGTACGGTGCAGGATGAAAACCGGTTTTCCCTGCCAGGCAACAGTGTGCATCGCCCCGGGTGTAATGCCGGACAGGTCGACTTCGGTCAGGGCCTTTGCCAACACATCGGAACTCGGATTCATGCTGGCAACGAAGGGCACACAGGTTGCCGCCACGCCAGCCGCCCCCACCACCGAGGTCAGTTTTATCAGGAAATTGCGGCGTTCGCAGTCACTTAATACCTCATCTTCCATTTGACGCTCCCGGAGTATCGCTGGCAGCGCTGCATGCTACGCCTGCATGAGGCCGTTCACAACGATTAAAGCGTGAATACCGGGTGGATTAGCGCGTCAGTTGGCGGCGCAGCCAGAAGCTGATCCCGTCCACCAGCGCCACCATCAGCAACATGGCGATGATAACGCTGGCCGCTTGCTGCATCTGAAATAACGACAGGTGATATTTGAGCATCTGCCCCAAGCCCCCCGCTCCGACCACGCCCAGCACGGCAGCGGCACGTATGTTGTTTTCCCAGCGGTACAGCGTGTAGGACAACATTTGCGGCAAGGCTTGCGGCAAGGTCGCATAACAGAAGGCTGCCAGCGGGCTTGCACCGTTGATGCGCAAGGTCGCCTCCGGGGCGGGCGGCAGGTTTTCCAGCGCGTCGGCAAACAAGCGCCCCAACACCCCGGTGGTGTGCGCCGCCAGCGCCAATGTCCCCGCAAACGGGCCGAGTCCGGCAGCAATCAGCAAAATGGACGCCCACACCAGTTCCGGAATCGAACGCAACACGTTGAGCATCAGGCGGGTTGCAGAATACAGCACCGCCCCCATCCGGCCGCTGGCCGGCAAGGCCAGTGCAACACCGAACACCACAGCGATGAGTGTACTCAACGCGGACATGGACAGTGTTTCCAGCGTGGCATTGGCTATTCTTATCAGGAATAGCCAAGCCAGTTCAGGCGGCGTAAAGCCGCTCAAAAACTCCAGACTGGAACGCAGCGCATCTGCACTGAACAGCTCGCCCCATTTGATCGCAAGCGAGTAAAAGCTGGCCGTGACCAATGCCAGCAACCCCAGCAGCAACAGGGCTGTGGAGCGGGCAATCACAGGGGGAGCGGACGGGTATCGCATCACGCCCCCAGTCGGTTGCGCAGCGTTGTGCTGACCCGGTCGGCTGCGGCCACCAGTAGCACGAAGATAATCAGCATGCTGGCGACTTCACTGCCTGCCAGCATCTTCAGCGACTCATCCATGCGCTGCCCAAGGCCGCCTGCACCGACAAAGCCCATCACCACCGAACCACGGATCGCGCACTCCCATCGGTAGGTGGTATAGGAAACCAGCTCGGGCGAGGCTTCCGGCAGCGCACCATAAAACAGCGCGCAAAGTCGGCCGGCACCGTTCTTCAGCAGCGCTTCCGTGCCATGTACATCCGAAGAATCCAGTATCTCTGCATAGACTTTGCCCAGCATGCCACAATAGGTCAGCGCGATAGCCAGCACGCCGGCGGTTGGCCCCAGCCCCACGATGCGCACAAACAGCAGCGCCCAGACCAGTTCCGGCACGCTGCGCAGCAGCACCAGCAACCAGCGCACTGCCTGTCGTATCAGTCTGCCCGCAGGCCGCATGCGCCCTGTTTCCAGACGTGAAATGGAAAACGACTCGGTTGCCAGCAAAGACAATGGAATGGCGCCCAGCAAGGCCAGCGTCAAACCTGCAGTAGCGATAGCGACGGTTTGCCAGGTCGCCACCATCAGCAGCTGCAAGAATTCGAGGGAATGCGCGGGTGGCACGAAGCTCGCCAGAAATTGCCAGCTCGCCTGCAGACTTTGCGCCTCAAATAAAACCCACGGCTTGAATTCGCTATAAACCAGCATCGGCCATAACACGATCAACAGCAACAGCGTCGCCATGACGCGAGTTCGCCAGGCCGGATCGGGATGCCGCTGAACAGGCTTGGCAGCTAACAACGCGCACCCACCGTCGGTTTAGTGGCAACGGAATCCGCATCCGGCGTAATACTGGACGCATTCTGATAAAGCGCCGTAATCATCGCATCCGTGACATTGTCGCGATCGGCATCAAAAACTACCTGTCCATCGCGCAAGCCGATCAGACGCGGGAAATGACGGCGCGCAAGCTCAACCTGGTGCAGGCTGCACACCAGCGTCGCGCAACGACTCGCGGCTTCCTGTTGCAAAACGCCCAGCGTTTGCAGCGACAGCTCTGGGTCCAGTGCAGACAAAGGTTCATCTACCAACAAGACCTTCGCTTGCGACACCAGCAAACGCGCAAGACCACAGCGCTGCCGCTCACCGCCGGACAAGCGGTCAACCCGCGCATACAGTTTATCCTGCAGGTTGAAACGCGCCAGCGCGTCGTAGGCGATATCAGGTGCGACAGGCTTAACCAGAGAAGCAATGGCTTTCCATATGCTCCACTGCGGCAAACACCCGGCCAGCACCGTCGTCACCACGCGTTGCCGGGGCGGCAACGGTGGGGTTTGCGGCGCCAGAAAAAAACGCGAGCGCCATATATGGCGCCCGGCATGGGAGAGTTGCCACGGCGATGTACCGAAAGCGGTGAATTCACCCGAATCCGGCTGAATGGCGCCCGCCAGCGTGTGCAGCAGCGTGGTTTTGCCAGCCCCTGACGGACCGACCAGCGCAATCTGCTCGCCTTGCGCGATCGTTAAATTCACATCAGACAAGGCGAACCCGGCCGCCTGCGCGTGGCGCGCACACAGGCCACGTAATACCAGCATTACTTCAACAGACCGGCATTGTGCGCAGCAGCTTCGATGTTGTTGTAATTTTCAGCCTTGGTCGGGATGAAACGGGTAGCGCGTTGCAGATCGAGGATTTCCTTGTCTTGCGGATTGGCGCGATCCAGAGACAGGAAGGCATCCGTCAGTTTCTTGCGCAAGGCCGGATTCATGTCCGAACGCACGGTCCAGTTGTAGTCGAAATAGCCTGGTGTGGTGTAAAAAACATGCACCAGCCTGGTATCCACACGGCCTTGCGCCAGCAGCTTTTCCCATACGGAAATATTCAACACACCCGCATCCACCTTGCCACCTGCGACCGCCGCGACAGTTGCATCATGCGCGCCGGAAAAGGCGATGCGCTTCATATCGGTATCGGGGTTGATTTTCGCCGCCAACAAATAGGAACGCGGCATCAGGTGACCCGAAGTGGACGATTCAGAACCAAAACTGAAGGTTTTGCCTTTCAGGTCTTCCAATCTGGTGATATCAGCCTTGGTGGTAATAAACACGGATTTGAATTTCTCGTCCTCTTCACGTTGTACCAAAGGCACGACCTGATTATGGCTGCGTGTCTTGGCCTGAATAAAGGTAAAGCCACCAAACCAGACCATATCCAGCTTGTTGTTGACCAGACCTTCCACCGAAGCGGCATAGTCGGTCACCGGCGTAAATTCCACCTTCATACCCAGCTTCTTTTCCAGATAATCACCCAATGGCTTGAATTTACGCTGCAATTCGGTCGGCGCCTCATCGGGAATGGCAGATACGCGCAATACGGGTTCAGCCCGGGACAATCCGGCCGACAACAGCATTGCAGAAGCGAACAAAGCCGCGAGGAGTGATTTAATTGTTTTTGAAGATGAAAGATAAGACATGGCTACCCTTTTATAAAATAAATCGGGCGCGGCCAGAATATGCAACAGGCAGACAGATAACGCGATACACCGCTTTTACGAGCGGAAAAGCTCAGGCAACCCGCTTGTGCGAGTGCAATAGAGAGCGCTTCGTACCTCTAAAGGATCTGCAGACCTGCACACTGGCAGCGCGTTGATACGGTACATTCCATCGCACCCGGTTCGGGTCGGCTACACGCGGGCCGACTGACCCGATTCATCTTTAAATGAAACGGCGTTACGGCGAACCAACGGGAGTCAGGTACGACAGCGGGACGCAGTTTACCAGAACCGGCCTGGTTCATCAGAAACAAGCGCTGAAGTCCGGCTAGCGGCACCAAGCAGATATTCACCCTTGCCAACGATCTTCCCCGAAGAAGTCCTTCGGCATCACGCTTTAACAGGCTGCTGAAAAACTATTGCGCTCGCCGATACGGTGTCAAAAAGTGGCTCAAAATGCTCGATTACTCTGTGTAAACTCCGCCTTTTGCGAGTTATTGCGAGTTGATGCATGCTGTGCATCATCCCTGCTAACACCACTTGCCTGCGGGGCAATATCCCTGCGAAAACCGATTGCAAGTTGGGCAGCAATCTGCCCATCCCTGCCAGACCCGCTTCGCCTCTTTTTTCCTTGTCTCGGCTTCGCTCATAACGTTTTTCAGCAGCCTGTTAAAACAATTTTTTAGAATCGAAGGCAAATTTTAACCTGACTGATCCACGCCACCTCTTCTATTTCACAGGCGACTTGCTTCAGGCAACACATCGGCACAACCGCTCATCTCCGATTTCCCACCATTAATCCGAATAAAGATACCGTTTATTCCGTCATCTGATTATTGCCAAACGGACTTGAGCTTCAACCCTGTTCTAGGTAAATTAGCGGTCACTAAATACCCCTGCTAGTAACTGGTGAATTTCAGGGCACAATTTCAAAGGGTGGTGAGGCGTGAAACCGGATTTTCCAGACAGTTCATCGGTAGTCATCAGTGCAACTATTGAATTTTTTCAACTCGCGCGTCTTATCAATTAACCAAATGAACCGTACCGACCCCCTCACAGGACTCATGAACCGGTTTGGTTGCTTGCGGGCAGCCGAGCGATTCGCCTTAGACCCGGCGCACGAACCGTTCGCCGTCATCTGGATCGATCTGGATCGCTTCAAAAAAATCAATGAATCCTTCGGTCACACAGGAGGAGACGAGGTAATTCAAAACCTTGCCGTGCGCTTCCGCCGGATAGGCGGTCGGGCTGAAATCGCGCGGATGGGAGGCGACGAATTTGTGTTCCTTATTCCGGAATGTGACAGTACGGCTGCGGAGAATTTTGCCCGCGAGCTGGCCAGCACGGCAGAAGAACTGATTCGTATAGGCAATCTGACCCTGTGCCCCACCGCGAGTATCGGCATAGCCATTCACGACCCGGAAGAAAATTCACTTGCCTTGCTGGAGCGCGCAGACCGGGCCATGTACGCGGCTAAATCCCGTGGCGGCAACAGCATCGTTTGTTCCGGCGACGAGCCTATCCCGGGGCGGCTTGGTATCACGCTTGCCCGCGAAGAGCTTGCCATTGAAAGTACGCTGCATGCCGCGCTAGAGACCGGCGGATTATGCCTGCACTACCAGCCTATCATTCTGGCAAACGGAAAAATTGAGGCTGTCGAGGCGCTGATGCGCTGCTCGGTCGATGGCGAAAATCTGCCGCCCGGAAAATTTATCCCGGTCGCAGAAAAGACCGGCCTTATCGTCCGTCTCGGGGAATGGAGCTTATTGCAGGGCGCGCTACAGGCTAGACTGCTTCAGGATGCGGGCTATCACACCAAGGTCGCCATCAACGTCTCACGCGCCCAGCTGATTTCGCCCAAGTTCACCCAGGCGCTGCACGCAGCCCTGATTTGTTCAAATGTCAAACCGGAATTAGTGGAGCTGGAACTGACCGAATCCTTGTTTATGGACATTTCCGATACGGTGCAAATGAATCTGAAAAACGCCATCTCCGCAGGCGTAAGCCTGTCCATCGATGACTTTGGCACCGGTTATTCCTGCCTTGCGAATCTGAAGGACATTCCGGCCAAAAAGCTGAAACTGGATCGCGCCTTTGTCACCGTACTACCCGAAGATCGACGAGCGCTGGCTGTGGTCAGGGCGATGACGCAGCTAGGTCATGAACTTGGCATGACCGTTGTGGCCGAAGGATGCGAAAGACAGGAAGAGATTGACGCGCTGCTGGATGTAGGCGTCGATGCCATTCAGGGGTTCTTTTACGCAAGGCCCATGCCGGAAAATACGCTTTTCCATTGGCTGCAAACCAGGAATACACAATGAAGGACGCTATGCCAGATTCTCAGCCATCTGAAGTCGACAACCTGATCGAACGCACCATCCTCGACGTCGGCATCCCGCCTTGCCCGGTCATCCTTGACCGTTTTATCACCGAAGCACGGAAGGACGAACCTGACTTCAAACGACTGGCTAATATTATCGGCACCGATGTCGGTCTCTCGGCAGGTTTGATTAAAACCGCAAATTCCCCTTACTTTGGCATGCGCCAGCGGGTGCGCTCAGTGAATGAAGCGCTCACGATACTCGGTCTGAAGACGGCCAGCCGCGCCGTGGCAGGTATCATTCTGCGCAAAGCCTTCCCGAATGTGCCGAATCTGGAACGTTTCTGGGATGCTTCCGCGCGCATTGCTCACCTGTCCGGCTGGTTGGCACAACAGTTCGACATACGCGGCCTGCATGCGGAAGATACCTATACCTTTGGTCTGTTCCGCGACTGCGGCATTCCGGTTCTGCTCGGACGTTTCCCGCACTACGAGCAAGTACTGGTGACTGCCAACAACGATGCCGAACGCAGCTTCCTCGCGGTGGAGGAAACCATACTGCCTACCAACCACGCCATGGTGGGTTGTATTCTGGCGCAAAGCTGGTGGTTGCCGGAAGAGATCTGTCTTGCCATCCGCAATCACCATGACCTTGTGGCGCTGGAGTCACTCAGTTCAAAACTGCCCATGCAAAGCCGCCGGCTGATCGCAACAGGCCAACTCGCAGAGTACTTCGTGCAACGACAATCCGGTCTGAGCATGACGCAGGAATGGACCAAGCTGGGGGCTGCCTGCATGCAAATCCTGGGGCAGGACGAATCACAGCTCGAAGCGTTGTACATCGAGGCTGCGTCTGTCGTGAACACTGAAGAGTAGAGGACGGCTGTCCGAGATAAGGCTAAACCTACGCGCCTGTTGATCCTGAAATAAGCTTTTATCCCCATGAGTAGTGGCCTGGACGCCGTTGAATCTTAGTCGATTACCAAGATTCAATAGAGGATTTTCGCAGGATTATTGTTTGTCACAAAATGTGGATTTAACCACACAAACAATTGCAATATACTGATTTAACTGATGTTTTTTTCAGAGTCGTCGGATACCGGACTTAAAGCCGACCTCACTTAACTGAACCCGCCAACGTCAAACTCACGCAACGCGCCTTTGGCGTCTGCGCCCTTCCCGCCTGGCTCGATATAATCGCTGCACAGCAACCGTCCCGTCCTGCGCGTGACAACTTGCTTTAGCGCACATGCGCCCCATCTAGGACAGCATAAAATCGGCGAAAAAAAACTAAGCGGTGTTATGCTTTGACCTCGTACCGCAAGGCTACAGTTGACAGCAGCAACCTTGCCATGAACAATCAACCGATTCAGAGTGAAATCCGGCAAAAACTGCCGGCCGATGTTTTAGCACAGGGCGTGGGGCGCCTGAATGATGAGTGAAAATTTCAAAATAGTGATTGTGGGATCGGGTCCCGGTGGCTTATCTGCCGCCGCGCGTGCGGCAGAGCATGGCATCTCCCATGTATTGCTCGAAGCGGCCCCCCATGTAGCCAATACGATACATCATTTTCAGCGTGGCAAGTCCGTGATGGCGGAACCGGCGGTACTGCCTTTGCGCAGCTCGATGAGCTTCGGTGCGGGTATTCGCGAGCATATTCTGGAAACCTGGCGCGAGGAACTCACCCGGTATCAGGTGAATATCAGAACAGGCGCGACCGTTACCGCAATCACGGGGCAATCCGGTTCCTTTCAAATTAAACTGGCATCAGGTGAGTCGATAAACGCTGAATTTGTGGTGCTCGCCATTGGCGTGCAAGGCAACATTCGCAAGCTGGGCGTGCCGGGTGAAGACCTGCCCATGGTGCAGTACCATCTTGATGATCCGGCAGAATTCAGCAATGAAACAATCGTGGTGGTCGGCGGGGGGGACGCCGGCGTGGAAAATGCGCTGGCACTCGCCGTGCAGAATCGCGTGATTTTGATCAATCGCCAGGAAGAATTCAGTAATTGCAAAGAAGCCAATTACGATCAACTGATGGCGGCCGTAACTCAGGGCAAGATTGAAACAAGACTCAGTACGCTGACAGAACGAATTGATGCATTGGTGACAGGTAACTTTAATCTGGCCTATGTCGCGCAAACGCCTGAGGGGCATGAACAGATCGATTGTCATCGCGTCATTGCACGCTTGGGCGCCAAGCCGCCACGTCAACTGGTGGAAAGTTTCGGGGTAAGCTTTCCAAACAGCGATTCAACCTCAGTGCCGCAGTTGTCCGAGCAGTATGAATCCAACGTGCCGGGCTTATACATTGTGGGATCATTGGCCGGTTACCCGCTCATCAAGCAGGCGATGAATCAAGGGTATGAGGTCATTGAGTACATCCTGAAAAATCCAGTCGAACCGGCCGATGAAGCGTTGTTAAGGGAAAAATTTGCGGACGTACCCGACATTGACACAGTAAGTGAGGGGATCGCGCTGCTGCGCGCCAATCAACCGTTGCTCGCTCCGCTCACCACGCTGCAATTGCGTGAATTCATGCTCGATAGCACGGTCCGCGTGCCGTCTCGAGGTGAGGTTATTTTTAACCGCAACGACTACAGCAACAGTTTCTACTCGATTCTGGAAGGGCGAGTCGCCATTCAAACCGAAGGCCAGAATGGCCAGGAAGCCGTCTTTGGACTGGAAGCTGGAAACTTCTTCGGTGAGATGGGCCTGCTGTCCGGGCGCCGCCGTTCAGGTACGGCCGTCGCCAGCGCGGATTGCGTGCTGGTCGAAACACCCAGGCGTTCCATGCTCAAGTTATTGTATTCTGCCGCTGGCGTGCAACGTAAACTGGATGAAGTGTCGCTAAAACGAGTGGTGCGTAGCTGTCTGGACACCTCATTGCCGGAGAGCGAACTTGACTACCTGGTTCACGAGGCCCAGTCCAAACGCTATGCAGTAGGCGACATACTGTTTAACGAAGGCGACAAGGCGGATGGCTTGTATATGATCCGGCGCGGATCCGTCACGGTCTCTCGCATGGTGGCGGGAAAGGAAGTCGTACTGGCGTACGTTTCTGCGGGCAACTACGTCGGAGAGATGGCGCTGGTCTCCAACAAACCGCGTTCAGCTACCGTGCGTGCAGCATCACCCACCGAGGTAGTCTTGCTCGAGGCGGTTCGGGTTGCCGAGGTGCTGGGGAGAAACACCTCAATGCGTCGCAAGGTCGACAGCCGCTTTCTGGAACACGTGCGTTCGGATGAAAACGCACTATCGAGCGAATCCAGCGAACTCATCAATTTCCTGATGGGTCAGGGCGTGGGCGAAGCGACAGATGTGTTGCTGATTGACTATGCGCGCTGCATTCGCTGCAACAACTGCGAAACATCCTGTGCCGATGCGCATGATGGCACGTCACGACTGGATCGCGAGGCGGGTTCCACCTACGCACAAATTCACGTCCCCACCTCATGCAGACATTGCGAACATCCGCATTGCATGAAGGATTGTCCACCGGATGCGATTCACCGCTCGGTTAATGGCGAGGTATTCATCAGCGACAACTGCATAGGCTGCGGCAATTGCCAAACCAATTGCCCTTATGGCGTGATTCAGATGGCTGTCAAGACTGAATACACAAAACGCAGTGTCTGGCAGGTCATACTCGGCACCGGAAAGCTTTCAGGCAAGAATGACCATGCAGCGACCAGCGAGTTGCCAAAGAAAGCCGTCAAGTGCGATATGTGCAAAGATATTATCGGCGGCCCCGTCTGTGTACGTGCCTGTCCGACCGGAGCGGCGTTCCGCATGAGCCCGGAAAATTTCATGCAATATATTAAGTAGCACATGTGCACACAATCGGAGTTTTGAATGAACAAGACGCAAGGTTCTACGATGCAAGGTTCTACGTTGCTGAAATACAAAAATTACCGGTATTTCAAAGCAACGAGTCTGCTGATGGCGATTGCGATAACGGCCTATGCACTGATTAAACCTACCGGTGGTGAATCGTACGGTGGCACCTGGCTGGGGTATCTGCTGGGCATCGTTTCAACCCTGATCATGTTCTTTCTGATGTGGTACGGCATCACCAAACGGCGCATCACCGGGACGCCTGACAGGCGTAAACGTAGCGCTGGCGAGCAGCAGAAACGGGGAACTGCACAGGATGAAGAACGGAAATATGTTGAACGCAGAAAACCTCACACCAAAGCGCGCGGGCTTCACGGCGCAACGCTGCAGGAATGGCTTTCTGCGCACGTATACCTAGGCGCCTCGCTTATTGTGCTGGTCTCGCTGCATACCGGCTTTCACTTTGGCTGGAATGTACATACTCTCGCCTACGTACTGATGTTGCTGGTCATCTCCAGCGGACTTTACGGACTGAATGTGTACCTGAATTATCCTCGCCTGATCACCCTCAATATGGCTGAGGATACGCTGGAAGATCTGTTGCTTAAAATTGCAGAACTGGATGAACTGGCAGGCAACCGCGCGCTTGACTTGCCGGATGAAGTCAATGCGCTGGTATTAAAAGCCCGCCAGGAAACGCGTATAGGCGGCACGCTTTTGCAACAATTGAGCGGCGACCAGCGCGATTGTCCAACCCGGTTTGCTGTACAGCAAATGCAACGGCTGGGCGAGAAATATAACCAGGATGATCAGTCAAAAATAATGCGCGATCTGTATTCAGCGTTATTACGCAAGGAAAAACTGGTATTGCGTGCGCGGACCGAGATCATGCTCAAAGCCCGCCTGGAGTGCTGGCTATACCTGCATGCACCGTTAGGTATCGCTTTGCTGGCCGCACTGACAGCACACATTGTTTCCATATTTTTCTACTGGTAGCCGGAATGATTTCTTGCTTATTGATTCACGTCACACGCAATCCACAGGGCCTGCCTGTTTGTAAGGATAGCGTCATCTCAGGCGCAACGATCCAGATTGGCCGGGGTGCTGCCTGCAAAGTCCATCTGTCTGATCATCGTGTCAGCCTGCTCCATGCAACTATCAGGCGATCTGAAGATGGAACGCTGTATATCGACGGGGAAAGAAATGCCACCCTGAAAATCAACGGTTTCATCGCACAGAGCGCGCCTCTTTTGCCGGGGACGCATGTCGAAATCGGCCCGTATGCACTGATTGTTGAACCCGCTGCAATCGGACACGATCTGATCCTGTCGGTTGAACTGATCCATCCGCTGAATGATCAAGATACAACGATAGCCTGTCAGACTGCACCCGTAACCCTGGCCGCATTAGGCTTGAGCAAACGCAAACTGGGATTCAGTTTAGCGGCCTGCATCCTGTTTTTGTATCTTTTCCTGCCGATGCTGCCGAGTACCTCAACAATGTTTGACAAATGGCAGGCCAGCCTTCCCGTCACACTGAACGGAGCATGGAGTCCCGGGCGGTTAGCCGGCGGACACGCACTGTTTGAAGCGAAATGTACAACCTGCCATCAACGCTCTTTTCAGGCCGTTTCTGACGAGATTTGCACGGGCTGCCATAAACAGGTCGGCAAGCATCTGGCGAAAGAAGATTTACAGCTAAAAACCTTTAAAACGATGCGCTGCACGGATTGCCATATCGATCACAAAGGCGGCGAACGACTGGTGCTGCACGACTCGTCCAAGTGCATTGCTTGTCATAGCGATATCAAGCACAAAGTCGCCAATAGTGAACTTGCCAACGTGAATGATTTTGCAACTGATCATCCGCCTTTTCACATTACATTACAAACCGGAAAGGAAGTTATTCGTGTCCGCCAGGATGACAAACACAAGCTGGTCGAAACATCGGGGCTGAAGTATTCCCATAAAATCCATCTGGCTAAAGCAGGTGTGGCGAGCCCGCAGGGCGACACTGTCATGCAGTGTCAGGATTGCCATAAACTCAAAGAGTCCGGCGGTCATTTTGAGCCGATGACCATGAAGAAGACCTGTCAACAGTCTGAATGCCACTCGCTGGACTTTACCGACCCCGTCGAGGGGGTGGCACCTCACGGCTCAGAACGTGCGGTAATCAACCACTTGCGTGTGTTTTATGCCAAATGGTTGAACGACTCACCCGATAACAAGTCCGCATGTGATCAAAAGCCTGATATGCAAGGCATCGAAGCGTGCGCCAACGGGCTGGCATTAAAGAATGCCGCTGCAACCCTGTTCAGGAAAAATAAAGAGTGTGGCGAATGTCATGAAATCGAAGCGATCAAGGATAACGATGTCCCCTGGAAGGTCGCGCCGGTTCGTATCAATCATGACTGGCAACCGGGAGCAACGTTTGCACACTCCAAGCATGAGACGATGAAATGCACAGAATGTCACGACAAGATGAATTCCAAAACCAGCGCGGATATCTCGATACCGGCGATAGCGAAGTGTCGTGAATGCCATGTCGGCAACCATCCCGCCAAGGGAAAAATAACCAGCGGCTGCGACAGCTGCCACCGCTTTCATCATGGCATGAAATAACGATCTGCCAACGTTAACGATTGATTTATAAGAATAATATGATTAAAAAGCTTGCCGTGCTCTTTGTCCTGAGCATGATTTCCGGTTGCGGAGAAAAACAACTACCAAAAACTGCGCCCAAGGTGGGGACGTTCGAAGAGATCGTAGCCAAATCCAGTTGCATGGCTTGCCATCAAGCGGGAAGTCCGATGAAATTCCCGTCATGGGAAGAGATAGCCGGGAAATACCAAGGGGACAAGGGCGCAGAGATTTTTCTGATCAATAAAATCGCCAAGGGAGGATCGGGTTCATGGGGAAAGATGGATATGCCGCCTTACCCTGAGTTGAGTGTGGCTGAACGCAGGACTGTCGTGCAAGGCATATTGGCTCCCCCCTCAAAAGACAGGTAAGCTTCGTATAAATCACGCGTAAAAAAAGACCCGCCAGCAGCGGGTCTTTTTTGCTACGGCTACAGTCAGATTTACTTGAATGTCAGCACGTAGGCGATGAAGTTGCCCTTGTCTTTAGCAGAGCAATCTTTGCCGTACACTTGTTTGCAATGTTTTGTAAAACCCTTTGCTGACTCGTTGACATCAGCAAAACGCTTGGGATTAACAGCTGGAGCCATCGGCTGAATGGCTTTACCACTCACATTGTGCTTGCCCATATTGGCAGGGTTGTCTGTATGGCACGTAGCGCAGGCAAGATCCTTGCCGTCAACCATCTGCTTCTTGGTATAAAATTCCTTACCTTCTTCAGCTGACAATGTCGACTTTGCAAAGAGCGAGTATTGTTTTGCCGCTTGTTCCGCACCAGTCACGTCTGCTTGCGCAGAAAAACTAATGAGACCAAAAAGCGCGAGCAGTAAATATGATGCTTTTTTCATCTGTGAATCCCTCCCATGGGTTTAAGTATGTACAACGGGCGCTATTCTCCAGCACCCAACCCTGAGCTGTCAATAACTATATGCAACGTAGGTTTTTGTATATTTTGAGGGGGTCTTTCCGGCAATTTTCAGCCCATAAAACAAGCCCTGCGCAGTCACTTTTAAAACAAAAATTTCATTGATACACGCGATATTTTGCAACGTGCTGTTTCAAGTTTACCAATGCAAAACGGCATCCATTCTGCAATGGATGCCGTTTTTCCTTCACGGTTAGCGGATGCTATTTTACCGTGCTGTCGATGCTGATATTCAGACCACGGGTTCCGGGTTTGACGATACCAGCCGTCCCCTCCAGGTCACCCGCCTGCGCCATCGGCGTACCGGACTTGGAAACACGCGCCACCACCACAACCTTGTCAAAACCGGACAGTTTCAGCTGTGGTTGCATGGCCATGCTGTCATCCAGCGTGAATTCAAGCGGCAAGTCTTTAACCTGCTTACGGATCACGGCAAGCGGCATTTTCGGTCCTTCCGCCGCACGCGCCAGGATGAAAACAAAATCGGTCGGTGCCGCTTTAGCCAACAGTGCAGGACTCAGTGTAACCTTGCCGGTAATTGCCAGCGCAGGATCAGCGGCGGCCTTTACAGGCGCATTATCTGCCGGCAGCTTGGCAAGCAGTTCTTTACCGCCCTTTTGCTGCGACAGATATTCACGCGCCTGATTGATGCCGTCATGAATCATCTGGATCTGCGGATAATCTGGCGGCAACAGACTGACCAGTTTTTGCCAATGCGTGATCGCAGCGACATAATCGCCACGTTCCATGTCGGATGATCCTGCCAACGCCAACGCAGTGGTATTTTCCGGGTCAAGCGCAAGTGCCTTGTTGATGAACTTGGTCGGTTCGCCCAACAACGACTGATTATTGGCCATCGCCATCGCATCGGCATAATTGGTCCAGAGCTGAGACTCGTTCGGCACCAGTTTGACCAGTTGCGCATAGGCACGCACTGCGTCCGGGTAGCGTTGCAACTCGGTATAGGAGCGCGCCAGCATCAGCCATCCATCCGGGTTCTCCGGCAGCTTCACCAGCTTAGCCTCCAATTCCTGCAAGGCCACTTCAGAACGCAGCACACCAAAGCCCTCGGCACCTTCGCCTTGTTGCTGCTGAGGAAGCATCGCTTTCGAGTTGCCGATTTTCAGGTAGAGCGACACGCTGCCCAACGGGATCAGCACCGCAAGCACAATCGCCAGAATCCGGGCTGGATTGCGCGGTTCTGTCGCAGGCGCTGTCGTCGTCTTGACCTCATCCAGCAAGCGCACTTGAAGTTCTCGCCGGCCTTGTTCAAAAGACTCTTGCGTGAGCAGACTGTTGTTCAGATCCGCTTCGAGCTCAGAGGCCTGATCACGCAATATTTCAAGGTTGGCCGCATCGCGCAGCACATCGTTATTCGCTGCCTTCTTGCGCCACAGAGGCCAAATTACAAAAGGCAGTGCAACTATCAGCAGCACGGCACAGAATATCCAGAATAAGGTCATGCTTGAGTGTCTTTCGAAGGTTTCGATGGAGCCGCCTGCGCTGCAGGGGAATCATTCAGTAAAGTGGCTGCGCGCATCTGTTCCTGTGCAGATAGCTCGGCCTCAACGACCATGCCTTTTCGCTTTTTCAACTGATAAACCAAAAATGCACCACCCAGCAACAGCAGGATGAAAGGCGCAGACCACAATGGCATGGTTTCCTTGTCAACCGGCGGATCAAACAGCACCGACTTGCCGAAACGTTCAACCAGCAGATCGAGAATCTCCTGATCCGTCGCGCCCGCCTTCATCTTTTCGCGCATGATCTGGCGCACGTCATTCGACCAGTCGGAATGCGAATTGGAAACAGGCTCGCTTTGGCAAACCAGACAGCGCACCTTTTCAGCCAGATGCATCATACGGCGTTCCATCACAGGATCATCGGCGATGTCCTTCGCCACACCGGCAAAAGATAAAGTCGGCAACAGCAGTGCCAGCATCAACAGATATTTCATTTGGCTTGTAACTCCGCAACGAGGGGAAGTATTTTTTCGCGCAAATTCTGAGAAGTAAGCGCACCGATCAGCTTATAGGCAATTATTCCATTCTTATCAATAACATAAGTCTCAGGAACGCCATAAACACCATAGTCAAAACCCACTTTACCATCGGCATCCGCGATAACCAGACTGTAAGGATCGCCCGCTTTGCGAAGGGTCGCCTCGCCGTCGACTGCCTTATCCTTATAATCGAGCCCGATGATAGGGACGATGTTCTGCTGAGATAACGCCATCAAGATCGGGTGCTCATCCTTGCATGCACCACACCAGGACGCCCACACATTCAGCAACCAGACACGGCCCTGCATTTCCTTCGGCGAGAACACCTTGCCAGGCTCATGCAGCAACGGCAACACAAACGCAGGCGCGGCTTTCCCCACCAGTGGCGATGGCACTTCACGCGTATCACGCCCCAGCCCCTTATACAAAAACACCGACAAAACCAGGAAAATCACAAATGGAAGTATGAAACGCATCATGATGCTTGTCCCTCTGGCTGAGAACCGTCAACTGTAAACTGAGAACCGGAAACTGCCGCAGCGCCCGCCTTTTTATGGATACGGTAACGCCGGTCACTCACAGCCAGAATACCGCCCAGTGCCATCAACAGACACCCTGCCCAGATCCAGTCGATGAAGGGCTTGATGTAGACGCGCACGGCCCATGCACCGTCCGATTCGGGTATCGCCTCACCCAGCGACACATACAGATCGCGGAACACACCGGTTTGTATGGCGGCTTCCGTCAGCGGCATGCCCGATACATTGTATTGACGCTTTTCAGGAGTCAATTCGCCCACCAGACGACCGTCCTTGTTCACCGTGACATGGCCAACCCCTGCGACATAATTCGGCCCTTGCGTCTCCGTCACGCCATTGAAACGGAATTCATAGCCGCCTGCCATCACCGTGTCGCCGACATTCATGCGCACATCGCGCTCGGTTTCATATCCCTTCACCAGCGTCACACCAATGATGAACAACGCCACGCCCAGATGTGCCAGTTGCATGCCGTAATAGCTCAGACTCTGTTTTCGCACCCGCACCATGAATGCGCCCTGCCCGCTCCAGCGTTGGCGCAGACCGACCACCAGGGTAGCGATAATCCAGAAGGCCATCAGCAAGCCAAGCACGATCATCGGCGACCATTTATTCGATTCGAGCGACAGGAAGCGGCCCATCAGCAACGGCAGCAACAAGGCCAGCACCAGCGCACTGGTGAATGCCCACTTGACGCGACTGGCCAGATCGGGAACGGCCATTTTCTTCCAGCGTGCCAGCGGCCCCAAGCCCATCATAAACACCATCGGCATCATCAAGGGCACGAACACAGCCTCGAAATATGGCGGGCCGACCGACAATTTGCCGTAACCCAATGCATCCATGAACAGCGGATACAAGGTGCCGATAAACACGGAAGCGGAAGCCACCGACAGCAACACGTTATTGGATAAAAGCAGCGATTCGCGCGACAGCATATCAAACTTGCCGCCCAGGCCCACTTTCGGTGCGCGCCATGCGAACAGCAACAGCGACGCGCCGATTACCAGCACCAGAAAACTCAGAATGAAGATACCGCGCTTCGGGTCGGCTGCAAACGAGTGCACAGAGGTCAGCACGCCGGAACGCACCAGGAAAGTACCCAGCAGACTCAGCGAAAATGCTGCTATCGCCAGCAATACTGTCCAGCTTTTAAATGCACCGCGCTTTTCAGTCACGGCCAGCGAATGAATCAGCGCCGTGCCCAGCAACCAGGGCATGAAAGAGGCATTCTCGACCGGATCCCAGAACCACCAGCCGCCCCAGCCCAGTTCGTAATAAGCCCAGCCACTGCCCAGCGCAATACCGATGGTCATGAACACCCATGCAACCGTCGTCCATGTGCGTGACCAGCGCGCCCAGGTTGCATCAAGCTTGCCGCCCAACAAGGCTGAGATGGCAAAAGCATAGGCCACAGAAAACCCGACATAACCCATGTATAACATCGGCGGATGAATCACCAGCCCCGGGTCCTGCAACAGCGGATTCAGATCGCGACCATCGGCAGCAGCTGGCAACAAACGCTCGAACGGGCTGCTCGTGAACAACATGAACAAGATGAAACCGACTGAAATCAGCCCCATTACACCCAGTACGCGCGCAACCATCTCTTCCGGCAAATGGCGGCTAAAAGCGGCGACTGCAGCGGTCCATACAGACAACAGCAAGGCCCACAGCAACAATGATCCTTCGTGTCCACCCCAGATCGCCGCGAAACGATACTGCGCAGGCAATTGAGAATTGGAATGCTGTGCGACATACAGCACGGAAAAATCGTTGCTCAAAAAAGCATTGGCGAGCGTCACAAATGCAACGCCCACAAACACCAGTTGCCCGTAAGCCAACGGACGTGCAACTCCCATGAAAACTCTGTTATTACGCGCTGCGCCAAGTATCGGCAGAACACCCAAGACAATCGCCAGGCACAGCGCGACGATGAGTGAAAAATGACCTAGTTCTGGAATCATGTACGATCTTTCGAGGATTATTTTGCAGCAGGTGCGACAGCACTCGCTGCGGCGGCATTGGCAATTTCGGCTTTCTTCAGTGCATCGGCGGCTTCCGGCGGCATGTAATTTTCATCATGTTTAGCCAGCACTTCAGATGCGTGCATCACGCCATCAGATTCCATCTTGCCTTGTGCGACCACGCCCTTACCTTCCTTGAACAAGTCGGGCAGGATGCCTTTGTAGACTACCGGCAATTTTTGATGCAAGTCGGTGATCATGAAGTGTACCGTCAGGCCATCTTTTTCACGCTGGACGCTGCCCTCCTCGACCAGACCGCCAATACGGAAGCTGCGGTCTTGCGGCGCTTCCTTGTTAAACACCTGGGTCGGGGTGAAGTACAGGCTGACATTATCCTTGAGTGCATTCAATACCAAGCCCACCGCCAACCCTACGGCGGCAATGGCGAGAACGATATATACGGCTCTTTTCTGACGCGGCTTCATGCTAATCCTCTTCCGATTGATCTGCTTCACGCATCAGGCGCACCTGTTGCAGGGTAATTTTTCGTTTATGCACAACCATTGCGATTTCAATTGCAAATATCAAAAACGCAACTGCGTAAGAACCTACCCAGATATAGGTAAGCGGATTTTCTCTCATCCAGATATCCAGCCCCATTACTTCACCTCCTCCAATTCAGTAATCCATTTGGTATTGCGTTCGCGCTCGAGAATGATGCTGCGTACGCGCATCAATGCAATTGCAATCGCGTACAGCCAGCAGGCTGCCAACATGGTGAACATCGCCTGCTGCATCGCAATGTGCATGGAGGTTCCTGAGTATTTGATGGTTGAACCCTGATGCAGGGTATTCCACCACTTTACCGAGAAGTAAATGATAGGCACGTTTACAGAGCCCACAATCGCCAGCAGCGCCGCCGCACGATCGGCACGGCGAGGGTCGTCTATCGAAGCGTGCAGCGCGATAAAACCTAAATAGAGAAACAGCAGAATCAATTCTGAAGTCAATCGCGCATCCCACACCCACCACGCGCCCCACATCGGTTTGCCCCACAGCGCGCCAGTCCAGAGCGAAATGAATGCAAACAAGGCTCCGGTCGGTGCTATGGCACTGGCCATCATGGAAGACAGGCGCGTATTGAAAACAAGACCCAGCGCGGCGTAAACCGCCATGATCAGATACAGGAACATGGACATTATCGAAGACGGCACATGGATGAAGATAATCCGGTAAAACTCACCTTGCTGTGCGTCGGCGGGCGCCACGACAAAGCCGATATACAGGCCAATCGCAAACAAAATGGCTGACGATATGGCGAACCACGGAATCAACTTGCCAGCCAAGGGATAAAAGGTAGTCGGTGCTGAATATTTAAACCAGTTTATTGCCAAAATATTACTCCATCGAAATTCGTAAAGCCTGAGCGGTCACCCAGGGTGTAAACGCCAGAGCCAACACCAACAACGCGCCCATCAAGGATAAATGGGACGACACATTCAAGCCACTGGATACGGCCTGTACCGCACCTGTGCCAAAAATCAGCACCGGAATACACAAGGGCAACACCAGCAACGACAACAGCACGCCGCCGCCACGCAACCCTAATGTCAAAGCTGCACCAATCGCGCCACCATGCTGAGGACGGGCGTACCCAGCAACAGGCTCAGGATCAACACGCCGATTGCCTGCACCGACATGTCGAACTGCACCCCCAGCACCGGTGTCAACAATACCAGCGGCAAACCCGATACCATCCAGTGCGATGCCATTTTGCCCAGCACCAGCACGGACAGTGACTGAGGTGCCAACAGCATTTGCTCTAGCGTACCATCCAAATAGTCTGCCGAGAACAACCTGCCCAACGACAACATTGATGAGAGTAAGGCTGCTACCCACAACACACCGGGTGCCATCTTGCGCAACATATCCATCTCAGGTCCAACGCCGAGGGGAAACAGACTCACTACCATCACAAAAAAGATCAGCGTGGTCAGCACATCGGCACGGCGACGCATTGCCAACACCAGGTCACGGCGCACCACCAGGATCAGCAAGGAAAACAGGGATAATTTCTTCATGGTCATGAAAGCGACAAGCTGCGCATTTCCATACCCGCCACAATCAGCGGTTGATGGGTCGTAAAAATCACCATCCCTTCGCGCGCCAGATGTTCAGCAATCAATTCCTGAATCAGAGCCACTGCTCCGACATCCAGCGCTGTCAAAGGTTCATCCAGTATCCATAACCGCGCATCGTTTACCAGCAGCCGCGCTAGCGCGACGCGGCGACGTTGCCCCTGGGACAGCACCTTGGTCGGCAATCGCTCGCGACCTTTCAGCCCCATGCGCCGCAAGACAGCAATGGCCTCTTTTTCGTTTAACTCCACACCCGACAACCCGGCAGAAATACGCAGATTTTCCAGCGCACTCAATTCATCCTTGATGGCATTCAAATGGCCGAGATACATCATCCGGGCAAAATAATCCTCGTCCAGATCACGCACATCAACGCCATCCCATAAGATTGCACCCTCATCAGGCAGGATAAAGCCGCACAGGGTACGCAACAAACTGGTCTTGCCGCTGCCATTGGCCCCCTGAATTTGCATGATTTGTCCGGGATACAGCGCAAAGCTCAACCCGGAAAACAAACGATGATCACCGCGACTACAAGCAAGATTGCTGACTTCCAGCATGTGGAAAGACCTGAAATTGAACAGCGCAAGATTATATACGATAGCTTCTGACCATTGCGCGCCATTGCTTTATAATCCGACAACTTTTGACCAACCTAATAAGGACACACATGGGATTCTTGGCCAACAAACGAATTTTGATTACCGGCATGATCAGCACCCGTTCCATTGCTTACGGTATTGCGCAAGCGATGCACCGCGAAGGCGCGCAACTTGCCTTCACCTACCAGGGCGAACGGGTGCGCGAACGCGTACTGAGCCTGGCCAAACAATTTGACAGCGAACTGGTGTTCCAATGCGATGTCGCCTCTGACGCCGACATCGACACACTATTTGCCGACCTGAAGCAGCACTGGGATGGCTTTGACGGTTTTGTACATGCCATCGCTTTCGCCCCGCGCGAAGCGCTTGAAGGCGAGTTCCTCGATGGCTTCAGCCGCGAAGCCTTCCGCGTCGCCCACGATATCAGCTCATACAGTTTCCCGGCCATGGCCAAGGCAGCCCTTCCCATGATGGAAGGACGCAACGCGGCCATATTGACGCTAAGTTATCTTGGCGCAGTTCGCACCATGCCCCACTACAATGTAATGGGCATGGCAAAAGCCAGTCTGGAAGCCAGTGTGCGTTATCTGGCCATGCAACTGGGCGCAAAAGGGATCCGCGCAAACGGCATATCTGCCGGGCCAATCCGCACCCTGGCTGCTGCCGGCATTGCAGATTTTGGAAAATTGCTGGGTTACAACGAAAAACACGCCCCGCTCAAACGCAACGTCACAGTCGAAGAAGTGGGCAATGCCGCCGCTTTCCTGTGCAGTGATCTGGCCAGCGGCATCACCGGTGAAATCACCTACGTAGACGGGGGTTTCAACACCACCTCGCTGGGTGCTACAGAAGCCTGATTTATCCCCTTGCAAGGCAAGCCGCTCATGCCTTTCGCGGAATTGAGGGCCAGAATTGCGGGACAGATGTGAACAATTTCAATATCAGCACCCATTGACGTAGTTGCCTATTGAAACTGGAATCTTGATTTGGAATGTCTCACGCGGAGGCGCGGAGAACGCGGAGAAAAGCACACAACCACCCAAAAAATAAAAATCTAAATTCGCAATATTCATAATTGGTCGAGTTGGCA
>JBAZAY010000047.1:0-22350 GCA_041671725.1 Gallionella sp. | reverse complement strand
TGCGCTTCCGCCGCTTCCAGTTCGCCGCGCGCTTTCAGCACATCTGCCAAACCGCAGGCCGATACTTCGTTGTTCGGCCAGCGTGCCACGTTCTGACGGTACTGCGCTTCCGCCGCTTCCAGTTCGCCGCGCGCTTTCAGCACGTCCGCCAAACCATTTGTCGACACTTCGTTGTTCGGCCAGCGCGCCACGTTCTGCCGGTACTGCGCCTCCGCCGCTTCCAGTTCGCCACGCGCTTTCAGCACGTCCGCAAAACCATTAGCCGACACTTCGTCGTTCGGCCAGCACGCCACGTTCTGCCGGTACTGCGCCTCCGCCGCTTCCAGTTCGCCACGCGCTTTCAGCACGTCCGCCAAACCATTGGCCGATACTTCGTCGTTCGGCCAGCGCGCCACGTTCTGCCTGTACTGCGCTTCCGCCGCTTCCAGTTCGCCGCGCGCTTTCAGCACGTCCGCAAGACCGCAGGCTGAGACTGAATCGTCGTGATTTTCCGCACAAGCCTCGCGCAATAGGATTTCGGCCCAGTCCAGCATACCGAAACGCATGACCATGGTTGCCGCATTGGCCAATGTCTTGGCGACATGCAGATGCCGGTCGGGGTACTGTGCGCTACGCTGCTGTCCCAGTAACTCATCGAGAAAGCGGCGCGCGATGGCTTCGTCGCCCGTTCCCAAACGGCGTTCGACTTCGGCAAGGGTACGGTTGACATCTTCCAGTCTTGCTAAGCGGTCGAACGAGGCGCGACGTACCGGACGAGCAGTTTCCGCATCGCCCCACTCACCGTGTTCATGCTGCGGCACTGCATGAACCTGTTTTTTCCCGGCAGGCCAGAGATGTTCGCTCAACCTGTTCAGCAGATGCCGTACTTCCTGCGGAGGATGACCGAGAAACTCAGGCGGTTTGAATACCAGTCCTTTCAGATAGCTCCGCCCTTCATCAGTGGCATTACGCCTGAGTATATCGCGCAATACATCTTGCCGATCAACACCCATCGCAGCCCACAACTCGTCCAGTTTGTCCGGCAGCGGCGGCATCTCTTCACGCGACTTGGATTCCAGCCCAGGCCAGATACGGGCAGAAACGTCCTGCAACAGTTCGGGCCATTTCGCCCAGAATGGAGCAAGGTAGCCTATCCAGGTGACAGGATCGAGCGGATAGGCGTTTTCCAACCGCAATAGCGCCAGTTCGAGCAGGCCGATTGCCTGCGGATGGCGCTCGACGCTACCGTGCAGGGCATGCAAACCAGTATCCAGCGCATCTAGCGCACTCTGCCTGTCGGCGCTCAAGTCGAATGTCCCCAGCAGCCCATTCCAGGCTTCGAGTAGTTCGGTACGGCGCGCGGAATTCCAGTCTCGATTCTTATCTTGCAGCAAATCCTGCCAATAGTCGCGCAACCCGCTGTTGTACTGTTGCTCGGCCAGCGCGCGACGCAACTGAAAACCTACACGGTTATTGATGCTGGCGAGCACTACACCTCGCCTGAAACCAACATCATGAAAATGTTGCAAGCCGCCAAACAACGCCTGCTCGCGCGGCAGACGGGCAGCCAGCAGAAAAAGATTGAATACGTAGGTTTCGTCTTCCAGATACGGATTCTCGTAAATTGCCGTATGGCCGCCCCCCATGGCCGCGCCCTCAAGTGCAGCAAGCCTCTGTTCGAGCACATCGGCGCGCCGCTGGACTAGGCTGGCAAGCAAATGGGCGATGCGCCGCGCGAGGCTGGCGTAATGATTGCCGGATTCCAGTGCATCATAAATTTGCTCCGCAGGCTCAGCATCGCGCGACAGTGCAGGCAGGCCAGCGCCGCTCAGCAAGGCTTGCAGCGCTTCGGCATTGCCGCTGTTGGCAATGCGTGTAAGCTGTTCCAACAGGACTGCGCGCGCCGCTTGGTTGATGTTCATCATGACAGAATGGCGTGACGATTCAGCCAGCTTTGTGTGTGCGACGGCTGATGCTGGACGAGATGTTCCGCATGTTCGCGTCGCCGTGTTTGAAACCAGGGGACGAGGCCACTCGTAGCGCGCAAAGGCACCGGATCTCCCAGCACCTTGCCGAAGCCGATACATGACTCGGCACTGATATCGCCCTTGAGCGGCGCATGAATCAGTTCGCGCACGGCAGGCAATGCATGCGCCAGCGGCATGGTGATGCCGTAATTCACCAGCGGCGGCGATGGAAAATGATAGGCATATGCGCCGGCTTCAACGACCGTGGGCCTATAGAGTTTACCGACCACTTCCGGCGAATAACTCCAAGCCAGCAACCATTCGCCAGGCTCAATGTGACCCTGACCGGTTTTTCTTACCGCATCCGTCCAATCGCTCATAGTGCTCAAATCGCCAATCTCATGTGCGAACGCCGCCCACCAGTGCGGCTCGGTGTCGCCCAGCGCAACGGATAGTTCGCGCGCGAATTCTTTGATCGTATCCAATCCTTTTGCCTGCAAAGTTTGCACCAGCTTTTCGATTTCGTCCTGAGTCGCCTGCGCCGGTGCACGATAGCCCGTCAGACTTCGCCACGCGAGCCGAAAATCTGCGGAGCCGGCGATGGGCGTACCCAGCACAAACCGCAACAGGCTCTTCACCGACACCATATGCAGCAGACGATGGTTGCGCGCAGGTCGTTCATCGAACGGAATCAAATTGCTCTGATTGGGCCTTTCGACATAGGCAGAAAACGGTGCAACAGAGGAAGAACGACAAAGATAATGTGCAAAGTATTCGCGTATGGCTGAATCGAAACCACTTCCTGAACTCCCCGCCGGAAAACAGCCCGCCCCGTCGAGATGCGATTCCCGCACGACATCCACGCGGGAATCCATACGCCAGTTCTGCGCAAGCGCGGCTTGTCCCGCCACCATGCTGGCGCTTAACTCGTTCAGCGCGGCAAACCATGGATGCGCGCCATGGGCGCGATCGAACAAATAGTTGGCGGGCTGCGACGAAGCCAATGAAATGGCAGGCATGACTTTATGTATGAATATTGTTTGTGTTACGAAAATTTGTTACTTATGGCATCGGAGCCAAGGTAGCACCATTTTTAGTTTTTGTCGTGCTGTTTATATGTGGCAAATACAAATCTGAAGTACAAGTTTGTTGTTTCATTCGACTTTCCCCACCAGCTCGCCGCGCAAGGTATGCCTGACAACCTCCGTCACACTTACCTCCACGAAACGGCCTATCATGCCGGGTGAACCCCGGAAATTGACCACACGGTTGTTATCGGTGCGCCCCGCCATTTCCAGCACATCTTTTTTGGAGATGCCTTCCACCAGCACGCGCTGCACCGAACCTAACATAGCCTGTCCAACGGCATCCTCTTGCGAGGACAATTTATCCTGCAAACGTTTTAAGCGCGCGGCCTTCACATCCAATGGCGTATCATCCTTCATCTCGGCAGCCGGAGTGCCCGGACGCGGACTGTACAGATAACTGAAGCTGTTATCGAAACCTATGTCGTCGATCAGCTTCAGGGTCGCTTCAAAGTCCTGCTCGGTCTCTCCAGGAAAACCGACGATAAAATCCGAAGTAATGCAGATATCAGGGCGAACGGCACGCACACGACGGATAACCGACTTGTATTCGAGCACGGTATGTCCGCGCTTCATCGCAGCCAGAACGCGATCAGAGCCTGACTGCACCGGCAGATGCAAGTGACTAACCAGCTTCGGTGTGCTGGCGTACACATCAATCAGGCGTTGACTCATATCCCGGGGATGAGAGGTCGTATAACGGATGCGGGCTATTTCCGGCAGTTCGGCAATGGCCTGCAACAGATAGGCAAAATCCACCGTATCGTCATCATCCGTGGCACCAAGGTATGCATTCACATTTTGACCGATCAGCGTCACCTCTTTTACGCCTTGTTCTATCAACTCCTGCACATCACGCATTACGTCCGCCAGTGGACGAGACACTTCTTCGCCGCGCGTGTAAGGCACGACGCAGAATGTACAGTATTTGCTGCAGCCTTCCATGATGGAAACAAAGGCGGAAGCCGAAGTTGTCTGAGGCGTTGGCAGATGATCAAATTTTTCGATTTCAGGGAAACTGATGTCCACTTGCGAACGCCCGGTATCACGGCGGGCCTTGATCAGATCCGGCAGACGATGCAAAGTCTGTGGCCCGAACACCACATCCACATAGGGCGCACGCTTGATAATCGCATCACCTTCCTGGCTGGCGACGCAGCCACCAACACCGATCAAGAGATTAGGATTGGCCAATTTGAGCGGGCGCACTCGCCCCAAATCGGAGAAAACCTTTTCTTCAGCCTTTTCGCGTATCGAACAGGTGTTGAACAATATGACATCGGCCTCATCAATCTTGTCTGTCTGCTCCATCCCGTCACAAGCGCGTAACACATCCGCCATCTTGTCCGAGTCATACTCGTTCATCTGGCAGCCATAAGTTTTTATATAGAGTTTTTTCATAGCGGCGTGATGATACCTGTATATCCAAAAAACATTAATTCAAATTGAGCTCTGAAATTAAAAAATTGCTTACCCCTACTAATTTTGTGTGTATTGTTGACTAATATGCTTATATAATACAAAAAGGTTCAGTCAACTATTGGTTCGGTAGTTGAATTTTATAAATCCAAGGGAAGGTAAATAATAAAAATGGCCATTATCGCTACTCTAGCCTCTATCGGAACTGCAATCCTGTTTGTAGGTTTTGCCACTTGGTTGGTATCTCAAGTCGTCACAAGCAAATAAACAGATAAAACAGGGGAGTTTGTAAAGCAACTTCCCTGCACCTCCCTCTCAAACACCATTCGTTGCCTACCTGTCTCAAGGTCGGGCTAGCGGAGCTATTGATAAAATATATTCAACTTAAAAATATTTTGTGCTACGATTGTCTCCGTGGTTTTTTGGTGTTCATTTCAGCATCTCTTGGGAGGAGAAAATTATGTCGATCATCGCTACCGTAGCATCCGTAGGAACAGCAATTGTGGCACTGGCATTTGCCTTATGGTTGGTTACACAACTGTTCAGCAAGCACTAAGCAACATATCAAGCAATTAAAAAACCGGCTCAGGCCGGTTTTTTAATTGCTGCTCAGCTTTGCTGACTAGCGACTTCGCGTAGCACAGCAACCATCTGACTGAGTCTCGCAATCCACCCTGAACGCTGTTTTCAGTGCACCCAGTTAACGCGCAACAAATTTTGCTCCGGGTTATAGTGATACTCCAGTTCGCCCTGATAAGCATGATGCAACGCCTCACCCATACCCCGTGCCAAGTGCATGTCAGTAGTACTCACCAGAGTTTCACCCGACTTCTCTTCGATTGCCATAATGCGTTTGAGTGGATGCTCTGCCCGTTCGTGTTTTTCATGGTTATGTAACAGATGCATGATTTCGTCGCGATGAGATTCAAAAAACTCTCCTTTCAGACTAAGAAAACCAGCTGGAAATTGATCGTGAATGCGGTGACAGGCAGGGCAGGTTTCCTGATGCGCTTCCGCCGGAGTTGGCAACCACTGCCAGCGCCCCTCATGAAATACCGCACCGCATTGCGAACAAACTGACGGCTCGTGCAATTTTGCTTTTGATTTATAGGCATCATGCACACGCTCCTGAAACAGATTATCGTGCCGGGGAATTTTGCTAAAGCCAGTGTAACTCATGATATTCTCCTCTAACAATCGCAGACCCACCTGAACCTGCGGTTAAAACCACATAAACCGCCACCTGATTAGATGCAAACTGATCAGCAGTTTGCATCTAACATACCCTCATTAGTTTGAATCGATTTAATAAGCTCTGTGCTTGAAAGTTCGCCAGAATAAATACGTTGCGACTCGGCAAGATTGTGCACCTCAGCAATTTCCACGCTGGCTCTCCTCATTTACAATTATCAGCCAGATCGAGCTTCCTGTTCATGAAGCTTTGACTGTGGCACATCACCCCTGTCATTTCAGAAGACGCATGTCGGCCATCTGTATATGGCACATCATCATCCAGCTCATGTGTCATCAAAACCAGATCAATTTCTTCAGGCTGGGTGAGGCAGTGACTCATGGTGTCTCCTTTCAAAGGCTAATTGCGTGACGAATGAGTTCTAAACATACGCGCAATGATTTGAAATTCATATATGCCGAACTGCCTATGCAATTCGGCCTAGTACCATCGAATAACGTGATATGCAAACAATACCTGCCATTTGCCGGCAAGATTGCCTGACTGATGTCATGGCACGCACAAATCGCAACAAAAGCGCAATACGACGGCTCATACGCAGGTCAGGCCTTGCAAAAATCATCGCAAGTGATGCGAAGGAATTTGACGATGTAATACTATTGCAACAAATCAGAAATATACTGCTCACAGTCAATAGGAAGTCAAATAACAGAAAACCTCCCTGCATTTGATTCCATATTTGTCTCTCCTCCTTTAGAGCATCCATTGCGGGTGCTCTTTTTTTTCCCTCGGAGCGGCACTTATCCCATAGCAGCTGCAGACACTTTAGCAAATACCTACAAAAATACCCACAAAAAGAACAGGATTGCAAAATATCATGCAGGAATACACGGGCAACAAAAAACCCGCAAAGCTCACACTGTGCGGGTTTTTGAAGTTTCTTGAGACAACTTGAAACAGTATTTTGGTGGTGATAGGTGGATTTGAACCACCGACCTCAGCGTTATGAGTGCTGCGCTCTAACCACCTGAGCTATATCACCAAGAGGTCAGCATTATCCAGATTTGATGCCCTCGCGTCAATGGCAAGAAACGATTTTTAACTCACTTCCGGCAAAATCTTTTTGCAACACAGTCAATTTTGCACTCATCTTGTCATCCAGACCATTAATTATAAATACGGTTGAACGGCTTTTACTGGAACGCTCACCCATTTTTGCTGTATTCACACCTTTGCTATGCAACCCATCCAGAAAATTTTGAGCCGATTCGCGACTCCTGAACAACCCGAGCGAAATAGCGTTCAGCCATTCCCCCGGTTCTTGCACAACAAAATAGTCTGTTACTCCGCGCGCCTTGAGTTGAGCCAATTTCTGGCTCACCGCCGCTTTGTCCTTGAGCGGCGCGATATAAACCCAGAAACCAATAACCCGATCAACTTCGCGCTGACTCAGCTTCTCACCCAACGACAATTTTTTCAGTGCATTTGTAGCATGATCAAGTTCCGCTCCAGAGAAGTCTCCCCATTCAAGGCAAGTACCCGCTTTTGCCACCGAAGGAACTGCCACCGGTGCCGACACGGGAGCAGGCGCAGAAGCGGGCTGAATGGATGCCAACGCAACGGTGACAGCAGATGCCGCTTCCGTCCCCTGATGCTCACCGCCCAACAGCTTGATTTTTTCTTCATGCACCGGGCGCAGCACTTGCACTGCCTGCCCCTCATCCAGCTCGCCCGTTTGCATCACCGCAAACAAAACCACATTCAGCGCGATGAGCAACCAAAATATTATTTTTATGCTTTTTCTCATACTTTATCGGCCTCCTGTGAGATTAACAACAATCCTTGCAGCACCAAATTATCCATCATCTGCACCGGCAGGCTTAAGTAAGGCGACAGCAGGCACGCCGCTCCGCCACTCAGCAACACGGGCGCATCAACAGAATCCAACAGTGCGTATTGCCTCTGTATGGCACCGCAACTGGCCTGCAACGCGCCGCTCAAGAGTGCGTCAGCCGTATTACGCGGAAAACTTGCGTAGCAACCGCCGCCCGACTGCAACTGAGCCGTCGCGGATATCAAACTGCACTGCATCAGTTCTATCCCTGGCAAAATCAGCCCGCCCATAAATTCGCCATTACCTGACAGGGCATCAATTGTAGTTGCCGTACCGCTACCCACCACCAGGCACTCAGCACCCACATGGTGCCATGCGGCGAGAAGTGAAGCCCAACGATCACTACCTAACTGTGCGGCCTGATCATAACCGTTGCGCACGCCGCACTTTTCAATCTGCGCTGTGATAAATTGCGGCACCCAGTGGCGTGCCGCACAGGCCGATTTAATCCGCCTGGCAACATCAGGACCTGCTACATTGCTCACCCATACCTGCCGCACCTCGGGGTAATCGGCGAAGCACAAATCATGGGACTGGCTGTTCGGTACATTGACAACTGGCCACCAACGCTCACCGTCCACCAGCGCTAATTTAATGTTGGAATTACCTGAATCGATCAACAATCGCATCACGAACTGACTCCCACTTCTCCGGAATTAAATCGCCTTAGGCCCTGAGCCGTTTCCAGACATAGCTCTCCACCCTCACCGACACCGCGCGCGATACCGCTGATTACACTCCCATCCGGCATTTTCAACTGAACGGACAAATTTTGCTGAGCATGATAACGCTCCCATTCAACTCGAATGGCTGCAAATCCGCTGCGCGAAAATTCATCAAGTACAATAGCCAATTCCTGCAATACAGCTGCCAACAACTGGTTGCGCGTGGGGGCTCTTGCACATACCTGATCCAGAGCGGTGGCAGACTGCGTTATCAATTGCTCAATGACCGGCGACAGGGTGCAATTAATACCTATACCTATCACCACCGCACTTGGACCGTACATATCGCCCTGCGCCTCGATCAGTACACCGCCCAGCTTGCCGAAGGGCGTCAGAATATCATTCGGCCATTTCAGCCCTACCCCCGACGCCTTGTATTTTTGCAAGGCACGCAGGATGGCCAAACCCACCGCGAGACTCAATCCCGACAGCGCATTCAAACCGCAATCAAATCGCCACAATAGTGAGAAAGTCAGCGCATTGCCCAGCCCGGAATGCCAGGTTCGCCCGACACGCCCCCGTCCGGCAGTCTGCAACTCCACCGCCAGTACGCTGCCACTTTGCGCCCCCTGAGTGGCACGTCGCAACAACTCAGTGTTGCTTGAGGTAGCCTGTTGCAAGATTTCAAGCTGAAAGAACGAAGCTGTATCGCCAAGACAGCGATATATTTCATCAGCATCAAGAAGATGCCAGGGCTGAATCAGACGATAGCCACGTCCGCGTATGCGCTGAAGCACCACACCGCGTTCGACCACCGATGCCAATGTCGTGCACACCGTTGCACGCGACACACCCAACTGTTGCCCCAGCAGCTCACCAGAGTGAAACTCACCATCCGCAAGCAGGCGCAACAGTTGCCAGCTACGCGGAGTCATGAAAACAACAATTGATAATTGATAACTGACAATTGTTAATTATAAATTTCCGTTTTACACGTTAAACAAGAAATTCAATACATCGCCGTCCTGGACAACATAATCCTTTCCTTCAACGCGCATCTTGCCCTTTTCCTTCGCACCAGATTCACCGCCACAGGCGATGAAATCGGCAAAGGAAATGGTCTGGGCACGAATAAAACCGCGTTCAAAATCAGTGTGAATGACACCGGCAGCCTGAGGCGCAGTATCACCCTTGTGTATGGTCCAGGCGCGCACTTCTTTGACGCCGGCAGTGAAGTAGGTTTGCAGGCCGAGCAGGTTATAACCGGTGCGAATCAGCTTGTTCAAGCCGGGTTCATCAAGCCCCAAGTCCGCCAAGAATTCAAGTTTATCGGCATCGTCCAGATCCGCCAGTTCCGCTTCGATCTTGGCGCACAATACAACCACAGGTGCGCCTTCCTTGGCCGCATGCTCACGCAGACGATCCAGATGCGGATTATTCTCGAAACCGTCCTCCATTACATTGCCGACATACATCGCAGGCTTGATGGTCAGCAGACAGAGTGGCTTAAGAATTTCCTTGTCGTCATCGCTCAAACCGGCCGTGCGCGCAGGCTGCCCCTCATTCAGGTGCGGCAGCAGCGTTTCAAGCACAGCGACCAGTTTCTGCGCATCCTTGTCGCCGGACTTGGCCTTCTTACCTTCGCGCTGCAGGGTGCGTTCAACCGCAGCCATATCCGCCAGTGCCAATTCAGTAATAATGACTTCGATATCTGACAGTGGATCGACGCGACCGGAGACATGAACGACATTCTCGTCTTCAAAGCAGCGCACCACATTGACGATGGCATCGGTCTCGCGGATATTGGCCAGAAACTGATTACCCAGCCCTTCGCCCTTGGAGGCGCCCGCGACCAACCCTGCGATATCAACAAATTCAACGATGGCAGGTTGCATACGCTGCGGTTTTACAATCTTGGCCAACTCAGCCATACGCGGATCCGGCACTTCGACGATACCGACGTTGGGCTCAATGGTGCAGAAGGGATAGTTTTCTGCAGCGATGCCCGCTTTGGTCAGCGCATTAAACAGGGTGGATTTCCCTACATTAGGCAGGCCGACGATTCCGCATTTCAAACTCATTTTATTTCCTTGATATTCAATAGGTTACTACAACAACAGGCAGACTTGCTCAGTTATTTTTCTGGATTAATTGGGAGTCTGGCGGTCATAGGGGCAGACAGTGCAAAACACGCCCATCACTGGCAATCTTGCACTATCTAAATTCAAATGGGATTGTAACATCTCAGGATACCCTGCTCCAAAAGCTTGCGCGCAACGCAAAGCACCGCCACCAAAGTGACATGCATGAATGCCAGGCTCACACACGCGATTGAATTCGAGATGTCAACGATCAAACAGCCACTCCTTTATCATCGAACATGCCCTCAAACAAAATCGAGCTGAGGTAGCGCTCACCAGAGTCTGGCAAAATAACCACGATGGTTTTGCCTGCATTCTCCGGGCGATGGGCCAGACGCACTGCTACGGCGACAGCGGCTCCGCAGGAAATGCCGGACAAAATTCCTTCTTCACGTGCCAGACGACGGGCATACAGCACCGCATCCTCATTGGACACTTGTTCGATTTCATCCACCAGTGACATATCAAGTGTATCCGGCACGAAACCTGCGCCAATACCCTGTATCTTATGCGGTCCCGGCTTAATCGATTCACCAGCACGCGTTTGCGTCAGAACCGGGCTGGCTGACGGCTCGACGGCTACTACAGTAATAGCGCGACCTTTGGTATGCTTGATAAAACGCGAAATACCTGTGATGGTGCCACCCGTGCCGACACCCGACACCAGCATGTCTATCTTGCCATCAGTGTCATTCCAGATTTCAGGGCCGGTAGTTTGTTCGTGAATAGCCGGGTTAGCTGGATTTTTGAACTGGTGCAGCAATACATACTTATCCGGATCAGATGCAGCGATTTCTTCCGCCTTTGCAATGGCACCGTTCATGCCTTTTGCGCCTTCGGTGAGCACCAGTTTGGCACCATATGCTACCAACAGTTTACGGCGTTCGATACTCATGGTTTCAGGCATGGTCAGGGTGAGTGGTATACCTCTGGCAGCGGCAACGAATGCCAGCGCAATGCCCGTATTACCACTGGTCGGCTCGACAAGTTGCTTCCCGTGCCCTAACAATCCCCGCCTATCCGCATCGGCAACCATGGAAGCCCCGATACGACACTTAACGGAATAGGCAGGATTACGGCCTTCTATTTTAGCCAGAATGGTAGCCGGCGCACCATCCGTAATGCGATTAAGACGCACCAGTGGAGTGTGACCAATGGACTTGGAATTATCTTCGAACCAGTGTGACATGCTGCCTCCTCAATAATAAGTTTGCGGTTTTCAGTTCACGGTTTCTGAATACAGCGAACTATAAACAGGGAACTAGTGTTTAAATAGCAAAAAGCGGACTGTCACCAGTCCGCTTTTTGTTCAACGCATAAGCATTAAAGCAGCTTACTCAGCATCAACCACTTCAGCATCAGCCGGGCGATCCATCAGTTCTACCAATGCCATAGGAGCATTGTCGCCTTGACGGAAACCAAACTTCAAAACGCGCAAATAACCGCCGTTGCGTGTCGCATAGCGTGGGCCCAGCTCATCAAACAACTTGGTAACCATTTCACGGTCACGCAGACGGGCGAAAGCCAGACGACGATTAGCCAGTGTTGGAGTCTTACCCAGCGTCAGGATAGGTTCTGCAACGCGACGCAGTTCCTTAGCCTTAGGCAGGGTAGTCTTGATGACTTCGTGACGCAACAGAGAAACTGTCATGTTGCGGAACATTGCCAGACGGTGACTGCTGGTACGGTTGAGTTTTCTTAAACCTAAACGGTGACGCATAATTTGCCTCTCTTAAACTTCAGTTATTCCACTGCTTAAAGCGGACATCAATAATGTTGTGCAGCTTTAAGCAGCTGCGACTGGCCAGTTTTCCAGCTTCATACCAAGCGACAAATTGTGCTCAGCAAGAACCTGCTTGATTTCATTAAGCGACTTGCGACCCAAATTCGGGGTACGCAGCAAATCGTTTTCGCTGTATTGAATCAGATCGCCGATGTAATGAATGCTCTGAGCCTTCAGACAGTTGGAAGACCTTGGAGTCAACTCCAGATCATCAACCGGACGCAACAGGATAGGATCAACCTGAGGAACATGTTCCTTTTCTACAACTGGCTCAGTGCCTTCCAGCGCTGCAAACACAGAGAATTGATCCACAAGAATACGCGCTGCATTGCGAATTGCCTGTTCCGGGTCAATTGCACCGTTGGTCTCGATATTCATAATCAACTTATCAAGATCGGTGCGCTGTTCAACACGCGCGCTCTCAACAGCATAGCTGACACGACTAACAGGGCTGAACGATGCATCAAGCGCAATGTGACCGACTGCACGAGTTTCATTTGGCAGTTGGCGAGAAATCGCTGAAACATAACCACGACCTTGCTCAACCTTAATCTGCATGTCCAGCTTACCGCCAGCAGTCAAATGAGCAATCACGTGATCAGGATTCAAAACCTCAACTTCAGCATTTGCACTGATATCAGCAGCAGTAACGACACCAAAGCCTTCCTTCTTTAAAGTCAGGACGACTTCCTTTACGCCATGCAGATGCAAAACGATGCCTTTAAGATTCAGCAGGATATCAACCACATCTTCTTGCACGCCATCAATCGTTGCGTACTCATGCAAAACACCTGCCATCTTGACTTCGGTAGGAGCTGCACCTGCCATTGAAGACAGCAAAATACGACGTAAAGCATTACCTAACGTGTGGCCGAAACCACGCTCAAAAGGTTCCATGACCACTTTAGCCTGGGTCTCGGAAATCTTTTGAACTTCAATAATACGAGGCTTCAAAAAATCATTGTTATACATAAGCTACTCCGCGTGGATTACTTGGAATACAACTCAACCACGAGATGCTCGTTGATGGTTGCAGGCAGTTCAGCACGTTGAGGGTTGGCTTTAAACGTACCCTTGAATGCCTTCGTATCCATTTCGATCCATTCAGGAAAACCGCGTGATTCGGCAGCTGCAATAGCCGCTTTGATACGCAATTGAGCCTTGGACTTTTCAGCCACTTCAACCACGTCACCTGGACGCACTTGATAGGATGGAATGTTTACGCGCTTGCCGTTTACCAGCAGACCGTTGTGACGCACTACTTGACGTGCTTCGGCACGTGAAGCGCCAAAACCCATACGGTACGAAACATTGTCCAGACGGGACTCCAACAATTGCAGCAGCGATTCACCGGTGATACCGCGTGAAGCTTCAGCTTTCTTGTAGGTCAAGCGGAACTGGCGCTCAAGCACACCGTAGATACGGCGAACTTTTTGCTTTTCACGCAACTGACCACCGTACTCGGACAAACGAGTGTTACGACGCTGGCCATGCTGACCAGGCGGATAGGCGCGACGCTCAACTGAACACTTGTCAGTAAAGCATTTCTCACCCTTCAAAAATAGTTTCTCGCCTTCGCGACGGCACTTACGGCACTTTGCATCAAGATTTCTAGCCAAGATCAACTCCTAATATATTAGATACGACGCTTTTTAGGCGGACGGCAACCGTTGTGCGGCACCGGCGTAATATCAGAAATGCTTGTGATCTTAAAACCAGCTGCATTCAATGCACGTACTGTAGATTCACGACCAGGACCTGGGCCCTTGATACGCACTTCAATATTTTTAACACCACATTCAGCAGCAGATTTGCCTACGACTTCGGCAGCAACCTGTGCAGCAAAGGGAGTACTCTTACGCGAGCCCTTGAAACCATTCGCGCCGCTCGTGGACCATGCCAGTGCATTGCCCTGACGATCCGTGATGGTCACGATGGTGTTGTTAAAGGAAGCGTGAACGTGTGCAATACCTTCGACCACATTCTTTTTTACTTTTTTGCGCACTTTCGTGCTTGGCTTAGCCATGATTAAATCCTCTAATGCGTTAAAGCAAACTTACTTCTTAGCGCCAGCAATCGCTTTGCGCGGACCCTTACGAGTACGTGCATTTGTGCGAGTGCGTTGTCCACGGCAAGGGAGACCACGACGGTGACGCACACCGCGATAGCATCCCAAATCCATCAGACGCTTGATGTTCATCGTCGTTTCACGACGAAGATCACCCTCGACAGTGAATTTGGCGACTTCTTCGCGCAGCTTTTCTACTTCTGCGTCAGACAAATCCTTCATCTTGACGCTTGGTGTGACACCAGCCGCTGCGCAAATTGCTTGCGAACGAACTCGTCCGATACCATAAATTGCAGTCAGAGCAATTACGGCGTGTTGATGGTTTGGGATATTTACCCCTGCAATACGTGCCATGCAGCTACCCTATCTTTAAAAAACGAAAATTATATCATCAAAAACCAAGTTAAAACAATTAACCTTGGCGTTGCTTGTGACGTGGCTCAGTGCAAATTACACGCACAACACGTTTACGAATAACGATCTTGCAGTTACGGCAGATCTTTTTTACTGATGCTTGAACTCTCATTTGCTTCTCCTAACTATTAACTATTTGGCACGGAATACAATTCGCGCTCTGCTCAAATCATATGGAGTTAACTCCACCGTCACCTTGTCGCCAGGTAAAATACGAATATAGTGCATACGCATTTTTCCGGAGATATGTCCTAGAACAACATGACCATTTTCCAGCTTGATTCGGAACGTTGCATTTGGCAACGATTCCTCAATCTCACCTTGCATCTGAATTACATCTTCTTTTGCCATTAGCGTGACAACCCACCTTTAAAATTAGCCTTTTTCAGCAAACTATCATACTGGTGCGTCATCAAATACGACTGCACTTGTGCCATGAAATCCATAGTTACTACAACGAGAATCAGCAGCGAAGTCCCACCAAAATAGAATGGCACGTTAAATTTCACTACAAGAAACTCTGGCAACAAGCAAACCAGCGTGATGTAAACAGCTCCGATCAATGTAAGACGCAACATGATCTTCTCAACGTACTTGGCAGTTTGTTCACCCGGACGAATCCCCGGCAAGAAAGCACCGCTCTTCTTCAGGTTATCGGCTGTTTCTTTCGGGCTGAATACCAAAGCCGTATAGAAAAAGCAGAAGAACAAAATCGCTGCAGCATATGCCAACACATAAATCGGCTGACCGGGGGAGAGCATTTCACTCGCATCCTTGAGCCATCCCATGCCTTGCGAATTACCAAACCAACCTGCGATCGTAGCCGGAAACAAGATCATGCTGGAAGCAAAAATTGGAGGAATAACACCTGCCATGTTCAGCTTCAGCGGCAGATGAGAACTTTGTCCGCCATAGACCTTATTACCAACTTGTCGCTTGGCATAATTAACCAGTATTTTACGTTGGCCACGTTCAACGAACACGACCAATGCAGTAACGGCTATTGCACCTACGAACAAGAACAACACAAGCGGTATGGAAAAAGCCCCCGTACGCGCTAATTCGAGCGTACTGCCAATTGCTGTCGGCAAACCAGCAGCAATACCAGCAAAGATGATTAACGAAATACCGTTACCCAGACCGCGTTCAGTGATTTGCTCACCCAGCCACATCAGAAACATTGTTCCAGCAACCAGCGTAATCATGGTTGTCATCTGAAACATCGAACCCGGATGGAGGACCAAACCTGGCTGAGCTTGCAAAGCAACCGAAATACCGAATGACTGAAAAACTGCCAAACCGAGCGTGCCATAGCGAGTGTATTGAGTAATCTTGCGACGACCTGACTCACCCTCTTTTTTCAATTGCTCAAGGTATGGTACTGCAATCGCTGCCAGTTGCATGATGATCGACGCCGAAATGTACGGCATGATACCCAAAGCAAAAAGCGTGAATCTCGACAGCGCACCACCCGAGAACATATTGAACATGCCCAATATGCCGTTCTTTTGTGTCTTAAACAGATCAGCCAACACAACCGGATCAATTCCTGGCACTGGAATATGTGCACCGATACGATACACAACCAGTGCACCCAACAAGAACCAAAGACGGGTACTTAAATCACCGTATTTGGCCTTAGGTACGTCCTTAGCAACTTTGGTCACAGTTAACCTTCTTACTCTTCGATGCTACCGCCAGCGGCTTCAATCGCTGCACGCGCACCTTTGGTAACCAGCAAACCCTGCAACTTGACAGCACGGACGATTTCACCACATAGAAACACTTTAGCTGACAACGCACCGGCACGAACTACGCCAGCCTGTTTAAGCGCCAACAGATCGATTGTGTCAACCGGCAACTTTTGCAAGTCGGACAAACGCACTTCAACTGTATCGAAACGAGTCAGTGAAACGAAACCGCGCTTAGGCAAACGACGTTGCAAAGACATCTGACCGCCTTCGAAACCGACCTTATGAAAGCCGCCTGAACGTGACTTTTGACCCTTATGTCCACGACCTGCTGTCTTGCCCAGACCGGAACCGATACCACGACCAACGCGACGTTTTGCGTGCTTGGCACCAGGTGCTGCTTGAATAGTATTAAGTTGCATTATTGAGCCTCGTACTTAACCAAGTAAAACACTTTGTTAATCATGCCCCGAACGCAAGCTGTATCTTCAAGTTCAACGGTATGATTGATACGACGCAGACCTAAGCCGCGAAGCGTATCGCGATGTGATTGCTTGGTGCCAATCATGCTTTTGAGCTGTGTCACTTTAATTGTTTTGGCTTGTGTCATTATTTACCCCAAAATTTCGTCAAGGTTCTTGCCGCGCTTAGCAGCAATCTCCGACGGTGCATTCAACGCACGAAGTCCATTCAATGTTGCACGAACAACGTTGTATGGGTTGCTCGAACCGATACATTTAGCAGAAACGTCACGCACACCAACAGCTTCAAACACCGCTCTCATCGCGCCACCTGCGATAATACCAGTACCTTCAACAGCTGGGCGCATCAGAACCTTAGCCGCGCCATGTGTACCAACAACAGCGTGATGCAAAGTGCCGTTCTTCAGATTAACTTTGAACAAATTACGGCGGCATTCTTCCATCGCTTTTTGTACGGCAACAGGAACTTCCTTGGACTTACCCTTGCCCATTGCGATACGACCATCGCCATCACCCACAACAGCAAGTGCGGCGAAACCCATGATACGTCCACCCTTTACCACCTTGGTGACACGATTCACGGCGATCATTTTTTCGATCATGCCATCATCGCGTTCCTGTTGTTGCATTTTTCCTTGCGGCTTAGCCATTGCTCAACTCCAATTAGAACTGTAGACCATGTTCACGCGCAGCTTCAGCCAACGCCTTCACACGACCATGATAACGATTACCGGAACGATCGAAGGCAACTTGAGCAATTCCTGCACTCTTAGCCTTCTCAGCGATACGTTGGCCAACGACAGCCGCAGCCGCCTTGTTTCCACCATTAGCCAGATCCTTAGCAACATCAGCCTCAAGACTAGATGCACTTGCCAGAATTTTTCCACCACAAGCAGAAATAATCTGTGCGTAGATATGCATATTGGTACGATGTATTGCCAGACGTACGGTTCTTTTTTCAGCAATGCGTGCACGGGTTTTGCGTGCTCTGCGCTGACGAGATGCTTTTTTATTCAACATATCCGCCTCAATTATTTCTTCTTGGTTTCTTTCATGATCACCACTTCGTCACTATAACGAACGCCCTTGCCCTTGTAAGGCTCTGGAGAACGGAAAGCACGAATTTCAGCGGCAACCTGGCCTACGCGTTGCTTGTCAGCACCCTTCAAAACAACTTCAGTTTGAGTAGGTGTTGTAACAACCACGCCTTCGGGCATAACGTAAGCAACTGGATGGGAAAAACCCAATGTCAGGTTAAGCGTATCACCGACTGCTTGCGCACGGTAACCCACACCAACCAAAGTCAATTTACGCTCAAAACCCTTACTAACACCTTGCACCATATTGGCCAGCAAAGCACGTATTGTTCCGGACATCGCATCTGCTTGCTTAGATGCATTAGTCGCTGTACACAACAGACTATCGCCGTCGCGAGCAACATTCACATCAGCAGTCAAAACACGCTTAAGAACACCCAACGGGCCTTTAACCGATATTTCATTCGCAGCCATAACGACTTCAACATCGCTTGGAACGATTACAGGATTCTTGGCAACTCTAGACATATTTACCTCACTACGCGACTACGCACAATACTTCGCCACCAATACCATTGGCGCGTGCTTTGCGGTCGGTCATCAAACCCTTCGAAGTAGAAACAATCGCGATTCCCAAACCGTTCATAACTTTAGGAATATCACTGTTACCCTTGTAAATACGCAATCCTGGACGACTGATGCGCTGAATTTTTTCAATTACTGGACGTCCGCTGTAGTACTTCAGACCGATTTGCAAAGTTGCCTTACCAGGCTTACCTTGTTCAACCTTAAAGCCATCAACATAGCCTTCTTCTTTTAGAACTTCAGCAATTGCTACCTTCAACTTGGAAGAAGGCATAGATACGCTGGCTTTTTCAGCCATCTGCGCATTACGAATGCGCGTCAACATATCGGAGATTGGATCATTCATGCTCATAATTATTACTCCTACCAGCTAGCCTTAACGATCCCGGGGATTTCACCACGCATCGCAAATTCACGAACTTTGATGCGGCCCAAACCAAACTTCCTAAACGTACCGCGAGGACGACCAGTCAAAGCACAGCGATTGCGCAAACGCACTGGACTGGAATCACGAGGCAACGCCTGAAGCTTCAAACGAGCAGCTGCACGATCTTCATCGGAGAGACTCATGTTAGAAATTGTTGCAAACAACTCAGCACGCTTTGCTGCAAATTTCTTGACGATCTCGCGACGCTTGAGATCACGGTTGATCAATGACATCTTAGCCATTAGTAATCCCTCATTTCTTTAATGGGAGTTTGAAAGCCAACAATAAAGCGCGGGCTTCGTCGTCAGTCTTCGCGGAAGTCGTGATTGTGATATTCATACCACGCAGTGCATCGACTTTTTCATATTCAATTTCTGGAAAAATGATTTGTTCCTTGATGCCCATGTTGTAATTACCACGACCATCAAAAGACTTACCAGAAATACCACGAAAATCGCGAATACGCGGAATAGCAACCGAAATCAGGCGATCAAGAAAGTCATACATACGATCTTTGCGCAGCGTAACCTTGCAACCAACCGGATAACCTTCACGAATTTTGAACCCAGCGATGGATTTCTTAGACATCGTAACAATCGGCTTCTGACCTGCAATTTTTTGCATATCACCAACAGCGAAGTCCATAACCTTTTTATCAGCTACAGCCTCACCGACACCCATGTTCAGGGTGATCTTTTCGATACGCGGAACTTCCATAACAGACTTATAACCAAATTGGGCTATAAGATCTGCAGTGATCTTATCCTTGTACATCTCATAAAAACGAGCCATGCCCTATACCCCTTAAGCGTCAACAACTTCGCCGTTGGATTTGAACACACGTACTTTGCGTCCATCTTCCAGCGTTTTAATACCGACTCGATCACCCTTATTTGCAGCGGCATTAAACAAAGCCACATTTGAAATATGTATTTTCGATTCTTTTTCGACGATACCGCCAGCCATTCCTTTAACAGGATTTGGCTTCTGATGTTTTTTGACTTTATTGATACCGCCAACCAGCAGGTAATCACCCTGAACGCTCAACACGTTTCCGCGATTACCCTTATCTTTGCCGGCGATGACAATAACGTCATCGTTCTTTTTAATCTTACGCATGATTTTCCTCGATCGACCTGTTAACGCTAGAGCACTTCAGGTGCAAGCGAAACGATCTTCATAAACTTTTCAGTACGAAGCTCACGTGTTACTGGCCCGAAAATACGAGTTCCGATAGGCTCAAGCTTGGCATTCAACAACACCGCAGCGTTGCCATCAAACTTAACCAGCGAACCATCTGAACGACGAACACCATAAGCGGTACGAACCACTACGGCATTGTAAACCTCGCCTTTCTTTACACGACCACGTGGAGCTGCGTCACGAATACTTACCTTGATAACATCACCAACGGAAGCATAACGACGCTTAGAACCACCCAACACCTTGATGCACATTACAGAACGCGCACCAGTATTGTCAGCCACATCTAAAACAGACTGCATTTGTATCATTATTTAATCTCCAACTTTTTCCGCTTACAGCGGCCAGTTTTGGTACCCGTTCGGGTAAAGGGCGCCGCAAGCGGCGATGTAACGAAGCCGCGTATTATATGCAATTTATAAAAACTTGCAAGCTGAAATTTCAATTAAACTGCAAATACCTTTATGCAGCTTTAGCTACACGCCATGCTTTGGTTTTTGCAAGAGGACGACACTCTTCAATAGTTACGACATCACCCGTATGACATTCATTAGCTTCATCATGCGCGTGATATTTTTTGGAAACGCGAATAATCTTACCCAGCAATGGGTGTTTTACTTTGCGCTCGACCAAAACGGTAACCGTCTTGTCCATTTTGTCACTTACAACAGTACCGGTCAGGGTACGCTTAAGTTTAGCTTCGCTCATGACTGTGATTCCTTCTGCTGCATTACGGTTTTGATGCGCGCTATGTCGCGACGAATCTTACGCATCTCGCTGGTCTTTGTCATTTGTTGCGTTGCGACTTGCATACGCAGACCAAATTGAGCCCTGGTCATCGACAGCAGATCTTGCTGCAACTCTGACTTTGACTTGAGTTTGAGTTCACTAGCCTTCATGATTATTCACCTACCTGTCTAACGACAAACACAGTCGCAAGTGGCAACTTTGCAGATGCCAACTTAAACGCTTCGCGTGCCAATGTTTCATCAACCCCATCCATCTCGTACAACATCTTGCCTGGTTGAATCTCGGCAACGTAGTACTCAGGATTACCTTTACCATTACCCATACGAACTTCAGCAGGCTTTTTGGAGATTGGCTTATCAGGGAATACACGAATCCAGATACGACCACCACGCTTGATATGACGAGTCATAGCGCGACGAGCGGCTTCAATTTGACGCGCAGTCAGACGACCACGTGCAACCGACTTGAGACCAAATTCACCAAAACTTACCTTGTTACCACGAGTGGCAATACCGGTGTTACGGCCCTTTTGTTCCTTGCGGTACTTTCTTCTAGCTGGCTGTAGCATGCTTAGCTCCCGACTTTTTTACACGTTTTTCCGGTTCAGCAGCGGCTGGTGTAGCAACTTCCTGTCCGATATCACCCTTGAAGACCCAAACCTTGACACCGATAATGCCGTAGGTTGTCTTGGCTTCAGAAGTACCATAGTCAATGTCTGCGCGCAGTGTATGCAATGGCACACGGCCTTCGCGGTACCACTCGGTACGAGCGATTTCAATACCATTCAGACGACCTGCACTCATGATCTTGATGCCCAGAGCACCCAGACGCATTGCGTTCTGCATTGAGCGCTTCATCGCACGACGGAACATGATGCGCTTTTCCAATTGAGCAGTAATGTTATCTGCGATCAATTGAGCATCAATTTCCGGCTTACGAACTTCTTCGATTGCCAGATCAACGGATTGCAGACCCATGCGCTTGCGCAACTCAGCACGCAACAGTTCGATATCCTCACCCTTTTTCCCGATAACCATACCAGGACGAGCAGTGTAGATAGTCACTTTCGCGCTTTTAGCAGGGCGCTCAATGATGATTTTTGAAACCATAGCTGAAGCCAACTTCTTCTTCAGAAACGCGCGTACTTCGATGTCTTTAAGCAACATGTCAGCAAAGTTGGCGCTATTGGCGAACCACTTAGAATCCCAGTTCTTGCGAACACTTAACCGGAAACCGGTTGGGTGAATTTTCTGTCCCATAATTTATCCTCAGGCTCCGACGCTAACAGTGATATGACAAGTCTGTTTTTCGATCTTGTTGCCACGACCCTTCGCACGAGCCATAAAGCGCTTAAGCGAAGATGCCTTGTCAACATAAATGACCTTAACCTTCAACTCATCAATGTCAGCACCATCATTGTGTTCTGCATTAGCGATTGCAGAATCAAGCGCTTTCTTGATTATCCCTGCACCCTTTTTGGGGCTGAAATTCAAAATATTAAGCGCCTGAGCAACTGGCAAACCGCGAATCTGATCCGCAACCAAGCGAGCCTTTTGTGCGGAGAGGTG
>JBAZAY010000046.1:0-22983 GCA_041671725.1 Gallionella sp. | reverse complement strand
GGACTACCCACCATCAGCACACCGCGCGGAATACGCCCACCCAGATTCTGGAATTTCGTCGGATCGCGCAGAAAATCAACCAATTCAGAGACTTCTTCCTTGGCTTCGTCACACCCTGCAACATCTGCAAAGGTCACACGCTCCTTGGCTTCATCCAGCATGCGCGCACGCGACTTGCCGAAGGAGAAGGCCCCTCCTTTGCCGCCACCTTGCATTTGGCGCATGAAAAACACCCATACACCGATCAGCAATATCATCGGAAACCAGGAGACGAAAATATTCATCAGGAAGGACTGTTCTTCTTCCGGCTTGGCTTCGATATTCACGCCATTTTTGAGCAGATCCGAGACCATCCACAGATCGCTGGGTGCGTAGGTGCTGATGCGTTTTCCTTCAGTCGTCGTCGCGTTCAACGTGCGGCCTTCAATCACGACCTTGGCAATCTGTCCCTTCTTGACTTCATCGAGGAATTGCGAATAATCGAGATGTGCCTGTGCCGTCTGTTGCTGGCGCGTATTGAACTGATTGAATACAGTCATCAATACCAAGGCCACAACCAACCAGATTGCAATACTTTTAAAATTGTTCAAGATAATTCCTTATACGCACTACTACAGAAGTATGTCATTAGACTATGTATCCGCTGATTACTCAAGCTTTCCGGTCCCCAGAAGATACACTTCGCTGCTACGGTCACGTGAGGCCTTGGGTTTACGCGCCACCACCCTGGTAAACCTTGTGCGCATTAACTTCATATAAGCCTCAAATCCGGTACCCTGAAATACCTTAACCAGAAAACTGCCCTCCGGATTCAGGTGTTGGAAGGCAAATTCCATCGCAAGTTCCGCCAGATAGATTGATCGATCCTGATCCACAGCACCTACGCCGCTGAAGTTGGGGGCCATATCCGAAATTACAAGCCCTACTGGCTTGCCTTGCAGGGTCGCTTCCAGTTTTTTCAGAACTTCTTCGTCGCGAAAATCGCCCTGGATGAACTCGACACCGCGCAGCGGATCAAGTGGCAACAGATCAAGCGCGATTACCTTGCCACTCTGCCCCACGATAGCACCTGCCACCTGACACCAGCCGCCAGGTGTCGCGCCCAGATCGACCACCACCATGCCTGGCTTTAGTAAATGGTCCTTTTCATTGATCTCCAGCAATTTATAAGCTGCGCGTGATCGATAGCCTTCCTTCTGTGCCTTTTGCACAAAAGGATCGTTAATATGCTCTCGCATCCACTGTTTACTGGTTTTGGAAGGCTTCATCGTTTAGAATCCACACCTTAAGAAAATATTGAGAAAATTATGCTAGACCTTACCGTACCAGAACGCCTCGCCCTGAAAGGCCGCGCACACCAATTGAAACCAACCGTGATGATCGGCAACGCGGGTTTGACCGAGTCGGTCCTGAAGGAAATCGCCATCACCCTGAAGCAACACGAACTGATCAAGATCCGCGTCATGGCTGAACGCCCTGAACGTGAAGCCATCCTGACCGAAATCTGCACTAAATTAAACGCAGCAGCGGTACAGCATATCGGCAAGATCCTGGTAGTCTACCAACCCAACCCTGACGCGCATAAAATGGAAATTCGCCAAATGCCGCGCCACAAGGGCAAGAAACCGCTGACCAAGAAACAACTGGGCAACAGAGGCTAAAAACAGTCGTTAGCTATTAGTCGCTAGTTACTAGTTGGAGTTGTCCGCTACGCGGGATTCATTCTAAAACACGAGCGCTTGCGCGACATGTTTTGTGGGAATGCCCTCGCGGCATTAACTACATACTAGCGCCTGGCGGCTAATGTCTGCTTTTTAGATGTACTGAACCTCAACCACTTCATATTCCCTGATACCACCCGGTGTCTTGACTTCGGCGATATCACCGCTGCTCTTGCCAATCAGCGCGCGCGCAATCGGTGAACTGATCGAAATCTTGCGCTCCTTAATATTTGCTTCATCGTCACCGACGATCTGATAAGTCACGACATCGCCGCTGCTCGACTCCTCCAGAATGACAGTCGCGCCGAATACGCAACGTCCGCTGGCATTGAGCGTCTTCGGGTCAATGATCTGCGCGCTGCCCAGCTTGCTTTCCAGCTCAATAATGCGGCCTTCAATAAATCCCTGCCTGTCCTTCGCTGCCTCATATTCTGCATTTTCGGACAGATCACCCTGCGCACGTGCTTCGGAAATCGCGTTTATTACCCATGGACGCTCTACCGTCTTAAGCTTGTGCAACTCTTGGCGCATCTTTTCCGCGCCAACTAAAGTCAAAGGAATCTTGGTCATACTGAAACTTTCTAAAAAAAAGATGCTAGACGCCAGACATTAGACGCTAGACGTTAATTTATAAACTGTCGTAGGGCGGACTCTGTCCGCCATGTCGTGCAAAGCCCGACCTACCAGTTATTTTCTCTTATGTTGCGTTTGCACATCATAGACTTGCAAGCCGTCGAGATGTTGCATACCCACACACGCAGCTCGAGCGCCAGCCATCGTTGTGTAATAAGTCACGCGCCCCTGCAAAGCGGCATGCCGGATGGAATAAGAATCACGCATAACGGCGGGCCTGTTATCCACGGTATTGATGATAAGATTCACCTCACCGTTCTTGATCATATCCACGATATGCGGACGGCCTTCTGCCACCTTGTTCACCACCGTAACGGCGATATCCGCAGCCGCAATTGCCGCTGCCGTACCTCGCGTCGCCAACAAGGTGAAACCAAGTGCTGCCAATGATCTTGAAACGTCCACCGCACTTGACTTATCCGCATCGCGCACACTGATGAACACATTGCCGCTTTTTGGCAACTTAACGCTGGCTGCCAGTTGCGACTTTACGAAGGCTTCAGCAAATGTCTCGCCAACGCCCATTACCTCGCCGGTCGATTTCATTTCAGGGCCTAATATCGTATCCACCCCCGGGAACTTGATGAACGGGAACACCGCCTCCTTCACCGAGTAATAAGGGGGCACGACTTCACGTGTCACACCTTGCTGCGCCAGACTTTGACCCGCCATGCAGCGTGCAGCAATCTTCGCCAGCGGCACGCCCGTCGCCTTAGATACAAAAGGAACGGTGCGTGAGGCACGCGGATTCACTTCCAGCACGTAGACCGTCTCACCCTGAATCGCGAACTGCACATTCATCAGTCCGACCACATTGAGAGCCTTTGCCATCGCAATGGTTTGGCGACGTAATTCATCTTGCATGGCGCGTGACAGACTGAATGGCGGCAAGGAACAGGCAGAGTCGCCTGAATGCACACCGGCTTCTTCGATGTGCTCCATGATGCCGCCGATAATCACATCCACACCATCCGATACGGCATCCACGTCCACTTCAATCGCATCGTTCAGAAAGCGATCAAGCAGAATAGGCAGACGTTCAGGGTAAGTCTTGGACATCACTTCGGCATCGCGCATATAGCGCTCCAGATCAACCTGCTCATGGATGATTTCCATCGCACGGCCACCCAGCACATTGGAAGGCCGCATCACCAACGGATAGCCGATGGCAGCAGCCCCTGCCAATCCTTCAGACACGGTGCTCGCGGTGCGATTTGGCGGCTGTTTCAAATTCAGTTGCATCAGCATCTGTTTGAAGCGTTCGCGATCTTCCGCGCAGTCGATCATATCCGGTGAGGTGCCGATGATAGGCACGCCGTTCTTTTCCAGTCCGTGAGCCAGACTCAACGGAGTCTGTCCACCATATTGCACGATCACGCCGACCGGCTTTTCAACGGCCACGACTTCCAGCACATCTTCCAGCGTCAGCGGCTCAAAATACAGGCGATCAGATGTATCGTAGTCGGTAGATACGGTTTCCGGATTGCAGTTGACCATGATGGTTTCATAGCCATCCTCGCGCATCGCCAGCGCGGCATGCACGCAGCAATAATCAAATTCGATACCTTGCCCGATACGGTTCGGCCCACCACCCAACACCATGATTTTTTTATTATTGGTAGGCGCTGATTCGCATTCCTCTTCATAAGTGGAATACATATACGCAGTGTCTGTGGAAAACTCCGCAGCGCAGGTATCCACACGCTTGTACACCGGGCGAACACCCAATGCATGACGATACGCGCGCAATGCCGACGCTTCGGTATCGAGCAGTTCGGCCAAACGCACATCGGCAAAACCACTGCGTTTCAATGTGCGCATCTCGCCCGCCTGAATGCTTTCCAGCGTGCGGCCAGAGAGCGATTGCTCCTGACGGATCAGATCAGCGATCTGCACCAGAAACCAGCGGTCAATCTTGCTGATGTTGAACACTTCATCCACACTCATACCCAGACGGAAGGCATCAGAGACTGCCCAGATGCGCTCAGGTCCCGGATTACGCAACTCAGCGGTCACAGCTTCAATATTATCAAACTTGGTATCCAGACCGCTCACGCCCACTTCCAGACCGCGCAGGGCTTTCTGAAATGATTCCTGGAACGTACGGCCGATCGCCATCACTTCGCCCACAGACTTCATCTGCGTGGTCAGACGGTCATTGGCTTGCGGGAATTTTTCAAAAGCGAAACGCGGTATCTTGGTAACGACGTAATCTATGGTCGGCTCGAATGAGGCCGGAGTTGCACCACCGGTGATGTCGTTCTGTAATTCGTCCAGTGTAAAACCCACCGCCAGCTTGGCGGCGATCTTGGCAATCGGGAAACCCGTCGCCTTGGAAGCTAGCGCAGATGAACGCGACACGCGCGGATTCATCTCGATCACCACCATGCGCCCATCGTCCGGGTTGATGGAAAACTGCACGTTGGACCCACCTGTTTCTACGCCGATTTCGCGCAATACAGCAAGCGAAGCATCGCGCAGAATCTGGTATTCCTTGTCGGTCAACGTTTGTGCAGGCGCAACGGTAATCGAATCGCCGGTATGTACGCCCATCGGGTCCAGATTTTCAATCGAGCAGATGATGATGCAATTGTCATTGCGATCGCGCACCACCTCCATCTCATATTCTTTCCAGCCGAGCAGCGATTCTTCGATCAGCAACTCGTGTGTGGGCGATGCTTCCAGACCGCGCTCGCAAATCTCTACGAACTCTTCACGGTTGTAGGCGATACCGCCGCCACTGCCGCCCATCGTGAAAGACGGACGAATGACGGTCGGAAAACCCATCACTTGCTGTACTTGCATCGCCTCTTCCATGCTGTGCGCAATCGCCGAACGAGCAGAAGCCAGACCGATACGGGTCATCGCCTGCTTGAACTTTTCGCGATCTTCAGCCATGTCGATAGCTTCGCGCGACGCGCCTATCATCTCAACATTGTATTTTTCAAGCACGCCGTGATGAGCCAGATCGAGCGCGCAATTGAGCGCGGTCTGCCCGCCCATGGTCGGCAGAATCGCGTCCGGGCGCTCTTTTGCGATAATCTTTTCGACGATCTGCCAGGTGATCGGCTCGATATAGGTCGCATCCGCCATATCCGGATCGGTCATGATCGTAGCCGGATTCGAGTTCACCAGAACGACGCGATAGCCTTCCTCGCGCAGTGCCTTGCAGGCTTGCGCGCCGGAATAGTCGAATTCACACGCCTGCCCGATAACGATGGGGCCTGCGCCGATGATAAGTATGGATTTTAGATCAGTACGTTTTGGCATATTTCTTAGCCATTAGACGCTAGACGCTAGACGCTAGATATTGATTAAAGCCGCGAAGCGACCACACCAACTAACGACCAATGACTAACGACTAACGACTCTCCTCCATCATTCCAACAAATTTATCGAACAAGCCATCCACATCATGCGGACCGGGGCTCGCTTCCGGATGCCCCTGGAAGCAGAACGCCGGTTTATCAGTCAATTCAAAGCCTTGCAACGTGCCATCGAACAACGAGACATGGGTTACACGCGCATTCGCAGGCAAAGTTGCCGCATCCACCGCAAAGCCGTGGTTCTGACTGGTAATCATCACCTGACGGGTTGCCAGATCCTGAACCGGATGGTTCGCGCCGCGATGACCGAACTTCATCTTGACCGTCTTGGCTCCAACAGCCAAAGCCAGGATTTGATGCCCCAGACAAATACCGTACAGCGGAATACCTGCCGCCAATATCTGCTGCGTCGCCGCAATCGCATAATCGCATGGCTCAGGATCCCCCGGGCCATTCGACAGAAACACGCCATCCGGTTTCATTGCCAGCACCTCGTCCGCAGACGTCCTGGCGGGCACGACGGTAATCCTGCAACCACGGGAAGCCAGCATGCGTAAAATATTCTGCTTCACACCAAAGTCGTAAGCCACTACGTGGAAAGACGAGGATTCAGGATTCAGGATTTTGGATTCAGCAGAAACCACCCCAGCGCTTTTCACTGCGTCCTGCCCGTGGACGGAGCCCAGACTCCACACGCCCTCAGTCCATTCATAGGACTTATCGCAAGTCACGACCTTCGCCAGATCCATCCCGGCCAGACCGGCAAAACCGCGCGCAGCTTCAAGCGCCGCTGCTTCATCAGCACCGGTGGCGATACAACCGCTCTGCGCACCTTTTTCACGCAGAATTCGGGTGAGTTTGCGCGTATCAATCCCGGCAATCGCAACCACATTGCGTGCCTTAAGAAACTCCGGCAAAGATTGGCTGCTGCGCCAGTTGCTGACCGTCAGCGACAGATCGCGGATAACCAGACCACTGGCAAACACCTGACGAGACTCGACGTCTTCGTCATTCACGCCGACGTTACCGATGTGCGGACAAGTCAGCGTGACAATTTGCTTGCAATAGGAAGGGTCCGTGAGTATTTCCTGATAGCCGGTCATTGAGGTATTGAAAACCACCTCGCCTACGCTGCTACCGGAAGCGCCAATGGAAACACCGCGAAACACCGTCCCATCGGCAAGTACAAGAATGGCAGGATTCGTTTGCGTCACCAGATACCCCCAAGATATACATAAAGAAGCGGGAAGAACCGTGAGCTCATCCCGCATAAAGATTGTCGAGCATTATAGCGGATTAGAAGATGCGCATCAAACGGAAGCTCAAACCTCACAGCCGCAATTACGAATCGCCGATGTTATACAATGCGAAGCTGATCCCCGCTGACACATAGTGGATTTTTTGACCAACGAAACAGAATAGATCCGCCATGATTGAAGTCATTGTTTTAGCTGTCGCGCTTAGCATGGATGCCTTTGCCGTTTCCATCGGACTGGGCTCTAAAAGTAATGCGCGGGGATTGGGATTGAAGGCGGGTATTTTCTTTGGTGTTTTTCAAGCTCTGATGCCCTTCATCGGCTACCTGGGCGGCAAAGGTGTTTTAGGCTGGGTCGACAACTATGCACACTGGATTGCCTTCGGCTTGCTTGCGCTGATCGGTGCAAAAATGATTTATGAAGGAATGCAAGAGGGCATTGAGGAAGACATCGAGGCAGTCACCAACAAAATGATGCTCGTGCTGGCCATCGCCACCAGCATCGACGCGATGGCCGCCGGCTTCAGCCTGACCCTTTTAAATATTAACGCCTACCTGGCCTGCCTCATCATCGGCGTGACGACTTTTCTCTTTAGCTGGGCTGGTGTGCAGATAGGTAAAAAAAGCGGCAGCTGGCTTGAAAGCCGTGCCGAGATTTTCGGTGGGACGGTACTGATCCTGATGGGACTCAAAATCCTGGTCTTTTAAGCCATCTCGCACGACAGATTTCTGGCAATGCAACAATCCATGGTTAGCTTCAACCTGAATCTCCCGTCACAGACGCGTGTGATTATCGCTTCCGGCCTGATGCAGGCGATCAAACGCTGAACACTTCAACCGCAAGTCTGACTTCGCGAGCCCTGTCTTCCAAATCATTCGCCAAACTCAACAGGCTTTGCGCTGCACTTGAATTCTCTTCGGACATAGATGAGACGCGCTCAGTGCTTTGTGCCAACTCGGTCGCAGCGGTGGCCTGCTCGTTCAGCGAACCGGAAATCTCATCAATAACGCTGGCGACTTCGCCGAAACCTTGCTGGATTAGTTTGATGGAAGTTTGTGCAGTCTCGGCATCGGCCACACCCTGCCGTGTGGTACGCACCACGTTGTCCATACTGTTGAGCGCACGGGTCGCCACATCACCGATCTTGCCGGACATCTGGTTAATTTCTGCAGTTGCATTGGCAGTGCGTTCTGCCAACTTGCGAACTTCATCCGCCACCACCGCGAAGCCCCGCCCCTGCTCCCCTGCGCGCGCAGCTTCAATGGCCGCATTTAACGCCAGCAGGTTAGTCTGATCGGCAATTTCTTTGATGGCTTTCACCACATCGCTGATATGCGATGCATCCTCACCCAGGCGAGATACTTCTGCAGAGGCAGTTTCAATCTCTTGAGCGGCGGCCAACAATCCGCCCACGGTTTTATTTACCACTTGCGCGCCCTGTTCAGCATTGCTGCGTGAATTATTGGCTATACGCCTGGCACTGCCCCCCTGATCGCTGATGTGGGTGTTGGATACGCTCAACTCTTCTATTGCCGCCGCCATGCTGCTCACCGCATCCGACTCATGATTAACGTTCACGGCGATCTGCTGCGCGGAAGCAGCCAAATTGTGCGCCATGTCGCCAACCTGACCGGCCTGTTTTTTTACCTTGGCGATCATCTCGCGCAATGACGATTGCATATGATACGCATTTGCCAGCAAGCTGCCCGCCGTGGGCAATCTGTCAGGCTGCTGTGAAAAATCGCCGGAAGCCATGGTATTGACCACGTTTGCGACATCCTTAGGATCACCTCCCAATTGATTGAGCACCGATCTGATGATGACATTAGCCAGAAACACCGACAGTGACAACGATACCAATACCCAGACGATAACGAAATTGCGGCGATGTTTAAAAGCCTCATCTGCGAGCTCAATTTTTTCCGCAACTTTATCCGCGACGAAGCTATCGCGCAACGCTGTGATTTGCCGGGACAACTCACGATCAATCCCCGCTACCGCCGCATCTGACTCGGCGGCATTTCCTTTATGCGCGTCGATCTGCGCCAAATATTTCCCGCTGACGGCTTTGTGTTCATCAGCCAACAGATTCAGCTTATTGATGAAATCATCAATAAGCTGATGACCAGCAGCCAGTTTTTTCATACCAGCCAGCGCCGAAGCACGATGCTCCTCGAACAAGGTTTGTTGTTCGACAAACTCACCGCGATATTTTTTTAATTTTTCCGGATCGGCTCCACGTATCCACACGTCTTTAGCCAGCTTGACCTCTTTAAGAAAGACGATGTTCATGGTGCCGATATCGCTCATCACTTGTATATCGTCTTGCAGGCGCAAAAGATTGCCTTTCTCATCCTGAACTGCAGCACTGAGCTGCATCAAACCAAAAACAGCCATCGCCAGAAACATGACAAATGACACTGATTCCAGCGCAAAAAACTTGCTTTTCAAAGTAAAGCTACTGAGCATGTAAATCTCCATCAAGAATTAATCAGCCGGTGTTTTTTTGCAGGGAGATTTAATATCGGCAATGAAGTGAAACCAATATGTTCTACCCCTTGATATATTCTCGGCGCTCTTGCTGAAATGCCGGATACTTGCCAGTAATGCGGTCGGAGCGGCCCGGACGCGTTTTGAGCTGATTTTCAGCGACGAATCTCGCGACGATGGCGAAGGATGCAGGATCATCCTGTGCCAAACGGCTTTCCACTATTACAACAGGACGACCTCTGATGTGAGCTGGTCGCAAATAACTGGAATAACTCATCCGATTGTCCTGACCTTGGTCGGCCAGCATGCCACAAAGACGCTCAGGCCAACCAGGCACATCGAATAATTCGTCTTTTTCCGTCACGCCAAGAATCACCCATTCAAGCTGCTCACCGATCATGTTTTAACTTTCTCTTGATTACGATGTTAGTGGTTGTTTTAGAAGGACTATTTTCTTTCCATCAATTTTAATACAACCATCGGCTGTCATATTTTTCAATATGCGCGTGATCATTTCGCGTGATGCGCCAACGACATTCGCTATATGCTGGTGCGTAGGCTTTTCATCAATAACAAGCATGCCATTCTGAGTTTTGGCGAGTACAAACAGCATATTCGCCACCCGCTCATAAGCGTCCGTAAAGACGAGACTCGAAATCTTTTTGTTTGCCTCACGCAGGTTGGTAACCAGCCCCAGCATGATCCGTTCGGCAATTTCCGGGTAGGATTGCAGACATTCTCTGAAATTTTTTTGGGAAATTACGGTTAACTCAGTGTCCTCCATCGTCATGACTGCGGCAGAGCGTTCCACTTTGTCAATCAGTGCCATTTCGCCAAAATACTCGCCAGCCTTCAGTTCACTGAGAATAATTTCCTTGCCATGTTCATCACTAAGAAATATTTTTACCCTGCCGGAATTGATGATGTAGGCACAACTGGAAAGGTCACCCTCACCCATGATGAGCGTATTCTTCACATGACACTCCTTCTGTCCGTTGCGAAGCAGGATATTCAGCTCTTTATTTTCTAGGGTACGAAGAAAAGATTGTGGGGAATTATTCATCGCTATTGAATAGGTTGGGGGCATGCGCCTGCGAGCAACAGTGAGCCCTTGAGCGGATTAAACGACATTTTTCGTGTTTCCTGCCGTATAGACGAAACCAGAAAAACAAAAGGTAACGGTAAAAAGTGACAATGCAATTACAATCATTTTTTCATACGAGTTTTATATGCAAAAGTGTTAAAAAACTACCCGCAGATTCTGACACTGCATGGAAACTCAGATTTCCCCCTGAGTTTGGACATTCAGCACCAGTTTAATTGAATGGCAATTTATCACAAAACACCATCATATCAATATGGTTATATAGTTGCATAACTCTAACGGGCAAAAAAGGAACTTTGTCACAATTTTGAATGATTATTTTGATCTGTTGTATCTGCTTATGTAGTCACCGGCGGCTTGGCCGCACCCCATGGGCAACTTTGCAGCACCAATGAAAAAGGCGCACGATGTGCGCCTTTTTCATTAACCTAACAGCAGCAAGCTTTCACACTAGCCCTTCAGGCAAGTCTTCATGAATGCCTTGCGTTCATCACCCTTGAGCTCCTTGGTCTTTGCATCCGCGTTGCAGGATTTCATTTTATCCTGCTGCTTAACCGGAGCAGCTGCAGCCTTGTCTTCCGGCTTGGCGGCAGCATCCGCCTTCAAGGTGTAGTCCTTGGACAGGCATTTCTTCATGAAGGCTTTGCGCTCATCCCCCTTGAGTGCATCAGCCTTGGCTTCCTGGTTACAACCCTTCATCTTGTCCTGTTGCGCACCCGCGAAAGCTGGTACCGATACAAATACAGAAAACCCCAAACAAGCCAATGCGATCAATTTTTTCATGAATATCTCCTTGATTAGTCGGTTGTACTCCCTAGAACAGGGACGCTCCAGCCTGCGGCAGAAACGCGGTCATTATAGCGATAACGACAAATTGCACCAGCGTGGTTATGCCTGCGCTATTCAACTCACATCGATGACAGACACACTAGCTACAGCGCGCTCAGGGATTACAATCCAGAAAAAACACCACAAAAAAGCCGGCATTAGCCGGCCTTTTTAACGGATCATTTCAAGACTAGAAGTTATAACCCACAACAAAATTAACCGTGTTAGCCGAATTGCGCATGGTTAACGGGCTGTTCTTTGCACTGCTGGAGAGCTGCTTGAAAGACACGCCGGCATTGCTGAACCATTCTTTGGAATAGCTGTGCATCCAGTTCAACTTCAACGCATAGTCCTTAATGCCAGATGTTGCATTATAAGCTGTCAAAACACCGCCCGAAGCCACCGCCTGTGCCGCAGTAACACCGAAATAAGTCTGCATGTATTTACCGTTAGCCCAGTTCATCTCCAGGCCGGCACGAACCTGATCTGCATCCGATAATGTCAATTCATAACCGCCGCCCAGTTCAAAACGCGAACCATGCGAACTGCCTGCTATGCTGGATGTGACATACCACGGGGAAAGGCGAGCACTGACAAAACCGCCCAATTCACCGGCATAACCAATATCGCCCATGCCATTCAGGCGGGCATCCACGCTCTGTCTGCGGTGTTGCGCCACTGTCAGGCGCAGACCGTATTGAATACTTTTATCATCAGAGAAGTTGTAACCGATACCGCGCGATGTCCCGGCAAAGAAATGACCATTGCCGACTTCGAGCAACGGGACTGCGCGCAGACGGTTGGTTGCAGCGCCTTCGTAGCGAGGAACCGAGGCAAGACCACCGCCCAGGGTAACCTTCCAGGGACCGTCAACAAACTTTACGGCATTTTCATCAGTTCCCGGAATACCACTGCCATCGGCAAAAGCAAATTGGGATGACAGCAACAACGCTGCAACGAGAGTAAGTTTTTTCATTTTAATGCTTTCTTGATTGAGACAATTGTCGACACTATGTGACGAACTGCGTCTGATAGCGTGACGTAATAAAAGTTCAGTCCCAATGTAAAATGCCGCTTCTCTCATCTCGCCACACGCGGATCGGTATTTCCGAATTTGTCATGAAGCTACCATTCAAGCAGTCTGGCGTTTATACCGCGTATCTGACGGTACAATACGCAGCGACATTCACACCGAAAAACGAATAGCCATGGAACTGAAACTCAATACACGACAGGATCTGAAGGCACGCGCATTGTTGCTGGGTGACCGGCTTGATTTGAAATCATTCAAGATTGCCGATTGTCTGGCGACTACGCCGCTGACGCTGGAAGTGAATGGTGAGGGCGGCATTGCGGTACTGTTCCGCTATGGTGTGGTGGTGCTGTTCGGCGTGCAACCTTCGGATGAAGGCCGATTTATCGATACGCTAAAAATCCTGCTCACCAACCCCTATCCGGCACCGGAAATTGAGGAAATGGAAATCCATAACGGCAGGAAGACTATAGGTGTGCAGAGCGGCGCAGTCTCACTGGACAACATCTCGCTGGAAAAATTGCAGATCATCGCCGATGCCCTGAGCAAAAATCTAGTACTCGCGCTTTATGAAAAAAATGTCGCCAACGAGTTCGACAAAATCGAGCCGCTGGCTCAGGAACTGGCCACACATGGACAAGTGAGCGGCGGCTCCAAAAAACTGCTGTCTAAAATCGGCCGTATGCTGCTGATCCAGCATCGCATGGTGGGCCGCGCCGAGATCGGAGATAAGCCGGAAACGCTGTGGGATTTTCCGCATCTGGGCGGACTGTACGCTGGCATGGAAGACGAATACGAGTTGCAGGAACGCCAATCGGCACTGGATCGCAAGTTGAGACTGATATCGGAAACGGTACAAACGCTGGCCGATGTATGGGACAACAAGCAACTCCACAAGCTCGAGTGGTATGTTATCGGTCTGATCCTGTTCGAGATCATCCTGAGCCTGCACGACCGGTTAGGCAAATTCCTGAGTTAAGGCTACAAATCCAATCGGTCGGGTGAAGGATGCCAGGGCATTCCCACGGAATATACGTGATGAAACTGCATTATTCCCGAATGAAAACCCGACCTACCCCTGAATCCTTCACTCAGAAACAGGAGCTTCAGCTCCGTTGTTTTCGTGGGAATGCCCCTGCGGCATGAATCCTGAATTTTATTCTTCTTCATCCTTAGGCAAGGGAGCCAGCAGGGCCGCAATATCCGCTTCACCGAACTTGGTCAGACCTGCGCTGTCCTCAGACAAAATACCTGCAGCCAGCTCGGCCTTCTTCTCCTGCAGCGCCAGGATTTTCTCTTCGATACTGCCCGCAACCACCAGTTTATAGACAAACACATTCTTGGTCTGCCCCAGACGGTGCGCACGATCTGTGGCCTGATTTTCCACGGCAGGATTCCACCACGGATCATAGTGAATCACGGTATCGGCCGTGGTCAGATTCAGCCCTACCCCACCCGCCTTGAGACTGATCAGGAAAATAGGCACTTCGCCATCCTGAAAACGGCGCACCACTTCTTCGCGGTTCTGCGTATCACCCGTGAGCTTGACGTAGGTCAATTTCTCTTTCGCCAACTCTTCTTCGATCAGTTCAAGCATCGAGGTGAATTGCGAAAACACCAGAATGCGCCGGCCTTCACTGACCAGTTCCGGCAACATTTCCATCAGCAAATCAAGCTTAGCGTGTTCCTTGACCCTTTTGGCACTGGACAATTTAAGCAGACGCGGGTCGCAACACACCTGACGTAACTTGAGCAGCGCATCGAGTATGATGATGTGGCTGCGTGCAAAGCCCTTTTCGGCGATTTCTTCGCGCACCCGCTGATCCATCGCGATACGCACCGTCTCATAAAGATCACGTTGTGTGCCTTCCAATTCGACGGTACGCACAATCATGGTCTTCGGCGGCAATTCCGTCGCCACATCTTCCTTGCGGCGGCGCATGATGAACGGTCGCACACGTTGTGCCAGCAGGTCGCGGCGCAATCGATTGCCATGCTTTTCGATCGGTGTGCGCCAGGTTTTAGTAAAGCCTTTTGCATCACCCAGCAAGCCCGGCAGCAAAAAGTCGAACTGTGCCCACAACTCACCCAGATGGTTTTCCAGCGGGGTGCCCGTCAAACACAGTCGATGCCGCGCATTCAGACGGCGCACCACTTGTGCGGCCTGACTGGAAACATTTTTTACAGTCTGCGCCTCATCCAGAATCAGCAGATGGTAGTTGTGTTCCAGCAATGCAGCCTCATCCCGCCACAGCAACGGATAGGTGGTGAGAATTACATCGTGTTCAGCAATCAACGGAAAATGCTCGGCGCGTTCCTTGCCGTGCAGGGACAGCATCCGCAGTGCCGGTGCAAAGCGCTCAGCCTCACGTTTCCAGTTAAAAATCAAAGAAGTAGGAAGTACAACCAGCGATGGCCTGTCCATGCGCCCGGCTTGTTTCTCAAGCAGCAGATGCGCCAGGGTCTGTGCAGTTTTACCCAGTCCCATGTCATCCGCCAGAATTCCTGCCAGTCCCTGTTCACGCAGAAACTGCAGCCAGGCCAGGCCTTCCAGCTGATAATGACGCAGTTGCAGCGCGAAGCCATCAGGGGGTTCGACAGCCTGAATGCCCGTGGTATTCTTCAGTTTCTCGGCAAGACTCGCAACCGCATCCACGCCCTTGAACTGCCAGCGCTCCATCCCGGCCAGCGCGTCAATACGCGCCACATCGTAACGGGACAGGCGAATTTCATCTCCGGTCGCTTTTCCATCGAACAATTCGATCAGCGTGCGTGCCAGCGGCTTGATGCGTTCGGCCGGTACATTTACTCGCCCGCCCTCAGGCAGCTGCAACTCGATCGCCTCGTTATCCTTCATCCTGTCGAGCAGAATGGCATCAAGCCAGCGAGGATCCACCTTGAACAACTCGTGCAGCATCGGTGCCAGCGCCAGGCGCTGACCATTGACCACAATGCCCATGTTCAGGCTGAACCAGCCGTCTTCCTGTTCATCGAACTCGCCTACCCAGGCTTCCACTTCCAGAACATGGTGTCGAAATCCCTGAGGAATGACGATCTCCCAACCCGCAGCCTTCATTTCCTCAAGCGCGATCTTCATGAACTGGGGCCACGCTTTCTCGCTTTCCAGGCCGTACATGGTTCGATCGGGGATCGTGCCTGCCATGCCAAAACGCGACATCTCTTCCAGGCCGTAGCGGCCCAGCGACTGAATAAAACGCTGCTCAAGCTTCAAATCCCGCTTCACACGCACGGTTTCGCCATTTTGCAGCGAGACGAATTCGCCGGGATGATCGTGCGGCAGCACAGCCTCGCCATAACGGAATTCCACGCTGGCCCAATCCCGCACCTGCGTTCCAAATCCATAGCCGCGAAAACGCCCCATATAGGCAGGCAAGGAGGTATCCAGCAGCAACACGGGTACGGGAGATGCGTCCAGGGCGCGCAGGCGCGCAGTAGTCGGCGCAGGTAAATCGGGCACCATTTCGCGCAACATCTCGGAAACTACAGGCACATCGATTTCCCGTAGCGGCGGCATGCTCAGCAATTGTGCAATTTGCGGCGGTGTCTGGGCCAGTTTCAGCAGACCGATTTCGCCCGCCTTCGCATCCAGATACCAGGTCGCATCAGGCAATGGAAGTACCACCACCGCAGCACCGCTGCGAATAATCCTGGGCACCATGCGCCCCGATTCATCAGCGCCCCAATCCAGCCTGGCTTCCCTCACCTTGCCCTGTTTGAGACGAATGGGAGCTGACAGCACATAGCGATTCCCCGCGACCCTTTCCATGCAAAAGAATCGACCGCTTTCAATCAGGCTGGTAAGTATCTCGTGACCTTGTTTCCCCAGAAGAATATTGCCGTCAAATTTTTCGCGCTGTTTCCACAACAGGCGCAGAACAGGCAAATCCTCGTCGGTGACAAACAACGGCGGCTTGATCAGCGCACGCTCAACATTACTCCATTCTTCCAGCTGGCCAAGCAGTTGCCCGTCGGACGACATCCGTCCCTTATAGGTTCCGACAAAATACCCATCCGAATTCAACGATTTCAGCAGCACATAGCATAAACGTTCTGTGCGCTGTGCGGGCTTGGCCTTCTTTTTGGCCGGTACGGCTTGTGCTTTTTTGAACGCCTCGACCCATTCGAGCAAGGCCGGATTCACGACAGGCGGACGCGGCAGTGACAAGGCTGACAACAACACCGCTGCGGTGTGCTTACATTTGTACCCGACCGGACAGCTGCACATCGCCTTGATACCCGGCATGTTCGCCAAGTCATTTTCGAAAAAGATTTCTACGGAATAAGGTTGCTTGGCCGTGCCTTTTACCTGCGCCGTAATCTTGTCAGACTGAACAGTCAGTTGAGTGATCGAATTCAGGTAAGCCTTGGCCTTTTGCAACTCATGCATGCTGTACCAGCGGGTTACATCGGCGAGGGTATAGGTCTTGGCAAGTGACATAGCGTGATAGTTGGGCTTTGAACCGCACAGAAAAACAATTGCGGATTATAACGTGCTGCATGGGACGAGGTGAGACTTAGAAAAATAATTGTGAACAAACGAAGGTAAGCAAGAATTGGCTAAAGCGCACTAAGCATGCGCTCGCTGGCAGATGCCTATATCTTTTGGTCTATGCATTCCGGCATATATGCGTGATGGGATTTTGCGAGTAGGGTTCGGGCTATGCATTTATAGACTCCATGTTGCTTCGGCATTTTTGCTATCGAATACACGTCAGATCGAAAAGGAGGTTTGCTCATGTCTGATGAAAAATTCCAAGTTCCCGAAAGGTCCAAGGCCGACGCCGCCCACGCTCTTACTAAGGCGGGTCTTTCTGCAATTCCTGTCGTTGGTGGGCCTGCGGTCGAGCTATTTCAATATGTCATTCAACCCCCGCTTGAAAAACGGAGGGAAGCATGGATGGCAGATGTCGGCAAAAAGCTTCGAGAGTTGGAGACCCAAGGAGTGAAGCTTGAAGACCTCCAAACCAACGAACAATTCGTGTCCGCAGTCATGTACGCATCCCAAGTAGCACTCCGCACGCACCAGGCGGCAAAGCTTGATGCGCTTCGTAATGCAATCTTCCATATTGCTAAGGGGCAAGCACCTGAAGAAGCGATCCAACATCTATTCTTCAATTTCGTCGACTCCTTCACCGAATTGCATCTACAAATTCTCAAAGCGTTTCAGTCGCCGTCTCGCCCTCCCTCCATGAGCATGGGCGGATTAGCGAACGTCCTTGAGTTCAACATCCCGGAGTTACGTAACCGCAGAGACATCTACGATCAATTCTGGCGAGACCTGTACTCCCGAGGTCTTGTGAGCACTGAAGGCTTGCATGTCACAATGAGCGGTAGCGGTCTCGCGCAGAAGCGCACAACCGGCCTCGGTGATGCATTTCTCCAATTCATCGAGGAGCCGTGATGCGCTCCAACCTATCAATGCACCGGCCTGCGCGAAAAGTCGCGCAGGCCGGTTACTTAAAACATTGATGCTGTATAAAACTCAAAATACTAAATTTTTACCTTTATAGATCAATATGTTATAACGGTATTTTTTGAGAATAGGGTTTTCCTACAGCGTCGTTAGACACCCTCGCAAACGGAGGCAAGATGCAAACAAGCCAGCCATACGTCTTCGTCAGCTATTCATCAGTAGATGAGGCTTATGCGAAGAGCCTTGTCAAGTACTTGGAATCCATCGACGTCAACGCGTTTCTAGACAGAAAAGACATCAGTCTCGGCGACATCTTCAAGGCAAAGATATCTGAAGGACTCGAGCGGTGCACTGACTTGATTCTCATCGCATCACCTTCGAGCTTGAAATCTCAATGGGTATTCTTTGAACTCGGCCAGGCCGTCGCATTTCGCAAGCGCATACTGACCTTCCTGACACACCCTGGCCTTGAACTGCCATCGTTCCTTGCAGATTTCCAGTTTGCGAAATCCGTTGAGGAGATCGGGGATCACTTCAAGCGCCGTCGCCACGAGTCTGCGCGGCCCAAAGGGCTCGTTCTGATTGCACGAGCAAATGTACTCAGTCCAACCGATGCCGTGCTGTCGCCGACATCGGCCATGAGTAAGTACATGGAACGGTTCCCACCCTCATTTTTCCACGGGCACGTGGCAATTGACGGTGCTGTAGAACTGCATACCTTTCCGGACCACGCCAATCCGTATGGAGGTATTCCGCATGAGCAACTCACAACCAAGGTGACTAATGTTGAATGGTCGGATCTTGCGACCTCTCAATTGCCAAGGGAAAAGCTCGATATCTTGGGTGAAGAACTGCGCACATGGATTGGGGCGCGTCGAGCGAAGCCGAATCGAATTCGCTTCCTCACTGAGGTTCCTGCGCAGATGGTCTTAGACAACAACGAGTTTCAGATGAGTATTGGCAATAGCGACTACTTCACAATGCGTACTGTAGCTAGCCTCTCGAAACGTTCACATAACTCAAGTACGAACGAGCCGATAAGTCGCGTCTTTGACAAGTGGTGGTCAGAAGCCAATACTCCGTTTCTAGCTTCGGTCGTCCCTTATCACATCAGCGCCCAAGGTGTCTTATTTGTCACCGATCCCGAAACCAACCGAAGGTACCTAGTACTCACTCTGCCAAGTCGGCAAAGGGCGCCCCTTGTCCCTGGTTGGAATGCGTCATTCGCTGAGCAGATGTGGGCCCCGTCTGCCGAAACACCAAGGCCGCCATGGTGGCAAAAGTATGTCACTGGAGTTACGATCGAACCGCCGAAGGACAGGACCGGCGATCTTGATATTTGGGGCACCGTTCGGCGAGGCATGTTTGAGGAGCTGGGTATACAGCAGTCAGACCTTTCAACGAGTCCGAAACTAATAGCATCCTGCATAGAGCAGGATATGCACTTTGTCGCCTTTATTTTTGTCCTTCAGACCACATTGACGCTTGCTGAACTACACAAACGCAGGCTTAGCGCCCCTGACAGAGAAATCGGTCCGATCGCCGCCTTCCCCATTGACGGATTAAGTCAGAATGGCACACGTCTGGAGCCAATAAGCCAACTTACCTCACTTTTATCCATGAAGCAGTTTGATGGTGGGCCCTATTTGATCCCCAAGCATGAGACAACGCTCATCGAACCTTGGCATCTCTCATCGCGACTGCGCATTTATGCAGCAGCACGACACCTTGAAGGGAACAAACTTCTTGATTACGTTACTCTGGCGTCGTAGCAACACTAACACACGCACGGGTCATATCTAGATTCGTAGCATTGCGCCCCTTAAAGTCAGGCTGTTTTCCGGGTTCAGGCTGCCAGCTTTGCGGAGACTAAGCGGTTGATGCTAACCCCCTGCTCTGCCGCTTGGGTTGCAAGCGCACGATGAACCATAGCCGGTACGCGAACCATAAAACGACCGCTATATTTTTTTTCAGACAGTGGATCGGGTACAGGCTCACCTGTTGCCTGCATGTCTGCCACCACATCGGCTACGACATGGCGAATACCCGCAAGCGCTTTCTCAGGCGTAACGGCAAGCCAGGACAGTGAAGGAAACTCGGCACACAATCCGACATGCTCACCGTCCTCCTGCGACCATGTGACGCGATAAGTGTAATGATCGATATTCATAACTTTATCCCCAACTTTTCCATTGCAAGTAAGACTTGCTTCACCTGATAGCCCTTTGCCTTGCCCTTGTCATTCTGAATATTGATACGCGGATCGCCCGGCCAGGGTGTTTTGTATATAAAATGGCTGCTACCGGAATTTCGCGGCGCACCAAAGTATGCCTCGCAGACTTTATGCAGGTCACTAAAGCGAACATTAAAGGGTTCGCTTTTCATCTGCTCAAGGATTTTTTCGATTCCACTCATTGTCGAATAGTATCAATAGTGATATTACAAGTCAACACCAACCAATACCGGCAACGTTCGTATGCGTCCGACCCTCCCACCTGTTCAGGTGAGCCAGTTTATGCAGCAGGCTTGATGGGTAGAAGTTCATCGATACGCCGCATGGTCCAGACGGGGAGTTTTTCCAGCGTATCTTTCAGCCAGACGGACGGCTCGATGCCGTTCAGTTTTGCGGTAGCGAACAGGCTTTGAATTGCAGCCGCCCGCTTGCCGGCGCGCTCTGAACCTGCAAACAGCCAGTTCTTCTTACCCAGCGCAATCGGTCGGATCGCATTTTCCACCGGATTGTTGTCGATCGGCAGATTGCCGGTTTGCGCATAGCGGATCAGGCTGGGCCAGCGGTTGAGGCTGTAGTCGATCGCGCGGGCCAGCCCGCTGCCATCGGCGGTAGAGATCCGCAAGCGGATCAGCCAGTCGTGCATGTCTACCAATATCGGCAGACTATTTTGCTGACGATGCGCTGCTCGGGCGGCATGATCCATAGCTCGGGCTTTTTCCTCGACAGCATAAAGTTGGGCAATACGCCTCAACGCCTCCTCGGCAGCCGGGTGCGTGCCGCTGACCTGCAGATCAAAGAATTTGCGCCGGGCATGCGCCCAGCAGCCCAGCTCTGTAACCGCGAACTGCGCATCGGCGGCAAACATCTTCTTGTATCCGCCATAATCGTCGACCATCAGACTGCCTTGCCAGCCATGCAAAAAGTCTCGCGCATGCTGACCAGAACGGCTGCTCTGGTAATCGAACAGCACAATCGGCGGGCCAGAATCCAGATCGTTGCTGCGATAACTCCACAGATAAGCCCGCTTGGTCTTTCCGGCTCCCGGATCCAGTTGTTTGACCGGCGTTTCGTCGGCATGCAGCACCTGCCGTTGCCGGAGCAATTCGGACAGACGATCCGCCAGCGGTTGCAGCGCAAATCCCATGCTACCGATCCACTCGCTCATGGTACTGCGCGACAGATTCACTTGTTGCCGGGCAGCGATCTGTTCCAGTCGGTAGAGCGGCAGATGATCCAGATATTTGCTGGTAGCCACCCAGGTCAACAGACCGGGGGCTGCCAATGAACCGTCGATGACTGCGGGTGCCACTGGCGCTGCGGTGATGGTTTCGCACTGGCGGCAGGCATATTGAGGGCGAATATGACGAATCACAAAGAAGCGTGCCGGTTCAATATCCAGCTGCTCGCTGACATCTTCACCGATCTTGACCAGATCGGACTGGCAGGCTGAACAGGTGCAAGAATCCGGTTCGTGGCGCACATCGACCCGTTCCAGATGCTCGGGCAAGGTCTGGCGACCTGCACGACTTCTCGGTGTTGCAGCAGTCGCGGGCAGTTCGGCCTCGACGGCGGCGATGTCCTGAACAACATCGTCTTCAAATAAGGAGCGCTGTTCTGCGCTCATTGCTTCGTTCTTAACGCCGTAACGCATGCGGCGCAGATAGGCCACTTCCTGAATCAGCGCCTGAATCTTAATTTCTTGTGTATGGAGAGTTGAATTCAGTGACTGAACGAGTTCGGTGAGTCGGGTTATCTCGTCGTCGCGAGCTGGATTTGAGTGCTGCGAAGCTTCGCTGGCAGATACCGGCGAAACAATTGAATGAGTGGTTTTATCCAGTGAATTCATGGGCTTGATTGTATCAAACTTAGCCATAATACTCACTTAAAATCAGCGTGTTGGCGCTAAACCAGCCAATGCGCAGAAGGCTTCGCACACAGCCGTTGCCAGTCCACTCCGGTGGTCAGCCAGCGCCATTGTTCTGCGCTCATTTGGAAGAGTGTTTCGCCAGGCGTTGGCCAGTTGAAGCGTCCCTTGTGCAGACGACGGTGGCACAGCCAGACGCCGGTGCCGTCCCAGATCAGCAGTTTTAAGCGCGAGTTGTTACGGTTGGTAAAACCGTAGGCCGTGCCGTCGCAGGGAGAACGACCGTCAATCTGCTGAATCAGCAGCGACAGCCGGTCTATGCTCCAGCGCATATCCACCGGCGCCGCATGCAAAAACACCTGCTCCGGCCGGATCATTTAAGCCACTCTGCCAACCATAGCGCACAGGCTTGCGTCTGTTGGCCCGGCCAGCGAATGCTGACACGGGCGCTGTTCTTCTGGATACTGATCTCGATGGCGTCATTGGCAGGTGTGTCTGGTGGCATTTCGACCTGTACCGGCACCAGCTTCGCTGGTACCGTGACAGATTTGGATGGAAGGCTCTCTGAATATTGATTGATCCAGCGGCGCAGCAGGTTGGAATTTATGCCGTGCGCAAGAGCGACCGCCGAAACGGATGTTCCGGGCTGACAAAGTGCAACCAGCCCTTGCTTGAATTCAGGTGCATGCCGCCGACGGCGGCAAATGGGAAGTGATGTGCTCATGATAGTGTCCACCAAAATTAGGTGGACACTATGCTCTTAGCTTTCACTTGCCCGATCAATATGGAACGGCCGGACGCTTACCAACGTTCTATGGACATATAGGTTGAATTTTCGGAATGCCGTCATTATCGCAGACATCGCGCATGTTGACCGAGTCGCAAAATTTACACGACGCAAAGCAAAAACCCCCACCGTTTCCGGAGGGGGTTTTTGTTGTAAGGAGTCTGACGATGACCTACTTTCACATGGGTAATCCACACTATCATTGGCGCGGAGTCGTTTCACTGTCCTGTTCGGGATGGGAAGGAGTGGGACCAACTCGCTATGGTCGTCAGA
>JBAZAY010000045.1:0-24025 GCA_041671725.1 Gallionella sp. | reverse complement strand
AGGGTGAAGGGTGAAGGGTGAAGGGTGAAGGGTGCTAGGGTGAAGGGTGCTAGGGTGCTAGGGAAGCGCTGAATAAATCATCCGTTCGCCCTGAGCTTGTCGAAGGGTTTTGTAACAATCTGATTGTATTGAATTTAATCCTATCATGGTTCGACAGGCTCACCACGAACGGATTAAATCAGCGGTTCCCTAGTCCACTTGCTCAACAAGCGGCAGGAGTTTGGCTTTGGCGTTGGTTTTCCCGGCACGTGCGGGAGGATGACAGATTCCGCAGACATAGTGGCTGTTCAACTCATTGGTATGCGTAACAAAGAGTCCTGCACATTCGCGACAGGGAACCAGTTGCATCATACCGGCATTGAAAAAGCGCACCAGAAACCAGGCTCGCGTGATGCTCAATACCACTTCGCCACCTTCTATACCTTGCACCTGATCCAGATATAAACGATAAGCGGTAATCAACGCATTCACGCCATCAATCCCGGCATTTTTAACCAGAAATTGATATATTCCCATAAACAGGGATGAGTGAATGTTGGGTTGCCAGCTGATAACCAGTCAGTGGAATAGGGCAACATCCCCTTGGAGGGAGATTCACCTTTGACTTCTTTGTAGAGTTTTAACAGACGCTCACGACTGAGACTGGTTTCTTCCTGCAAAACCTGCAGACGCGCACCCATTTCAATCAAATCGGTAGCAATTTTGATTTGCTGAGCTTCGCCTAATACCGTTTTAATTGCCACGTCAGCCCTTTGAATTATGCCGGCTAGACTATTTCTTCGACAGCTTGTGACGACATTAGAATAGCCGCATGCATTTGCGCCATCATTCGACTCTTGCTGTAATCGGTCACCATATTCAGCAAGATATTTTCGTCAAAACGAAAGCTGCACAACAACATATTGCAACTTGCCATCTTGATGATCTGCGCCGGTGTCAGACCACCGATCAGATCTACCAGTTCCTGACTAAGACCCAAACGAAAAATTGCAGCAGGCTTATCCTCTTTGACCATTTGCTGAGCCAGCATCAGATAGGTCAGGTTAATGTCGCGAATGCCTTCTTGCAATTGCATGGTATCCATAATTATCCCCTTCGTATACGAGTCAGCAACGCTAACCGTATCATTTAACAACCTTTGGTAACTTCCTGAAACTAAAGTTCAATTTCAGTGGTCGCATTTTGCGCGAACGGGCGGGAAAAATCAAATAGGAAATAGGCTGATTTTATTGCAGGGGGTTTAGCATGAGAAATGTAGGAAGAAGGCCTACAAAGCAAGAAGCTCCGGTTCAGCATCGAACCAGAGCCGCATTGCGAAGTGTTGTTTGCGAGGGGTCAAACAAACACTCTTGCTATCTATTATCGACCGCGCCTGAAAAAACTTTAGCCTTTTTTGAAAAAATTAATACATTTGAAATCATAAAGTTAGCAAAAAAGTGTTTATTTGTTCAAAAAATCGCTGATTTCGACCAGCTTGTTTTGCGGCTTCTTTGCATGCAAGGTGCCCCCGCCTTTGCCTATCGCAGCAACCCGACCGAAGGATTCAAGCCATACCGGCAAGCCACCAGCCAGCCCGTCGGGCAAGGACTTGTCTGACGAGCAGGGAATTAAAACAGCGCAGCGTGGTAGATAAACGACTCAGCTATGTGTTTGCGCAGATGCTCGCCCGCAATCGGCCTGGCAAGGGATTTGTGCGTGATGCCTGCATTTGCTGCCTGGCTCAGCCCGGAAAGCTCATCGCAGCTGTCCAATAACAGGATACGCAGGGTGTGAGAATGGATTTCTTCTGCCTTATGCAAAAACTCCAGCATATTCATACCGGCCGCGTGTTGCACGGCGAGTATGACTTGCACTTGATTCGGTGCAAGCAACGCCAGCCCGGCATGCGCATTGCCTGCACTGAGGATAAGGTAGTTTTCGCCTTGCAGCGTATGCTGAATTTCTCCAAGGCTTGCCGGGTCATCGTCCACGACCAGCAAGGTGCGGACGCCAACGGTTTTTTTCTGCGCGCACGGCAGCGATTTACCGCTGCGCAGCATGTCGGAAATATCATGAGGAGATAGCGCTTTACTGAAATGATAACCCTGAATTTCATCGCTATCTTTGTCGAGCAGATAGGCCAATTGTGCCTCAGTTTCCACCCCTTCCGCAATCACGCGTAAATTCATGCGGTGGGCAAGACCAATGATTGCCGAGGCGATTTCCGCTGCATTCGACTCGGTCGTGACACCGCGCACAAAAGACTGATCTATCTTCAGCGTATCGATCGGAAAGCGGCTCAAATAGCTGAAACTGGAATAGCCCGTACCAAAATCATCAAGCGAGATTTTTACGCCTATCTGTTTGAGCCTTAGCATGGTTGCCACGGCATCGTCAGGCTCCTGCATCAACATGCTTTCGGTCAGCTCCAGCTCCAGATAACGCCCGTCGATTTTGTGCTTATCGAGTGCTTTTGCCACCAGTTTGTCGAAATTCCCGCTGCGAAACTGGCGTGCCGAGACATTGATGGAAACGGCTATATTACTTAAACCTTCATCCAGCCATTGGCGAATTTGCCAGCAGGCTTGCTCTAACACCCAGCTGCCGATGGTCAGGATCAGGCTGGATTTCTCTGCAAGCGGGATGAATACTGCAGGCGGCACCCAGCCCTCCCCTCTCCGTTTCCAGCGTATTAGCGCCTCCATGCCGCAAATTTTCCCGCTTTGCAAATCGACTTTAGGTTGGTAGTGCAGCAATAATTCATTTTGCGACAGAGCGCGGCGCAAATCATTTTCCATGGCCAGTTGAGCGCAGGCACCGGCATTCAACTCCCTGGTATAAAAAGAAAACTGGTTGCGGCCGTTTTTCTTGGCGAGATACATCGCTGCATCGGCGTTCTTCATCAGTTCCAGAACGGTAGTTCCGTCCTGCGGGAACAGACTGATCCCAATACTGCCGCCAATGAACACCTCATGATTGTCGGCAAGTTTAAACGGCTCGCTCAGGGCACCGATAAAATCACGCGCAATCACGGCAGCATCCTGCGTTTCGGTCAGCGGGGTCGCCAGCAGGATGAATTCATCGCCTCCCAGACGGCCCAGCGTGTCTCCCTCGCGCACGCGACGACCGAGGCGCTCGGATACGGCGCACAGCAACTCATCGCCGACCAGATGCCCGAAACTGTCGTTGACAGCCTTAAAACGATCCAGATCGATAAACAGCACGGCAATCTGGTGCGAGTGGCGTTGTGCCTGTTCGATTTCATGTTCCAGCCTGGATTCCGCCAGCGAACGATTGGGGAGTCGTGTCAACGGGTCATGATGCGCCATAAACTCAAGCTTCTCCTGATTTTCCTTGAGTTGTGTGATATCGGCGAAAACGCCAACATAACGCACAGGCTTTTGTTTGTCGTCATAGATAGTGCTGATGGTGAGCAGCTGCGGGTAACACTCCCCGTTCTTGCGCCGATTCCACACTTCACCCTGCCAGTAGCCGTCCTTCAGCACGCACGCCCACATCTCTGCATAAAAAGCCTTGTCGGCACGGCCGGAACTGATGATATTGGGGTTTTTGCCGATTACATCTTCTGCGCTATAGCCGGTGATGGTCGTATAGGCCTCGTTGACGACGAGTATACGGGGCGTGGTATCGGTAATGACCACACCATCATGGGTGTTCTCCATCACGGCAGCCGCTTCGCGCAGCCGCTCCTCGGTCTGGCGGCGTTCGCTTATATCCTGTTTGATAGCGATAAAATGGGTGATATCTCCCTTGTCCGAACGCACCGGCGTGATCGTCATTTCCTGATAAAACAGGGTGCCATCCTGACGTTTGTTGGCGACTTCGCCATGCCACACCTTTCCACTCAGTATGGTTTGCCACAGCACTTCGTAGAACGCGTGATCCTGCAAGCCGGATTTGACCAGTTCCTTCGGATATTTACCGACAGCATCCTGCAGCGCATAGCCGGTAAGCTTGGCATAGGCAGGGTTAGCCCATTTGATCAATGCATCCTTATCGGTAATAACGATGGCATTGGCAGAGGCATCAAGGGCTGCCGCATGCAACTTAAACAGGGTGCGTTGCTGATCGAGCTGAAATAACTCGCTGCGCTGCTTCTGTATGGTTTCATGCAGAAAATTGACGTAACTTCCCTGCAAGGTTTTGACCAGGTCATGGCGCGTTACAATGCCCAGCAACCGGCCTTGCTCGGCTATCACGAGATGGCGGATTTTATGTATGCCCATCTGTTTGATGGCATCCGGCAGGGTCGTGTCGGGTGTTGCGGTGATCAATGGGACTTGTACGATACTGCTTAGCGCTACGCTGACCGGATCGGCGATGAGGGGCGCCAGCCTGACGGCATCCCGCTCGGTCATGATGCCGACGGGGCTGGAGTTGCGCGTGATCACCACGCAACTGTAACGGTTGCGGTGCATGATAGCGACAGCAGAGGCCAGCGTGTCATCGACATCAACGGTGACCACATTGCACGACATGATTTTGGCGGCGATCTTGAATTCGGACAAGTCACCCTCATCGAGAAGAGGCAGAAAATCCCCTTCGGTGACTATCCCCGTCACCTGATTATCTGCATCAACCACAATCAGATGGCGGAAGCCGTGCTCCAGCAAGAGGCTGTAAGCCGCGCGAAAATCCAGATGCGACGAGGCGCACAGCGGCGGCGTACTCATTACGTCCGCCATTTGCAGCTGATCGGTAGCGCGCCGTTCGGCCAGCAGCCCCACTGCGTCGCGCTCTGTGAATACGCCCAACGGGTGGCGTTCGGCATCGACGGCGACAACACAACTGATGCCGAGCTGCGACATCATGGTCATGACCTCGGTAATAGCCACATCCGGCGCAACCGTCACGATGGCGGGTGTCAGGAGTTCGCCCAGAGCAACTTTTTTCATAGAAACGGTGAAACCTTATTGACTGCGACTGATGATATAGAGGGCGGATTCAACAATCAACCGCTACAGTGACTATCCTGCAGCGTGTCTTCGACAATTGCAGCAGCAAAGTCCATTTATCGACCACCCCATTTCTACAAAGATCGTTGCCATGTTCTGCCTACCGTATTTACCGAATGGTCGAGTGACAGCATTAATGATGCCGAAGACTTATCAGGTCAAGCTAGAATATCGGACAAACATCAACATCACCCAAACTGCACTTCCTTGACCAGTTCTGCATCACGAAGCAATGCAGCACTTTGCTGAGCGATAAAGTCCTGAATCCGCCGAATGCCCTTCAATTCTTGATCAGTTAGCGAGGTTATATCTACGCTTTCTTGCGCTATATGTTTAACAGCATTCGTCGCCATACGGCGCATCTCGGTGGCAAGAACCTTCACAGGGATATGACAATCAGCGGCAAATGTCGCCCATTGGAATGCCCGAACATCTTCAAATTTAAATTCATCACCAATACTCAACGCCATCGTGTCATCCAAACCATTGTAGATCACAGTCGAGACGACATCATAAGTCGGCGACAAAGCGATTTTCCCTTTGGGGCGAACATGAAAAGACAGATTTTTAGCATGCGCATCAGCATTACCAATCAGATACTGAAACAGCGTCCACCGCAATAATTGCTGAGTAAACAACATCGGCATTTCTGAAAGACGAGCACAAGCAAATATCTGCTTTAAGCTCGCTCCGTCTCTGATGTGCGCAACATCCCGTCCCCCACCAAAATTCCTTTCATATTTATATTGAGGCGGCATATCCAGTAGTTGGCAACCGTCAATGACATGCAACCTGTCAACGCGAAGAAGTTGAGCGTTATATTTTCGGTCAAATCGCTCAACAATCAGCACCGGGTCAGGGATGCGATGAATTTGTGTCCGTGCTGCCGACAACCCGACAGTATCTGCGAGACTCATGCAGTAATACTCGTTAGCCACAACCGTTGATAACTCCGGGTTCCTAGGTAAGGGTTTGACGATATGTGTTGATGCCAGAGGATGTTCAACCAAAAACATCTTGCCATCATTAATAAATACGGCAATCTTGTCCTGAAAGCCGGCAATAGACAGGCGTACCTTTCCATCCCATACGCTGAAAGGCATGACATCACGTGCTTTAATACGCGACAGTAATTCTTCATCTGTCACGAGACGAGCAGGTTGCTCATTATGTTTAAGCTGAAAATCCTGTGGGCTCAGTATTAAACCACCCGTGCTTTCCTGACCGACAGTACGTATCAACGCGAAGGTATTGGATTTTGATATCCGGCCCGATTGCGCAATGGCATCCAGACCGTCGCCTTCCGGCAGCAGATTATCAATAAATCTTTTGATGGTTGAGGACTTTGCACGAGATTCAAAGCCTATTACCGGAGAAACAGGGTAACTGCCCTCGGAGGCAATCCAGTCGATACTATATTCAAACGAGTAGGTTTCAGAATCGGGATCGAAACCGACTTTACCTATTATTTTGTCATCGGATGTTTTGACTTCAAGAAAGTCCATCATCGTTTCCAATAGTCAAACGCAGCCCAAGCTTTTCCAGAACCGGGAGTATCTTGTCGATACCGGCGGGACGAGAGCCGTTTTCCATCGCAGACAAGGTCGAAACCGCTATCCCGCATAGCGCTGCGGCATCGTCAATTCGAATTCCTGCCAGCTTACGCCGCTCACGTATTGCCTGCCCCAAAGTTTTTGCATCCCGAATAATGATTTTCATGAAAGATTTCTCCTATAGCGGAAATTGTATACAAAAGCCCGCTCAAGTCAATAATATTTCTCGCCAAAAAGAAACTATTACCTTATAGATCTGCTGATTGGCAAAATTTCCGTTACAGAAGAAATATATGCATTGCATGAAAATCAACGATCCTAACTTGGGCAGAACAACGGCGCATCATGCCGTTTCTGGCCTTGTTCGATTTGAACACTGGCACGCGTGACGATGTAGTGTGTAGTCTGCAGGACGTTCGCATGCATAATCTGCGCCATACGGTTGGAATGCGATTGCGTGAGTCTGGCGCTAGAGAAGAAACGATTGCAGATATTCTGTGGCATGTCCGTCAAGGCATGACAGCGCATTATTCGGTAGTACAGATTGATGAGCTGGTGGCGGCGTTAAATCGCATCACGGATGAAGGCAGCCGGGTGAATCGCAGCCTTGCAATGATTCGGCGGACGAGCAGGTTGGGGGGAATAGCCCCCGAAAAGTCCCCATGGAATTAAAAACGGGCCGGAACGGCTCTGCCCGTTTGCGTTGCAGAAAAGCAAAAGGACTTACAGCGCTAACTGTAAGTCCTTGATTTGTTTGGTAGGAACGAGCAGACTCGAACTGCTGACCCCTTGGATGTCGACCAAGTGCTCTAACCAACTGAGCTACGCTCCTTTTGAAGAGGGCGCATTGTATATGAAACCTTGCCAAGCGCCAAATACTTTTGCATCGAACTGTTTGCCATCGTGCCACTGCCATACTTCTTGCACGGCACGAACACGTAAAATCCATTACACGCCATTTGACAGCTGACCGCAGCACCGGACCGCCACGCGGCTCTGCAGGCAGTCTGCCATAAGAATGGAATCAGACTTTACTGCGTCACGATGATCTTTCGAATATCAGTCATCACGACCATGACGATCGTGCCCACGGTCTTCGCGGTCACCACGATCTTCATGCTCATGCCGACGCCCATGGTCTTCATGATCACGCCCATCGCCACGATACGCAGGCGCTTGCCGTACCGGCTGGTTTGTATTTGAACTGCTGCCGATAGCTGCGCCGGTTCCGCCGCCGATGGCCGCCCCAAGGATAGCGCCGTTCTGCCCACCCATGCTATGCCCCACCGCTGCACCAGCCGCACCGCCCAACACACCGCCGAGAACCGCGCCGCCATCTACCGCAAAGGCGCTGGCACTTGCAGAAAGTAACAAAAGGATTGCTAACGATTTTTTCATGCTGTCTCCTGATTGAATGGAATATCCGATTTACTGAACCGCTTAGTCAGCAGTTGCACGAGTTTAGTTCCTAAACGTATTTGTCGGCAATCTTTCTCTCATGCTATCCTCAGCCACCTTTAATTTGTGAATAGATATGTCCGTTTCCATAAAAACCCCTCAGGAAATTGAGAAAATGCGCGTCGCCGGGCGCCTGACCAGCGAAGTTCTCGATTACATCGCCCCTTTCGTCAAGGCCGGTGTGACCACCAACGAACTGGACAAGCTGTGCCACGATCTGATCGTCAATGTGCAACACGCCATCCCCGCACCGCTCAACTATGCGCCCGGCGGACACAAACCTTATCCGAAATCCATCTGCACCTCGATCAATCATCAGATTTGCCATGGCGTGCCGAGCGACAAGGTGCTGAAAAACGGCGACATCGTCAATCTCGATATCACGGTAATCAAGGACGGCTATCACGGCGACAGCAGCCGCATGTTCTATATCGGCGAACCCTCGATTCAAGCCCGCCGTTTGTGCGAGACCACGTATCAATCCCTGTGGCGCGGCATCCGCGCGGTCAAGGCCGGCGCCTATCTGGGCGACATCGGCCATGCCATCCAGAGTTTCGTAGAGCCGCTGGGTTATAGCGTGGTGCGTGAATTTTGCGGTCACGGCATCGGCGCGAAATTCCATGAAGAACCGCAAGTGCTGCATTATGGTCGTCCCAAAACGGGATTAAGGCTGGAAGCGGGCATGGTGTTCACCATCGAACCGATGATCAATGCCGGAAAAAAGGAAATCAAGCAACTGGGCGACGGCTGGACAGTCGTGACCCGCGATCACAGCCTGTCCGCACAATACGAACACACCCTGCTCGTCACCGAGACGGGATTTGAAGTATTGACCGTATCCGATGGTTGCCCTGCTCCGGCATGATGAAGCAGTCGCAATGCGCGAATCATTGCGCAGCGACCGTCTGACCCTTGAACAGAACTTCCTGCAACGAGGCAATGCTGCGAAACTGCTGGCTGCACACAGCAAACTGATAGATCACTATTTGCGCCGCATCTGGAAACAGATGGCAATGCCAGGCAGCCTTGCATTGATCGCAGCAGGCGGCTACGGCCGCAGCGAACTGTATCCAAAATCGGACATTGACCTGCTGGTTCTGCTGACAGAAGATCCGGATGAGGCCTTGCAACACAAGTTGCATGACCTGATCGCCCTGTTGTGGGACATCGGTCTGGAAGTCGGTCATAGCATCCGCACCGTGGCGCAGTGCCTGACTGAGGCCGGCGACATCACGGTACAGACCAATTTGCTCGAAACTCGCATAGTCTGTGGCAATGCGCAACTATTTGACACACTGCACAATGCAGTTTGGCAACAGCTGAATCCACGCGCATTTTTCACCGCAAAGCTGCACGAGCAACAGTTGCGCCACGCGCGCTTCGACGATACCGATTTCAATCTTGAACCGAATCTCAAGGAGAGTCCCGGCGGCTTGCGCGATCTGCAGACGGTTACCTGGATCAGCCGTGCGGCAGGCTTGGGCACACGCTGGAGTGAACTCGCCAGCGCCGGCTTGATAAGTCGTGCCGAAGCGCGCCAGATCGCACGCCACGATACCCTGCTGCAAACCCTGCGCACCCGGCTGCATTATCTGGCCCGGCGCCGCGAAGACCGTTTGCTGTTCGACTTTCAGACCACGTTAGCCGAACAGATGGGCATTACCGCATCGATCAATCGCCGCGCCAGCGAACATTTGATGCAGCGCTATTACCGCACCAAGCTGGCGGTGCGCCAGTTCAATACGATTCTGCTGCAAAACCTGCACGACTACCTGTTCCGTGAAACGCCGCCACAGCATGCGCTGAACGAACGGTTCCGCATCATCGGCAGCCTGCTGGAAATACGCGATGAACGGCTGTTCGAGCACACCCCTGAGGCAATATTTGAACTGTTCCTGATCATGCAGCAGAACCCTGAGCTGACGGATCTTACCGCAAAGACCTTGCGCGCCTTGTGGCGCGCACAGTTTCACATTGATGCCGCATTTCGACGCAATCCGCACAACCGGGCGAGTTTCATGGAAATTCTGCGCCAGCCACAAGGAGTCAACCACGCGCTGCGCCGCATGCGTCAATATGGCATTCTGGGACGCTACATCCCCGCCTTTGGTCGCATCATCGGCCAGATGCAGCACGATTTGTTCCACGTTTACACCGTGGATGAACACATCCTGATGGTGGTGCGCAACCTGCGCCGTTTTGCACTTCCAAAGCACGCGACGGAACTGCCGCTATGCAACAAACTGATGAGCGAATTTGCCCGCCCCGAGGTGCTGTATATCGCCGGCCTGTTCCACGATATTGCCAAGGGTCGCGGCGGCGACCACGCGCAACTGGGCAAGAAGGACGCGCGCCTGTTTTGCAGCCAGCACCTGCTAAGCCGTGACGACAGCGACCTGGTGGTCTGGCTGGTCGGACAACACCTCACCCTGTCCGCCACCGCACAAAAACAGGATTTGGCCGATCCGGAAGTGATCGCGACATTCGCCGAGCACATCAAAAATGACCGCTATCTGGTCGCACTCTATCTGCTGACCGTCGCCGACGTAAAGGGCACCAGCCCCAAAGTCTGGAATGCCTGGAAAGGCAAACTGATGGAAGACCTGTTCCAGTTAACGCGGCGCTATATGAAAGAAGGCGCCACCGCCAATCACTTGGCTGAAATACGCGAACAGGCCGCTGCCACACTCAATTTATATGCCCTCTCGCCAGAATCCTACCGTCTGCTTTGGGCACAACTGGACGACAGCTATTTTCTAGATCACGAAGCGCAGGAAATCGCTTGGCATAGTCGCTTGCTGGCCTTCCGGGCCAATACCGCTACACCCATCGTAAAGACCCGCCTTAGCCGCGCGGGTACTGGATTGCAGGTGATGGTGTACTGTCCCGATCAACGCTGGCTGTTCGCGCGCATTTGTGCGTTTTTTTCGCGCATGCATTACACCATCGTCGAGGCAAAAATCCATACCACGCAGCATGGCTACGCACTGAACAGCTTCCAGATCATGGAAGTCAGTCGCAGCGATATGGACTACCGCGATCTGATGAACTACATCGAATTTGAACTGACGCAAAAAATTGTAGAGGCCAAACCGGTTGAAGCCATCGCGGGCGGACGGGTTAACCGGCAACTCAAGCACTTCCCGATCAATACCAAGGTCAATATTGAAAGGGATAAACGCGGCATGTATGTACTGTCTCTGATTGCCGGCGACAGGCCCGGACTACTGGCGCGCATCGCACAAATTTTAGACCACCACGACATCCGGCTGCACCGCGCCAAGATCAACACCCTTGGGAGCCGTGCAGAAGATGTATTCTGGGTCAGCGGCGCACTATTGGACAACCCCGTGGAGACCAGCGCGCTCTTGAACGAGTTGCTGGAAAAGCTCTAGGCAGACACCGATTTAATTGTGGCTAAGCAGTGACTGTGCAATCGTCTTTTCACTCAAAATAATGCGCTTTAGCTCATCTGTTTTTAGGAGAAGCCCCTTGCGGGTTTGATTGCCTGGTCACTACTTAGCCGCTTTATCAGAACCGCCCGAACTGCAAAACAATTAACCATTAATAATCATATAGTTACATCAGCCATTCGACGGGTTCGGGGCGAACGGTTGTTTGACTCGGCGTCCTGACTTCCTACTGCCTCAGTTGCCTGGAAAGTTTCAGCTTGCCCAGGCCTTGCAAGGGTTCATCAGGCTCGGCATCCTTCATCACTGGCGGTTCAGCCTTTGCAACGGCGGTAGCGGCAGTCTGCACACTGACTTCGCGACTGCTGACAAATAACCAGGAAAATCCAACCAGTGTCGCAGCAGAGGCCAGACCCGCCGCAAACTTGACTAATCTCCTGTTTCTGAGCTGCCGCACCTGAAGCTGGTGAGGCGCCAGCTCAATTCGCGCATATTCGATATCCGCGCGTAGTTGTTCATTCTTCTGTTCGTCCAATTCGGCCAGCTGCTGCGCATGCAATGCGGCCTGTTTTTCCAGCGCAGCTTTTTCCTGCGCCTCTACAGTTGCCATTTGTTCGGCAGAAATATGTTCAGCAGCCGCCGCGCGGGCTTCCGCTTCCGCCTTCACGCGCTGTTCCGTCTCATGAAGCAGCCGCTGTTCGGCCGCCAATCTCTCCTGCTGCAACTCCAGCAAGCGCTGCTGTTCCTGTTGTCGCTGCAGTGCGAGCTGTTCGGCTTGTTCTGCGATGGCAGCCTGTTCAGCCGCCATCTGAAGTTCCAGCCGCTCCGCCTGCTGCCGGGCCTGCTCTGCCTGCACAGCCTGCTGTTGCAGCGCTTCGCGTTGCGCGCTTATCTGTGCAACTTCAAGTGCAGCTTGTTCTGTTTGCTTGCCCACCGCAATCAGTTGCTCTTCCAGATGGTGTTTTGCAGCTTGCTCCGCCGCGATTTTTTCCTGTTCCGCCTCGATCAGACGTTGCTCGGCTTCAATGCGATCCTGTTTTGCTATAGCAGATTTCTCCGCAATAGCTTGTTTATAAGACAAATTTTCCTGCAAGGCACGTTCACGCTCTATCTGCTGCCGCTCCTGCCTTGCCAGCTTATTTTCCATCTGCTCGCGCGCCGCTGCAGCCAGCCTGGCGGCCTCGACGAGTTGCGCACGTTGCTGCTCGGCTGCAATAGCGGCAGCTTCACGGCGAATTTTTTCCTGTTCGGCTTCAATAGTCTGGCGTTGTGCCGCTTCATGCTCCAGAGCCAGTTGCCGGGCCTGTTGTGCAGCGGCAATTTTTTCCTGTTCAGCCTCGCAGGCCTGTTGCTCCGCCATCAGTCGTGCCAATACAGCGGCATCAGCGGCAGTTTCCAGTGAGGCACGTAATTCCTGCTGCGCCTGCAATTCGCGTTCATGTGCCAGCCGTCGCTGCTCTTGTTCTGCCAATTGCAATGCCAGTTGCTCACGCTCTGCGGCGGCCAGTCTGGCCGTCTCGATAATTTGCGTGTGTTGTAACATCGCATCGATAGCCGACGCTTCAAGGCGGATTTTTTCCTGCTCGGCTTCCACAGCACGGCGTTGCGCCTCTTCATGTGCCTGAGCCAGATTCAGCGCCTGTTGTTCTGCGGCAATTTTTGCCTGCTCAGCCTCGCACGCCAGCCGCTCCGCCTCAATACGTGCCTGGGTCGCCTGCAAAGACTCAGCCGCAATCGATTGTTTACGGGCTATTGCAGATTGCAGATCGCGCTCCAGCTCGAACTGCTTGCCCGCCTCCCCTGCCAGCTGATTCTCCATCTGCTCGCGTGCCGCTGCGGCCAGCCTTGCGACTTCGGCAATGTGAACACGTTGCTGCAATGCCATTATCGCCGACTCTTCACGTCGAATTTGTTCCTGTTCGGCTTCAATAAGCTGACGCTGTGCCGCTTCGTGCTCCAAAGCCTGTTGCCGGGCCTGTTGCTCGGCCTTTTGTTCTGCCGTTATTTTTAGCTGTTCGGCCTCACTCGCCTGCTGCTCGGCAGCAAGACGTGCCTGAACGGCTGCATTTGCCGCCAATTCAAGCGCCATACGCTGCTCAACCTGCGCCTGTAGTTCACACTCCTGAGCCAGACGTTGCTGCTCTTGTTCGACCAGCTGCAGTTCCTTCTGCTCGCGTTCCTGAGCAACCAGCTTTGCGACTTCGGCTATGTGGGCGCGTTGCTGCACTGCCGCCATGGCTGATTCTTCACGGAGCGCGATTTCCTGCTCAGTCTCTGCCGCGCTGCGCAGCAACGCTGCATGTGCACAAGCCAGGCTTAAAGCCTGTTGTTCTGCGGCTATTTTTTCCTGCTCTGCCTCGCATGCCTGTTTTTCTGCCGCCAGACGCGCCTGCAAGGCCTCAGCAGCTGCGGCTTCAAGTGTGGCACGCTGCTCAAGCTGAGTCTGCAATTCAAGCTGGTGCGCCAGACGTTGCTGCTCTTGCTCAGCCAATTGCCGCGCTGTCAGTTCTCGTTGCTGTATCGCAGCGATAACAGATGCCTCAAGGCGAGTCTGTTGCTGTTCGGCGTCGATCGCCAGACGTTGCGCTGTTTCACGCTCGGCAGCCAGCTGTCTTGCCTGCTGTTCTGCCACTATTTTTAGCTGTTCAGCCTCGCATGCCTGCTGCTCTGCTGCCAGACGTGCCTGCACAGCCGCTGCGGCTTCAGATTCGAGTGCTGCACGCTGCATTAGCTGCGCCTGCAATTCTTGCTCATCGGCCAGACGCTGCTGTTCCCGCTCGATCAGGCGCTGTGCCATTTGTTCTCGATCGAGCGCAACCTGTTTGGCTTCTCTGGCAAGGCGCTCAAGCTCGTTGACTGCAGCGGCGGCCAACTCTTCACTGCGAATCTGTTCCTGCTGGGCAACCGCAAACTGGCGTTGTGCCTCCTCATGCGCACAGGCCGTTGTTCTGGCCTGTTGTTCTGCGGCAATTCTTGCCTGCTCAGCCTCGCATGCCTGTTTTTCCGCTGCCAGACGGGCCTGCAAGGCCGCAATAGCTTCTGATTCAAGTGCGGCACGCTGCTCAAGCTGAGCTTCTAATTCGCGCTCCTGAGCCAGGCGTATTTGCTCCTGCTCGATCAACTGCACCGCCATCTGCTCGCGTTCCAGTGCGACCAGTCTGGCGGCTTCGGCGAGATGGGCGCGCTGCTGCGCTGCCGCTATCGCCGATTCTTCAATGCGCATGCGTTCCTGCTCGGCTTCTATCGCGCTGCGCTGCGCCGCTTCATGCTCCAGAGCCAGTTGCCGGGCCTGTTGTGCTGCAGCAATTTTTGCCTGTTCAGCTTCACTCGCCTGCTGCTCCGCAATGAGTCGCGCCTGCAACGCTGCAATAGCTTCTGATTCAAGTGCGGCACGCTGCTCAAGCTGAGCCTCTAATTCGCGCTCCTGTGCCAGACGTTGCTGTTCTTGCTCTGCCAGCTGCAATGCCATCTGCTCGCGCTGTGCGCAAGCCTCAATAGCTGCTCTGGCCTGCTCTGCCTGCTTACTTGCCGCGACCGAGGCACGTGCCTCACTACGTATGCGCTCCTGTTCGAGTTCAGCCGCTTTCTGTTCTTCGGCGACACGCCGAAGAGTCATGTTCTCGGCACGCTGCAATGTTTGCTCGTGGGCCAGTTTTGCGTCGCTAATTTGCTTATTCAACGCCGCCGTCGCGAGCGCCTCGGCGTGGATCTGTTCCTCTTTCAGCTTCAATAGCTGAGCTTCCTTATCGGCACGCAGCCTGACGATATTCAAGGCACGAACTGCAGCCTGCTCCTGCTCTTGCGCATCCCGAACAGCGCGCTCGTTGAGCTGTTGCGAGGTTTGTGCCAACGTTTGCGCGCGCACTTCCATTTCGATGCGCTGATTGTCAGATTCAATCGCCTGCAATTGCACCGCCATACTGGCTTCAATTTCGGCAATCGCACGCTGTTCAGTTTCGATCTGTTGCTGAACTAAATGCAGCGCTTGCGTTTCAAGTTCGGCTCGCCGCCAAGCTTCCTGATTTGCCAGCCGTGTGGCAGATATTTTTTCTTGCGCTGCAGCGATCAGCGCTTGCTCGACCTGCAAAGCCTGATCGGCTACCCGTCGTTCATTAGCCAGGGCTTCGGCACGCAATTGCGCAGATTGCAATGCGGCATTCTGCAGCTGGTATTTTTCCAGCGAGCGTTGTTCCGCCAGCCGCTCGGCTTGCTCACGCAGCCGCTCGGTTTCGAGCAGTTGTTCTTCAATACGTTTTTTTTCTTCAGCCGCACGCACTGCCAGCTTTGCTGCCAGCAGGCGTTCATTTGCAATACCGATCGCCTCAGCTTCAGCTTGCAACTGCAATTCCAACGCTTGCGCAGCCTGAATTTCCGCCTCTGCGCGTTGCTGGGCAAAAACCAGTTGATCCCGCCCTGTCGCCAACTTTTGCGCTGCGGCCTGAGATGCCAGATTTTCACTGTTCAACCGTTCATTCGCATCGCGTACCGCTTGCAACAACAAGGCTTGCGTTTCTTCCTCTCGCTCGGCCAGATTTTTATCGGCATCAGCCTGATCCCGCAACAGGCGTTCCGCTTCCTGCTCCGCGCGCAGCTTACGTTCGGCTTCCTCGCGCGCATCGACTTCCGCTTGGGCACGCTGCTTTGCCGCTTTATAGGCCAGACGTTCAGCCTGCACGCGGCTCTCCGCCTCGATGCGCAATTGCTCTTCAGTTTGTTTGCGCTGATTAGCGGCGACGATTGCCAGCTGCTCCGTACTCGCACGTACCAAAGCGGCCTGCTCGGCATCGCGCTCGGCCTTCAATCTGGCCTCGGCTTCTGCAAGCGCCAGCGACTCGGCATTAATTCGCGCCGTTGCCGCTTCAGTCGCCACCTGTTCGGTGTCAAGTTTTGCGGCAAGCAGCGCTGCAGCTTTCTGTTCCTGGCTTACTTTTTCCTGCAGCACACGTGCAATCGTGTGGTCGGTGGTAATTTTTTCCTGCGCAAGAGTAGCGGCCTGCTGTTCCAGCCTGCTGCGATTTTCTGCGGCTTTGGCAGCGCCCCTTTCCGCTTCGAGTCGCTTGGCAATCAGCGCCATCTCGTGCTGGTCAACATCGGCGCGTATCTGGGCCAGGCGCAATTCCTCGGCCTCGTTTTCAACACGCTGGCGAGCCGCCTCACGCAACTGCGTTTCGATCAGCAGCTTTTCTTCGGCCTGTGCACGTTGCAATTGCTCCGCCACCATGCGCTCGGCAACCTCTTGCTCGACCTGAGCCTCAAGCTTTTCCGTCTCGACCCGGATTGCGCGTATTTCAGCCTCGGCTCGTTGCAACGATGTCTGCTCTGCCTGATATTGCTGCGCAATCAATGCCTGCAACTCACGCTCGACACGCACCTTGTTTTCCGCCGCTGCCCGTGCGATTTGTTCGGCTTGCAGGCGTTGCGTCAATTCTTCCTGCGCCTGGATCTCGGCGCGCAACCTTGCCTGATTTTCTTCCTGCAAGCGCATTTCGCCCAGCAGCTTTTCACGCAATTCGTGCGACAACTGCTTCTCGACTTCCAGCCTGCCCTGGGCTACCTCGGATAAGCGCGTCTCATCCTGGCATTTGGCCTCAAGCTGGGCAATCAATTCCATTTCCATACGCACACGAGCTTGTGCGATGGCACGACCATGCGCTTCGGCCCTCGCCCGCGCCTGAGCGGTAAATCCGGCTTGCATCTCAGCTTCCTGATGCGCGCGGGCTTCCTGTATCGCCTGAGATTGTGCTAAATATTCTTCGCTGTCGTTATCGACCACGCGAAACTTAAAAGAGGATGACATGCAGTTGCCTTATGTGCGGATCAGTGCGCATTCGCGCCTGTCCAAGAATACCCGCGACAATAGCAAGATAGCAGCCCTGCTGACAAGCAAAGTCACGAATATTGCAGGAATTTTGGCCATTTCAAGGCTGACCGCGCATAAACGCCTCGAACTGCAGGGCGGGAAGCGGTTTACTGAAGTAATAACCCTGCACCTCGTTACAGCCCTGCAGGCGCAGAAATGCCAGTTGCCCGGCCGTCTCCACCCCCTCGGCGATGGTCTGAAATCCCATGCTGCTGGCGAGCGTGATGATGGCCGTGACGATGGCACGACATTCAGGATCTTCCGAAATATCGCGCACGAAGGACTGGTCTATCTTGAGCCGGTTAACCTTGAATTTCCTCAGGTAACTCAAACTGGAATACCCGGTGCCGAAGTCGTCAATGGACATCCGGATACCCCGGGCATGAAGATCATCCATCACCGCAATAGCCGCCAGCGGCGCATCCATCGCCACACTTTCGGTCAGCTCCAGTTCGATATACTGCGGCGGCAGACTAGCCTCTTCGAGAATTTGCATCACCAATTGTGGCAGCTGCGCATGCCTGAACTGCACCGCAGACAGATTCACCGCGATGGTGATGGGCGTCTGCCCGCTGTCCATCCAGCTCCTGGCCTGTTGTACGGCGGTACGCAGCACCCATTCGCCTATACTCAGTATCAGCCCGCTTTCTTCAGCCACAGGAATGAATTCCGCAGGGGAAACCTGACCTAATTCGGGATGCTGCCAGCGCAGCAAGGCTTCCGCACCGACGACCCGGCCATCCTGCATGGATAGCTGGGGCTGGTAATGAAGCTGAAGTTGATTGCGTGCCAATGCGTTGCGCAACGCGTTTTCCAGTTGCAAACGCCTCGCCGAACGCGCCTGCATCTCTTCGGTAAAAAACCGATACGTGTTGCGTCCATCCCGCTTGGCGCGATACATCGCCACATCGGCGCTCTGGTACAACTTGTCAAAATCCATGCCATCGCTGGGGTAAATCGCGATGCCGATTGAAGGCGTGACCACCAGCTCGTATTGTTCGATATGGCAAGTCTGTGCGACCATCTCCAGCACTTTCTCGGCGACATGAGCCGCCCCGTCTGCATTCGTGCCGGGCAACACCAGAATGAACTCATCGCCGCCCAGACGCGACAAGGTATCCTCATCACGCACCAGGGATTTCAGGCGTGAGGCCAACTGGATCAGCAATTCATCACCGATACGGTGGCCCAGCGTGTCGTTGATATTCTTGAAATGATCAATATCAAGGAACAGCACCGCCAGTTGCGTGCTGCCTCGCTGCGCCAGCTTCATGGCATGACTGACCCGGTCCCTCAGCAAGGCCTGGTTGGGCAAGCCGGTAAGAAAATCGAAATGGGCAAGCTGTTGCATGCGTGCTTCGGCCTGTTTTTTATCGGTGATATCCTCCTTGATGGCCAGGTAATTCGTCACCTGTCCATCGGGCATACGCACCGGCACAATCATCGCAGACTCAATGTATTCAGTGCCGTCACGACGACAGTTGACCAGCTCGCCACGCCAGGTTTTTCCGGAAGTCAGCGCAGCCCACATCTCTTTATAGGTCGATTTCGGGGTTTTGCCGGAACGCAGGATACGCGGGTTCTTGCCGATCACATCATCAAGACTGTAACCCGTCGTTTTGGCAAAAGCCGCATTGACATATTCGATGTTGGCATCCAGATCGGTGATCACAATGGCGTTCGGGCTCTGCTCCACCGCCTGCGACAGCATGCTGAGTTTGTTTTCGCTCTGCGCCCGCTCGATGGCTAAACTTGCCAGATGCGCACCGCGTTCCAGAGAGGCCAGCTCATCCGGTAGCGGGCTGCGCGGCGCCGGATAATAAAGCGCAAACGTACCCAGCACCTGATCCTGCGTGGAGAAAATCGGCACCGACCAGCAAGCCGCCAAGCCATGGGACAGCGCCAGTTCCTTATAGTCATGCCAGAGCGGATCGTGGGCAATGTCGGATACAATCGTGGTTTTCCGGGTGTAGGCCGCCGTGCCGCACGACCCGACATCTGCACCAATCGTCACACCATCGATGGCCTTGCAATAGGCATCAGGCAAACTGGGCGCTGCGCCATGCTCAAGATGCTGACCATCCGAGCTTAGCAGCAGCACCGAACACAGCATCCCCGGGTACATTGCCTCATAGCTTTTGGCCAAATGGCTCAGCAAGACCGGCAGCGGGCGTCCACGGGCCAGCAATTCCAGCACGGAACGCTCGTTTTCACTCTGCCTTTCAAGGCGGGTACGCACCGCTTCTCGCTCGAAATTATCCAGCGCGAAACTAATATCGGTTGCCATCTCGATCAACAGGTTGCGTGAGTCCTCATCAAAAGCGTTGACTTCAGATGAATAGAGCGCAAAAGAACCGACAGCAACCCCGTTACGGCACAACGGCAACGCAGCAGACGCTGCCCAACCGAACTGTGCGGCGCTCTCGTGCCAGGGTTCGGTTGCCGGATCATGCAGACAATCCTGACACCAGAACGGCTGATTTTCACGTATCGAAACACCCGTCGGACCACGTCCGAAAGGGCTGTTTGCATCCACTGAAATCGTCTTTTCTTGCAGATATTCCACCCCCTCGCCGTAACAGGCAACGGGTAGCACCGCTTGACTGGCTTCATCCACCAGACCGATCCACGCCATCTTTATGCCGCCATACTGCACCGCCTCGCGGCAGATCTGGGCGAACAATTCCGCCTCGGAAGTACATCTCACAATAGCCTGATTACATTGACTTAATGCGGCGTATAGCTGAGTAAGACGCTGAATTTTATCGGCCGCTTCACGGCGCTGAGTGATGTCATGACCTATTCCCAACACACCGATCAGGCGAGCCTGGGCGTCAAACATCGGCGATTTGGTCGTCTCCACACAGGCGAGTCGACCATCATCGGCGAAGGTGATCCATTCCTCATTGACAGTGGGTTTTCCCGCCGCCATCGCAATGCAGTCATGCTCACGAAAGGAATCGGCCTGCGCCTTATCCACAAAGTCGTAGTCGGTCTTGCCGACGATATCCGCTGCCGCAGCCCCGAAAAAACGTTCAAACATCGGGTTACAGCTCAGATAAACTCCGTTTACATCTTTGAGCCAGATCAGATCGGGAATAGTCTGAACGATCGCGCGCAACAGCGACTCGGCCTGCTGACGGCTGCTTTCCAGCGTTTCCTGATGACGCAAGGTCTGCTCGCTCATCACGGTGGCGGAGATGCGTTCCATCAGCCTGTGCAGGGTCACCATGCCCATCACAGCCCCGTCATCGCCCACTACCACCAGATGGCGCAAGCGGCTCGCCTGCATCAGGCCGGCCATCTCGTAAACCGGCGTTCGATGCGAAACAGTCAGCACCGGCGAGTGCATCACCTCACGCAGGGTGAGCCCCTCCGCACGCACTCCGCCCGCCAGCAACCCTGCCATGTCGCGTTCGGTCAGGATACCTGAGGGAAGGCCGTTTTCCACGACCAGCACATAGGAAGTGCGATCCTGCAGCATCATGGCCACCGCCTGATCCAGCGTGACATCCGGGCTTAGCTGCGGGAGGTTGTGATCCATTACCGCCTGAAGATCATCGAGCCGACGCAACAAATCCGAACCCAGATGATTACGAAAATCGGTCTCGCTGGCAAGACCGACCACTGAACCCGTTTCATCCACCACCACCAGATGACGAATGTGGTGATTGAGCACCTGTGCATAGGCGGCTGTAAAACCCGTATCGGGCGAGGCCGTCAACACAGGCGCGCTCATGATTTCTGACACCGGAGTCTGATTGGCGGCATGTGCGTTCAACTGGCGCAACAAATCACGTTCGGTGATGATGCCCAGCGGCGTATTCCCCGACATGACCAGCATTGATGAGATATGCGCGTCATTCATCTGCCTGGCCGCGTCCCCCAGAGTGCAACTCGGCAACACATGCCGCACCTGACGGCTCATGATGTCGGCCAAGGTCAGTTCCATCAACGGTTTCATGCCTTACTAGCCTCGCAATATTGAAAGTCGAATATACAGCTCAAAATTCCCCGGGCAGTTTACTGGAATTTCTCATCAGCCGCCGCACTTCGAATCCAAATCTGCGCTTAATCTAGAAAAAGCTGTTGTCCACGAACAACACGAAAAGATTCAAGCAGGCATTTCACCGCAAGGTGAAAGCTCGCAAAAAACACAAACAGATTCAAATACATACCGTTGTTGATACTGCCACCCGACAGGTGACTCGCTGATTTTATGTAACCAATTGATTTATTTAGTGATTTTGCGAGCATCCGCTGCGCGGATTGCCTGCCTAACCCATTTCGTGATTTTGCGAGTTATTGGCCTTAGCTAATATCCCTGCAAGGATCATTTCGTGGATGAAAATAGGTTTTTTTAACGCTCTGTCGTAGTTGCCTGTTGAAACTGGAATTTTGATTTGAAATGTCTCACGCGGAGGCGCGGAGAACGCGGAGAAAAGCACACAACACCCCAAAAATAAAAATCTAAATTCGCAAGATTCATAATTGATCGGGTTGGCATAAGTTTATCTGCGTGTGTTTGCGCTTGTAGCCAGAGATTATATCTCCGCGTTCTCCGCGTCTCCGCGTGAACATCGCTTTTTAGTGCGATTGGATGTTGCCAACAGTTAATTGCGACATAGCCTTTTTTAAAGTTCTGCGTGGAGGCGCAAGGCATAAACATCCATCGGCCCGCGATCTGCGTTGTAAGCGGGGTTCTGGATGCGCTGATAATCGGCGGTAAACCAGACATTCCTGGCGATATTGAAACTGTAATAGCCCTCGAATATAGCCTCGGGACGGTAACGCAAACCGCCGTCACCGATAAAATAGGAGGTTCCGCCCGCCTCCAGGAAACGACGGCGATCCGCCGACAACGTGTTGCGCATGACAGACAAACCTATCCCATCTTCAGGACGCCCAAAGGCTTGCCCCTTGATGACAACGCCGGTCGACAGCGAGCCATCGACCTCGGTGAAAGCATAGGTCTCGGTACGTCCATCGGACTGCATGGCGCGCAGGAAGAATCCGGTGTTATCGCTCATTTCCTGTTCGACGTTAACGCCCAGGCCATATTTGATTTTATCCGCACTGCGCACGGCAAGCAGCGCATCCGGGCCCGCATATGAACCACCGGCAGGGTTAGGATGCGTGTTTAACCAGGCCAGCGCGTCGGTAAAAGAAGCCGTCTGAGCACGGTTACGCCAACCCAGCACGCGCACCTTGCCGGCGCGCCCGTACAGTGAGTGCTCGTGTTCGACTTCGATTTGATCGCCGTAATGCTTGCCCAGCGCCCAGTCAACCGGCAATTCATTGGGGCGGCGTGGCCCGCTCATCCGGCCAACACGCAGCACCCATTCATCCTTGTACCACTCTGCCGCAAAGCCCCAGCCAAAACCGCGCGCGTCAGCGGCATAGTCGTAGGCGGCATAAGTCCAGCTTCCCCAATTCATGAACTGGGTTCGTGCGTCCTTGGCGTAGGTATTCGGATCGAACACGTCGAGTGTCGAGAAATTGCCCACGGTCAGTACGACGCGATTCTTGTCTACCCAGCCCGCCATCTGATTATTGATGCCGGATTCGACACGCAGCGATTCCCCGCCCTGATTCCAGGTTTGACGCAAAAAAAGGCGTTGCCGGTAGAGAATGGGATTCGTCCCTGCGGCGCGGGTGATTTCGCCATTGGTGAACCCGCCCATGCCCACCAGATTAGTGGAGAAAGGCACGCCTTGGGCTGCTTCCGGATTAAAGTAGAACTCGCCCCCTTGCCACGGGCGAAGACCAAAAAAAGCAGTCGTGGAGAAGGTGTACATCTTCTCGGCCGCAGTCATGATACTGTTCGGCCCGGAGTAAGCCGCCTGATAAGCCGGATGTTTCTGCCAGTTATAGGTCATCTGCACATGGGCAGACATATCTTCAACATCGGCGGTTTGGGCATGGCACATGCCTGCAAATCCAGCCAAAACCGTTACCAACAATGTACAGGCAACTCCAAAGCGACCAGGCATTTCAAAACGCATAACGACTCCTTCTGGTGAAAGCAAAATTCCGCTTGAAGTAGGACAACAGGTAGCCGCTGACTGAACCAGTCGGACCGTATTGAAGTTGCTGGAAGATTTGATGAGACCGGTTTTAAGGTCTATTGACACCACTAACCCGCACCCGGCGAGATAGCAGCAGAGGACTGCGCGTTATTTTGCCGGGACTACACCCGTCTTTAAGTAGACGAGGCAACTACTACCACCTGAATCAATACCCACAAGGGATCCCCGCAAAATAATAACGTGCGAATTATCCGCCGGAAGCTTAGGCCTGTAAAGTTACAGTTCCATTACATTAAAATGACGCATTGTGGATATTGCCAGCTAAAATCGACCACCTGAAGCCAGCATCCGATCAACCTTAAAACCGCAGTTCTATCCGCATAACCAGCCACTTGGCAACCGTTCTTTGGTTGCTTAGTGGAATGGCTAGTCGTTTCATCAGATTACGCAGATTCTGCGAGTTGATGCCCGCAGGGCATCATCCCTGCGAGAAACTTTTGCGAGTTATTGCCCACGGGGCAATATACCTGCTAAAGCCTCTCACAGATTAACAACAAGTTACAAAATAACTGCTCGTCACCCGAATAGTGAACCAAGTGCGCGTATAAGTATTTGTTTAATCAGCATTAATCAATTTAATCTGATGAAACCACTAAGTATTGGACTGATGGAGCAACTAAACAGTGGACTAAGGTGTATAAGGCCGCACCTAAGCCACTGCTAATAAGACGCAACAAAACTGCATCTAAGCCACTACTTA
>JBAZAY010000044.1:0-24170 GCA_041671725.1 Gallionella sp. | reverse complement strand
TCCGGCATACGCTGCAGAGGTGGCGTATCTATCAGCATAGGTCAACCTGGCTTCTATGGCCGACTCGACATCGGCAACTATCCACCACCACTATTAATCTATCGTCAGCCTATGATCGTCGAGCGGATACAGATAGATCGTCCGCCGGTCTATCTGCGCGTGCCGCCAGGTCACGCCAAGAATTGGAAAAAACACTGTCGCAAATACGATGCCTGCGGCGAGCGCGTCTACTTTGTGCAAGACAACTGGTACCAAAGGGAATATGTGCCGCGTTACCAGGAGCAGCACAGTAATCGACGTGATGAACGGGGTTATGACCGCCGCGACGAGTCTCAGGGCGACCATGGTGATCGGGGTGATCGAGGCAATCGTGGCGAGGGCAACGGTCGCGGTCATGGACGTGGTGACTAAAGCGCAGCTTTAACGACAGTCTCACCCGGCCGGCCGCATGCAGTTGAGCGTGCAGCTGGCTTAAGTCGTGCAAACGCGCTGGCATGCAACGCAAAAAATCAGCTTCAAACGGCGTTCAGCACTTTCCACAAATCAGCGTCTTTTATAGTCCGCACTTGCTGCACGACGCTAACACCAAGACAGCTTGTCGCGCAGCTTCACCACTTCGCCGATGATAATCAGGCTGGGCGATTTAAGGCCCGCGTCTGCGACCTGACCGACCAGTGTCTGCAAGGTTCCTGTGACGACCTTTTGATCGGGCTGCGTGCCGTTCATGACAACCGCCCCGGGCAGATCGGGCGGAAGTCCGTGAGCGATCAACTGGCGGCATATCTCGGGCAAGCCGCTCAACCCCATGTAGATGACCACCGTTTGTTTGGGGCGGCACAGTGTTTGCCAATCAAGATCGAGTGTACCGTCCTTCAGGTGACCGGTGGTAAAGAGCACCGACTGCGCATAATCGCGATGCGTCAGCGGAATGCCCGCGTAGGCAGAAACACCTGACGCCGAGGTGATGCCTGGAACAACCTGAAACGGTATGCCGTTACCTGCCAGCGTTTCAATTTCTTCGCCGCCACGCCCGAAGATGAACGGGTCGCCGCCCTTCAGCCGCACCACACGATGGCCCTGTTTGGCCAGTCTCACCAACAGCGCGTTAATATCCTGCTGTGGCAGCGTATGGTTAGCACGTTCCTTGCCGACAAAAATTCGCGTCGCATCCCGTCTTGTCATATCCAGAATCTGGCTGGACACCAGGTTGTCGTACACCACCACGTCGGCCTTTTGCATCAGGCGGTGTGCACGGAAGGTCAGCAAGTCAGGATCGCCGGGACCGGCGCCAACCAGATACACCTCGCCACACGATTTTGCAGGCTCGTTTTTCAACATGCCATGCAACACGACTTCCGCGCCAGCCTCATCACCGGCCAGTACTTTTTCGGCAACCACCCCTTCGAGCGCGTTTTCCCAGAAGATACGCCGCCCGGCCGGGTTGGCAACGCGCGCCTTGACGGTATCGCGCAGTCTGGCGCAGAACGCCGCCAGATTCCCGTAACGCACAGGGATCATCGCCTCCAGCTTCGCCCGCAACATTCGGACGAGCACAGGCGATGCGCCACCGCTGGAGAATGCCACCACCAGCGGCGAACGATCCAGTATCGACGGCATGATGAAGGTGCACAGCTCGGGGCTATCCACCACATTCACGGGAATGTTCAGCAGGCGTGCCTGTTCCGAGACGGCCTTGTTAACTGCGCGGTCATTCGTCGCGGCAATCACCAGCACAGCGCCGTCGAGATGCGCCGGTTGAAATCGTTCAGCAATGCATTCGACATCACTGACGTTGTTAAAGGCGGTGCAAAATTCCGGCGCAACCACGCTGACAGTTGCACCCGCATCTTTGAGTACCGCTGCCTTGCGATACGCGACCTCACCTGCACCGACAACCAGGCAACGCCTTCCTTTGACATTCATAAAAATCGGCAGAAAATCCATGTTAAGCCTTTATTCCTTGCTTCAAACCGGCCTGGCGGCTGGTGCCGGCAGCGCGCCTGCTCTTGTTGTAGAGGTTGTATTTGCCGGAATCTGGCGAAGAACCACTACTAATTCCAGCATGCGTTTATTCTATAAAAAGCATTTAGCCACAGAGAACACCGAGATCACCGAGTAAAGCGGGGTAAGCAGGGATGATACCTCGGGCATCAACTCGCAATCGCTTCTCGCAGGGATTTTGCCCTGTGGGCAAAAACTCGCAAAACAAATAGTTATAAAAAGTTTTTCAATCACCTTTTGGGTGAGTCAACAAAAAGTGAAAAACCCATGAAACTCTCTGTGTTCTCTGTGAGCTCTGTGGCTTGAACTGCGGTTTTCTGGTTTATCGATGATGTGCATCACGTCTCGATGGTCCGGGCTTTGAAACCGCCAGTCCATGCAGTCAAAAATACATAGCGTATCAGGGCCGGAACCTCAAAATTTATCATGCATCCTGTTTGCAGCGTTGTATTACAAGCTTGCTACCCGCGTCAAGCAGTGGTTTGTAGCCGGGTAGCTCAACCCGCCCGCCCATCTGCACGCGGACGCCAGTAGACTGGCAGATAGCGCAACACCCAGGGTGTAAAGCACGCCAGCCAGACTAGCGCAGCGGCGAAATACAGCCAGTGCGGGGCTGGCAAGGGCAACATGTCGGCCAGCACACGCAGCAAGGCGGCAAGCTGCATTCCCGCAAACATCAGTTTGACCGGCGTATCTGTTTTCATCGGCAAACCGGAATGGCCGAGTGTGACGCGTGTTGCCATACCGATCAGCAGCGTAGCGAAAAATCCTATGGTCAGCGCATGCAGCGGCGCGAGTCCCCAGAGGACGGTGGCGCCGTGGCTCAGGAATGAAACCGCACTTTGCACGGCGAACAACAGCATGGCGATACCCAGCCAGGCAAAGCCGATATGCAACACGCCGAGCAACGGGATACGGAGCGTTGCCCGCGAGCCCCAGACATAACTCAAATAGAGTGCGCTGGCCGCCAGTGGTGCATCACACAACCACAGCCAGGCCGTGGCATCGGTCAGTTGCAGCAGCCCGTGCGCTGCGCTGGCGCCCAGCATCACCCGCCATGCCCATAAAGGACGCGCCACTAACCGATGCGGCAGCGCACTGCTGGTGAAGAAGGGAATCATGCGATGTGCGACGCTGACAAATACCGGCAGCAGAAACAGCCACAGCCCGCCTTGTATCGCCACGCGCAGCCAGGCCGCGTTATCGCCCAGCAGCCAGATGAGATAGGCAGCAAGGCCGCACCAGCCCATGACAAATGCTGCGAAAATCACTTTCGGGTGTTGCTTGTCGGGATGCGCCGCATCGAGCAATACGCGCAACAGCGCATACAGTGCCACGCTCCAGCCCGCCAGTGTACTCACCGTGGCCACGACCAGCATGGTATGACTGAGTAACAGTCCTGCATAAAAACAAACGGCCCCGGTTAGCATCAACATAAAGGCCGGCAGATAACGTTGCGGCGGGATTTCAGTGTCATTCATCCAGCGCGGAAAGGTCGTCATCAAAAAACCGAACATGAAGAAGGGGAACAGGCCGTAAATCATCAGGTAGCCATGCGCGGCATTGGGCGCAATCGTCCAGGCTATCGGATGTCCGACTTCGCCGTAACGCGTCAGCAAGTCGATCAGCCACCACAGCATCACGGCAAGGGTTTGCAGCGCACCGCCGAAAAACATGACGCGATGCGGTGCGGCGGTAAAGCTGTTGCAAATTTTTTGAATGGTCATTGTCGAAGGTCAGCTGCGCCGTTTAAGTGGAGTAATGCCGGTCAGCCGCTAGCTTTTGGCTGCGGCGTTTGATCGGGTGGGAGATTTAATCTGGATTTCTTTGGGCAGGGGCAACAACGTTTTTTCCAGCGCATTACCGTTTACAACCAGATCAGCCAGTGAAGTTTGCCGCAGCACTGCAAAAAATGCGACCAAAGCCTCGTCAAGCACCCCGCTCAATTTGCATACCTCATTGATAACACAGCGATTATTTTCTTTATTGTAGCATTCGACCAGTTCAAAATTATCTTCGGTAGCGCGCAAGGCATCTTCTACTGATATAGCTTCAGGTAAACGGGCCAGACGCACCCCGCCATTGCGCCCCTGCGTGCTTACGATTAAACCTTCCCTGGTCAACTGATGAGAGATCTTGACCATGTGGTTCTTGGAAACTGCAAACCGGTCGCTCGCCTCCTGAATTGTCACCGATTCTCCATAACGGTGCGCCAGATACATCAACAGCCGCAGGCCAAGATCTGAATATTGGGTCAGTTTCACGATTGCCTTTCAAATTAACGGGCATGGCAAAGAAACCACCCCTGATAATGTAACTCACCATGCCCGTTTCCCCCTTTCCAACTTTCCCCCGCAAGCGAGGGAAAGGGCAAACGAACGCTCGCGCGAGTTTCACGTTAAAGAATCAACATTATTCAGTCTTATCCGGTGCCATGCGCCATTTTTGAATATCACCTCATAGCGCTGCCAGTTGGTAAAATCGGCCAGCGTGTCCGTTTTTACCCCGCCTTGCCCATCGCCTGCCACGATTTTATAAGTCACCTCTCCCGGCAACTCATCCACGGACAGAACCTTGCGCACCGACAAGTCCGCACCCTGCTCGCCGTTGCTGTAATAAAGTCCGGCGGAAATTTGTTCGGGCTGATCGGATAATTGCCAGGCATGTTTGAATGCCAGCCGGTAAATTTTGGCCAGCTCGTCTTCGCTGATGTCGACATAAGAACCTTCCTCCCTCAGCGCATAGGCAAAGTCGACGTGACTCAACTGGTTGTAGTTATCGCTGTTTTTTACCGCAACGGGTGGTTTTGCCAGGCGGGCCGGGTAGCGGCGCCACGGAAAAGCGTAGTTCACGGCAACGGCGGCCAACAGCATCAGGACTGCGTTGAGCAAAACCGGGGTCAACACAAACTGAAACCCCAGCTCATGTACTTGTGAACCGCCGATCACCGCAGTTATGGCCGTCGCGCCGCCGGGCGGATGGATGCAACGCAGATAATGCATCGCAGCTATCGCCAGAGCCACCGCCAACGGGGCCGCTATCAACGGGTCGGCGACGCCCTGCGCGCAGGCAACGCCGATCAGCGCAGAAATGGCGTGCCCACCCAGCAACGGCCAGGGTTGCGATAACGCGCCATTTGGCACGGCAAACAGCAATACCGCCGATGCCCCCATCGACGCCACCAGCAACGCTGCGCCTTGTACGCCGAGAGAATGCCCGCTGACCCACATGGTCAGCAACAGGCTGATAAAGCCGCCGACCGCCGAGATGAGCTTTTCGGCATGCCCTGTAGCATCGGCCCCTACGCCCAGTCTTTTGATAAAACTCATGTTTTCACCGGTCACGCGTAAAATTGACAGGCAATCAGATGCGCTTAAAGTTGATTGCAATCTGACCGGGTTCCTGGGAAACGTAGTGAATCGCTATACCCTCACCGTAACGCTGCGTCAATTGCGCCAGCAGCGGCAGCGGGTCATGATCATTGACGAAAGCCATCGTTTCACCCGGATTCAGGGAATCCAGCGCACCAAATATGGCTGCATGGCGGAAGCGCTTTGCCACGCCGCGCGCATCGAACGGATAGCATAAGTCAAAGGAAATGGTATTTGAACAGCTGTGCGACATGCTGGATTCCTTATCGATTTTAAAAACATTTGTAAAATCTGTGCGGCCCTGAAGGGCTGCGCAATTAACATGTACAGATAATACATGTTTTATTGTATAGTGCAAAATCAGGCAGGCTTCGTAACATACTTTTCACTACGGGTAGTGATTTGAGCGCCCTTGCCGGACAGATGAATGACGCCCGCAAATAAATATATAACTAACTGTTTTTTGATATAAATCTTATAATCAAGTTTACCCATGAGTGCGCTTAAAATCCTCCACGTTTCCTGCTCCGCAATCAGCTACACGCTGTTTTTCCTGCGCGGGTTCTGGTGCCTGAATGATTCTGGCATCATGCGGCAGCACTGGATCAGGATAGTCCCGCACATCGTCGATACGCTGCTGTTCGCCTCTGCGATTGCGCTGGCGTACACCCTAAAACAATACCCGTTCACCGACGCATGGCTGACCGCAAAGTTTTTTGCGTTGCTGCTGTATATTGGCCTGGGTTCAATCGCGCTGAAATACGCTCGAAACAGGGCCACCCGCATCTTTGCCTGGCTGGCCGCACAAACCGTGTTCGGCTATATCGTGCTGGTCGCCATCAACCACAAGCCCTTCATAAATTGAGAAAATCATGATTTCTTTGACATCCGCTGAAGCCGCACCGGGCTTCGATGATCCGCTGCAAATGCTGCGCGCCTGTCACGGCAAGATCTTGCGGCAGTGCGGCACGCTGCGAAAACTGGCGGATCATCTGGACAACGGGAATATGGAAAAATCCTCCCCTGATGATGAAACTCGTCATGCCCGTTCCCTCTCCCCAACCCTCTCCCGCCTTGCGGGCGAGGGGACAAACGAATCGCTGCGCGAACTTCACATTAACCACGGCTGTGACGCGCAGGTTCAGCAGGCAGCACAGGGCATCCTGCGCTATTTCGATACGGCAGGACAGTTTCATCATCAGGATGAAGAAGAAAACCTGTTCCCTGCCCTGCGCAACTGCCCCGATGTCGATGCGGCTCTGCTTGAGCGATTGCTCTCCGATCATCAGGTTCTGCTCGCCTCTTGGAATGCGTTACGCCCGGTGCTGGCACAACTCGCCGAAGGGCAGGACGTGACGCTTGCAGCCGCCCTGGTAGAAAAATTCATTGCCAGCTATACCGCACACATCAACGTTGAAAATACACAACTGTTGCCGATGGCAGCACGCCTGCTCAGCCCGCAACAACAGGATTCATTAGGCAGAAAAATGAGTGAGCGGCGCGGCGCAAAATTCCCGGCCCCTGCAACAGACTAATCAACTTCTTCCACCTTGATCAGCACGGTGCGCTCTTCATTCAGCTGGGAGGTACTGCGCGTGGTAAGGGTCGAATTATCGAAGCTGCCTTGCTGCCCCACCCCGCCGACATTGATCCATTCGCCCAAACGCCCGGATACCGTGCTTGAGGTGTTTTGTATCCGGGTCGCCGGATAGTTGCCGGCATTCTGGTTCGGCGCCAGCGAGTCGTTCTGCGCGCTGATCTCCAGCGTCACCGTGTCACCGTGGATGCGCGGCAGCACGTAGAAGCCGCTGGCGACATCCCGGTACTGGGTCGTTTCGATCACCTGCGTGCCCCAGGCATTTTGCACCACCTGACGCTGCGGAACAGGCACGGTCTGACCGCTCCTCACCAGTGCGCGATTACCCTCCAGCACCTGCAATTGCTGGGTCTTTTTATCATCTTCGAGTGAACGGGTGCTGATGATCCGCGCATTCAGGCCATCCTGCCCTGTTCCCGCGCCGTTGCTGCCCGGCAAGGTGATGCGCGCATTTCGCCCCAGCCCGATACTGCCGGAAATTTCCGTCAGACGGGCGATTGTTTCGCTGTCGACATTCTGCATCACGGTAATTTTCAAACTGCGCGGCAGGGTATCGATGCCGTCCAGCAAGCGTCTGATCTGCGCGATGTTGCGAGGTGATGCGCGCAGGATAAGCTGATAATTCATGCCGCTGACCATTTCATCCTTGTCCAGCAAAGGACGGATGATGGGTATCAGCTCCTCGGCATTGCGATGTTTGAGATTGATAATTTCCAGCTCACTGGCACAGGCCGTCGCGGTCAAAAACAGACAAGTTATCAATAGAATCAACATCTTTTTCATAATTTCCCTTTACAAGTCCGGTTACTCTGCCGTAAATTGGCGCCCATGAAATATTTCACTACGCAGTTTACCTTATTCACTACACTGTTTACCTTACTGCTGCTGAGCGCCTGCGGCACCACGCACCATGAAACAGCGGTTCAAACGACTAGTTACACAGCGCCGCACGATGACGAAGCCCGCATGAGCAATCTGGCGATTTATGCGATGAGTCTGTATGACACGCCTTACCAGTACGGCGGAAAATCGCGTGTCAACGGCTTCGATTGCAGCGGTTTTGTGCAGTTCGTGTTCCAGAATTCACTTGGATTGCAGCTGCCGCGCACCAGTGCCGAAATGAGCCGCGTGGGCATGCCGCTTGATGCAGGTCAGTTAAGGCCCGGCGACCTGGTTTTCTTCAACACCACGCGCAGCCCGAATTCGCATGTCGGCATTTTTATCGGCGAAAACCGTTTTGTGCATTCGCCCAAAACCGGCAAAGCGATCATGCTGACCAGCCTGAACGACAAGTACTGGAGCGCCCGCTACAATGGCGCCCGCCGTATCACAGCAAATCAAAGATTAGCGATTAATCAATAAGTTACAAAAAAACAAGCGCTTAACCACATACGCCGCCACAAACTTTACGTCAGGCGCTTTCCCTTGGCATAAATCAGGCTTGCCAGCCTCGTTCACGTCATGCACGGCAAAAATATTCTTGGCGAGATCGATACCCACGGTGATAATGCTCATGGATTTTCCCTCCTGACGGTTTAGATGAAAACGACACTTTCCATCCTGGCACTTTTGATGCCGCTTGCGGCAACTTCACCGCACCTTCGGGACGGGGAAGTCCCTTTCATTCGTTATGCCGCGACAAATGGCCGCTGATCCCATCTTCAACCGCGAAGAAAGTCTCCGAAGGCGCCTCAACGCTTTCCTGTCGCGTAGCTTCGAGCTACCCGAACACGACTATTACACAAGGCTTAGCGCCGAAGCGTTCCTCGACTTGAAATCCGTACTAGCTGACATCAACAACATTCTTACTCTTCGCGTATCTCTTGCTTTTGTTAAGTGGGTGACAATTCATCTCAACCTCGATGCTCGCGCCAAATTTGAACTCGAAACTGCGATTCTCCGATCCAAGCCCAACGCCAATGGCTTTGATGTATGGCTTGGCTACCCCATCGCCTTTGTTGCCGAGGTCAAATGCAATATCCCAATCAACAAGGGATCCGTTTATGGAGCACAGCAGCGGCATGGCATTGAAAAGGATGTGACCTCCCTACTTGAAGGCAAGCAAAAGGCGAGTATGAATCCGCAGTCCTGCCTTAAGTTTCTTGCGTTCCTGGATAGGCCAGAAATCCGTGCTGCAAACCAACATTTGCTTGGCATCAGCAAGATATGCAAAGGCCGCTTGGTGTTTGTCGCGGAAGGCACCGAGCTGAACCGTCACGATGTTGTCTATGGTGTCTATGTTGCACCCGAGGCATAACACTAACCATCAAGCGGAACGCGCAGCGCAGCTCCTTCGTTCCACGTCAGGCCTCACCCCGAAAAAGCGCAGTTTGCGTGCAGCGGTCAAGTAAGCTACAGTTTGCGGCATGACTACCATCACTTTCGACACCCATAAATTCGTCAAAGACCTTGAGTCCGCCGGTGTACCGGCCTTACAAGCGGAAGCATTTGTTCGTGCGCAGCAAGAAATTCTGTCCCAGACGCTGGATTCCACGCTGGCGACCCGCCCGGACATTAAGCGTGTTGAGCGTGTTAAGCATAAGCTGATTGAATTCGAGGGAGAATTCAAGGCGATTAAGTGGATGCTTGGCATCATCGTAGGTAGCGTGGTCATGTTGGTACTCAGGGCTTTCTTTCCGGTCTGATCCATCGTCAAAAGCCTGCCCCCGGCGCTCAAGCGGAACGCGCTAAGTCACGCCCGATACCTTTCGCTACACCGCCTTCCGGGGATTGAATCCTGCGCAAAAAAAAACAATAATTACTTATAAATCAATATATTGCATTAATGCCGATGTTTTACATGGTGCGCTGGCTTTAATTTTTTCGTATTTTTTGTGTGTTTCATGTGTTTGCGGGTTATTGCCCGGCGGGCAACATCCCTGCGGGAACCGTTTGATGGACAGATTACAGTGTTAGCCTGGTGCGCCGCTTTTAGCGCCTCACTCAACTGAAACACCGACATCGCATAAAAATTGCTGTTGTTGTAGCGCGTGATGACATCGAAGTTATTGAACACCAGCCAGTATTCGCGGCCCTCTGTCACCGTGAAATTGAGCAAACGCGCGGGATCAGCCGGCACGTTTTTTACACCGGACGTAACGCCTACGTACGCCCATTCGGTCGGGCTGCGCGGGGTACCGGCAATACCCGCACAGCATCCATCAGCGACTTCTGCGCGCACCGCAATCGGCCCGCCATTATCCCAGCCATAGCCGTTCATATAATTTCCCACACTGCCTATCGCATCGGCAGCTTCGTTCAACAGGTCAGTCTTGTGGTTGCCGTTGAAATCGACCGCATATTTGTGGTAGCTGCTCGGCATGAACTGCGGGATACCCAGCGCACCGGCATATGAACCGCGCACCTCCAGCAGGTCGAGTTGCTGTTCACGCGCCAGCAACAAATAGTTTTCAAGTTCATCGCGAAAAAATGCCGAACGGCGCGGGTAATCGAACGCCAGTGTGGTCAATGCATCGAGCGTGCGGAAGCTTCCCATGCTTTGACCGTAAACCGTCTCCACACCGATAAGGGCTACGATAATTTCCTGCGGCACGCCGTATTTTTTCTCGGCACGAAGAAGCTCGGTCCGGTACTTGTCCCAGAATATCAGGCCGAGCTTGACGCGCTGTGGATTGACGAAGGAGGCGCGATATTCCAGCCACGGTTTGGCCATTGCCGGACGCGAGATCGCCTCGATAATCTGAGGCCTGTGATTGGCCCGCTCGAACAGGACGGTCAATTCATCCCGATTGAACTGATGCTTGACTACCATTTCATCAATAAATTCGGGGATGCCGGGCAAGGTTGCCGCGCAAACGGGGAACGCCAGCAAACTGCCGGCAACTAGAAAAACACATCGCAAAAATAGTTTCATGGAACTGATTTTAACCTATGCTCGACAGATTACCGCCATTACTGGTAAATTTCGCCCATCGCCGGATAACCAGCCAACAACTCATACCCGAAAGCACCTTCATGACCACTCAACATCATCGCCTCATTATTCTGGGCTCAGGCCCTGCCGGATACACCGCCGCCGTTTACGCAGCACGCGCCAATCTTGATCCTGTGCTGATCACGGGCATGGCGCAGGGCGGACAACTGATGACCACCACCGAAGTGGACAATTGGCCAGGCGACGTGATGGGTGTGCAGGGGCCGGAATTGATGGCGCGCCTGCAGCAGCATGCCGAACGCTTCAATACGAAGATGATTTCAGATCACATCCACACCGCGAAGCTGCAACAAAAACCGTTTCAATTGATAGGCGATGCGGGCAGCTATACCTGCGATGCGCTGATCATCTGCACCGGCGCATCCGCGCAATATTTGGGCCTGGCTTCTGAAGAGGCCTTTATGGGACGCGGCGTTTCAGGCTGCGCGACCTGCGACGGATTCTTCTACCGCAATCAGAATGTGGCGGTAATCGGCGGTGGCAATACCGCCGTGGAAGAAGCGCTGTACCTGGCCAACATCGCCAAACATGTCACGCTGGTTCACCGCCGCGACACCTTCCGCGCCGAGCGCATCATGATCGACCATCTGATGGAAAAAGTTGAGGCGGGAAAAATTAGCCTGCAACTGAACAGCACACTGGATGAAGTGCTGGGCGATGCCTCCGGTGTAACCGGCATGCGCGTCAAAAATGTGCAAAGCGGCGAAAAGCAGGACATCGCGCTGACCGGCGTGTTCATCGCCATCGGCCACAAGCCCAATACCGACATCTTCACCGGCCAACTGGAAATGGATAACGGTTACATCAAGACGCGCGGCGGCGCAGCCGGCAATGCCACAGCCGCCAGCATTTCCGGCGTGTTCGCGGCAGGCGACGTACAGGATCAAATCTACCGTCAGGCCGTGACCAGCGCAGCAACCGGCTGTATGGCGGCGCTGGATGCGGACAAGTACCTGGCCTCGATCGGCAAACTGTAAACCATAGAAACCAATTTAATCCGCAGATTACGCAGATTTCCACAGATTTTGCGTTGAGGAATAAACCCGGCTGTCACCATTTCAGTGGAATGATTGTTTTTCCTTTGGCGCCCTGACAGTGAATTTGATATTTTTGCAACATCATGATTAATCTGCGTTAATCCGTTTAATCTGTGGAAAAATACTTTTTTGCGCTGGATGAGGACAAGTACCTGGCCTCGATCAGCAAACTGTAAAAACAAAATCGGCTGTCCGCAGATTAAATAGATTAAAGCCAGAAATTAACTAAAAAACATATACTTGCAATTACGTTTTTAGGTTATGGTTTGTTTTTGAAATCTGCGTGAATCTGTGTAATCTGCGGATAGTATTTTTGGATTAACCGGGATTCAACAATGGGTAGTGATACGGAAGAGGATGGTGCGCTGTTCCGCGCGACCATCGGCGATGTAACGCCGCTGGCGGAACAAAACCGTATCGCCCCGCCCAGACCATCAACCCAGGCCAGGGTTCGCACCCCGGAATCGCACCACCGGATAACGGACAGCTTGTCCGACTTTTCGCCTGATAATTTGGCGGATGAATATCTGAGCAACGGCTTGTCCCGCCTGACGTTCCGCAAACTCAGGCGCAGCGCGGTTCAGGACAGTCTGGATTTGCATGGCAATTCAATCGATGCGGCACGCATACTGTTGCAACAATTTCTGTTTGGGGCGATGCAGAACCAGTTGCGCCATGTGCTGGTGATCCACGGCAAGGGGGCGAACAGTCCGGGCGGAGAAGCCATATTGCGGGAATTGACGCGCAGCTGGCTGACTCAACATCCGCAGGTGCTGGCATTTTGCACCGCCCCCGCCAATCTCGGCGGCAGCGGTGCCGTAATGATATTACTGAAAGTAGCTGGTCGTTAGTTGTAACTGTAAACCGCGAACTGATAACCGGAAACTACGCAGCCTCTTCCCGCATGCGCAGCGCCGCTTCAATGTCCACAGTCACCACCTTGGACACGCCCTTCTCCTGCATGGTCACACCGATCAACTGTTGCGCCATTTCCATGGCAATCTTGTTGTGACTGATAAACACAAACTGGGTGTGCAGCGCCATTTTTTTGATCAGCTCACACAGTCGTTCGGTGTTGGTATCGTCCAGTGGTGCATCCACTTCGTCAAGCAGACAGAACGGTGCAGGATTGAGCTGAAACAGGGAAAATATCAGTGCGATAGCGGTCAGCGCCTTTTCACCGCCGGACAGCAAATGAATGGTACTGTTCTTTTTGCCCGGGGGTTGCGCCATCACCTGCACGCCGCTGTCGAGTATCTCTTCGCCGGTCAATACCAGCCGCGCTTCGCCACCCGCAAACAGAATCGGAAAAAGCTCCGCTAACTGCAAATTGACCTGGTTGTAGGTTTCCATCAACAGCTCGCGCGACTCGCGGTCTATGTGCCTGATTGCATCTTCCAGCGTCGCCATTGCCTGTTGCAGATCCAGCGCCTGCGCATCAAGGTAGCCCTTACGCTCGGTCGCGCTTTGCAATTCCTCGAGCGCGGCAAGATTCACCGCACCCAGCGCCTCAATCGCCCGGTTCAGCCGGTTCAACTCGTTCTGTAGCTGGCCGGGTTTGGCGCCGGGCAATAGCGGCACAAGCATGGATTCATCCACTCCCTCCAGCTGCGTAGCCCATTGCTCGAAATACAAACGCGCTTCCTGCTCCTTGAGTGCGTATTCAGCCAGCTGCTCACGCAGCCCACCCAGCTTGTGCTCGCAGGACAGGCGCGCCTGCTCCCTGTCCTGCAAAGATCCCGTCACATTTTCCAGGCTGTTGCGCGCATCATTAAGAGCCTGTTCAGCCGCCTGACGGGCGTCCAGTGCCGATTGCAATGCCAAGGTTGCCGACTCGTCGCGGCTGTCGGACAACTCCATGCGTAACTGTTGCAAATTTTGTTCAGACTGCATCAGGACTTCCATGACCGTCTGAATATTCACCTGCAAATCGGCAATTTTGTCCTGGCAGGTGCGGGAAAAGAAATGCGCTTCATGCCGTGCGTGTTGCACCTGCTGTGCGCGTTCCCGCTGTTCGCGCAAGGCTATTTCCTGTGCTTCGGCATGGTGATGCGCCTCTTCCGCCTGCACCTGACAGGTCGCCTCCTCCTCGCGCAGCATCTCCATCTTCCCGATGATTTCCTGTTGCTGATCCTGCTCTATAACCCGCAATTCGGCCACTTCCTGCATCTCGTGCGCAATCTGCTGAGCGCGCTCCTGGCTTCGCTCATGTGCCTGATTCAGCTTCAGAATCTGCATTTGCAGCGCATGCTGGCGCTGCTTTGAATCATTAACGCTGCTTCGCAACGGCGGTATTTGCGCCTCGATTGCCCGGTAACATTGTTCAGCTTCAGCAAGCTGATTTTTTAAAATATCAACTGATTTATTATCAATTATCAATTGATTTTCCAGCTGTTCGATCTCGCGCTGCCGGTTCAGCACCCCATACAACTGGCTGTCCGGCGCATGAAACAGCACGCTGTGCGTATCTACCAAATGACCGTCAGGCGTGACAAAGCACCCCCCTGGCGGCAACTGCCCCCGCCGTGACCAGCCCGTGGCCGTATCTGTCACGGCATAGACGAACCCCAGCCATACATTTATCGCCGGAAGCACCAGCTCGTCCTGACACTGCACGTAATTGAGCAGCGGGATCAGCGCCCCTGCCCCTGCATCAACCGCGACAACGGCATCAACTGCGACAGACTCAGTCGCACCCGGCTCAAACAGCGCCAGTCTGGCGGGTGGCGCATCGCTCCAGTCAATCTCGTCCACCGGTGCCGCCAGCGCATTCAGCCGTTCGCGCAACACGGCCTCCAGTGCATTTTCCCAACCTGATTCAATGCGGATGGATTGCCACAGGTGCGGTAATTTATCCAGGCGGTGCCTGCGCAGCCAGTCCGACAAATTCTTATCGTTATCCAGTTGCTGCTGCAATTGCTGCAAGGCATGCAAACGCGCAGCGCTTAACCCCGCCTGCCGTTCCTGTTGTTGCAAGGAGGCACGCAGTCGCTGCCGTTCCTGATCAGCTTGCGGCAGTTGCTCCTGCAAGTCAGCCAGCTTTTCCTCAAGTTGCTGGTGCGCCATTTCCAGTTCAACCGTTTCTTCTTGCGCCTGTTGCAGCGCATCGCTGTCGGGACGCGGCAAATTGTCCAGTTCCAGCAATAAGCGTGATCGGCGGGACTCAAATTGCGCGACATTGCGCAACAGGTTGTCATGCTGCGTCCGGGCCAGTTGCAACTGCTGCTGCAACTTCAACGCCTCCCGTTGCAATCCGTTGTAGCGCTCCCGGGCCGTGCGTGCCGCCTCCTCTGCATGAGGCAGATTGACACCTGCTGACTGAACTTGCTGATCAGCCTCAAGCAGTTTGAGCGCCGATTCCTCATGCTGACGTTGCCAATGTTCCAGCTGGTTCACGGCAGATAATCTTTGCTGTTGCTGCTGCTCGATCTGCCGGGCGGTGTTGTCGATTTGCAGCTGTAGCCGTTGGTGTTGCAAGGCGGCATGTTTGATCAGCTGTTCAAGGCGCGCGATTTCGGCATTCGCGCTATAGAGTTCACCCTGTCTCGCATGCAGCGCGTCGGACAGCTGGTAATGACTGCTGCGTTCTGTCTCCAGCCGGCTTTCAATTTCACGCAGGGCAGCCGTTTGAAATTCCAGTTCGGTGCGCGTCCGCCCGGCATGGGCAGCAAACCCGGCACGAGAAATATCCGCCTCCTGCTTGCGCAGCAGCCAGAGCAACTGCTGCGCGGTGTTGCGCTTTGTTTCCAGTTCACGATATTGCGTCGCAACTTTCGCCTGCTCAACCAGATGTTCCAGCTGCTTATCCATCTCCTGCAAGATATCATCGACCCGCAGTAAATTTTCGCGTGTATCGCCCAGCCTCTGCGCCGTCTCACGGCGACGGTCACGGTATCTGGACACACCCGCCGCCTCTTCGAGAAACACGCGCAACTCTTCCGGTTTGGCCTCGATGATGCGCGAGATCATGCCCTGCTCGACGATGGCGTAAGCGCGTGCGCCCAGCCCCGTGCCTAAAAAAATATCGGTAATGTCTTTGCGACGCACCTTCTGGTTATTGATGTGATAGCTGGACTCACCGTTGCGCAGCAACACGCGCTTGATCGAGATTTCCGCATAGCTTGCCCACTGACCGGCAGCCTTGCCCAACTGGTTATCGAACACCAGTTCCACACTGGCGCGCGCCACCGGTTTACGCTTGCCTGAACCGTTGAAAATCACGTCCTGCATGGATTCGCCGCGCAATGCCGACGCTTTTGACTCGCCCAGCACCCAGCGCAGCGCATCGATCACATTCGACTTGCCGCAGCCGTTAGGCCCCACCACACCGACGATCTGCCCCGGCAGATGAATGTGCGTAGGATCAACGAAGGATTTGAATCCGGCTAGTTTGATTTGAGAAAGACGCAATTTGGCAGTCGTAACGATATAATGCTCGCCATATTAACTGAAGCGAGCCCCCTCACCAAATGACGACCCAACCGACCAAAGCGCTGGAAACCTTCCCCAATCCAAATCCTTCCCGCGATTACCACATCCATATGGAAATCCCCGAGTTCACCTGTCTGTGCCCCAAGACCGGTCAGCCGGATTTTGCCACGCTGATTCTGGATTACATCGCCGACGAAAAATGCGTGGAATTGAAGAGTCTGAAGCTGTACATGTGGTCGTTCCGCGATGAAGGCCACTTTCACGAAGATGTCACCAACCGCATTCTGGACGATCTGGTTGCTGCAACCGCCCCGCGCTTTATGCGCCTGACCGCAAAGTTTTACGTACGCGGCGGCATCTTTACCAATGTTGTCGCCGAACATCGCCAACCCGGCTGGCAGCCTGCACCTTTCGTTGAACTGGCCCAGTTCGGCAGCCAATCGAATACGCGCGGCTAGTACCTGCCGGACGAAAGTCCGGGCACGGGCTGTCAGGAATGACAGCCCTACAACGTGCCCAGCAACTTCTCAAATTCACCCACAGTTACGGGCTTGCCAAACAGATAACCCTGGTAGGAATCGCAGTTGTAGCTATCGAGCAAAGTTCTTTGCTCCTCCGTTTCGACCCCTTCGGCAAACACCCCCAACTCCAATGATTTTGCCAAATTGGCGACGGTCTTTATCAACAGCGCATCATTACCTTCCAGCGCAATGCCTTGTACAAAGTCCCGATGTATCTTGAGCTGATCAGGCGAAAGTTGTTTCAGATAGGACAGCGACGAATATACCGTACCGAAATTATCCATCGACAATCTGACCCCCAGATTCTTTAAGGCTTGAATTTTGGCCATTGAAGTAGTGATGTCAGTGAGCACCAGTCTTTCTGACAACTCAAGTTTTAATCGCACCGGATCTGCCTGATATGCACGCAGTATCCCGGCAATCTCGTCGACGAAATCGGGCTGAGCGAATAGTTTTGCACTGATATTCACCGTCACCGTCAAATCGCGTGTAGTGTCATTCCGGCTCCACAAGGCGAGTTGCTGACTGACCGTTTTCAAAACCCAACGGTCAATCTCGATAATAAGTAAGCCCTCTTCAGCAACCGGAATGAACTGGTCTGGCATGATCGTGCCATGTTCCGGATGTATCCAGCGCAGAAAGGCTTCCGCACCCAGCGGCCGTTTGTCCTTATCCACCTGTATCTGGTAGTGCAACTGCAGTTGTTGCAACGCCAGGGCATGATGCAAATCGTTCTCCAATGCTTCGCGCGTAGCCAAATCGTGCTGCATGATGGGATCAAAAAACCGCACTGCATTTCGCCCGGTTTTCTTTACCTGATACATCGCCATGTCGGCGTGCTCAATCAACATCTCCAGCGATTCTTCGTTGCCGTGATATAAACTGATACCGATGCTGGGTGAGCTGTGATGTTCATGTCCTTTGAGCTTATAGGGCAGCACCAACGCTTCACGAATTTTTTCAGCAATCTGCGCCACCCGGTGTGTGACATCGTCCCTGTCATGGCCCAATGCATCGATCAGCACAACGAACTCGTCCCCGCCGTACCTCGCCACCGTATCCATTTCCCGAACACAGGATTTGATACGCAGCCCCACTTCTATCAGCATCAAATCGCCATAATCGTGACCTAAGGTATCGTTAAGCGCCTTGAAACGGTCCATATCTATAAATAAAACGGCACCGTAATCGTTGCGGCGGGCGGAAGCCACTAACGCTGCGCGAAAACGGTCTAGGAACAGACGCCGATTGGGTAATTTGGTCAGCGCATCATAAAACGCCAGATTATGAATTTCACCTTCGGTCTTTTTACGCGCGGTGATATCGCTGAAAATAGCCACATAATGGCTGGTCTCCTGCTGCTGGTTCTTAACCACCGATATCGTCATCCATTTTGGATAAATTTCGCCATTCTTGCGTTTGTCCCAAATCTCACCTGACCAAACACCAGCGTGCAGCAACTGCTGCCACATCTCAACATAAAACAACCTGTCCTGGCGACCGGAGCTCATAAAACGAGGGTTCCGGCCCAGCGCTTCCTCGGCACTGTAGCCGGTGATTTCCGAAAAGGCCTTATTGACCCGGACTATCGTGGAGCGCGCATCGGTAATCAAAATTGCGTCGTGCGTTTCGAAAGCCACGGCGGCAACATTCAGTTCGACCTCGGCCAGTTTACGCGCGGTAATATCCTGAAGTGTCCCATGCATTTTCAGCGGGCGCATCTGTGCATCGTATTCCAGCTTGCCTAATCCATACAGCCAGCATTCGGCCTGGTCATTGTGCCGGATAATGCGAAATTCCTTATCGAATGTCTTGCCTTGGCCAATAACCTCGTTTTTCAGGTAGTCAGCCAACATGTTGCGCTCTTCGGGATGGATCAGCGCCCAGCCTCCTGCCTGCGAGCGTTCATATGCATCGTCTATGCCCAACAACTGGTCAAGCACCTCAGAGCTTTGCCAAAGCCCGGTTCGGATATCCAGGACATAACTGCCCAGCCCCGCAATGAGCTGTGATTCTCTGAGTAAGGCTTCGCTCTCGGCGATATTTTTCTGCCATTTGGCAACGGCGCGATCCGCTCTGGCTACGGCGAAAAACAGCGCGGCATACAGCATGGCAAAGGCGCCAAATACAATCAGTGCGATCTGAATAATATGAGAATGGAGACGCTGAAAATTCGGCGTGACGTCATCATAGAGCTCGATGACACCAATAGGATTTCCTGCATGCATCAACGGCATGTACGTCAGGGCTACATAGACATCGTTCAAGTCGCCCGTTTTGCCGAAGAACGTATCCCGAAACTCTACCCGGTGTACCGTTTCGCCACGCTGTGCTTTTTCCAGAAAATCCGGGTGCACACTGGTTCCGCCAATTTCGCTCCGGACAGTTGAATAAATGATTGTTCCGGATTGATTGTACAACTTCATCTTGAGGACATCAGGTTCACGAATCATGTCCAGCTTGGACGAAACCAGGGCATCAAGATTCGCGATCGTTTGCAGGGACAGACCACGAACCCGACTACTATTGCTGACAAAGGCGTTAATCTGCTCGTCCAGTGAGTACGTAAGGTAAGCTATGGTTTTTTCGTTTTCATTCGCGGCAATCGACGTGTGCTCGGCAATTTGATCTGCCCGATACAAAAATATCAGGATGGATGCCGTGATAAGCATAACCAGCAGGCTCACGATTGAGAGCCGCCGCAACAGGGTGCATTTGTTTGCGGCATATCTACTGCTGGTATCAGCCAGCTGCTTGTTTTCAGTAGCTATCATGATTATTCCAAGCAGTACGTGGGCAGAACCGCGCCCCCCGGCAATCCCGCTAACCTGTTTAACCAAACGTAGATCCGGAAATTTTGCGTCACCGCCTTTCGACGGTTTTGCCCTTTCAAGTCTGTCGGATACTATCAGCTTTCACCGGAAATAAACATATGCCAAAAGATATAGAAATACATCCATAACGACAAAATAATTTATACATTACGAGTGCTTCCGAAAATTAAATACCCCGTTTGCCAGGTGATGTAGAATCTGCTCATTACAACGTCAGTCAGCACTAAACCTTTCGGCTCTGGCGCCGATAAACCTAGTACGGGGATGCGTTAACGTACATAACCCTAACTGTCGGAGGTGTGAAATGAGCATCGTGACGATGAATATGAGCAGCTTTGAAATCGAACGCAATAATTCGGCTGTGTATGGGAATGAAGTGACGTGCGCGGACTGGCATCCCGCCCTGACATTGCAATCAGGCATCGAAAACAGGAAAGCTGTGTCCATGCCGCCGGATCTGGTTGCGATTGATATGAATGCTTTTCTCAAAAAAATGCACGCTTATCCGCAATAGCGTGCGGCTTTAAATCAAGTTTCAACAAGGAACCGGCAAGGAGATGGAAAACAGTTTTTCTTGACTGCCACCCGGTTCCTTAATCTTACAACATCACAACGAAAGACAGCCACTTTCACCGAACAGAATGATACCTGAACCATCTGATCTGCTGCTTTTGCGCGATAAGCTGCGCACTTTTGCCGAGGCACGCGACTGGGATCAGTTTCACTCGCCAAAAAATTTGAGCATGGCGCTCATGGTGGAAGTCGCCGAACTGATGGAACATTTTCAGTGGCTGACAGAAGCCCAGTCAGGCAGCCTTGCAACAGATAAAAAGACCGCCGTTGCGGATGAGCTGGCCGATGTTCTGCTGTATCTGGTGCGTATCTCGGATAAACTTGGTGTCGATTTGCTTGAAGCCGCCTTGCACAAACTGGAGCAAAATGCGGTAAAGTACCCTGCGGACCAAGTTCGCGGCAGCGCAAAAAAATACAGCGAGTACTAATCAGTCATCAACCTGCTGATAAAATTGAAAAATATCTTCCGGACCCTACAAAAATGAGCGACATTCCTACTCCACGCAAGAAACGCAGCTCACTACCCGATGCCAGAGTCGAGAAAATTGGCGTCGCCACTGCCCGCCTGCACCGGATACTCAAGGAACTCGGGCATACTCGTCATCTGGAAAAGTCAGCATCCACTATGCCGGATGCGCGCGAGCGATTGTCCTTTATCGACAAATCCATGCACGACGCATCTGAGCGGGCCATCAGCGCGGTAGAAGCGTCCCTGCCGCTGACCAGTCAAAATCGTGCTACCTGTAGCAACCTGTCCATGCGTCTGGCCGATGCCGGCTTCGGCGAGCATCAGCCCCTGATACAGGAGGCAATCTCGAAATTAGGCGAGATCGCAATGGCAGAGGAAACGGTGCACCACAATCTGATGCAAATCATGGAAGCGCAGGAATTTCGTGATGTAGCGGGTCAAATGGTCAACAAGATCGTGAATGCCGCCGTCGAAATCGAAAACATCCTGCTCGACATCCTCAAGGAATATGCGCCCAACTCAAAAGACTCGCTGATCAGCACCGAGGGTTTAACCGCAGGTCCCGGACATCGAAGCCATGACAGCGTCAATGGTCAGGACGAAGTGGACGACCTGTTGGCCTCCCTTGGACTTTGATGATCTGAGAGCCGGACGCAATCGGAACCGAGATATGTCAGCAAGCTCACGAGGCCTGACTCCCTCACGGCATTATCCCTGCGAGAAGCTTTTGCGAGTTATTGCCCACGGGACAATATACCTGCTAAAGCCTCTTACAGATTAACAACAAGTTACGAAATAACGACTCGTCACCCAAATGGCGAACCAAGTGCGCTTATAAGCATTTGTTTAATCTGCGTTAATCCATTTAATCTGCGGATAGCACTGCGGTTTTCAGGTTCATAGCTTTCTCCGGCGATTTTTCAGCCGGCGAAACTGGCGCTGCCAATGGTGCGCAGCCGCTCATATAATTCCCTTTCCTCAGCAGATAAATTTTCCGGGATATGTACCTCGATGCGCAAATACAACTCACCATAACGTCCGCTGCTAAATTCCGGCAATCCCTTTCCCAAAAGACGCAACATCGTGCCTGGCTGGGTGCCGGGCGGGATCGTCACACTGACCGAACCCTCAAGCGTCGGCACTTGCAGCGTGTTGCCCAACACGGCATCGGTAAGTGCTATGGTTTCCTGCCGCAGCAGGTCGGCCCCGGCACGTTCGAAGCGCGGGTCCGGCTTTGAGCGTACGACCACGAACAAATCCCCGGCCGCCCCGCCCGCATCTGGGCTAGCTATGCCACGACCGGTAAGGCGCAGCGCCATGCCTTCCTCGATGCCCTGCGGAATTTTCACAGTCAGGGTTTCTTCCTGCATCACCTCCCCGCTGCCGCGACATTCACGGCAGGGATTTACAACGATGCTGCCGCGTCCGTGACAAGCGGGGCAAGTGCTGATCTGCTGTATCAGGATATGTTGTTTATCCTGACGACTGCTCTGGGTGATGCGCCCGGTGCCTTTACAGGCCTCGCAGGTTTCAGGTTGGGCACCGCCCTCACCCCCCGTACCATGACATGAATGACAGGCAACCGGACGGTTCAATTGAATTTTTTCCTCGCCACCGCTCACCACCCGTTCAAGCGGAATGAACAGTTCCGTTTCAATATTCGCACCATGTACAGGCCCTGCGCGACGGCGATGGAAGAAACCCTCGAACGGGCTGCCGCCACCAAAATCGAAATTGAGTCCTCCGAAAATATCGTCGAAGTTGATGCCGCTGAACAAATCCTCCCGGCTGAAGCCCTCCACCCCGGGAAATCCGCGCGCATCGTAGTCGCTGCGTTTTTTCGGATCAGATAAAACGGCATATGCCTCGGCGATTTCCTTGAAACGTTCCTCGGCCCCCGGCTCCTTATTTCTATCCGGGTGATATTTCATCGCGAGGTTGCGGAAGGCATCCTTGATCGCCTTCTGCTCGGCATCGCGAGAGATGCCCAACACCTCATAGTAGTCGCGTTTGTCAGCGATGATCGTTCACCTTAAAGTTCACTGGATTTTCTTTTCAGAGGTTTTTTCTTCGCCCCGCTGCCCGCCTTGCGTGCGAACGACTGCCTGATCGCGGTCAACTCGGCCAGTCTGTCCGCCACGCCGCGATTCACACTCCCCTCGGGATAAACACCGTTACTAGCTGCATCCCCGGCGGGCAGGCCGGTCAGTATTGCCATCGCTTGATCGACACTTTCCACCGCGTATATCCGAAATTGTCCGGCTTCGCTGGCTGCCACCACATCCCGGCGCAGCATCAGGTGCACAATGTTGGCAGCCGGAATCAATACACCCTGATCTCCGTTCAAGCCGCGTGCCGCGCAAATATCGAAAAACCCCTCAATTTTCTCGTTGACCGCACCGATAGCCTGCACCTGACCAAACTGATTCACCGAGCCCGTTACCGCCAGCGACTGGCTTACCTGCGCATTCGCCAGGTTCGACAGCAATGCGCACAATTCGGCCAGCGATGCGCTGTCACCTTCGACCGTGCCATAGGATTGTTCGAACACCAGACTGGCGGATAACGCCAGCGGCTGGTTTTTTGCATACCGCGCGGCAAGGAAGGATGACAAAATCAGCACGCCTTTAGAATGAATCGCACCGGACAACTTCACTTCCCGTTCGATGTTGACCATCTCGCCATCGCCAAGGCGAGTAGTGGCGGTAATCCGGGAGGGCATGGCGAAGGCAAAATCGCCCAGTTCGATCACGGACAAGCCATTGATCTGACCCACGACTAAACCTGCCGTGTCTATCATCAGGATGTTGCGCAGAATGGCCTCATGCAGCCTGTCTTTTATCCTGTCCTGACGACGTATCTGTGCATCGATTGCATGCTGCACATCAAGATGGTCCACCATAGTCCTGCCGGACTCACGCGCCCAGTAGTCGGACTCGCGCAGCAGATCTGCCAGAGAGCGCATGTGCGTGGTCAGCCGCTGGGCATCACCTGACAGACGGGAGGCATGCTCGATCACGCGTGCCACCGCACCGCAATCGAACGGCAGCCACGCTTCCCGGCGAACCAGCGTGGCGATCAGCCTTGCATACAGTTGGTTGGTATCGGCATTGCGCTCGATACGCTCCTCGCAATCGGCCGCCACCTTGAACAGTTCACTGAATTCAGGATCGTATTCCTGCAACAGATAATAGAGCAGGCGGTCGCCGAACAGGATCACCTTGACGTCCAGCGGGATCGGTTCCGGCTCAAGCGATACGGTACTGACCAGGCTGTACATCTGCCCCAGTGATTCGATGCGTATCTCGCCGGACTGCATCGCCCGTTTCAGCGCTTCCCAGGCAAAGGGCTGCACCAGCAGCTTCCTGATATCCAGCAGCA
>JBAZAY010000043.1:0-24827 GCA_041671725.1 Gallionella sp. | reverse complement strand
CGGGTCAATCGTGCCAACGCTTGTGGATATTCGGCGAGGAAAGCCAGGTAGGCTGCCCGGCGGCTGATCGCCTCGAGCAAGGTCAGCAGTCGTGACAAGGTCGCATCGGGGTCGCTGTATTGCCCGCTCAGTGTGATAAATTTCGGAATCAGCCCGTCCACCCGTTGCCGACTGAGATCGGACAATTGCCGGTAGCGCAGACCATCGCGCAATTGCAGCAGCCGTTGTGCACTGTCGGCTGCGCTTCGATAACCCAGCTTTTCCAGACCCAGCGTCAATTCTTCAACGCTCATATCTTCACGCCACAGCGTGCTTTGTTCTTGAGCCGTTGCGCCAAAAATCTGCTCGAATTGCTCAGCCACCAGCACACGATGTCGATCCAGCACATGCAGCAACGCGGCATAATCAGCATAGCCCATGGCGCAGGCGATAATTTGCCTGTCTTCCTCGCTTGCAGGCAGGGCCTGGGTTTGCTGGTCATCCAGATATTGCAATCGATGTTCCAGATTGCGCAAGAAGATGTAGGCCGTATCAAGGTCTGCCACCACCTTCGCTGCCAGCTGGCCATTTTCAGCCAGTTGTTTGAGTACCCGCTGGGTGGGCAGAATGCGCAGCCGTTCGTCCTGCCCGCCGCGTATCAGCTGAAAAACCTGGGCAGTGAATTCGATTTCGCGGATGCCACCGGGACCGAGCTTGATGTTATCCAGCCGGTCACGGCGCTGCACTTCCTGACGGATTTGCGCATGCAGCTTGCGCATCGAGTCAATCGCACCGAAGTCGAGGTATTTGCGAAACACGAATGGCTTATAAAGCTTATTTAATTCAGATACATACATACTATCGGCAGGCGCAACAACACGCGCCTTGATCCATGCGTAACGTTCCCACTCCCGCCCCTGACTGACCAGATACTCTTCAAGTGCAGCGAAACTCATCACCAGCGGCCCGCTGTCGCCATAAGGACGCAGGCGCATGTCCACGCGGAACACGTAACCATCGCCGGTCGCCTCGTTGATGATATTGATCAGACGACGCCCGAGCCGGGTAAAAAATTCATGGTTGCTGAGCGTGCGCGCGCCATTTGTCTCGCCGTCTTCCGCATAGACAAAAATCAGATCGATATCGGATGAAACATTCAGCTCCCCTCCACCCAGCTTGCCCATACCGATGACCAGTAATTCCTGAACAGTCTTGTTGACCTCCCCGATGGGCGCGCCAAATTGCGTTTGCAGCGACTCCATCAGACATACCTGCGCCTGTTGCACCACGATTTCCGCAAGCGCCGTCATGGCTTGCATCACTTCATTCAAGTCGCCCAGGCCGTTCAGGTCACGCAGAATCAGCTTGACCATCACCTGCTTGCGCAAACGGCGCACCGCACGGGCCAACTGGGACTCATCCAGCAAATTGAATCCGGACTGCACCAGTAAACTCAGAATTTCAGCGCGATTGCAGGGCTCCGCGTAATTTTCCTGCAACCAATTCAACAACAGCGGCTCAGCCTCAAGGACGCGTCGTGCGTAGCGGCTGCAGCCCATGGTTTTTTGCAACAGGCCAGAAAAGGTTGCGGACAGCGAGTTTTGAGTATTCATGGGCGTATCACAGGCCTGATAAGTTAGAATGTGTGCTATTTACCAATTAGCCGTTAGTTTAACCAAATGTAGTCGTTAGCCGTTAGTCATTAGTCGGCTGTTAAATCAAAAACAGTCGCTAGTGGTTAGCCGTTAGTGGCTAGTTAAACCCAAAAAGCATGCGACTCATAATTCAAGACTAACAACTGACGACTCGCAATTAATAACTGTACTCATGTTGAATTCACTCCCCGTTCGCCTGCTCTGGCACAGTTTAAACTGGCTGACGCGTATCACTATAGTGACGACGGCAGTTACGGCTGTGCTGTGCGCGTTCCTCATCGTCGCATTACGCTACTGGCTGCTGCCGGATATTGAGCAGTTTCACGACAGAATCACCTCTTCGCTATCGGGCGCCATGGGGAATCCGGTGAGCATCGCCAAGATCAGGGGGGATTGGGATGGGCTACAGCCGCGCCTGACTCTCTCCGAGGTGCGCATTCTGGACAAACAGGGTCAACCCGCACTGGTATTGCCCCGCATCGATGCCAGCGTATCGTGGTTGTCGTTACTTGCCGCCGAATTACGTCTGGCCAGCCTGGAAATTGAGCGGCCCGAACTGCTGGTACGCCGGGATAAAGACGGCAAAATATTTATTGGCAGCGTCGCACTGGCCAGCGGTGGCACGGACAACGATCTGGCCAACTGGATGCTGCACCAGTCACGCATGGTGGTGCACAATGCGGTCATCGTCTGGCAGGACGAACAGCGCGGCGCGCCCCCGCTGATGCTGGATCAGGTCAATCTGCGCATCGAGAGCCTGTTCAGCCATCATCAGTTTGCGTTGCGTGCCGTACCGCCAATCGAGCTGGCGACTCCGCTGGATGTGCGCGGTGATTTTCACGGCAGGCGTTTTGATGACTTGAACAGCTGGCAGGGTCAACTGTTTGCCCAGCTTGATTACACCGACCTGCTGGCATGGCGTCCCTGGCTTAAATTGCCGACCCAGCTGAGTCGCGGACGTGGCGCGATCCGTGGCTGGCTGGGCATAGAAAACGGCAAGGCTACACAACTGACAACCGATCTGGTGCTTCGCGATGTAGCAACACAACTGAGCGCAGAGGTGCCGGAAATGGACGTACATTTCCTGCGCGGGCGCGTCGCCTGGAAAACCGTGCAGGATGGCTGGGAGTTTTCCACCCGGCGTTTAAGCATGCGCTTACACAACGGGCTCGGATTGCACCCCACTGATTTTTATTTCCGCACGGTTTCAGCCGGCAAAACGCACCCCGCCAGCGGTGAGTTGCGCGCCAACTTGCTGCAACTGGAAAGCCTGGTCAGTCTGGCGAACTTCCTGCCGCTGGAAGCGAGACTGCGCAGTCAATTAAGCGCATATGCCCCCCGTGGTCATGTATCCAATCTGGATATGAGCTGGCAAGGCACGGCGGAAAAGCTGCAGACCTACAAAATCAAGGGGCAGTTTGAGAATCTGGCCATCCAGCAGGCAGGCCAAATGCCCGGCTTCTCGGGTTTGACGGTAGCGGTAGATGGCAATGAGACCAGTGGCAACCTGAATATCAATACGCACAATCTGACTCTGGATGCGCCGGGCATGATGCGCGAGCCATTACTGTTCCACACCCTGACCGGCCAGGCCAAATGGCAACGTGAACATGGCGAGGTCAATATCAAAGTTGCCAACATTGCCGTTGCCAACGACGATTTGGCGGGCAATCTGTACGGTAGCTTTCAGACAAAAGCGGGCACACTGGGCTTAGCGGATTTGACGGTCAGCCTGACACGCGGAGAAATCAGGCACGCCGCCCGATATATTCCACTGATTGCGCTGGACAAAAAGGATAACGACTATCTGAACGAAGCATTGCTGTCCGGGCACACCGAGGATTTTCACCTGCGTCTCAAGGGCAATCTAAGCGATTTCCCGCTGGATGGGACGAAGGAAGCGTCATTTGACATAGCTGCACACGCGCAAAATGTGTCGATGGAATTCGCCCGTGACTGGCCAAAGATCGAAAATCTGGCCGGTGAGTTTCTGATTCATAACAATAAACTGGAAGTGCACGCGACTAACGCTACCCTGCTGAGCGCGCGCGTATCTCACCTGACCATCGTCCAACCTGACATGTCGAAAACTGATCCCATACTGGAAATCAAGGGCGAAGCGGAAGCCGCGAATAACGTCTTCCTGCAATTCATTCAGCAAAGCCCGGTTCACGGTTACATCAATGGTTTTACCGATGGCATCAACGCCAGCGGCAACGGGCATCTGGACCTGTCTGCACAAATCCCGTTGCAGATGACTAAACCCGTGAAAATTTCAGGTTTATTGCGTGTGCAGGCCAGCGATATCGATTTAGGCGCTGGTGTGCCCTGGTTGCGCAATACGCGCGGCGAGCTGTCATTCACCGAATCGGGCATGAAGACCAACGCGGTGACGGCAGAAATTCTGGGAGGCCCCGCGAATCTGAATGTGCAGACAGGGGAAGGAGGCGTGGTACATGCCAGCCTGCAGGGGCGCACCAATCTTGAGGTGTTGCGCAAAACCGAAACGAATCCGTTGCTGGGTTTCCTGCACGGCGGCACGGCGTGGGATGCAAACATCAGCATCGTGAAAAAAATCGCTCAGGTAACGCTTAATTCAAATTTAATGGGTATCAGTTCCACGCTGCCCGCACCATTTGGCAAAAGTTCCAATGAAATCTGGCCGTTACGCATCGAAAAGAAAAACATTGCCGACAAACAGGACATGATCAGCGCGCAACTCGGCAAGTTGCTGAACGCTCGCATCATGCGCGCTGATGAAAACGGGTTGAGCGTGATTAAACGCGGCGTGGTCAATTTTGGCGGACAGGACAAGTTAACTGACACAACCAGTATTCCAGGCAAGGACGGAATCTGGCTGACAGGCAACCTGCCCGTTTTGGCGCTGCAAGGCTGGCCAGGATTGACAGGCGGTTCAGGACAGGCAATGCCGATTGCCGGCGCAAATCTGCATATCGACAAGCTGACCGGTTATGGCATGAGTCTCAATGACCTGCAAATCAGCGCCGAAAAACGTGGCGATGGACTTGCCGCACAACTCTCGAGCACGCCAGTGAACGGTGAAGTGATATGGCAACCGCACGGTTTTAACGGCGGCGGCAAGCTTTCCGCCCATTTGCGCAATTTGTACTGGACAGGCGATACGACCGCAAATCCGCCACCCGCCAAGCCCCTGAATGAAACCCGGCCCGTCGAACCGCGTCCGCAGGAGCTACCAGCCATCGACATCAGCGTTGAGGATTTGCTGTTCAAGGGCAAGCAAATCGGACGATTTGAGGTGGTGGGCATCCCCGAGGGGCGAGACTGGCGTTTGCGCCACTTCCACATCACCAACCCGGACGGCAGCGTGACCGGAGATGGTCTGTGGCGCAGTGCGCAAACCAGCATGCAGACCCAGGTCAATCTGCTGCTGGAAATTTCCAATGCGGGGAAAATTCTGGCGCGTTCCGGCTACCCGAATACGGTCAAGAACGGCAGCGGAAAATTATCGGCCAGCCTGACCTGGGATGGACAGCCCGATGAATTTAATTACGCCTCGCTGGATGGCACGCTCAAGCTGGATACCGGCCAGGGACAGTTTCTCAAAATGGATCCGGGCTTTGGCAAATTGCTTGGCATTCTGAGTCTGCAAGCACTCCCCAAACGCATTACACTGGATTTTACCGATGTGTTCAGTGCCGGTTTCGAGTTCGACAACATCAACGGAAATGCCACCATCAGACGTGGCGTAATGGGCACGCAGGACTTGCACATAGACGGTTCCTCAGCCAAAGTAACGATGAAGGGAACGGTCAACCTGAACAATGAGACGCAGAACCTGCGCGTAGAGGTATTACCCACCCTGGGCTCCAGCGTCTCCATGCTGAGTGCGTTTGCGGCCGGTCCGGCAGTCGGCCTGGGTGCACTGATCGTCAGCAAGGTATTGGGTAATCCGCTCGATAAGTTAATCTCTTTTGAATACAATGTCAGCGGAACCTGGAGCGACCCGAATGTAATCAAGGTTGGCGAAAAACCCGTCACGCTGCAGACCGCGCCAAAAGCCCGGGATACAATGGATAAGCATCAACCAACAAAATAACCTCAGGATTTACTATGTCAGCCGAAAATGCCATGCAAACCGTAATCGCACCTCAAGCCAACACATTCAAGGTGGCCGCCATTCAAATGGCTTCAGGTCCGAATGTAGCGGGCAACCTGAGCGAAGCGAGACGCCTGATAGCCCGTGCCGCCGAGCAAGGGGCAAGACTGGTGGTGTTGCCCGAGTTTTTCGCGATCATGGGCATGACGGATAGTGATAAGGTCAAGGTGCGCGAGCAGGCAGGGGCTGGACCGATTCAAGCTTTCTTAAGTGAAATGGCACGCCAGCACAATGTTTGGTTAGTCGGAGGTTCGATCCCGCTGGCAGCAAGTGCGCCGGACAAGGTGCTCAACAGCTGCCTGGTATTCGACGACCAGGGACGCCAGGTGGCACGCTATGACAAGATTCACTTGTTCAATTTGTCGCTGGGCAATGAAAGCTACGACGAGGCAAAAACCATAGAACCGGGCAACCAGGTCGTGGTGATCGACAGCCCTTTCGGACGCATCGGTCTGGCCGTGTGTTATGACCTGCGCTTCCCGGAATTATTCCGTGCGATGAAAAACGTTGACATAATCGTGCTGCCCGCCGCATTTACCGAGACCACCGGAAAAATGCACTGGGAAATACTGGTGCGCGCCCGTGCCATTGAAAATCTGGCTTATGTCATCGCTTCAGCCCAGGGCGGCTATCACGTCAACGGACGCGAGACACACGGCAACAGCATGGTTGTTGATCCCTGGGGGCGCATACTGGACAGGCTGCCGCGCGGTTCCGGCGTGGTGCTGGCCGACATCAATCGCACCTATCAGGCGAGTTTGCGCACCAGCCTGCCCGCGTTGAACCACCGCACACTGCATATTGATCAATTGACAATTGATAATTGACAGTTGATATCAGCAACACCCATTTTCAATTATCAATTATCAATTAAATATGACCTCTTCTGACACCCTGTTTGCCACCGCACAGCAAATCCTGCTCGCGCCCTATTTGATCGAAACACTTCAGATCGAGCAGGTGTTCAACAGCATGCTGGCCCACCGTCTTGATTATGCGGATCTCTATTTTCAGTACAGCCGCGCCGAGAGCTGGTCTCTGGAGGAAGGCATCGTCAAATCGGGCAGCTTCAGCATCGATCAGGGTGTCGGCGTGCGTGCAGTCAGCGGCGAAAAAACCGCGTTCGCCTATTCCGATGATATCAGCCTGAATGCGCTGCAAAGCGCGGCCAATGCCACGCGCGCCATCGCCGCCAGCGGCGGAACGCAGACCGTGCCGATGCTGCATCGCGGCTCGCGGCGCGACATCTATCTGCCGAACGATCCGATCGCCAGCCTCAAGGATGCCGACAAGGTCGCGATGCTGGAACGCATCGAAGGTTATGCGCGTGCGCTCGACCCGCGCGTCGTGCAGGTCATGGCGGGCCTCGCCGGCGAATACGAAGTGGTGATGGTCGCGCGCAGCGACGGCCTGATGAATGCCGATATCCGTCCGCTGGTACGCCTATCGATCACAGTGATTATCGAGAGCAATGGACGCCGCGAACAAGGCTCGGCGGGTGGTGGCGGACGCTTCAATTACGCCTATTTCGACGACGAAATACTGCATAAATATGCAGCGCTTGCAGTGCATCAGGCAGTGGTCAATCTGGATGCGGCGCCTGCCCCTGCCGGCAACATGACCGTGGTGCTGGGCAGCGGCTGGCCGGGCATCCTGCTGCATGAGGCGATCGGTCACGGACTGGAAGGCGACTTCAACCGCAAGGGCAGCTCGGCATTCGCAGGACGTATCGGTGAACGCGTCGCGGCAGAGGGCGTAACCGTGGTGGACGACGGCACGCTGGTCGATCGACGCGGCTCGATGCAAATGGACGACGAAGGCAACCCTACCCAGTGCACAACCCTGATCGAGAACGGCATCCTCAAGGGCTATTTGCAGGACAGCCTGAATGCGCGCCTGATGGGCGTTGCGCCTACCGGCAACGCACGCCGTGAATCCTACGCACATATCCCGATGCCGCGCATGACCAACACCTACATGCTGAACGGCGACAAAGACCCCCAGGAGATCATCGCCTCGGTGAAGCACGGTCTGTACGCGGTGAATTTTGCCGGTGGTCAGGTGGACATCACCAGCGGTAAATTCGTCTTCTCCACCGCCGAAGCCTACATGATCGAAGACGGCAAGATCACCCATCCGGTGAAAGGTGCAACGCTGATCGGCAACGGTCCTGACGTACTGACGCGTATCTCGATGATAGGCAACGACATGTCGCTCGACCCCGGCGTCGGCACCTGCGGCAAGGAAGGCCAGAGCGTACCGGTCGGCGTCGGCCAGCCGACCGTGCGTATCGACGGACTGACTGTGGGCGGCACGGTTTAACCTGCAAATCTCAATTCAAGCCACAGAGTTCTCAGAGAACACAGAGCGTTCTGGTGTATATCCATCTTCCGTGGAATTACCCAAAATTTGAATAGATTTAACACTATGTTTTTTTGGAGTTATTGTGAGTTGTGAGAGTTATGTGAATTGTCGTCCACAGGGCGACCCCCCTGCTAAAACCAATTGCCCAATGGTAAATATCACTGTCTAACCCATTGCGCGGTGTTCTCTGTGTTCTCAGTGTTCTCTGTGGCAAAATGCTTTGTGTAGATTTAACGTTTTTTAAATATTCATCATTTCGGAGTAGATTTCCATGAATTCACCCATTTCGCTGAGAGACATTCCTCAGAGCAACATTTTTCGCAAAGGCGATGTCTTCGTGCTGTTCGGCGAACTGTTCGGCCGTGGCTATGCCAACGGCCTGATCAACGAAGCAAAGAAATCAGGCATGACCATCATCGGCATTACCGTTGGTCGCCGCGATGAAAACAACGCCCTGCGCGCACTGACCAGTGAAGAGCTGACAGAAGCCGAAGCCAACCTGGGCGGACGCATCATCAACGTGCCGCTGATGGCTGGATTCGATCTGGATGCACCAGCGGGCGAAGCCACGCCTACCGACCTGCTATCCGGCATGACACTGAAAAGCTGGCAGGAAGATAAACTCGACTGGGCGCATATCGAGAAATGTCGCGAAGTAGGCGTTGCGCGCTTCAGGGATTCGGTAGCGCAGGTCATGACTGAACTCGATGGCATGATCCCGGATGGTGCCAACGCCTTCTTCGCCCACACCATGGCAGGCGGCATCCCGAAGGTGAAAGTGTTTCTGGCCATCGCCAACCGCATCTACAAAGGCCGGGGCGAGCGCTTCATGTCCTCCCGCGCCCTGCTGGACAGCGATCTGGGCAAACTGATCCTGATGAACTTTGACGAAGTCACGGCCAATACCTTCCAGTATCTGATTGAAGGCAGCGCGAAGATTCGCGCAAGACTGGAAAAAACCGGCGGTCAGGTGCGCTACACGGCCTACGGCTACCATGGCACCGAGATCCTGATCGACGGCAAATACCAGTGGCAAACCTACAGCAACTACACGCAGGGCCTTGCCAAGATGCGCCTGGAAAATATTGCCGAAGCCGCTTGGGCTAACAACATCAAAGCCACGGTTTATAACTGCCCCGAGATCCGCACCAACTCATCGGACATTTTCGCAGGCGTTGAGCTCTCACTGTTCCCGCTGCTCGAAGCGCTCAAGCGGGAAAATGGCGGCGCCTGGGCAGATACACAGTGGCAAGCCTGCCGGCCGCTGTTACAGGAGGGCATTACGCTCGAAGCGCTGTTGCAGAAAATCGCAGACTACAACAACAGCGACGTGATGAAAGCATTCCGGAATTTCGCGGCCTGGCCAATGGACAATTCGGAAGCTCTGGCAGACTTGATGATAGGCACATCGGATGAAATCATCCAGATGCATGTGGATCGCAAAGAACTGGTTGTAGGCATCCTGAGCGCACTGGTACTGGAAGGCACCGGACCATTGATGTTCTATGAGACCTCCAATCCGGCGGGACCTGTGCTTTGGCTCAATCACGACATCATCGCCAAACAGCTCAATGCGATGCACAACGCATAATCCTGAAAACCACAGTTCAAGCCACAGAGCTCACAGAGAACACAGAGAGTTACACGGGTTTTTCACTTTTTGTTGACTCACCCAAAAGGTGATTGAAAAACTTATTATAACTATTTGTTTTGCGAGTTGATGCCCGCAGGGCTTCATACCTGCTTACCCCCGCTTTACTCGGTGATCTCGGTGTTCTCTGTGGCTAAATGCTTTTTATAGGATACCAACTGGTAGCTACTGGCTACATATAATATTCAAATACAGGCAAATGATATTGATTAAAAAATTAGGGTTGGGAATAGCCGTCATTGCCGTATCATTTGGCAGCGCTTTTGCGGCACAGGATGATTTCAAGTCGTGCCGCGATGTGTTTGTCAACGGCAAACCGCCGGTCATTCAGCATCAGGATGCTTTGCAGCCGCGCGCCCTTTGCTTCAACGCGTTCGCAGTATTGCACTCGGGAAAAAGTCACACGCCTGTCTATGTCGCCGAACGGCTCAATAGCGCTGTATTACAGGAAGCAAAAAACAACCAGAGAACCAACCGGTTTTTTGCGGATGCGAGGCTGCCAAGAGCCGAGCGCGCCGAACTGGATGATTATCGTGGTTCCGGATTTGATCGCGGACACATGGCACCTGCGGGCGATATGGCGACCGACACATCGATGGCGCAAAGTTTTTCGCTGGCCAACATGGTACCGCAGTATTCGGTCAATAATCGCCGTGCCTGGGCCAGCATCGAAAAGACAACACGCAAGTACGTGATGCGCGCATCGGGTGACGTTTTTGTCATTACCGGTCCCGTGTTCGACGGTACGCCGCCCACCATCGGCGCCAACCGCGTGTGGGTGCCGCAGCATTTGTTCAAACTGGTTTACGACCCGTCAACCAATAAAAGCTGGGTGAACTGGCTGGACAACACAGACGAGGCGAAAGTGGGCAAGCCCATCAGTTATCAGGAGCTGGTCAAACGAACCGGCATCGAATTCCTGCCGGTAAAATCCTGAGTCAGGATTCAGGAAGATATTGCAGGCTATTTTTCCAGATAATCGACCAGCACGCCGCTGGTATGGCGCAAACGCTGGCTGATCAATTGCGCAATTTTAAGCAGCAGCTTTACCGCCAATGCCGGTTTGTCGTGTGTGATCGCCGCAAAACTTTCCTGCGTCAACACGGCCAACACGGCCGGTTGAACGACCAGCGCAGTCGCCGATCTGGGTTCGCTATCCACCATTGCCATCTCGCCAAGACTGCGGCCCGCATAAACGGTCGCAACGGTTTTATCCTCATGCAGCGTATCCTGCTTGAGGATATCTAGACGGCCCTGCAAGACGACACACATAAAATCCCCCTGATCACCTTCGCGAAACAACACGGTTCCGGGGACTGCGCGATACAACTGAATATAAGCAGACAGTGCCTCGATCTGCGACCACTCGAAGTCTTTGAACATCATCGCGCTGTCGAGCATGGTGCGGATTTCACCCACCGAGATCACGGCAGCGCCCAATGGTTCTAGCACATCAAGAGAAGATTTCTGTTTATTGAGAGTCATATATTGTTCAAAAAATTACGTCGCCCTGAAGGATGAAACATGGCCGTTTAATGCCACGTATTCTACCGCCCTGACCAACAAGACGCGCAAGCAATTTAATGCCACTCTCTGACGTCCGTTAACATGAAACTACTCAAGCAAGCGGCAACCGCTCATCTCACGGTATAATTGGCCCGTTATGCAGATACTACGCGGACTCTATTCCCCTGACACCCGGCCTGTGGCACTCACAATCGGAAATTTCGATGGTGTGCACCTGGGCCATCAGGCCTTGCTGAACCAATTACAGACGGCGGCGCGGGCGCGCGGACTGCAAACAGCTGTAGTGATTTTTGAGCCACATCCGCGTGAGTTTTTCTCCCCGCAAACAGCACCGGCACGCCTCTCCAGTCTGCGCGAAAAGCTGGAGTTGTTCGCCAAACTGGGCATCGATCGCGTGCATGTCTGCCGCTTCGATGCCCGACTTGCACAGATGACGGCTACGGATTTCATACACGCCCTGCATGAAAAACTGTTGGCAAAATTCGTGCTGATAGGCGATGACTTCCGTTTCGGCAGCGGACGTGTCGGCGATTTTGCGCTGATGGAGAAGATAGGCTTGCAGCAAGACTTCGAGGTGCAGGCGGTGCAGAGCGTGATGCATGACGGGGTGCGAGTTTCCAGTACGGCAGTGCGCGCGGCGCTGGCGGCGGGACAAATGCGCCGGGTACATGATTATCTGGGGCGTACTTACAGCATATCGGGACGCGTGGTGCATGGCGATGGCGTAGGTAAAAAGCTGGGCTATCCGACCGCGAATATCCAGTTAAAACACAACCGCCCGCCGCTGTCCGGCATCTTCGTGGTTGAGGCGCATGCGGCAGGTCTGGGCGTATTGCAAGGCGTCGCCAGCCTGGGGGTTCGCCCTACGCTGAAACACGATGCAAAACCGATACTTGAAGTGCATCTATTTGAATTTAAACAAGATATTTACGGCAAGACGTTACGCGTGGAATTCCTGCAAAAACGCCGCGATGAACAAAAATTTCCCGATGTGGGCGCATTGACGCGACAAATCGCGTTGGATGTCGAAAATGCAAAGAAATGGTTTGAACAACATGACTGATTATAAAAAAACACTGAATCTACCCGACACCGCATTTCCAATGCGCGGTGACATGGCCAAACGCGAGCCGCAAATGCTCTCTCGCTGGCAGGAACAACAACGCTACCAGAAGATACGCGCAGCCAAGCTCGGCTTGCCAAAATTCATTCTGCACGACGGCCCGCCCTATGCGAACGGCGACATTCACATCGGCCATGCGGTGAACAAGATCCTCAAGGACATCATCATCAAGAGCAAGACGCTCTCGGGTTTTGACGCGCCCTATGTGCCGGGCTGGGATTGCCACGGACTGCCGATCGAATTACAGGTTGAAAAGAAACACGGCAAGGCGATTCCGCCCGCCCAGTTTCGTGAACTGTGCCGCAGCTACGCCAAAGAACAGGTCGAACGCCAGAAGAAAGACTTCATCCGTTTAGGGGTGCTGGGCGACTGGGACAGGCCGTATCTGACCATGGACTACAAGACCGAAGCCGACATCATGCGTGCGATAGGCAGCATCCACGAGCGAGGCTATCTGTATCAGGGCTATAAGCCTGTGAACTGGTGCCTGGATTGCCAGTCCGCGCTGGCCGAAGCGGAAGTGGAATACGAGGACAAGACATCCGCCGCGATCGATGTGGCGTTCGAGATCAAAGATCCGATTGCTCTGGGAAAAGCCTTCGGCGTGTCTCTGCCCGGCACGGCCCGGGTATCTGCGATAATCTGGACCACCACGCCGTGGACTCTGCCCGCCAACCAGGCGGTGAGCGTGCATCCCGATTTTGAATACAGCTTGGTCAAAACCGACAAGGGTTATCTGCTGCTGGCCGGCGAATTGGCGGACAGTTGCCTGGAACGCTATCAGTTGAGTGGTGAAACGGTCGGCACCTGCAAAGGTGCTGCACTAGACCTGCTGCCGCTGCAACATCCGTTCCAGGACCGCATCGTGCCCATCATCTGCGGTGACCACGTCACGGCAGAATCCGGTACAGGACTGGTGCATACCGCTCCCGCGCACGGCCTGGACGATTATTTCGTCGGCCAAAAATACGGTCTGCCGACCGACAACCCGGTGGGCGATGACGGCAAATTTCTGGCATCCGTGCCGCCCGTGGGCGAAGTGATTCTGGCGGGCGTATTCGTCTGGAAGGCAAACGACATCGTGTTGCAGGCACTGGAAGCCTCGGGGCATTTGCTGTGCCTGAAAAAAGTGCAGCACAGCTATCCACATTGCTGGCGCCACAAGACACCGATCATTTTCCGCTCCACACCGCAATGGTTCATCGGCATGACGCAACAGGCAAATGGCAGCGATGTCAGCCTGCGCGATCTGGCGAACAAGGCCGTGGATGAAACCACCTTCTTCCCGTCGTGGGGCCGTGCACGTCTGGAGGCGATGATCAAAAACCGTCCTGACTGGTGCGTATCGCGCCAGCGTAACTGGGGCGTACCGATGCCATTCTTCGTCCACAAGGAAACCGGCGAGTTGCATCCCAGAACAGCCCAACTGCTGGAGCAGGTCGCGCTACGGGTCGAACAGGACGGTATCGAAGCCTGGTTCAGCCTGAATTCGGTCGACCTGATCGGTGCGGATGCGGAACATTACAAGAAACTCACCCACACGCTGGATGTGTGGTTCGATTCCGGCACCACCCATGCGTCCGTTTTGCAACGCCGCACGGAACTGCACTCGCCCGCAGACCTGTATCTGGAAGGCTCCGATCAGCATCGCGGCTGGTTCCAGTCCTCCCTGCTCACCGGCTGTGCGATCAATGGCCGCGCGCCGTACAACGCCCTGCTCACGCACGGTTTTGTCGTTGATGGCAACGGTCATAAAATGTCCAAGTCCAAGGGCAACGTGATCGCACCGCAAAAGATATTCGACACACTGGGCGCGGACATTTTGCGCCTGTGGACGGCCTCGACCGACTACTCGGGTGAGCTGACCATTTCGGATGAAATCCTCAAACGCGTGGTGGAAAGTTATCGCCGCATCCGCAACACGTTAAAATTTTTGTTGGCGAACATTTCAGATTTTGATGTGGCGCGCGATGCGCTGCCGGTTGCAGACTGGCTGGAGATCGACCGCTACGCACTGTTCATGACCCATAAGCTGCAGGACGGTGTGCGCGCCGATTATGAGCATTACGAATTCCATCTGGCGGTGCAGAAACTGCTGGGATTCTGTTCTGAAACGCTGGGCGGCTTCTATCTGGACATCCTGAAAGACCGTCTGTACACCGCTGGCGTGAATTCCGGCGCACGCCGTTCCGCGCAAAATGCGCTTTATCACATCACCCAGGCACTGACACGCATGATTGCGCCCATCCTGAGCTTCACCGGCGAAGAAGTGTGGGAAGTATTGAATGGCAGCAATGAGGTGAGCGTGTTCGAGGGTGCCTGGCACGACCTGCCGGATGCACAACTGGGCGGCGATGCAATCAGCGCATGGCTGGTCATCGAAGCCTGGCGCGCCCGTGTCAACAAGCAACTTGAAGAAGCGCGCAGCGCCGGCCTGATAGGCTCGGCGCTTGCCGCCGAGGTGGATGTGTTCGCATCTGGCGAAGAGCATGAAGTGCTCTCGCGTCTGGGCGACGATCTGCGCCTGGTGTTCATCACCTCGCGTGCTACGGTGCACCGGGTAGCTGGCGTGAGTGAGCATCGTATCGATGTGTCGGTCAGCCTGCACGAAAAGTGTGAGCGCTGCTGGCATTACCGTGAAGATGTGGGTTCTGACTCCCGACACGCAACTTTGTGCGGACGCTGCGTGAGCAACCTGTATGGTTCCGGCGAGGCGCGCCACTATGCTTAATACACAGTCAACAAAAACGAGGGATAGTACATGTTTCGCTGGTTAAGCCTCGCCGGTCTGGTCATCGCACTCGATCAGATAAGCAAGCTGTTCATCGCCAGTCACTTTGCTTATCTTGAAAGTATCAAGGTGCTCGGCGTGTTTGATCTGACGTTGCTGCATAACACGGGGGCTGCGTTCAGTTTCCTTAGCGACGCAGGTGGCATGCAGCGCTGGTTGTTCAGCGCGATTGCCGTTATCGCGGCCGTCTCGATAACCTGGTTGTTGCGCAAGCATGCTCAGGAGTTCGTCTTCGCGCTGGCATTGAGTCTGATACTGGGCGGCGCACTCGGCAACCTGATAGACCGCATCGCCTACGGCTATGTAATTGACTTCCTGGTATTCCACTGGAACGAACATTATTTCCCGGCCTTCAATCTGGCCGATTCCGCGATTACCTTAGGGGCGGGCCTGATGATATGGGAAAGTTTTATGGAGAAAAAACATGGATCTGCTGTTAGCTAACCCGCGCGGTTTCTGTGCCGGCGTGGATCGCGCCATCGAGATCGTGGAACGCGCACTGGAATTGCACGGTGCGCCGATCTATGTGCGTCATGAAGTCGTGCATAACAAATTTGTCGTCGACGGCCTGCGCAAAAAAGGCGCTGTTTTTATCGAAGACCTGAGCGATGTGCCTGACGGCAGCATTCTGATCTTCAGTGCGCACGGGGTATCCCAGGCGGTACGCCGCGAGGCGGAGTCGCGCAATCTTACCGTGTTCGATGCGACCTGCCCGCTGGTCACCAAGGTGCACATCGAAGTGTCGCGCCTGCGCGATCAAAGCAAGGAAATCATCATGATCGGCCACAAGGGACATCCCGAGGTGGAAGGCACCATGGGACAAACCGACAGCGGCATGTATCTGGTTGAGTCTCCCGAACAGGTAGAACTGCTGCAGGTGAACGACGAGCAGAATCTGGCTTACGTGACGCAAACCACGTTATCGGTGGACGATGCCAGCTGCATCATCGCTGCGCTGAAAAATCGTTTCCCGTTCATTACCGGGCCGAAGAAGGACGACATTTGCTATGCCACGCAAAACCGCCAGGATGCGGTCAAGCTGCTGGTCGCGCAATGCGATGTGGTGATCGTGGTCGGCTCACCGAACAGTTCGAACTCCAACCGCTTGCGCGAAGTCGCGGCCAATGTCGGCGTGCCGGCCTATCTGGTGGATGATGCCGGCGGACTACAAGAGGCATGGTTTGCCGGAAAACTTCACGTCGGTGTCACGGCAGGCGCATCAGCCCCTGAAGTACTGGTGCAAGGGGTGATAGAGAAATTGCAGCAATTCGGCGCACAAAAGGTCACCGAGTTGCAGGGCATCACCGAAAATGTAGTGTTTCCGCTACCCAAGACGCTGATCAAAATTGCCACGGCATCATGACGGCACCCGGATATGTCTGAACATTTCCTGATCATCGGTGCCGGCGCGGTCGGTCTTACCAGCGCGCAAGCCTTGTTGCAGGCGGGCTATAAAGTCACGCTGGTCGAGCGCGGCACGGTGGGGCAGGAGGCGTCCTGGGCTGGCGGCGGCATCATGTCGCCCCTGTGTTCATGGGATTACTCCGAAGCCGTCACACGCCTGACTCAACGCAGCATGGGCATGTTTGCCGAGGCTACCAAAAAGCTGCATGCCACTACCGGCATCGATCCGGAATATCAACGTAGCGGCATGCTGCTGATCCCACCTTTTCAACAGGAACTCGCCACGCAGTGGTGTGCACAACATCAGGTCACCTTGCAGCAGGTGGCGCTGGGCGACTGCATACCCGGTTTACAAGGTGACGGATTGTGGATGCCTGACATCGGCCAGGTACGCAATCCCCGACTGTTGCAGGCCTTGCGCCGTCATGTGGAAATACTGGGCGGTACGATACTCGAACAGCACGAAGTTCAGAAGTTTGAAATGGAAGGCGCTCGTATTACCGGGCTACAAACCTCTCAAGGCAGACTCAGCGCAGATAACTATGTCATTGCTGCGGGTGCATGGAGCAAGACCCTGCTGGGCGAACACGCGCTCAGCCTGACTATCCGCCCGATACGCGGGCAGATCTTGCTGTTCAAGTTCGACACACCGCCATTCCGGCAAATTCTGCTCCAGGACAACCTGTACTTCATCCCGCGTCTGGATGGTCACGTGCTGATCGGCAGCACGCTGGAGGATGTCGGCTTCGACAAGTCCACTACCATAGAAGCACAGACCAGCCTGTTGCAACGCGTCTACGCCCTGTTTCCCGACTGGCAGAATCGCCCGCTGCTGCTGCATTGGGCGGGCCTGCGCCCCGGATCGCCTGACAACATCCCGACCATAGGGCGCCACCCTGTCCTTGCCAACCTCTACGCCAACTGCGGACACTTCCGCTATGGCGTCACCATGTCGTTAGCCTGCGCAGAACTGCTGCTAAACGAGATCGAAGGCCGGCCACAACCCTGGGCGATGGATGAATATCGCTGGCGCGAGTAGCGGGCTGTCCACTATAATTCGCGCATCCCATGCTGGAGTAGCTCAGTTGGTAGAGCAACGCACTCGTAACGCGTAGGTCGGAGGTTCGATTCCTCTCTCCAGCACCAACACCCCTGTTTCACATGACGAAACTGTCAAAACGAAAGATTTGCAAAACCAGAGACAGACGATTTAATCATCGGCACATATCAGATTGATTAATATGACAAAATTAAGCAATAAACGAACCGTGCTTGTCACAGTTTTTTTGCTTGTGCTCTGGAACGCATTATCCTGGTACTTCACGGAACGCACCTACCTGTCCGATGCCAATGCATTAATTGATCAGGAAACCAGTCTTGCCCAGCAAAGGGCAAACGACCTGTCTGACAGCATCGTACGCAATCTGAATCACCTGCACGGCATCCCGGACCTGTTATCCGAACTGGTACGCGTCAAGGAAGCCACCACGCGTTTTGGTACAGCCGCTACGCCATCCCTCCTGCCGCTCGAACAGCGGCGCAGGTTATGGACAGCAGATCCCGGTCTGAACGATTTAAGCCGGTACCTGGCCGTTGCCGAGAAGAGCCTTAACGCTGATCTGATTTTTCTGCTGAACGCAGCAGGCGACTGCATTGCAGCCAGCAATTGGAATACGGATGGCAGTCCTGTCGGCAACAATTACGCTGAACGTGATTTTTTCAAACAAAATAAAAATAGCCAGCGCGGCATGCAATATGCGGTGGGAAAAACCACCCATATTGCAGGAATGTATTTTTCGACGCCTGTCATCATAGACGGAAAATTCATGGGCGCCATGGTTGCCAAGGCCGACGTACCCAAACTGTCCTTTTTAACGCGGCATCTTGACTCCTTTGTAGCGGATACCAATGGCGTCATCATACTTGCCCGGGATAAAGAACTGGAGATGCTTGCATTGCCGGATGCTGATATTGGCTACGTATCCGAACAGGCCAGATTGGCGCGCTACCAGCGCAGCACTTTTCCGATACTGAAGATCCGGCCCTGGAAAGACCCGCGTTTTCCTTCCCTGACGCTGTTCCAGAACGAAACCGTCCCGCACGTTCTCGCGTCCTATGAGCTGCCAGAATTTGGTCTGAAGGTTTACGTCGAGGGCGAAATTTCAGCGATGTCATCGTTGAGCCAGCATAATTTCTGGCTAACGCTGTTGCTGGGTGCATTCGGCAGTTTACTGATCCTCGCTATGATCGGCTCTGCAATCTATCTCCAGTCTGCCAAACGTTCCAGAGAAATGCTCTGGAAGCGGGCAAACTTCGATGCGCTGACTGAACTGCCCAACCGTGACATGTGGCGTGATCGTCTGTCGCAGGAAATCAAAAAAGCGGATCGCTCGGGTCTGCCGCTGGCACTGCTATTGATCGATCTCGACCAATTCAAGGAAGTAAACGACACCCTGGGCCACGACATGGGCGATCTGCTGCTGCAAATGGCCGCAGCGCGTATCGTCGATTGTGTACGTAAATCGGATTCGGTGGCACGTCTGGGGGGCGACGAATTCAGCGTGGTATTACCGCAGCTTGCCGACGCCAGTCATGTCGACACCATCGCTCAGAAAATCATCCTGAAACTTTCCGAACCCTTTCAACTGCAAGACGAGGTTGTCTATATATCGGCCAGCATCGGCATTACCCTGTATCCGGCTGACTCGGACGACATCGATAGCATGATGAAAAATGCCGACCAGGCGATGTATGCTGCCAAGGAAAACGGCCGCAACCGCCTCAGCCATTTCACCGCCTCGCTGCAGGAAGAAGCACAGAAACGTTTGCGCCTCACCAACGACTTGCGCAGCGCGCTTAGCGACAATCAGTTCAGAGTCTATTTCCAGCCTATCGTCGAATTAGCGACCAATCGGGTACACAAGGCAGAGGCGCTGATACGCTGGCTACACCCGGTACGCGGCATGGTCAGTCCATTCGAGTTCATTCCACTGGCTGAGAAGACCCGACTCATCGTCGATATCGGCGCATGGGTGCGCCGTGAGTCGATCGCCTGGTGCCGTCGCTGGGACAGTCTCACACCCGATGGATTCCAGATCAGCATCAACAAGTCGCCTGTCGAATTTATGGATGAAAACGATAGCGGCAGCGTGGCATCGTTTATCGAGGATTTGCATGAAAGCAATCTGCTCGGCAAAAATTTCGTGTTCGAGATCACAGAAGGACTGCTGCTGAATGCGGATCAGCGCATCAATAACAAACTGGTCGCGCTTCGTGATGCCGGCATTCAGGTGTCCATCGACGACTTTGGCACTGGCTATTCATCGCTGTCCTATCTGAAGAAATTCGATATCGATTACCTCAAGATCGACCAGTCATTTGTGCGCAATCTGGCGCAGGAATCGGACGACATGGCCTTGTGCGAAGCGATCATCGTCATGGCGCACAAGCTGGGTTTAAAGGTAATCGCCGAAGGCGTGGAAACCGAGCAGCAACGCGATCTGCTGCTGCGTGCCGACTGCGATTACGCGCAAGGCTATCTGTATTCCAGACCCGTTCCGCCGGAAGATTTCGAGAAGTGGCTGACGGACAGAAGCAATAGCCAGACGCAAGCATAAATATACAAGTATCTGATTATATTGCTCTTTTAAGGGGATATGCATGACGGCGGCTCAGCACAACAAGCGCAAGACCTGGCGCGGCCTGCTTCCCTGGCTGGCGGCGCTGGCTTTGCTGGCGACGGCGGCCTGGTATTTCACGCGCCCCGCACCGCTGCGCGTTCAACTGATCACCGTCGGGCGCGGCATGGTCGAGGCGACGGTGAGCAACACGCGCGCAGGAACAATCAAGGCGTGCCATCGCGCCAAGCTGTCCTCCCCTTCCGGTGGCCAGATCGCGCATCTGCTGGTCAAAAAAGGCGATCGGGTCAAGGCCGATCAGATCTTGCTGGAATTGTGGAACAACGACCTACAGGCGCAAGCGCGCTTGGCAAAAGAACAACTCGTCACCGCTCAGACTCAGGCAAAACAAGCCTGCCTCCAGGCGGATCTTGCTGAACAGGAAGCGAATCGCGCAGCTCAATTGCACGCCAAGGGCTTTATCTCCGACGAGGGGCTGGATCAGAAAACCTCGAACGCCCATGTCTCGCGAGCCGGCTGCGAGGCCGCCCACAGCCAGATCGAACAGGGAAAATCGCGTATCGCCGCAGCACTCGCAGGCCTTGATCGCATGGTTTTGAAAGCCCCGTTCGACGGCATCGTGGCCGACATCAGCGGCGAACTGGGCGAATACGCCACGCCCTCTCCGCCCGGCATTCCAACCCCGCCCGCCATCGACCTGATCGATGACCGCTGTCTGTTCGTCAGCGCGCCGATCGACGAAGTGGATGCCGCCAACATCAAGGCAGGCCAGCCCAGCCGTATCACGCTGGATGCGATCAAGGGCAAGTCTTTTGCGGGCCGTGTCAAGCGCGTCGCCCCCTATGTGCTGGAACTGGAAAAGCAGGCGCGCACCGTGGAAGTAGAAGTGGACTTTATCGATCCTCAGCCCCAAGCTGGAGCGGCGAAGTCCATTGATTTGGGAGTTGGTGCTGGCCGGCAGCTCCCGCAATCTGCTGTCGGCTTTGCCGGCAGTAACGTGTCGCAACCGGCTACCGCCGAGAACCTGCTGGTAGGCTACAGCGCAGATGTGGAAATCGTCCATACCTCACATCAAAACGTGCTGCGCATACCGACACAAAGCCTGCTGGAGGGTAAACGCGTACTGGTATACAAGGCCGATGGCGTGCTGGAAGAGCGTAGCGTAACGACGGGTCTTGCCAACTGGGAGCAGACCGAAATCACCTCAGGGCTGAACGAGGGCAACCAGATCGTGCTGACACTGGATCAGGCCGGTGTAAAAGCCGGCGCAAAAGTCCAGCCAGAAACCGCCAAGTCTGCCAAATGATCCAGTTTGAAAAGGTCAGTCGCAGTTTTACGGTCGGCGATCAACAGGTAGCCGCGCTGCGCGGCATCGATCTTTCTATTGCGGCGGGCGACTATGTTTCCATCATGGGGCCATCCGGTTCCGGCAAGTCCACTCTGCTGAATCTGATCGGCCTGCTGGACAGGCCAAGTTCCGGCACCTATAGACTGGATGGCGGCGATGTCACGTCGCTGAATGACGAGCAACAGGCCCGCGTACGCAGCGAAAAAATCGGCTTCGTATTCCAGTCGTTCCATCTGGTGCCGCGCCTGACGGCGGCGATGAACATCGAACTGCCGCTGATGCTGGCGGGCATACCGGTTGATGAACGCCGCGAGCGCGTCGCACAGTTACTTGAAAATTACGGCCTTAAGGACCGGGCCGACCACAGGCCGGACCAGCTCTCCGGCGGGCAACGGCAGCGCGTGGCAATCGCCCGCGCCACCAGCATGCATCCGGGCGTGCTGCTGGCCGACGAACCGACCGGCAACCTCGATCAGTCCACCGGCCGCGAGGTGATCAATCTGCTCGAACAACTGACCGAGCAGAACGTCACGCTGATTCTGGTCACCCATGACCCGGCACTGGGCAGCCGGGCAAGGCGCCAACTACATATGGTGGACGGGCAGATTGTCAGCCACACAGGTCAAAGCACATGAAATTCATTGACGTCGTGCAGTTTGCCTCAGGTAGTCTGCGCGGCAGCCGCACGCGAAGCTTGCTGATGATCCTCGCCATGTCCATCGGCGTGGCGGCGGTGGTGGTGCTGACGGCCCTGGGCGAAGGTGCGCGGCGTTATGTCATCAATCAGTTTTCCTCGCTGGGTACCAATCTTGTGCTGGTATTCCCGGGGCGCACCGAAACCGCCGGCATCGGCCCTGGCATGCTGCTGGGTCAAATACCGCGAGAACTGAGTCTGGACGATGCACAAGCCTTGTTGCGCAGCCGTGCAGTGGGGAAAATCGCGCCGCTGACCATAGGCTCGTCGCAAATCTCAAAAGATGCAAAAAATCGCGAAGTCATCGTATTGGGCTCCACGTCCAGTCTGCTTGAAGTGCGCCATATGAGTCTGGGCAAAGGGCAATTCCTGCCCGCAGGCGACGTGCATTCAAGCGAGTCTGTGTGCGTGCTGGGGGCCAAGATCAACCGCGAATTGTTCGGCAAGGAATCGGGCGTCGGCGCCTGGGTCAGGCTGGGCGACCGGCGTTTTCGCGTGATCGGCATCATGACCAGCCAGGGCGAATCAATGGGCTTCAATACCGACGAGATCGTCATCGTACCGGTTGCCTCGGCACACATGCTGTTCAACACCTCCGGCCTGTTCCGCATTCTGGTCGAGGCGAAAAGCCGTGACAGCGTAATACAGGCCAAGACAGACGCCGAGACGATCCTGTTCACCCGCCACAACGGTGAAAAGGATGTGACGGTGGTCACACAGGATGCCGTGCTGGCGACCTTCGACCGCATTCTGCGCGCGCTGACGCTGGCAGTCGGCGGCATCGCCGCGATCAGTCTGGCAGTCGCAGGAATATTGATCATGAACGTAATGCTGATTGCCGTTTCGCAACGCGTCCAGGAGATCGGACTGCTCAAGGCATTGGGTGCACCGGCCGCACAAATCCGCAGCCTGTTTTTTGCGGAAGCCGTTCTCTTGTCCGGTGTCGGCAGCGTGGTCGGACTGATATTGGGCGAAGCCGGCGTACTGGTCATTGCAAAGCTCTATCCATCACTGCCGGTTGCAGCCCCCTGGTGGGCGGTGCTGGCGGCAATCGGCACCTCGCTCGGCACCGGCATCCTGTTTAGCGTCTGGCCGGCCAGACGTGCGGCACGACTCGACCCGGTAACCGCGCTGGCGGGCAGATAACATGCTATTTACCGACCTGATCCGTCTGACCACCTCCAGCTTCCTGGCCTACCGGATGCGCAGTTTCCTGACGGGCCTGGGCATTGCCATCGGCATCACGGCAGTGATCCTGCTCACCTCCATCGGCGAGGGGCTGCACCAGTTCGTGCTGGCGGAATTTTCCCAGTTCGGTACCAACCTGATCGCCATCCAACCCGGCAAAACACAGACACAAGGCGGCAACGTAGGCATCTTCGGCTCGGTAAAAACGATTTCCATCGATGATGCCCAGGCCTTGCGCCGCCTGCCGAACGTCGAATACGTCAATCCCAGTGTGCAGGGCAATGCCGAGGTGCGCTTCGAGGGCAAGACGCGCCGCGTCACGGCGTTCGGGGCGGGGCACAATCTTCCCAGAGTGCTGGCAAGCCGCGTGCAGATCGGCAATTTTCTGCCCGACGATGACCCGACAGCGGCGCGCGCCATGGTCGTACTCGGCTCCAAGGTGCATCAGGAATTATTCGCCGGGCAAAACCCGCTCGGCAGTTATTTGCGCATCGGCGGACAGCGCTACCGGGTGATCGGCGTAATGGAACCGAAGGGGCAAATGCTCGGCTTCGATCTGGACGATACCGTATTCATTCCCGCCGCTCGTGCGCTGGAATTATTCAATCGTCCGGGGCTGATGGAAATCCAGCTGAGCTACAAGGCCAGCGCCGACCTGCAAAGCGTGGTGCGTTCCATCACGGCGATACTGAAAGAACGTCACGGGCGCGAAGACTTTACCTTGATCCCGCAGGAAAAGGCGCTCGAAGTTCTGGGTTCGGTGCTGGATGTGATTACCTTTGCGGTGGGTGCCTTGGGTGGAATTTCCCTGCTGGTGGGCGGCGTCGGCATCCTGACCATCATGACCATGGCCGTCACCGAGCGCACCGCCGAAATCGGCCTGCTGCGCGCACTGGGGGCACGCGAGAGCCAGGTATTGACGCTATTTCTGGGCGAGGCAATGCTGCTGTCCGCACTGGGCGGCCTGGCCGGCCTGGCATTGGGCGTCGGCATCGCACAAGGTTTGCACCTGTTAATCCCGGCACTGCCGGTGCATACACCCTGGCTGTTCGCCGTGCTGGCCGAACTGAGTGCCACCAGCATCGGCCTGGCTGCGGGCGTAATGCCGGCCCGGCGTGCTGCCAGACTGGATCCGGTAGAGGCATTGCGAACGGAGTAAAAATAGACGCCAGACGTAAGTCGTTAGTTGGCGTTGTCACTGCACAACTTCTGTTGAACTAAACCGCTAACGCGGTGGCTGGGGTGCCCTGTCGCCGCATTCTGCTTTGAACCAGACTTGCATTTGAGGTTGTTGAGGTAAAACCTTGTCGGTGGGGAATTTCCCCTT
>JBAZAY010000042.1:0-24833 GCA_041671725.1 Gallionella sp. | reverse complement strand
AGAAGAATGGCCTTTTCAAGGAGTACAAACATGACCCCTCTCAGCCTGACAGTATCGCTACGGATAATGTAAAAGCGCTGGCGCTGGATAACAATGGCGGGCTTTGGATCGCTACCTGGCCGGGGGTGCTGGACTATCTGGCATCAGGTTCCTCTGCTTTTGTGCATTACCGGTTGGATGCGCCAGAGCATCCAGATCCTTTGCTCAACAACGTCAGGGCACTGCAATTCGATCATCAGCATCGATTATGGATAGGCGGTGAAGCGGGCCTTTTTGTCTGGCAGGATGGGGCGGACTGGTCGCAAAGAAGGCGTCTTGCTATAGCAGACGGGGTGGATCGATTCAGGGTCAGCCAGATTTATGAAGATAAGCATAAAACGATCTGGGCGACCACCATGAGAGAAGGCTTGTTGCGCTGGGACAGCGACAACAACCAGTTCATCAGCTACAAACATCGCTCGGAAAATCCGTACAGTCTGCCTAGTAATGATACCTGGGCGGTCTTTATGGATCGCTCAGACACCTTGTGGGTTAGTACTGTTGCTGACGGGTTGAGTCGGGCCAATCTGGGTATTCAGGGATTTGAGCAAATCATTCCGCGCGACCTGGATCAGTATAGCCCCGACGACAGTAATTTGATTATGGGCGTTGTAGCCGATGCTGATAGCCGTTTATGGTTTGGAAGCAGCAGCGGATTGACATTGTTTGATACTGCAGCACATAAGGTGGTTAAAAAATTTCATGCTGATCCCGGGCGTCCCGGTTCACTGAGTAATAACCTCATATATAGCTTATACAAGCCGCGAGACGGTCCGCTCTGGGTAGGCACACCTTCAGGATTGAACCGGCTTGATCAAGTGGGTGGGCGTTTTCATGTCATGAAGTTTGACGGTCCGGGTAGTAACTTTATTAGTTATATCGCGCCCGGTCGCGCAGGCATACTCTGGCTTGCCACCGGCGGAGGCATGATTCGCTATGACCCTGCGTCCGGAGCCATCAAGCGATTTAGTCATGATCCGGATGATCCGGATAGCCGCAGCATTAACTCCACCTATGTAGCCCATGAGGATCGCGCAGGGAGAGTATGGGCGGCGGGGGCGAACAACGGGGGCGGGCTGGATGTGCTTGATCAGGCCACGGGGAAATTCAGCCATTATCTGCATGATCCTGCCAGTCCTGCCGGCTTGAATGACGATCACGTCAATTGCCTGCATGAGGATAAACAGGGGGCGCTATGGGTGGGCACGGATCACGGCATCAACCGGGTTATTACCAAACCGGATGGCAAAATCGGGTTCCGCTCTTATAGCGACATTGCATCCGTCAGGATTGCCAGCATAGAGAGCGACAATGCAGGAAAACTTTGGATCAATACCTCCTCCGGAATAATCGCATTTGATCCGGATAGCGGAAAAATCACCCAATCATTTTTAAAAAGCGGGAATGTCGCCGGCAGCAATGATCACGCATCCTCGCGCGACAATCAGGGATTGTTGTATTTTGGTAGCGGCCAAGGCATCACTGTAGTTGACCCGGCAGTAGCCAACATCAAGTCTTTCTCTCCCCAGGTTGCGATCACCGATATCAGTATATTGAACCGCTCATTGCGCGAAGATACCCACCCTGAAGGGGTTGATCTGGCCGGCACGGTTAGCCACCCCAAAGCGCTGACGCTTTCCTTGCGAAACTCGGTTTTTTCATTTGAGTTTTCCGCATTGCATTATGCCAACCCCGCGCTTAACCGCTACGCCTATCGACTGGATGGTTTTGACAAGGACTGGGTGTACGTTGATGCACAGCATCGAAATGCCACTTATACCAACCTTGATCCCGGCCGCTATGTTTTTCATGTCAAGGCTTCCAATAATGTCGGTGAATGGCGCGAAACCTCGCTGCCGGTCATCATCACACCGCCCTTCTGGGCAAGCTGGTGGTTCCGCACACTGATGGCGGCGGCGTTAATAGGCCTTGCAGCGATGGTGTATCGCTGGCGCATTTACCGACTCAAGCGCAATGAAATGCGTCTTGAAAATCTGGTCACTCAAGGTAACGCAGAGGCGATCGCATTGCGCAATGAAGCGATAGTCTTGCGCGATGAAGCCATCGCTGCAAATCAGGCCAAGAGTGAATTCATCGCCAACATGAGCCATGAAATCAGAACGCCGATGAACAGCATTCTTGGTATGGCACATCTGGCACTGAATACGGAAATGTCTGCCAAGGGGCGCAATTATCTGGAAAAAATTCACCTCTCTGGACTGCATCTGCTGGGCATTATTGAAGAGATTCTGGATTTCTCCAAGATCAGCGCCAACAAGCTGAAGCTTGAAGAGATTGATTTTGAGCTTCATGATGTGCTGGAGAGTGCCAGAATTCTGTTTGAGCAGCGCATCAGGGAAAAAGGGCTGACGCTGGATATAGAGATTGATCCCGCCATGCCGCTTTGGCTGTGTGGCGATCCGCTCAGACTGGGGCAGGTTCTGATCAATTACGTCAGTAATGCGGTCAAGTTTACCGAAAAAGGCAACATCGTTGTTCGCGTTAATAAAGTAGATGAAAATGATGACAGCGCGCTGGTGCGTTTCGAAGTGCAGGATACCGGTATCGGCATCGCCGATGAAGCAAAAGCCAGGCTGTTTATGGCATTCCAGCAAGCTGACGCTTCCACCACGCGTATCTATGGCGGCACAGGTCTCGGTCTTTCCATCTGCCGACAATTGATAGAATTAATGAACGATGGAGAGGTCGGGGTGGAAAGCAGTCCCGGCAAGGGAAGTACTTTCTGGTTCGGTGTGAGACTGAAAAAAGCCGGCCTGCATCAGGCAACAATCGAGAGAACTGATGCGACGGCAAGTCCGCAGCTTAACGGTGTGCGTATTCTGGTGGCAGATGATCATCCGTTTAATTGTGAGGTGGCAACCGGTTTTCTTGAGCATGCCGGTGCAATTGTATGCATTGCCCGGAACGGCAAAGAGGCGATCGAGTTGCTGGAGCAGCAACGCTTTGATTGCCTGTTGCTGGATATTCAGATGCCCGTCATGGATGGATTTGAGGCAATCAGGCTGATTCGCGCTAATCCTGCATTGGCAGGTATGCCGGTGATTGCCATGACGGCCAATGCATCGACTGAGGATCACAAAATCTATCTGGCTGCCGGCATGAGTGACTTCATTGGCAAGCCATTCGATCCCGCTGCGCTGTACAGCATGATTGCCAAATTGATCGGGTTGCCAATGCAGTCACTTCCCGATGCGCCATCCACCGTTGAAACGCACGATCCGATTGACCTGTCTGTGTTGGCTCAATGGCTGGGCGACGATAAGTTGAAATTGCAGCAATTTGTCCGCCGGTTTCTGGAATCGGCGCGGCTGGACATGAGCAGGATAGACGCGGCCCTTGAACGTGAAGATTTTGCCGCACTCGCAATGCTGGCTCATCACGTTTACGCGCCTGCCAGAATGGTGGGTGCGGTTGGATTTGCCGGCCTGTGTCGGGCTTTGGAAAAGCATGGCAAGACCGAAGGCGATGTCGCTCGGGCGCAGGAAATCGTCAGCCAGATGCACACTATGCTTGATCTGATTGCTGAACGAATAGACAAGGATTTAGCGTGAATCGAAACGGCCGGGCCGGTTTTAGCGCGTGCAGAAGGAAGCTTGGTTGCCGGGACAGATTGTTATGAACGCAAACCTGAAAGTTTATGTACGATGACGTGCAGATAAAAGACAAAAATACTATATAAATCAATAAGTTGAAATTGTATTTTACGGTTTGGTTGTATCAGGATGTAAGTTGCTATTTCAGTATTTATGCAAGAAACAGCGTCTGAGCGGCAAACAATAACATGAATTATAAAATCTCCGCATTTCCCGCCGATGACAGCGGTTCATTAATTTCATTCACACAATTTCGTCAATCACGAGCCATGACTAAACATACCACTCCCGATCACGCACGACTCGACCGCGTCGTAGCCGAAGCCCGCAAACAAAGTGAAGTTCGTGAGGCCGGCTACCGTGAGCGGGCACTCAAATTATATCCATGGATATGCGGGCGATGTGGTCGAGCGTTTTCCGGGGTGCGGCTGCGTGAATTGACGGTGCACCACAAAGACCACAATCACGACAATAATCCGGTGGATGGCAGCAACTGGGAGCTGCTCTGTTTGTATTGCCACGATAACGAACATTCGCGGGTGCTCGAAGAGGAGGGGAGGCGCCGTGGCGCTGCCGATCAAAAATTGGCAACCCATAATCCCTTCGCCGCCCTGCAAGCCTTGTTGAAGAAATGATCAGCTCGCCTCGTTTGTTTGCTTAATGTGAAATTTGCTGCTTTGCTTGGAATACGGTCGATATAAATACTCGACATAAGCTTTGATAATCGCCTTTGGCTTAATATTGAGCGTGTAAAATGCCGCTAAAAGGAGAGGGCGATGACTGACAAAACCTTGATTGCATCTGTGGCGCAAATCGAATCGAAGATATTTTTGATTCGCGGTCAGAAAGTCATGCTAGATACCGATTTGGCAGAACTCTATGGTGTGGAAACAAAGCGACTCAATGAACAGATGCGCCGCAATATTGAACGCTTCCCGGAAGATTTCATGTTTCGCTTGAGTGCTGAAGAAAAAGCCGAGGTGGTCGCAAATTGCGACCACCTCGCCAAGCTCAAGTATTCGCCGACCTTGCCGCATGCCTTCACAGAACACGGCGCGCTGATGCTGGGTAATGTATTAAAATCAGAACGCGCAGTCGAAGTCAGTCTCATGATAGTGCGCACCTTTGTGCAGTTACGCCAGATGCTTGCCTCCAACGCCGAACTTTCCCGCAAACTTGCCGCTCTGGAGAAGAACTACGACATCAAGTTTAAAGCGCTATTTGATGCCGTCCACGAACTGATGACACCATCTGATCCCAAGAAAAAACGTACCATCGGCTTCGCGCCGTGGGAGAAAAAATGATGGAGAACAGGGCGGTTATCCCCCCGATAAACGCATTAAATTGAAGCGGCAAGGCTTTCTATCAAAAGCCGATATACGCCGGAAGGCTTCGAGTAGTACTGCGCATTGTGTCGTTATGCTGCGGATCGGACGATTGTGATAGTCTCAAAAAATCTTCAGAATGTATGCCTCTAAAGATTAATTTGTTCGTTTGCGATTAAGAAATTCGAACATGGCTTTTTTCAACGCGTAGCACTAAGCGGAACTCCACTACTATGGGATGGAATCGAACTGAAGTTGAAGCCACGGTCGCTGACTATTTGCACATGTTGCTGCTTGAATTATCGGGGCAGACTTACAACAAGACAACACACCGCCGTGGATTAATTGCGAAACTGGATAGTCGATCAGAGGGCGCAGTAGAGTTTAAACACCAAAACATTAGCGCCATTCTTATCGACCTGGGTTACCCATATATTACAGGCTACAAGCCTCGGGGGAACTATCAGCAACTTTTGCGTGAGGTTGTTGAGAGTCGCATTGCTCAAGATCAGTTGCTTGATAATGCGGCTCTAGCAGCTTCTTCGGCTCCTGCTGTCACTCCTTTGTTTGAGGATTTCGGCAAACTCCAAGTCGATGCTCCAAAATTGTTAAGCACGGCTAGAGAACCGAGCAATAACGACTATCGCGTATCAGTGCCTCAGAAACGCGATTATTTGGAGCGGGAAGCCAGAAATATTGCGCTCGGTAATGCTGGGGAGGAATTTATTTTGAATTTTGAACACTTCCGATTGTATAACCTCGGTCATAAAGCATTGGCTGATAAAGTGGAGCATGTCGCAAAAACTCAAGGCGATGGGCTTGGATTCGATATTCTTTCTTTTGAGTCCTCTGGATGCGAAAGGTTTATTGAGGTTAAAACGACGGCCTTTGGCAAGGAAACCCCTTTCTTTGTCAGTCGTGGTGAGGTTAGGTTCGCTCAGGAGAACACAAAGGAGTTTCATCTTTACCGCCTGTTTGAGTTTAGAAAATCCCCAAAAATGTTCGATTTGCCAGGTGCTGTTGAGACTCACTGCCTGATGAAGCCGATAAGCTATATTTGCGAATTTTCATAGCCAAACTAAACATTCTGAAGATACCAACAATTGTCATATGTCTGCAATTTTGCTCGATGCCGGCTGGCGGGTTGCTGTCGTTTGGGGGTGTGCATTGCAAGGCCGGAAAAAGCATCCGGACGACGCAGTGTTTATCGGCGAACTGGCTACGTGGCTCATCAGCGGCCATAGCGATACCCTTGAATTAAAATAAGACGATATTTTGTTTTATGAATTTGCGAGCATCCGTTATACGGATTGGCTACTTGAACCGTTTCGTGATTTTTTGGATTATGAACTTTTCGTAAAATTCAGCATAGTTTGTTTGCTATGTGTGCCCCGTCGATATAAAATCTCCCAAAACGGGAGGTGTTTGGTGTGCGGATAATTGCAAAGAGTACTTTGGTCAACTTTTGGAGTCGTCCGGCATATCTGGATTCAAAAGGCGCTTTGCAAAGCTGGTTTGATGAAGCCAGCGAAGCTGACTGGTTGACCCCTCAGGATATTAAAGGGCAGTACCGAAATGCGAGCATCTGTGGCAACAATCGTGTTGTGTTCAATATCGCCGGAAATAAGTATCGGTTGGTTGTTGAAATGCAATATCGGGCCGGGATAGTGTGGGTAAAGTTCGTTGGAACCCATGCGCAGTATGATCAAATCAATGTGGAGACCGTCAATGAATATTAAGCCTATCCGGAACAACGATGACCTGCAAGCCGCATTTAAGCGGCTAGAGGTTGTGTATCAGGCGCAAGACGGAACGCCGGAATCAGACGAGATGGAAATTCTGGTTACGTTGATCGAAGCATATGAAAACAAATATTTTCCGATGGGGGCGGCGGATCCGGTTGAAGCCATTAAATTCAGAATGGAACAGCAAGGTCTTACTCAAAAGGATCTTGAACCTTTCATCGGTACCAGCGGTCGCGTTTCAGAAGTTCTAAACCACAAGCGCCGGCTAAGTTTGCAAATGGTGAAGCGGTTGCATGATGGATTGCACATTCCATATGAAAGTCTTTTGGCTGCTGTATAGGGTTTTAGACTCTGATCAATCCTGACGTGACTTTGCCGGAGCCGGGGCGCAAAAATCATTAAAATGCAGCAGGTTAATGGGTGTGTGGCGGGTTGGCGCATGTATTACATCCAGCGTGGATCGGTGATGATTGTGATGTTGGGCGGTGGCGATAAAGCCACACAGACCACCGATATAGCCCGTGCCGTCAGGCTTGCAGCAACTATTGAGGAATAAATTATGACCAGGAAAATTCGCATAGCAGACCTGCCTGATTTTGACATGGCGGAATATCTCAAGAGCGAGGAAGATATTGCCGCTTATTTGACTATGGTGATTGAAGAGGGCGATGTGTCTGAACTGGCCCACGCGCTTGGCATTGCGGCCCGAGCCCGTGGTATGAGCGAGATTGCCGAGCAATCCGGCCTGACACGCGAGGCCCTGTACAAGGCGCTGAGGCCGAATGCGCATCCGCGCTTTGACACGATCAACCGCGTTTGCGCAGCGCTAGGTGTGCGTCTTGTGGCTCAGGCAGTTCATTCTTAGCGGGCGGAGTTCAGCTTAAATACTTGAATATATTCATGTTTCAGCGCTTCAGATTTCGGCTGACTAACGGTCAAGGCGAGTTTACAGCACGTTCGATTGTCATGACCGGGCACCCTCGCTGCGCTCTCCCGCTTGCGGGCGAGGGGTAAACGAATCGCTGAGCGAATTTCACGTTTACGCAGCCGATGTGCTTGCTGCGAAAAAATGGGAAGACCTGCCCGCACGGTATGCGTTGATAAAGTAGATTAATTGTTTCTGTCTGACCCGGGGCGGGAGCAATGAGTTTTGACAGGGTGAATTCAAATAATATTTGTGCTGAATTGCTGAAAATATAGCGCATCTGTGCGTTGAGTCGTTGGGCAAAAACAGATAGCAGGGTAGTTTTGCAACCATCCAGAACTTTTCTGGTCTGATGGTTTGGTATCATGGCGACCTTCGCCCCATCTCTGATATTCCGTTCCGAAAAAATGCCAAGTTTCAATAAATGTTAAGCAAACTCAATTCTGTACAGCGCGAAGCGGCAATGTATCTCGACGGCCCTTTGCTGGTGCTGGCGGGAGCGGGCAGCGGCAAGACGCGCGTGATTACCCACAAGATCGCCTATCTGGTGGAGGAGTGCGGCTATGCAGCGCGCAATATCGCGGCGATCACCTTTACCAATAAGGCCGCCAACGAAATGCGCGAACGCGTGGGCCATCTGTTGCAGGGCAAGAATTCCAAAGGCCTGGTGGTCAGCACCTTTCACTCGCTGGGCATGACGATCCTGCGCGCCGAGGCGAAACTTCTGGGTTACAAGCCGCAGTTCTCGATTTTCGACTCCAGCGACACCTGGAAGATCATCGGTGAGCTGACCAATTCGGGCGACAAGCAGGAAATACGCGACATCCAGACGCAGGTGTCGAACTGGAAGTCGGCGTTCATTTCGCCTGAGCAGGCGGTGGTGGTGGCCGACAGTGCGGAGGCGGAAGCCTATGCGCGTATTTATGGACGTTATCAGGAAACCTTGCGCGCCTATCAGGCGGTGGATTTCGATGATCTGATCCACTTGCCGGTGGTGCTGTTTAATCAGCACCCGGAAGCCTTGCAGCGCTGGCAGAATAAACTGCGTTACTTGCTGATCGACGAGTATCAGGATACCAACGATTGCCAGTATCAGCTGACCCGGCTGCTGGCGGGCAAGCGTGCCGCGTTTACCGCCGTGGGCGACGACGATCAGGCGATCTATGCTTGGCGGGGCGCGAGTATCGAGAATCTGCACAACCTGCGAACCGACTATAGCCATCTGCGCGTGATCAAGCTGGAGCAGAATTACCGCTCCTCGCAGCGCATCCTCATGGTGGCGAATCAACTCATCAATCACAATACCAAGGTGTTTGAGAAGAAGCTGTGGAGCGATCACGGCATCGGTGACCCGATTCGCATCTATGCCGCACGCGATGACGAGCACGAAGCCGAAAGCGTGGTGATGAAGCTGATCACCCACAAGTTCGAACATCAAACCAAATTTGCAGATTATGCGATCCTGTATCGCAGCAATTATCTGTCGCGCGCCTTCGAGGAGCAGTTGCGCGCCCAGCGTGTGCCTTATACGGTCAGCGGCGGCAGCTCGTTTTTTGACAAGCCGGAGATCAAGGATATTACCGCCTATTTGCGGCTGATCGCCAACCCGGACGATGACCCGGCCTTCATTCGCGCCATTACTACCCCTAAGCGCGGCATCGGTAATACCACGCTGGAGAAGCTCGGCAGTCATGCCGGCATACGCCAGATCAGCCTGTTTGAGGCTGCGTTCGATGTCCAGATGGAGCAATTGCTACCCGCCCGTCAGTATGAGGATCTGATGATATTTTGCCGTTTCATCAATCGCCTTGAGGCGCGTGCAGACTCCGATCCTTGCGGTGAATTGCTCGATGAATTGCTGCGCGCGATCAACTACGAAACCTGGCTGTATGACTCGCAGGAATCGCGTCAGGCCGAGGGTAAGTGGAAGAACGTGGAAGACTTTATTGGCTGGCTCAAGCGCAAATCCGAAGCGGACGAAAAATCGCTGATTGCCATGGTGCAGACCATCGCGCTGATCAATATGCTCGAAGGCAAGGATAAAGAGCAGGATACGGTCACACTGTCCACGCTGCATGCCGCCAAGGGGCTGGAATTTCCCCATGTGTTCATCATCGGTGCGGAAGAAGATATTCTGCCGTTCCGCGACAGCGATGCAAAAGGCATCGAAGAAGAACGCCGCCTGATGTATGTGGGCGTCACCCGTGCCGAGCGCAGTTTGCAGATCAGCTATTGCAAGCGACGTCGGCGCGGCAAGGATTGGGCGCTGTGCGAACCCAGCCGTTTTCTGGAAGAAATGCCTCAGAGCGAGCTGATTTATGCCGGTGGTCACGCGGATGCCGCACCCGTGGTAACCAAGGATGAAGGCCTGGACAAGCTGGCAAGACTCAAGGCGATGCTGAATAAACCAGCGGCAGAATGATGAAAGTTGAAAAAAACAGTTAGCCACCGAGAACACAGAGATCACAGAGAAAAGGTGTATGCAGGCCGAACAACTTGTGCGAGCTTTTGCCTTGCGGCGAAATTCCTGCTTACCCCTCTTTGTTGAACTCACAATAACTCGCAAAGACACGAACAACGTCAAAGACTAACTTTGGACTGATGTTGTCATCTTTTGTTGTGAAATGTATGTTGTATCTGCTTGAATAATTTGTGTTTTTTATAGATTTCGCCTTTAGGTGAAATGCCTGCTTTCCCCATTTTGTGACTATTGTGGACATATGTTTTTTATTGAATGAAAAATCACCAAACAGAATTGAGACAGGCGGCGCTGTTCTGGCTGGCTGAGCCGGATGCTGAACGCAAGGCGGCTGGGGTGCGACAGTTGGCGCAAATCTGGGCATCGGGCGTGATTGAGCTGGATAGTCATGCTGCATTGAGCGCAACACAGCCCATTCCCGGCGTCCCCGTCAAGCCGGAACTTGTCGCGCCGCGTCTCGTCAAGCGCCGCTCGATGATTACACATGAGGGGCGCGCTATCCTGATTCATGCGCTGGTTCACATCGAATTCAATGCCATCAACCTTGCGCTGGATGCGATCTGGCGGTTTGCAGATATGCCGCGCGAGTATTACACCGACTGGTTGCAGGTGGCAGATGAGGAGGCGCTGCATTTTTCCTTGCTGGCCGGCCATCTGCAAGTGCTGGGGCATGCCTATGGCGATTTTCCCGGGCACAGCAGTCTGTGGGAGATGGCCGACAAAACCCGCAACGATGTGCTCGCCCGTATGGCACTGGTGCCCCGAACCATGGAGGCGCGAGGGCTGGATGCCGTACCTGCGTTACGGGATAAGCTGGCGCAGGCGGGCGATCTGGCCGCCGCCGGGATTCTGGACATCATTCTGACGGATGAAATAGGTCATGTGGCTATCGGCAACCGCTGGTACGCTTACCTGTGCGAACAACGTTGTCTGGAACCTGTCAGCACTTATGCCCGTCTTGCGGTGCAACATGCAGCCCCCGTGCTGCGCGGCCCGTTTAATTTGCCTGCCCGGCAGGCTGCGGGATTCAGCGATCTTGAGTTGGACGCGTTGCTGGGCCGAAATACATAGGCAATTCGGCCCATACAAATTTATTTGCTTTTATAATGCCAAAGCAGTAATCGAAACAGACTATTTAATTCAACTGTCATTTATTTGTTGTAAAGTCAAAATCATTCACCGGGGGGTGTTTTTTATGACTAAATTGTCTTACGTACGCGCCGATCCAATTGTTCAAGCCAATAACAGAACTTGTCCAAAGTGTATGTCTACCTATCTGGACCGTGTGCAACGTCGCGTCATCGACCGGGTGATCGGTCTGGCCATTCCGCTTAAACGTTATCACTGCGGGTCTTGCGGCTGGACGGGTAATCTGAAAATCAACTGCAAGTAAAACGGGACCCACGACCCGCTGCCATCGCTTCAATAACGTTAACCGGCGCAAAATTCGGCTAGTGGCGCCGGGTAAGCCGGTTTGTTAAGTCGACACGGGCGTGGCACAATTGCGCTCCGTCCAAAGAAACCAAGCCCTATGTTGAGTTACCGCCACGCCTTTCACGCCGGCAATCATGCCGATGTGCTGAAACACTTCATTGAGGTGCAGTTGCTGCGCTATCTGGCACAAAAGGACAAGCCGTTCTGGTACATCGACACCCATGCAGGAGCGGGTTGCTATGCGCTCGACAGCGGTTATGCCACGCAGAATGCCGAATATGAAAGCGGTATTGCCAGGCTTTGGGATCGTGATGATATGCCTGAGCCGCTGGCCGATTATGTGGCGCTGATCAAAGCGATCAATCCGGACGGGCTGATGAAGCTGTATCCCGGGTCTCCGCTGGTGGCTCAGGAGCTGTTGCGAGATGAGGACAGGATGCGTTTGTTCGAGTTGCATCCCAGTGACAGTGAGCTCCTGCAACAGAATTTTTCCGGATACGGTGCGCGGGTGCTGATGCAGACAGCCGACGGTTTTGGTGCGCTGAAAGCCTTGCTGCCGCCGCCGCCGCGCCGCGCACTGGTGCTGATTGACCCGCCTTACGAAGATAAACAGGATTATCAGCGCGTGGTGTCAGCGCTGGGTGAAGGCCTGAAGCGTTTTGCCAGCGGCGTGTATGCGGTGTGGTATCCGCAGTTGCAGCGCAGTGATGCGCGGCAGTTACCGGAGCAACTCAAGCAACTGCCGGTGAAGAGCTGGCTTAATGTCTCACTCAGCGTGCAAGGCTTAAGCGAAGATGGTTTCGGTATGTATGGCAGCGGCATGTTCGTGCTCAATCCGCCGTGGAATCTGTATGGCATATTGCAGGAGGTGATGCCGTATCTGGTCAAACATCTGGGGCAGGATGATCAGGCGTCTTTTACGCTGGAACAACAAGCAAGCTAGGGAAATGCTGACAAATCATCCGTTCGCCCTGAGCTTGTCGAAGGGTTTTGTAACAATATGATTATTATGAATTTAATCTGATCATGGTTCGACAGGCTCACCATGAACGGATTAAATCAGTGGCTCCCTGGCACGGCTTGAATCAGTTATTTTTAATCGGAATCCGACATTATGACGACTTCGCACACTTGGAATTTCTTCCGCGCAGGCGGCTTTGATCAGGTAAAGCTCGATAGCGGTGCCGATTTGCTGGCGCTGAAGGATCTGGATCAAAAGTTGTGGGTTGCGCTGAGTTGTCCGACGCGTGGTATCGAGTTTGATACCCGGACGCTGGATATGATAGACAGCGATGCGGACGGACGTGTGCGTGCCAATGAGGTGCTGGCGGCCATAGGCTGGGCCGGCGCTCTGTTGAAAAATGCCGACCTGCTGGTCGAAGCAACGGATTGCCTGACTTTGTCGGATATTAACGATGCCAGCGAAGACGGGCAGCAAATATTGCGCTCCGCCCGGCATATCCTGAAAAATCTGGGTAAGCCTGAAGCTGCACAAATTTCCATGTCGGATATGACCGATATCGAAAAACTGGTGGCGCAGCAGAATTTTAACGGCGACGGCGTGATCAGTGCACCGCAGGTCGATGATGCGGCGCTGCGCGCGACGGTCGAAGATATCATCAGGTGTGCCGGTTCGGTTGCCGATCTGAGCGGTGATGCAGGCGTCAATCAGGAGATTGCAGATCGATTTTTTGCAGAAGCCGCAGCCTTCTCGGCCTGGTATGCCAGGGGCGAATCCGATGCGAATATTTTGCTGTTGGGTGAACAGACTCAGGCGGCAGCGGATGCCTTTCATGCGGTCCGCGACAAGATCAGCGACTATTTCACCCGCTGCCAGCTGGCAGCCTATGACCCCCGCGCCGCCGTGCCATTGAGCCGTTCGATTGAAGATTATCAGCAAATTGCAGGGCAAAGTCTGTCTGTGCAAAGCCTGGATGTCGCGAACTTTCCGCTGGCGACGATTGCTGCAAACAAGTCTTTGTCGTTGCTGGATGGCATCAATCCGGCCTGGCAAGCCAAAATTGAGAATCTGCGTGCAAACGTCATTGCGCCCATGCTGGGAAATAAGGCGGTATTGGATGCGGCAGAATGGGGAGCGCTGTGCGGCAAGTTTTCCGCATTCGAGGCATGGCAGACTGAAAAACCTCAATCCTGTGCCGAACAGCTTGGCCTGCTGCGGGTTCGCGAGGTGTTGGCAAGCGCACACAAGGCGTTGATTGATGATCTGATCGCTCAGGATAAAGCGGTTGCAACCGAGGTCAATGCGATTCATTCGGTAGAGCGCTTGTTGCGTTACAAACGCGACTTATTCGTGCTGGTCAATAACTTCGTGTCTTTCCGTAATTTTTACACCGGTCGCGAGAAAGGCATCTTTCAGGTCGGCACGCTTTATCTGGACGGGCGCAGTTGCGAGTTGACCGTCAAGGTTGACGATGTGGGTAAACACGCCGGATATGCTGCCATGAGTGGCGTGTGTCTGGTGTATTGCGATTGCGTGCGCAAGGCGGGCTCCGAAAAGATGAGCATCGCTGCGGCCTTTACGGCGGGTGACTCGGACTATCTGCTGGTCGGCCGTAACGGGGTTTTTTACGACCGGAAAGGTCAGGACTGGGATGCAACGATTGTGCGTATCATCGATCATCCTATCAGCATTCGGCAGGCATTCTGGTCCCCCTATAAAAAGCTGACCAAGGCTATCAGCGAACAACTGCAAAAGTTTGCAGCCATGAAAGCCAGTGCCGCCGAAACCGGCATGATCAAGACGGTGGTGGAGAATGGCAAGGCGGTGGCAGTTGCCCCTGTCACCGCCGCGTCGCCCAGGCCGGCATTCGATGTCGGCAAGTTCGCCGGTATTTTTGCGGCGATAGGGCTTGCGATCGGTGCCATAGGCGGCATTCTGGCGTCCATCGTCGGTGGATTGTTGGGCTTGAAATTCTGGCAAATACCGCTGGCACTGGCAGGTCTGATGTTGCTGATCTCGGGCCCTTCCATGGTGTTGGCATGGTTCAAACTGAAACGGCGCAATCTGGCACCTGTTCTGGATGCCAACGGTTGGGCGGTCAATGCGCGCGCGCGGATCAACATCCCGTTTGGCACCTCTTTGACAGGCCTGGCCAGTCTCCCGGCTGGTGCCAATCGTTCACTGTTCGACCCGTTTGCCGAGAAAAAGACGGTGTGGCCTTATTATGTGCTGATTGCGGCAGGAATCTGTTCTCTGATTGGTCTGTGGTATGTCGGATTTTTCGGGCATCGTTAGTCCGATCTGAAAAAATATGTTCCGAAGATTAGCTGGTTGTCCGGTATTTATCTTTATAAATCAGTCTATTGGAATGTTTGTTCAATATTCAGGATGGAAATATTGGAAAGTTGCTGTATGAAAATCTGTGGAAGTCTGCGTAATCTGTTGCAACAACCGGCCATTCGACTAAGGCATCAAACTGCCGGCGCTGGATTGGTTTTTTGAATCTTTCATTAGTGAAATCACCGAGCATCTTGGACGCCGACAAGTTCGATCCTAAACCGATATTAGATAGCCTGCCTTTGTTGCCGGGCGTGTATCGCTATTACGATTCCAAGGGCGCGGTGCTGTATGTCGGCAAGGCCAATCAGCTGAAAAAACGTGTCTCTTCCTATTTTCAGAAGACCAATATTTCGCCGCGCATCCGCTTGATGGTGTCGCATATTGCGCGCATTGAAACCACCGTGACACGTTCGGAAGCCGAGGCATTGCTGCTCGAAAACAACCTGATAAAGTCTTTAAAGCCACGCTATAACATATTGTTCAGGGACGATAAGTCATATCCATATATCGTGCTGACCGGTGAGCGGTTTCCTCGTCTGACTTATTATCGCGGCACACCCAATAAACAGCATCAGTACTTCGGACCGTATCCCAACTCCTATGCCGCGAAGGAGTCCATGCAGTTGCTGCAGCGGATTTTCCGCATCCGCACCTGCGAAGACAGTGTGTATAACAACCGCACAAGACCCTGTCTCTTGCACCAGATCAATCGTTGTACTGCGCCCTGCGTGAATTTGATTTCAGCGGTTGATTACCAGACAGATATTCACTGCGCCGTGTTGTTGCTGCAAGGTAAACATCAGGAGGTCGAGCGCACGCTGCGAGCCGCAATGGAGCAGGCGGCGGAGGCACAGCATTACGAGCAGGCTGCCGTGTTGCGAGACCAGCTGCGCGCGCTGCATACCGTACAGCAAAAACAGTTTGTCGAATCAACAGGGGGCGTCACGGACGCGGATATCATTGCGCTGGCACAGTCTGATGGCCTGGCTTGCGTGAATCTGGCCATGGTGCGCGGCGGACGTCATCTGGGCGACAAGAGCTTTTTCCCCGAACATGCCGAAGATCTGTCCGCAGATGAGATCGTGCAGGCGTTTATCGCGCAGCACTACTTGAATCGTGCTGTGCCACCTTTGCTGGTGCTGGCGGCTGAATGCGTCGCAGAAAAGCTGACGGACCAACAAGCGGATGAAACCTTGGCGCAGTTGCTCAGTGAGCAGGCGGGACATTCGGTGCGGATCAGTACGGCTGCCAGCGGTGAGCGTCGTCAATGGCTGGAAATGGCGCAACGCAACGCAGAACTGGCCTTGCAGCAACGCACCATGCAGCAAGGCGGTCAGCTATTGCGCCTTGACCGGCTGCGTGCCTGGCTGGAGATGCCCCAATTGCAGCGCATCGAATGTTTTGATATCAGTCATACCATGGGTGAGGCGACGGTTGCATCTTGTGTGGTGTATGAAAATCTCGATATGCGCGGGACGCAATACCGGCGCTACAACATCAGCGGCATCACGCCAGGAGATGACTATGCGGCGATGCGTCAGGCGCTGACAAGGCGTTACCAGAAGCTTTCATCGGTCTCTGAGCCATCCGGCAAGGCTCAGGGTATGTCTGCGGCAAAGGTGGAAGGAGCGCGGCCTGATCTGATCCTGATAGACGGCGGTCTCGGGCAATTGCATATCGCGATGCAGGTCATGCAGGAGTTGAATCTCGATCTGGCGCTGGTGGGGGTTGCCAAGGGCGTGGAGCGCAAGGCAGGTATGGAACAGTTGATTTTTCCGGACGGTACGGCGCGGCAGTTGTCAGCAGACGATCCCGCGCTGCATTTGATACAGCAAATTCGCGATGAGGCGCACCGCTTTGCCATTACCGGACACAGAGCACGGCGCGGCAAGGCTCGTACCGCATCCAGTCTGGAGGAGATCGCCGGGGTGGGGGACAAGCGCCGGCGCAGTTTGCTGACACACTTTGGCGGCCTTCGTGAAGTCACGCAAGCCAGCGTCGAACAGCTCTGTCAGGTAGAAGGAATCAGTAAATCGCTTGCTGCAAAGATTTACCAGCAACTACATTAAGAATTTAGCAAATGGCTTGCTGAGGCGGGTTGTCAGCAACTACACCAATCAAGATGAAAAGATGTTGCTGAAGTGATTTATCAGCAGCTACACTAGCATATGACTATAAATATCCCAAATCTGCTCACCTGGTTGAGAATTTTGCTCATCCCGGTGTTTGTCACGGTCTTTTACTTGTCCGACAGTACGTTGAGCCCGCATTTGAAAAATACAATTGCGACAGGTGTGTTTTTGCTGGCTGCGCTGACCGACTGGCTGGATGGCTATCTTGCGCGCCGCCTGGATCAATCTTCCGCGTTCGGCGCATTTCTTGATCCTGTCGCCGATAAGTTGATGGTGGCTGCAGCCTTGATCCTACTGGTCAAGCTGGGGCGCGCGGATGCGGTGATTGCTTTTATCATCATCGGCCGTGAAATTACCATCTCGGCTCTGCGCGAATGGATGGCAAAAATTGGTGAAAGCAAGAGTACAGCGGTTTCCATGCTGGGGAAAATCAAGACGACTTTTCAGATGATTGCAATTGCGTTGCTGCTTTATCACGAACAGTTGATAGGGGTGGATTGTCAGATAGTCGGTTCGCTGCTGCTCTATATGGCGGCGCTGCTGACCTTGTGGTCTATGGGTTATTATTTAATGATGGCAATGCAGAGATTGAAAGAAATATGAAATAAAGGTGTGATCAGCGTTGCATTATCGGGCTGTATCTGTATAATGCGCAGCCTTCGGGGTGTAGCGTAGCCTGGTAGCGCGCCTGCTTTGGGAGCAGGATGTCGGGAGTTCGAATCTCTCCACCCCGACCAGGTTTTAAGTAGTACTCTGGCCTAGAATCATTTGGGTTAGGCAAGAATTTGTGCCCATAGCTCAACCGGATAGAGCACCAGCCTTCTAAGCTGGGGGTTACAGGTTCGATTCCTGTTGGGCACACCAGTGTCTGCAGGTGCCGGATAGTTAATCCGGAAAGTTTAATGGTGGCTGTAGCTCAGTTGGTAGAGTCCAGGATTGTGATTCCTGTTGTCGTGGGTTCGAGCCCCATCAGCCACCCCAAATAAACAAGCACTTAGAGCGATCTAGGTGCTTTTTTATTTTCTGCTGTAGCCAAATCGTAGCCACTCACAAGATGCATCCCAGAAAACTTTTCAACTGTTGTAAGGCCGCGCGCGATTTGGCACGGATTTGCAAAGTATTTGGCACAATAAACATGCCGGTTTCCGTTAAAAGTTAGCATTCACGCGGCGGATTTAACTTTGCATGTGTCGCGCTGCTAGTGTAGCTTTGTAACCGTATCGCTGGAATGGACTAACATTGCGGTGGCATCCGGCCTGAGTTCTCTGGCCTCTGTAGTTACTTTCTGTCCGGTGCCGAAAATTTATCCAGTCTGCCGGAAATAGCTACATGTTTTACCCCATTGCATACGGAGTCCATATGACTAACCATACGTCGGTATGGTTGTCACGCTGGTTATTGCAATGGAGCTCATCATGAATAATTATCAATACAAGGGAACATGGAAGGCGATGAAGTTGCTTTTTCATATTCACTGTTTGGTTTTATCAATGCTGTCATTTGCAGTGGCAGGTACTTGAAACCGTCATGTGACAGGCGTAGCTTATCGCCTTGATTTATAAAACCTGTTTCCTGAAAATTGTTTTTACCGCCATACTTTTCACTCGTTCCCATTTAACCGGCACGGGCTGGCAGCCGGAATATCATAAAGGAGCTATCATGCAGTCCAAACTGAGACAACAAATCCCTCATCTCATCCTGCCGTTGCTTGTGCTGGGTGCTGCATTTCCAGCCCATGCCAAAGAAGATTTGTCCAACTGGAAGCTTCCGGCCGTTCCAGTCCCCAGGGACAACCCGCAATCCACAGCCAAGGTAGCCCTTGGCAAGCAGCTTATATTCGATATTCGTCTTTCGAAGAATAATTCCATGAGTTGTGTGAGCTGTCATCTGCCCGCTACTGGCGCCGCCGGCCCGACACCCCGAGCCTTTGGGCATGGCGGCGAACTCGGTCGCTGGGTGCCGAGCTGGAATAATTCCGGCTACTACACTTCACTGTTCTGGGACGGACGCGCCGCCTCGCTTGAAGAACAGACCGGCGCTCTGCCCGGCCATATGGGGCCAATCACTGCACCCGGCGAAATGGGTGGAACGATGGACGAAGTGGTGGCCAAATTGAATGCGCTTCCTCCCTACAAGAAGCAATTCAACAGCGTGTTTGGCAGTGATGCGACGCCTGAGACGGTGGCCAAGGCTATTGCCGCTTTTGAGCGTACGCTGGTAGCCCGCAATGCGCCATTCCAGCGCTATGTAAGCGGCGACAGCAAAGCTATCAGTGCTTCCGCAAAGCGCGGTTTTGAGTTGTTCCGCACAAAGGCAAGGTGCACCACTTGCCATGTTCCGCCCATATTAACGGACAACCTGTTCCACAATATTGGCACGCCACAGGCAGGTCCGCTGAAAGAAGACCTGGGCCGTTATGACGTTACCAGGGTCGAGGCTGACAAAGGCAGGTTCAAGACGCCAGGCCTGTACAATTCGGCCAGCTTAGCCTTTTTTATGCACGATGGTGCGTTCAGCAAGATGAGTCAGGTAATCGAGCATTACAACATCGGCGGCAACCCGCAGGACAAGAACCAGGATCCGCTGATTCTGCCGCTCAAATTGAATGACAAAGAGAAAGCCGACCTGGCGGCATTTATGGAAACACTTACCGACAAAACGCTCAATCAGATTGCAGAGCCCAACCTGCCATAGATGATACGGGTCCCGCTACCTGCAATGAGTGAATAAAAATTTTCGAGGTGACAGCATGACCGACCTGAAAAACGCTTTTTATAACCCATTTGTTCTTCGTTTTCCACCTGGCGTTTTATCGTCCCATGCGGTTGTAATCATGCGTCGGTTTATTTTGATTTTGTCATTCTTGCTTTGTAGCTTCACTGCGGCGGCGGCAGATAACCAGACCGAGCTGCAACGCCTTTACAGCGCCTTGAATATGCTCAACCAGGAGCAACAGGCAACGCACCAGCAATTTCAGATGGTGCAGGAAATGCTCCGCAGTAACTCCAAGACGTTATGTGCAGGCCAATCGAACTTGATGCCGAGCAGGGGCGAGGTTCCTAACTATGACGATGTGATCGCAGCTCAAAAAAGTGTAATCCACCGTGAGGAAGGGTTGTATCAACAAGCTGACCAGCTCTTTTCGAAATACGGTCAGCTTGAGGAGCAGAAGAAACCGCTGCAAGAGCGGATTTATAACCTGACGATTTCCAAATAGGCACAAGGCGAGGTTGGCAGATTGATGTAATTCAATGAGGTGCGCTGGACATCACATGGCCCTCCGTTCATGGCGCCGTTTGGAAAGCAGGCAATACGCAACGCAGCAAATAATCCTACATTACCTGGCTTATCAGGGGGCTTGATCGTTGCCTGACAATTGGACGGATAATTTGTTGTGCTTTCGGTCACAAGGAGATGAGTCATGACTAAGCCACTTCCACATATAAGCGTTTCAATAACTTCAAGCAAGGCAGTCTGGCGCTTTGTCGGTAAACATAATTGGCAGAAATGGCTGCTTGCCGGTGCGCTTGTGATTGGAACGCCTCTTGGCATGGCGGAAGAAGACGAGGTTACGGCAGAACAGGTGGTAGGTGCGATTGAGGCTACTTTTGGGGTTACGCCGGGCGAGCGACGCAACCATACCAAGGGCACATGCGCGGCAGGCGAATTTGTCGGGGAGCACGGGGGGCAGACCTACTCTCGTTCGGGGTTGTTTTCCGGGAAATCGATTCCGGTGGTGGCGCGTTTCTCTCTGGGCGGTGGAAATTCCAAGGCTGCCGATGCAGCTAAAAGTGTGCGGGGCATGGCGCTGGAGTTCAGGTTGTCAGATGGTGGTGTGCAGCATATGACGATGCTGAACACACCGGTATTCGGCGCGGCGGGTGCTCGCACCTTTCTCGACATGATGATCGCGATGAAGCCAGATCCGACAACCGGTAAGCCTTCCCCTGAAAAGATCAAGGCATTCAAGGCAACTCATCCTGACAATCTGGCTCAGGCAAACTTTCTGGAGAACAACAACCCTCCGATGAGTTATGCCAATAGCGCCTATTTTGGCATTCACACCTTCAAATTCATCAACCGCGCCGGCAAGATTACCCCGGTGCGTTGGCGCTTTGTTCCTCAGGATGGGGAAATGCGCCTGATAGATGCCGAACTCAAATCCATGCCGCATGATTTTCTCGAACAGGCATTGATCGAACGAACCAGGCAGGGGGCGGTGCGCTGGGACATGTTGATTACGCTCGGCGAACCGGGTGACACGGAAAACGACCCGACACTGGCATGGCCTGCGAACCGCAAGGAAGTGAAGGCAGGGACGCTGATAATTTCGTCGTCAATGCCACAAAAAGGAGCCGAATGCGAAAAAATAAATTTCGACCCGCTCGTGATGAGCGATGGTATCGAGCCTACGAATGACCCGATCCTTCTTTTCCGTTCACCCGCTTACGCATATTCATTCGCCAGGCGTATGGGCGGAATGTAGCCGGAGGTGGCCGTTGGAAAATTGGCGTTGCGCGGCTTGTGGTGCATCGACCGTACAGATAGCTCGCGATGCCGGTCAGGCGTGCCGCCACGCAGTGCAGGCGGGGTTGACGGAATACGGGAAGCAGGCGTAGTTTATGTAACTGGCTGAATAATAAGGAAAAGCTATGAGCTACATTGCGATTATCGGAAGAGGTGGTCTGGCAGTGTTGTTTCTCCTGTTGGTGGCGGGAATGTCTGGCTGTAATAAAAAAGACGTACCGCCGCAGATGCCGCCGCCCGAGGTGATGGTGATCAAGCTCAATGCTGCGCCGGTCACGGTGTTCGAGGAATTTTCAGCGCAGACCGAGGCGGTCGATACGGTTGAGATTCGCGCCCGTGTGAGCGGTGTCCTGGAGCGCCAGGGGGCGCTCGACGGGGCGAGGGTGAAGAAGGGTGAACTGCTGTTTGTTATCGACCAGCAGCCGTTTCTCGCCGCGTTGACCCAGTCCCGGGCCAACCTTGCACAGGCGCAGGCCTCTTATCTCAATTCGAAACAAAACCTGGATCGGGCGCTGCCACTGTTCGCCGACCAGGCGATCAGCAAGCAGGAACTGGATGCCGCCACAGCCCGGGAAGCCGCCGATGCCGCCAGCATCGGGGCGCTCAGCGCTCAAGTTGAACAGGCCAGACTCAATCTGGGTTACACCACGTTGCGTGCGCCCAGAGACGGCGTGATGAGCCGCGCGCTTGTCAAACAGGGCGGACTGGTGAATGCATCTACGACGCTGTTAAATACGCTCTATTCAGAGGATCCGATCTACGTCAACTTCACCATCAGCGACCAGAAACTGGGCGAACTGAGTAAACGGCTCAGGTCTTACGCGAAAAAAGGACGGGAAAAAGATGCCGTGTTCAGACTGAAGCTCGTCGATGGCAGCGACTACCAATATGGCGGCAGGCTCAATTTTATGGATGCGGCTTTCGATCCCAGGACGGACACCTTGCAGGTCAGAGTGTCGGTTCCCAATCCGGAACAGTCGCTCAAATCAGGCCAGTATTTGCGCGTGATTCTGCCGGCCTCCGATAAACCGGATGCGATCCGTGTGCCGCAAAAGGCCGTGCTGGAGTTGCAGGGCAACCAGTCGGTATTCGTCGTGGGGGCCGACAATAAGGTCGTTTCTCGCGATATAACTGCCAAAGTTCGCATCGATAACGACTGGATAGTCGAACGCGGTCTTAAGGCCGGGGAGCAGGTGGTCGTCGAGGGTATCCCGAAAATCAGGCCGGGCATCACGGTAAAGCCTGTCATGGCTGCGACCAGTCAGAGCCACGGCTGAGTCGGAGCGATAAGCCATGTTTAATTTCTTTATCGACCGCCCTGTTTTTTCTACGGTCATCTCGCTGATCATCACGCTGGCCGGACTGGTCGCGGCGCTGGGTTTGCCGATTACGCAATTTCCGCAGATTGTGCCGCCGCAAGTTTTGGTGACGGCCAGCTTTCCCGGCGCCAATGCCGATGCGGTAGTCCAGTCCATTGCCGCGCCGATAGAGCAGCAGGTCAACGGTGCAAAGAACATGCTGTACATGGATTCGAAAAGCGCCAACGACGGCTCATACAGCCTTACGATCACTTTCGATGTCGGCACCAGCCAGGATCTGGCTGCGGTGGATGTGCAGAACCGCATTGCCATTGCACAGAGTTCCTTGCCGCCCGATGTGATCCGGCAGGGCATCACCGTGCGTAAGCAATCCAACGATTTTCTGGAAGTGCTTGCATTGACTTCACCTGACCGCAGGTTCGATACCACTTTCCTGAGCAACTATGCGCTGCTCAACATTCAGGACACGCTGTCCCGCATCAACGGGGTGGGTTTCGTGCGCATTTTTGGCGCGCGCGATTACAGCATGCGTATCTGGCTCGATCCGGACAAGATGGCGCGCCTGGGCGTGACGGCCGGCGACGTGCAGCGCGTGGTGCAGGAGCAGAACGTGGTGGCCCCGGCAGGTCGTATTGGCGTGCCACCGGTGCCTGCGGGCCAGCAAATGCAGTATTCGGTCACCATCAAGGGACGGCTCACCGACGTTTCTCAGTATGAAAACATGGTTATCAGCGCTGCTCCCGGCGGTCAGGTAGTTCATCTCAAGGACATTGCGCGCATTGAGCTGGGGGGGGCTGATTACAGCATCAATGTGCAGGAAGGCAGCCTGCCCGGCGTATTCGTCGGTATCTTCCTGCAGCCCGATGCCAATGCGCTCAATGTGGCAAAGCGAGTCAGACAGGCTATGGATGACATGGCCCAGAAATTTCCTCAGGGAATCGTCTATTCCATTCCTTATACGACCACGCCTTTCGTCACCGAGTCGCTCAAGGAGGTACTGAAAACATTGGGTATCGCCTTTGTGCTGGTATTACTGGTCGTTTTCATGTTCCTGCAAAGCTGGCGCGCCACGTTGATCCCGATGCTGGTCATCCCGGTGTCGCTGATCGGCACTTTTGCAGTGTTCGCAGCCTTGGGCTTTACCTTCAACACGCTGACGCTGTTCGGACTGGTGCTTGCCATCGGTATCGTGGTGGACGATGCGATCGTGGTGGTTGAAGCCGCGCAGCGCAGGCTGGATTCCGAACAGATCACGCCCAATCAGGCTGCCAAATTGGCCATGACGGACGTGGGCGCTCCTGTCATTGCAATTGCCCTGGTTCTGTCTGCAGTGTTTATCCCGGTTGCCTTTCTGGGCGGATTGACCGGGCAGCTCTACAAGCAGTTCGCGCTGACCCTGGCTACGTCGGTTCTGCTGTCGGCCGTCGCCGCACTGACTTTGACGCCGGCCCTGTGCGCCCTGTTGTTAAGGCCTGCCGCGCATGTCAAACCGCACGGCGTACTGGGACGACTTTTCGACGGGTTCAACCGATTTTTCGGATGGTTCACCAGGCGCTACTCAGAATCGGTAGTGATCCTGGCCCGCAGGTCGCTGCTGGTTGCGCTGACTTTCCTCGCGCTTCTCGTTGTCTTGTACGGTCTGACGAAGACTCGTCCTACGGGAATGGTGCCCGATGAGGATCAGGGGTTCATGTTCTCTCTTTTGCAGTTGCCGCCTGCGGCGTCGCTGGAGCGCACCAATGCGGCCGTTGCGCAGTTGACCCGGATTGCCAGGGAAGTGAAGGGCGTGGATGGGGTCGCCTCGGTGAGCGGGTTTAATGTGCTGACCGGATTGACCACTTCCTACAACGCGACGACCTTCATCAGGCTGAAACCCTGGGCGGAGCGGGAGGGGCCCGGTGAATCCGCCAGCGAAATCCTGCACACGCTGAGCATGCGTCTCAACCGGGAGATCAAGGATGCCAACGTGCTGGTGCTGAATCCGCCGCCGATA
>JBAZAY010000041.1:0-26122 GCA_041671725.1 Gallionella sp. | reverse complement strand
CAAAGCTTATCAATCAAGCTGGATTTGATGTGGTGCCTACTAAGCCAAAGTGGCTCCCCGACCTGGATTCGAACCAGGGACCTGCGGATTAACAGTCCGTCGCTCTACCGGCTGAGCTATCAGGGAATGAAGAGGTACGCATTATATAGATCTCGCCAATTCAGTCAACCAAACATATTCCGAAGCCGAGTTTAAAATAACACCTAAATAAACATAAAATACTTATTAAACAATTTGTTATGTAAACATTTACATAACAAAACCGGGATTGAAATTTTTTCAACGATTTGCCAGCCGGCATATACACCCAAAAACTGCGTAGCGGATATGGTATGCATTGCTACAAGGCTTTATCTGTCGGCTCCGCGAGCTGGATTCAAATCAGCGGCCTGCGGTGCTATTACCCAGAGTTCGCACTGATATCTTCTGGATGTCAGACACATTTGAACCTAGGATGCATCACGCGGCATTTTTTGCACTTGGTGCTTGAAACCGCCCAGTTGTCAGCATTCAACTTTTACTATGAGAGGAGTACACAAATAGCCGTAACGACCAATCAACTGAATAATCAATTCTTGTTGCAAAGTCACAAGCCCGTCTACAACCCAAGGAGACTATCATGTCACATCACAATGCAAACGCAATTCACCTAGATGCATCGCATCATGTTACGCACGTTCAGTGGGCAAGATTAGGCAATCCCTATCCGATGGATTACCATTTTACCGAGCCCCTGTTCTGGAGGTGGTCAAAGCATTGAATCAAGGTAATGATGTTTTCCTTGTGACCGATTGCCCAGAATGCACATTTCTACATAAAGCCAAATTTCGTACTATCAGTTATCCAGATGGCACTGAAGAAATCGATTTTGATGGGTTTGCCCTGACTGACTTACCGACCTTCTGATTTATTCGCCAACTACACGAACGCACCAGCAGGCGCATAGCGTCACCTGCGAAGGGAAATTTGACAGGAAGCAACTACGGTCTGTGTCAAATCGAGCGCAAATCCTTGAACAGACCGCGAGGAGGAATCTTATACCGATTTTGCCGAACACGAATTTTTGGCGAGGAAAAAGACTAGTACCGAAGCACCAACCCTTTACCTACAACCCTCAGCCAATCGCTGCAAACCTCGGCACCATGCAGCCTTCCCATTCCACCATCTCCAAGAAAGCCTCCTTGGGGCGCGTCCAGATTACGCCATCTACCGCTGACTGATAAACCATCATGACGACATCAGGATCAGCCTCAAGCCGCGCCTCGCAGACAACCTCGTAGATGCCGCCCTTGTAGTGTCGATATTTCATTCTGTCCTACCCCGCCACCACACTGATCTGCACATCGCCCAGCGATACCACCGAACCTGCCCGTATCTTGGCCGTCTTGCGCAATTCCAGTTGACCATCGACGGATACAACGCCCTCGGCCACCATCGCCTTGCCTGCACCACCACTGTCGCATAGGCCGACCATCTTGAGCAATTGGTTGAGTTCGACATATTCGCTGTTCAGCTGAAACTGAAGTTGTTGCATGGGTTGGTCCTGACTTGAAGTAAATGGTGGTTGGATATTTTGGCCGGATCCGGAATGCGTGAGCGAGTCCGAAATGGCCTGCAGGGAATTTTATACCGACTTTGCCGAACCTGAGTTTTGCTGAAAAGAACTCACTCTGGAGGCACCAAGTAAAAAGCCACTTCCTTTAACAGAAGTGGCTTGAATACTGGCTCCCCGACCTGGATTCGAACCAGGGACCTGCGGATTAACAGTCCGTCGCTCTACCGGCTGAGCTATCAGGGAATGAAGAGGTGCGCATTTTATAGATCCTGCCGATCCGGTCAAGCTTTAATTTACTTTTTTATGAAAAAAATTCATTTTTCTTTGCATCAAACCCTTAGTGCGGCCCGTCAGCTATCCGAACAAATGCACACCACAGGCAGCAATACAACCATAACCAATTGAAAAATAGGCTATTTTATTTCATCACTTGCCATACGCTGACGTATCGTCCGTTCTGCGGCATAATGTGCGCTTCATTTCTTAAAAGTTCACCGCAATGAAAATCACTGTGATTGGTTCCGGCTATGTCGGTTTAGTGTCAGGCGCGTGCCTGGCTGATTTGGGCAATGACGTGCTGTGTCTGGATGTCGATCCGCGCAAGATCGACATTCTAAACAACGGCGGTGTGCCGATCTACGAACCTGGACTTGACGAAGTCATCAAGCGCAATATCGCAGCAGGTCGCTTGCGTTTCACCACCGATGTCGCAGCCAGTGTTGCGCACGGCCTGGTACAAATGATCGCGGTTGGCACGCCGTCAGATGAAGATGGTTCGGCCGACCTGCAATATGTCATCGCCGCCGCCCGCAGCATTGCCCGCCACATGACTGATTACAAGGTCATCGTGGACAAATCCACCGTACCCGTCGGTACGGCTGACAAAGTCAAACAAGCCATGCAGGAAGAACTGACTCAACGCGGCCTGGACTTGGCATTTAGCATGGTGTCAAATCCCGAATTTCTCAAGGAAGGCGCTGCGATAGACGACTTCAACCGTCCAGACCGCATCGTAATCGGCGCCGAAGACGAAGCCGCCATCAAGATCATGAAAGAGATGTACGCCCCCTTCCAGCGCAATCACGAACGCCTTATGGTGATGGACATCCGCTCCGCCGAGCTGACCAAATATGCGGCCAACGCGATGCTAGCCACGCGCATCTCGTTCATGAACGAACTGGCGAACCTGGCTGAACGCGTCGGCGCCGACATTGAGCATGTGCGCAAGGGCATCGGCTCCGACCAGCGCATCGGTTATAGCTTTCTGTATGCAGGCTGCGGCTACGGCGGTTCCTGTTTCCCCAAGGACGTACGCGCGCTGCAGCGCACCAGCGCAGAATACGGTCTGCCATCAAAAGTGCTGGAAGCGGTTGAACAAGTCAACAATGAACAGAAATCAGTCATGCTGAACAAAGTCACCAAACGCTTTGGCAACAACCTTGCAGGCAAGCACTTCGCCTTGTGGGGATTGGCATTCAAGCCCGGCACGGATGACATGCGCGAGGCATCCAGTCGCGTACTGATGGAAGGTCTCTGGGCACTGGGCGCGACCGTTACCGCGTTCGATCCTGCGGCCATGAAAGAAACTCAGCACATCTATGGTGATCGCGTCGATTTGCGTTATGCCGAGAACAGCAAGGATGCCCTGCAGGATGCCGATGCACTCATCATTGTCACGGAATGGAAGGCGTTCAAAAGCCCGGATTTTGGCATCATCAAGGCGCGCCTGAAACAGCCGATTATCTTTGACGGCCGCAATCTGTTTGAACCTGCGGACCTGAAAGCACTGGGATTCGAATATTTCGGTATCGGACGGGAAAGCTGACAAGTTCTGCCGGGGGAACCATCCCCCGGCCATCTTACACTATCGTACTGACTGCCTGATGCACGGCAGTACAGACGTAAAACTCAGAACAAGCCGCCATAGAACTGCTCAGTGCGGCCCGTTCAGGTCGCACACCAGACCGGCATCCGCTGTGATCATTATCATCGCCTGTTCGGCAGAGATACGCAGCAAATCGCCTAATTCCTTATAATCGTCCGGCAAAGCGGCATCATCCCAGCCATTGGCAGAATGACGCGCAAGATTGATCGCCAGCGTCACAACGCGCACGCGAGCATGATCAGCACTGTGTTCATCCGTCAGGGTATGCAGCAATTCCGGCAATGCCCATTGTGTAACCAGTGCTTTTTGCAGCGTGGTCAGCGAAAAACCCAACACTTCCTCCTGAACGGCACTACTGCGCAAAGTCTTGTCATGAAGCTGAATATCACGAATTTTCAACATGGCGTCAGGGGCGAAACACCACATGAGTATCTCGGCAATATTGTGCAGCAAGGCGGTCATGCGCACCTCCTCGAAATGCAAATCGTGCAAATAAACCGCCCAGTCATAGGCATACCCGGAGGCTCGATGCGAACGATGTATCACGCGCAAAACAGGAGGCAGCGCTGTTGGATGCCCTTTGAGCAGGTCTTCGATCAACGGTTGCGCCGCAACATTATTGAAAAAAGATTCAATGCCAAGCATCAGTAGCGCCTGCTCGACCTGAACGACATCTGTCGTTTGCGCCTTGTGTTTATGACTCTGCAAGTAACGCAGCAACTTGACGGTCATGATGGGATCGCGCTTGATAGCATGAGCGATAGACTTCGCCGATAATTTTTCGTCATCTGCACGCAACGCCGCCAAATCACGCGCGGTATGCTTCAGAACAGGCAACTCACTTTGACTGAGTCTGGCAACCCACTCGTTTAAAGCATTGTCATCTTGCATCACTCCCCCTTCGCTTTCACACTGCTATCGGCATGCCACACAAAATAACATTAAAATACAATTGGTTAGCTCAAATCAGAAATCAGCACTTTACGCCTTGTACCGCCAGCTTGCCGATACGCCCCTCGATTTCACGCATCGATACTTCGTGACGCGGCAATGATACGGCATCCAGCCCCTGCAAATATTGCTGCAAGGATACCAGCTCATAACCTTGCGACTGCCAGCCTTGCAGCAACTGCTCGAATATCGGCATCCACTTGCCGCCTTCCAGCTCGGCATGCAGGGTATATACATGTCCCGTCGACGGAGCGTCTGCGGTAAGTTGAAGAACGTGTTGCGCAATATTGTCCAGCGTAATGCCGTCACGGTTGATCAGTTCGTCCAGTGTCGGCAAGGTTGTGGGCAGTTGTGGACAGGCGATAATCTCGGCCTGCCAGGTAGGAATAAAGGGATGCGTACCACGCGTATCCGAGCTGTAGTCAAAGCCCATGCGTTGCATCAGGCGCAGCGCATGACGGTTCGTCTGCCAACCGGCTGCGGCATGAGCGTGTGGTGCCTCACCAAATATTTCACTGTAGCGATCCACTGCGCGTTGCAATTCTCGTAGTGTCCACTCAGCATCCTTGTCAGCCACATGATCCTGCCAGCGGATGTGGTCATAACAATGAATGCCGACCTCGAAGCCCGCGTCGCGCACACTGCGCATGATGTCTGCGCATTTCTTGCCGATGTCGGGAGCGGGCAGCAACGTGCCATACAACAAAGTCTTTATGCCGTAATGCTCGACCACCGACATTCGCGAGACTTTTTGCATATAACCGGGGCGAAACACACGCTTGATGGCTCGCCCCATATGATCGGGGCCGAGCGTAAAAAAGAAAGTCGCCTGTGCATTGTGGCGTTGCAGCACATCGACCAGACGCGGAACGCCTTCGCGTGTTCCGCGATAGGTGTCTACGTCAATTTTTAGGGCAAGTTGTTTCATATTCAGGATGCAGAACACAGGATCAGGATGCAGGCAACCCAGTTTTTAGCTGAATCCCGACGCCTGAATCCCGGTTCCTGTTGTTAGTCCATCAACTTGCGTGCTTCACCGACCTGACCGCGATACGCGTCGAAGATATTGCGCAAGGTGTCTGCCATATTGATAACAGGCTTCCAGCCGAGCTCCTCGCAGGTATTGGTGATCTTGGGCACGCGGTTCTGCACGTCCTGGTAACCTTTGCCATAGTAAGCGGCCGCTGTCGTCTCGACGATCTTTACTTTCTGTGCCGATTCACGGTACTCCGGATACTCATTTGCAAGCGCGAGCATCATGTCTGCCAGATCGCGAATCGAAAAATTATTGAGCGGGTTGCCGATGTTGTAGATCTTGCCCGTTGCGACGCCATCCTTGTTCTCGATGATTTTCATCAGCGCATTGATGCCATCATCGACATAAGTGAATGCACGTTTTTGCTGACCACCATCCACCAGGCTGATATTCTCGCCGCGCACGATGTGGCCGAGGAATTGCGTGACCACGCGCGAGCTGCCTTCTTTCGGCGTATGGATGGAATCCAGTCCCGCACCGATCCAGTTGAACGGACGGAACAAGGTGAAATTCAGACCTTCCATGCCGTAACCCCAGATCACGCGATCCATCAACTGCTTGGAGCAGGAATAAATCCAGCGCGGCTTATTGATCGGGCCGCAGATCAGTTCAGAATTCTCAGGATCAAATTCCTCGTCATGGCACATGCCATACACTTCGGATGTGGACGGAAACACCAGATGCTTACCGTATTTCACCGCAGCACGCACGATAGGCATATTGGCTTCGAAATCCAGTTCAAATACGCGCAACGGCTGCTTTACGTAGGTGGAAGGCGTGGCGATTGCCACCAGCGGCAGGATCACATCGCATTTCTTGACGTGGTATTCGACCCATTCCTTGTTGATGGTGATGTCGCCTTCAAAAAAATGGAAACGCTCGTGACCGATCAGATCGCTGATGCGTTCCGAACTCATGTCCATACCGTACACTTCCCAGTCAGTGGTGTTCAGAATGCAGTTGGACAGATGGTGGCCGATAAAGCCGTTCACGCCGAGGATCAATACTTTTTTCATTTTTTATTTCCTTAACAATTAAATTCAAACATCGTTCCGGGCTCGCCCCGGAATCCAGCAGGGATTTTTAACTGGATTCCCGTATGATGAAACAACGAGCCATCCACTAAACAATCACAAAACGATTGCCAAGTGGCCGGTTATTCGCGACAACGGTAAAACCTTAAAACATTCAGATAGTTACCTCAAACCTTTGCGCGCCGTAACGCTCGGCAAACGCCGTCGGCGTCATTTCCAGTCCATCCAGCTCAAAACGCACAATCCGCAACACGCCTTGTCCGCAGATCGCATACGCGCGGCCTTCCTTCACATAAAAAGCGGGCGATTCCTTTCCTGCTGCTGTGCATTTCGTCACCAGCGTCTGCAGGATGCGCATGGGTTTCCCCATCAGTTGCGTGGTAGCCCCCGGATAAGGTGGCGCGACAGCACGGACCAGATTGTGAATTTCCTGCGCACTTTGCGACCAGTTAATTACGCCATCTTCCGCACGGCGTCCACCAAAGTACCCGCCTTTACTCAAATCCTGTTTGACCGCCGTTGCCTGCCCTGCCAGCAACGCGGGGAGCACCGAATTCAAAGCCATTTCGGCCGCAACGGTCACCTTCTGAAACACCTGCAGCGCGGTATCGTTGGGCAAAATCGGCACAGCCTGTTGCGCCACGATATCACCGTTGTCCGGCTTCTCGGTCATGTAATGCAGCGTCGAACCGGTTTCAGTCTCGCCACGAATTATCGCCCAATTCACCGGCACGCGCCCACGGTATTTCGGCAACAGCGAACCATGCATATTCAACGCACCCATTTTCGGGATAGCTAGCAGCGGCGCCTTGAGCATCTCGCGGTAATAAAAGGAAAAGAAAAAATCCGGCTGCAAGGCTCTGATTTGCTCGACCACATCCTGAGCATTCGGATCATCCGGCGTAATCACCGGAATACCGTGCAGCGCTGCCAGCTCGGCGACGCTCTCGAACCAGATGTTTTCATTGGGATTATCACGATGCGTGACCACCAGCTGAACATCCACCCCCTGCGCCAGCAACACAGACAGACAACGCACGCCGACATTGTGATAAGCAAAGACAACGGCAGAGGATAATGGACAATTGACAATGGATAATGGAAAGTTACCCGATTCATCACAGGATTGATTTTGAAGAACCGATGTTCCAATTGACCCCTTACTCATTACCAATTATCCCTTGTCCATTCTTCATTGCTTTTGAATCCTGTTTTTCCAGCACGGCTTCAACCAGATAGCGCGGCCGATGGCGCACTTGCTGATAGATGCGCCCGACGTACTCACCCAGCAGGCCGATGCCGAACAACGCGATGCCGATCATGAAGAATACCAGTGCAAACAGGGTGAACAGACCTTCCGCTTCCGGGCCGATGATCAGACGACGCACCACCAGAAACACGAAAAAAATACCGGAAAACAACGACACTAGCATCCCTGCCATCGAAAACATCTGCAACGGCACGATAGAAAAACCGGTCATCAGGTCGAAGTTGAGGCGGATCAGGCTGTACAGCGAATACTTTGATTCGCCCGCCGAACGCTCCTCATGCCCCACCACCACTTCGGTGGGATTGCGCGCAAAACTGTAGGCCAGCGCGGGGATGAAGGTATTGCCCTCCCGACAACTGTTGACCGCATCGATAATACCCCGGTCATAAGCGCGGAACATGCAGCCCTGGTCGGTCATCTTGATGTGCGTGATGCGTTCACGCAGATTATTCATCGCGCGGGATGCCACATGCCGCCACCAGCTATCGTTGCGTTGACGGCGGATCGAGCCGACATAATCGTAGCCTTCGTCCATCTTCTCCAGCAACAGACCGATATCCTCCGGCGGATTCTGCAAATCTGCATCCAGCGTCACCACGCGCTGCCCGCGCGAATGTTCGAATCCCGCCATGATCGCCATGTGCTGACCGAAGTTACCGTTGAACAGGATCACCCGCGTCACGTCGGGACGCTGTTGAAACTGTGTGCGCAGAATCGCCGCCGAACGATCGCGACTGCCATCGTTGATAAAAACGATCTCGTAACTGGTGTTTAATTTATCAAGTGCCGGATACAGCCGGTCGAACAAGGTCTGCAACCCTGCTTCTTCGTTGTAAACCGGGATGATGACTGAAAGTTGTGTGGTATTCATGGGGCGTCATTCTACCGCACAGGGGGCGGATAGCGAAATCAGGGCGTTATTTTCATAACCTTACCGGTACACGTCATCATGACTGCCGATATCAAGCAGGATGATTTCCCTTTCCGTAAACATCATGGTCAGGGTAATGCGGTAGCTATAAGTGAGACTGACGGCATAACAACCGGTGAGTTTGCCGCTCAGCGCATGCAATTGCAGATTAGGTTGAAACGGGTCATTTTGCAGGTCATCGAGCACGCGGGCAAAGCGCGGCTTCAGGTCGGGATGTTGCTTGAAAAACTTGCGTGCCAGGCGAAGAAACTGATGCGGCGTAACGATAGCGTACATTACGCTGCCTCGTCTGTGTCCAGCGCTTCCATCAGCTCGGCAGCCGTCTTGAATTTCCAGACACGCCCGGCATCAACATCTGTAAGCGAGGCACGAACACGGGCATAGTGCGCCTCCTGTTCTGAAGCAATCAGATCCTGATAGCGCGCCTCAGACAACACCACATACTGCGGCTGGTTATTCCGGATCACATGCAGATCACCCTTGCCGATCAGATCATCCACCGCTGCGATGCCGCGACGCTTGATTTCCTGTGCAGGCACGACGTTCATACCCATACTCCTTTTGATACTTGATTAAGTACTAAAACTATACACAAGCAAGCGAGGGATAGCAAACCGAACATGCGGATTCAGGATTCATGCCGCAAGGGCATTCCCACGAAACAACGGAGCTAAAGCTCCTGTTTCTGAGTGAAGGATTCAGGATTCAAAACGATGTCGCAGGCGCGAAAAACCTGGGGCGCCTTCTTTCACGCAACAACTTGGGGCGAAGCCCCTTAGTTGTGCGGGGACGCCCCTTGCGGGTGTGAGCCGCCAGGCTACTCCCGGCCAGATTATCCCAGCACTTCGCGCATCGCAGCACAAGTGCGCTCGACATCGGCCTCCGTCATCGCATAGAACATCGGCAAGGAGACGATCTGTTTCCCGACACGTTCGGAAACCGGAAACATGCCTTCTTTAAAGCCTAACTCGCGATACAGCTTGAACAGATGGATAGGCGCGTAATGGAAGCCTACTCCGATATTGAATGCTTTCATCCGCTCCATAAACTGCGGGCGCGTAATGGTATCCGGCAGCACGACCTGAAACAGATGCCAGTTGCTCAAACACCCGCAAGGGGTGGGCCGGTGTGTGTCCGGCAACTCCGATGCAACCCATCCGCTCTCCGGCGGCGGCAGTTGCGCGCCGGTTTGCGCTTCGAAGTCCGCACCCAGCGTCTTAAAATAATGTTGTGCTAGTTTGCGTCGGTGCGCGGTGATATCAGGCAGTTTCGCGAACTGGCCCAAGCCGATCGCTGCTGCGATATCGGTCATGTTGTATTTGCCGCCCAGCACGTCCACGTCGATGCCGTCCCAACCGCTGCGCGACACGCCTTGCAGACGATATTTCTCGGCAAGCGCGGCTTCTTCCGCATTGTTCAGCACCAGACAACCGCCCTCGGAGGTAGTGATGTTCTTGTTAGCCTGAAAGCTGAACGAGACGAAGTCACCGAAACTGCCGATAGGCTTGCCCTGCCAGGTCGAGCCGATGGCTTGCGCGGCATCTTCGATAACACGCAGCTTGTATTTGGCGGCAATCGCATACAGCCTGTCCATATCCAGCGGGCGGCCCGCCAGATACACCGGAATGATCGCACGGGTTCTGGGGGTAATCGCGGCCTCAACCTTGTCCAGATCAATGTTGCGCGAGACCGGGTCGATATCGGCAAATACCGGGGTCGCACCCACCTCGAGGATCACGTTGGCGGTCGCCACCCACGAGATCGGCGTGGTGATCACTTCATCGCCCGCGCCGATACCCGCGATACGCAAGGCAATCTCCATGGTGCAGGTGCCTGAATTGAAGGTGCGCACCGGACGCCCGCCGAAGTAATCCGACAACTGCTTCTCGAATTCGGCCACCCTGGGGCCGCTGGTGAGCCAGCCGGAACGCAGCACGTCGGACACTGCAGAAATAGTCGCCTCGTCTATGGTGGGCTTGGAAAAAGGCAGAAAGGCGTTCATATATAAAAATCCAATATATTCAATATATTACAAAACAACTCATAGGCGCAATAATTCAGGCTCGCGAAATAATGACTACACCAAGAATAATCACACCCATGCCGATCACCTTGGCAGGATTGAACGATTCGTTAAACAGATACCAGGCCGCCACGGCGTTTACCACGTATCCCAGCGACAGCAGCGGATAAGCGATGCTGACCTGCACGCGAGAGAGCGCCAATATCCAGATCACCACACCCAGCACGTAGCAACACATCGCGCCGATGATGTGCGGTTCGGTCGCAAGTTTCCAGCCGATAGGCACAATATTCGCCACGCTGAAGTCAAAATAGCCGACCGAATTGGTGCCGGTTTTCATCAATATCTGCGCGGCGGCGTTGAGCATCACGCCGGTTAAAATCATACTGAAACTGACTAAATTCACGGTTTTTTCACCACGATGTGCTGCGTATCCTGAAAAATAATCTTCATGACAAGGCCTTGTTGTTGAAGCTGAGGATAAACTTGCGCCGGCATAATCGCCAGCGCCTCTTGCTGTGTGGCCCACACCTTGGCGAATTCCTGCAGGGTCGGAACCCAACGCTGTGGATCCTGCTTGATACCGAAGCCCATTTCATCCTGATACTGCACCAGCGTAAACGTGCGCTTCAGATAAAACGGCAAGGTCTGCTCATAGGTCAGCACAGAGTAGAACGGAATATCAGGCTTGACCTCGGCACGAATAGCTTCGGCGATATGTTTAGCGGAGCGTTCCCGCGCCACGGTGTTGTAGCCGGACACACCGATTTGCGCAGCCAGCAAAGCCGACATCGCGATCACCAGCACAGCCACAGGCTTTTGCCCGCGCCACAGCAGCGCCATCCCACCCAGCAGGCCTGAGAGCAAAATCAACGACGATGTCACCAGCCATGCACTGTAATGGGGATATAACTCGATCTGATTCGGCGTATCGGCAAACTTGTCTACCTTGACTGCCAGCGCCAAAAACAGCAGCGCAACAGGCACGACCGGCAAAATCTGCCAGAACAATACCCGCTCGCGCATCTCATTGATGCGACGCCCCATCAACAACGCCAACGCCGGGAACATCGGCAGCAGATAGGACGGCAACTTTGAACCCGAGATGGAAAAAAACACGTAGATGAATATCGCCCAGATCGACAGGAACAAGGCGGCATTGAACGGCTTACCGGCACTCACCCCCTTATTCACCACCTGATTGCCAGGCGCAGTGCGAAACAGGGAGTCGAACATCAGCACGGTCCAGGGCAGCGCCCCTGCGAGCAGGATAGGCACGAAATAATACCAGGGCTGATAACGCCCAAGATCCTTGGTGGTAAAACGCGTGTAATGTTCGTAGATGAAGAAGCGATCGAAAAACTCGGGGTTGGCTTGCATCACCAGATAAAACCACGGCGCTGTGATCAGCAGAAAAACGGCGAGGCCTGCCATCCAGTGCATGCGCTTCAACACGGTAAAGTCGCGCTGAACCATGCAATAAATAAACACCGCCGTACCCGGCAGAACGATGCCCATCAGCCCCTTGGAGAGTACCGCCAGCGCCATGCCGGCCCAAGCCAGCAGCATCCAGTTGCGTCGCAGCCCGATATTCGCCTCCGACTGCCCCAGCAGCAAGGCAAAAATCCCCAGCGTGATAAAGAACGTCACCCCCATGTCCAGCGTGTTGATATGGGCCATCAGCGCATACAGCAGACTGCTGGAAAGCAGCAATGCGGCGTAGCCGGCCGCCTCACGGCCGAACAGACGAAGCCCTGCAAACCAGACCAGAAACAGACCGGCAAATCCCGTAAGAGCGGCCCACAGACGGGACGTCCATTGATGCTCACCGAACACGGTATAGGCGGTCGCGGTCGCCCAGTATTGCAGCGGCGGCTTCTCGAAGTACTTGAGATCATTCAGGCGCGGGGTGACCCAGTCGCCGCTTGTCACCATCTCGCGCGGGATTTCGGCATAGCGGCCTTCGTCAGGCTTGATCAGCGTGCGATATTCGAGATTGGCGAACCAGATTACCGCGATGCTGATCAGCAGCCACCAGAACTGCTTAATTGTAAGCTTGCTCATCACAACGGTTTCCTGGCCACCAGCAACAGCGATCCGCCCACAGGGAAAGAAATTCCGCACGCGATCATCCAGCGCTCGACTTTCATTACCGCACCCAGCAGGGTATTGGCAAGCTTGCCTGTTTTAAATCCGGCATCCATCTGATCGGAGGCCTGCGCTGTTTTCTGCAACAGACGGGACGCCAGCATTACAGGCAACAGCAGCGAGACAAAGGAACCAACATACTCGACCTTGAATCCGGCAAACGCTACACGGCCCAGCAACTCACCTCGGGTATAACGGCGTTTGTGATGTGCATAATCATCGGTGCTGCTCCACAGCCAGCGATGCTGCGGCACGGTGATTAGCAATCCCCCCCCCGGTTGACAAGCCTGATACATCTGAGCCAAGGCTGCCTGATCATCTTCGATATGTTCCAGCACATCAAAGGCACCAATCAGATCGAACTCGTTGTGGTACGGAATATGGCAGGCATCCATCTGAAACAGCCGGGCACTTGGCACACGTTGCCTGGCGTAGTCCAGTCCTTCGGTAAAGATGTCGCTGCCGGAGAGTTGCGCCTGAGGGTAAATCTGACGCGTACTGGTCAGCACGAAGCCGGTGCCGCAACCGATTTCGAGAATATTTTTTGCCGCCGAAAAATAACGCATCATGCAATCGCGCAAAATATTATTTCGGCCGATAAACCAGAAATTTCCGGCCTCAATCGCAGCGAAACGCTGAAACAATTCAGGGTTGAATCCGTCATTCTGCGCTGCCAGCGCAGGCGCGAACGCCATAAAGCCGCCGCGCTCCGGCGGAACTTCGCCGCAAACAGGGCATTTCCAGTCGGTTCCGGTAAAAGGTTTTTGGCAAGCCAGACAAAATTTCATAAGGTTATTCCCGGCAACAAGCCAGATGTGCGGGCGCGGATTTTAACGCGTCCTGCATGAATGCTCCAAATTTCTCTGCCTAATTGCAGACCGAGCGGATTTGATAAATATTGGTCTGCCCTTGCAGCACCAATTCAATCCCGGCCTGCTTTAAGGTGCGCAAGCCCTGACGGATGGCCACCGCTTGTATATCTTCAACTGTCCCCCGATGCTGAATCAGCTTCTTGATAGGTGCCGTTGCCTCCAGAAATTCATACAAGCCTACACGCCCCTTATAGCCGGTACCTTCGCAATCACGACAACCATTGGCAGAGAAAAGTGTAAATCCCCCCTCTTTATTGGGGTAGGTATTTTTCCACTGTGACACGATGTCGGCAGGATCGAAGGAGGTGCCCAGGCAATATTCCTCTGCCAGCGCCAGAATCTCTTCTTCCGTCGCCTTATAGGCCTCTTTGCAGGAAGGACAATACCGCCGAGTCAGACGCTGCGCCAGAATACCGACCAGCGCATCGGAGAAGTTAAACGGATCCATACCCAGATCGAGCAATCTCACCGTGCTCTCGGCCGCACTGTTGGTATGCAACGTTGAAAATACCATGTGGCCGGTCAGGGAAGCCTGAATGGCAATTTTAGCGGTTTCGACATCTCGAATTTCGCCCACCATGATCACATCCGGGTCCGCGCGCAAGAAACTGCGCATGGCCGCCGCAAACGTCCAACCTATAGCTGAATTAACCTGCACCTGACGCAACCCCTCCTGCGTGATTTCAATAGGGTCTTCAGCCGTCCAGATTTTGCGGTCCGGCGCATTGATAAAGCCGAGTACGGAATGCAAGGTGGTGGTTTTGCCGGAACCTGTCGGGCCGCAAATCAGAAAAAGCCCATAAGGTTTCGCTACCAATTCCTTGATTCTCGCCAGAACATCGGCCGGCAAACCGACCTTTTCCAGCGGAATTGGCTTCGCCCCCGCCAGCACGCGCATTACAACATCTTCGAGTCCATTGGCCGTCGGAACGGTCGCCACACGAAATTCGACCTTTTGCTCATGGCTGAGTTTGAGTTCGATCTTCCCGTCCTGTGGTCTGCGCCGCTCAGAAATATCCAGCTTCGCCATAATCTTGATCCGGGAAATCAGTGCCTTTCTGAAGGTTGGCGGAAATTCAAAATAATTGCTGATCACGCCATCCCGGCGAAACCGCACCTGCGTATTGCGCTTACCCCCATAGGTCTCGATATGGATGTCAGACACCCCCTGATTGTAAGCATCCAGCATCATCTTGTTGACCAGGCCCACCAGGGTGTTATCCGTTTCGGCAATCGCATCCTCGGGCGATTCATCCGCCGCGTCAAATGTCATGCCGACCGCCAGCTCTTCGATCTTCTGCCTGCTGTTTTTTCCACTACGCAACTCATTGATAACCCAGAGAATATCTTCACGAGCAGCCAAAACAGGCACAACATTCAAATGGGTTATCACGCGCAATTCATTCAACGGCTCCCAAACCAAGGGATTTTCCATCGCCACGACCAATGTGTTGTCGGTGTGGTAAAGCGGCAGGATGGCATATTTGTTGATGAAATTAATCGGCACGAGATGAAATGTTTCCGGATTAACGTAAAATTTCCGGACATTTACAAAGGGTATGCCCAGTTTCTTGGCCAACATGCTCTGGACGACTTCCGTATTCACCACGCCCATGTTGATCAGAATTTCACCGAGCGCGACTTTTTTATCAGTTCGTTGCTTGTCCAACGCTTGTTGCAAGACTTCCGGCGTAATCAGCTTCTCATGAATCAACATATCGCCGAGCCGCAAAACAGCTCCAGACTTGGACTGCCGCCCCAGCGCCGCCACCAGCTGATCCGATGTAACAACCTGCTCGTTGGTCAGATATTCGCCCAGTCGCTGATTGCGCATCAGCTCCTGCTTCTCCAGACCGGAGTTGATCTCCTGATGAGTAGCAATTCTTTCTTCAATCAGCATCTGACCGATTTTTTTTCCGATCTGGTAATGATTAATTGAAACTGCCGGAATAAAACAGCGAATGACCGTGTCATCCATGTGCACCAGAAAAAGATAGAGTCCCGTTTTATCTATCGAGAAGCCGACCGTTTCGCCCTCCAGCCTTTTGCCATTCATAAACACAATAGAGCACGGCTGCTGCTCGGACGGATCAATAATTTCCACATGTGCTTCCGCCAGCAAGTCGTTATCTTTGACCAGATGGACCGGATGTAACAGACGCAGGTAATTGACAGACTCCGACTTTAGTTTGGAAATCACCCCGTTGAATGGCTGAATCTTGAACACCCCGTCTTCGGGAGAGAAATGCGTCAGATCGCCAAAAATTTCCTGGCCATCACTGGAGATGATCAGACAGGGCTCACTCTCGAACGCATCCAGATCTTCTTCAAATTTATGATAAAAAGGGGTTGGCCATAGACTCAGTTTCATTCGCATTCCTTAGCACTAAAGTTTATTTGACGCGCGCCGTGAATTATCCATCAATTGGACACGGCGAACTAATTGTTCAATCTAACGGGCATGGCAAAGCTCCCCCTGACAATCCGGAAAACCGCTGTTCTATCCGCAGATTACGCAGATTCGCACAGATTAACAACAAGTTACGAAATAACTACTCGCCACCCAAATAGTGAACCAAGTGTGCGCATAAGCATTTGTTTAATCAGCATTAATCCATTTAATCTGATGAAACGACTAAGTATTGGACTGATGGAGCAACTAAACAGTGGACTAAGGTGTGTAAGGCCGCACCTAAGCCACTGCTAATAAGACGCAACAAAACTGCATCTAAGCCACTACTTATGCGGACAACAGCTTTTTCTAGGATACAAAAACTCACCGTGCCCGTTAGACGCCCAGTTCTCTCACCTCGGTCCTCGCCCAGCCATTCGCAAAGGTGATGCGCAGCTCTTCACCTGCTGCCAACTTCCCGGCGTCCGAAACCAGGTGACCGTTCTCGTCCTGCACCAGGCTGTAGCCACGCGCCAGCACTTGCTGCGGGTTGAGCAAAACCAGATGCTGCGCGACCGTATTAAGGCCGGCCTGCCGATGGCTTTGTGCATTATGCACAGCCTTCACCAGTCTTCCGGCCAGATGAGTCTGTTTATCCTGCATCCGGTTGAAGTCGCTGCCCGCGCTGCACAAGCGTTGAGCATAGGACCGGCATTGCCACTGCTGCTGCTGCAATCTGTGTGCATAACTGCGCTGCAAGCGTTGTTGCAATTGATTCAGGTGCAAGCTCTGACGTTGCAACTGCTGTTCAGGATGGACTATGCGGCGCTGCAAATAATCCACTGTCTGCATGGCGTTTTGCAGCCGGTTGCGCTGTGCGCGCAACAGATGCTGCGCGGTATCGCGCAACCCTTTGAGTTGCGCATGGCGATCCGGCACGACGCGCTGTGCTGCGGCCGTAGGTGTCGGCGCGCGTTCATCGGCGACAAAATCGGCGATGGTAAAATCGGTTTCGTGACCGACGCCACTGACAATCGGAATTTCGCTGGTTGCGATGGCACGCGCAACGACTTCTTCATTGAAAGCCCACAAATCCTCGATACTGCCGCCGCCGCGACACAAAATCAACACGCTGCATTCTGCGCGCTGATTGGCAATTCCGATGGCTGATGCGATTTTTTCCGCGCTTCCAACCCCCTGCACCGGCGTGGGATACAACACCACCGGCACACCGGGCAAGCGCAGTTTCAGGGTGGTCAGCACATCGCGCAACGCGGCGGCCTGGGGTGAGGTAATAATGCCGACACGTTTAGGGAAGGCGGGTAACGGGCGCTTGCGCGCGGCGGCAAACAACCCTTCATCTTCCAGTTTCTGTTTAAGCTTTGCGAATTGTTCATACAGCACGCCCAAACCCGCCGGGCGCAGCTGCTCAACCGTCAGCTGAAAATCGCCGCGCGCTTCATAAAGAGAAGCGGCCGCCAGCACCTCGACCTGCGTCCCGTTAGCGATCGTTTTATCCAGCGACTGATTTTTATGACGGAACATCACACAGCGTACTTGCGCCTGCTCGTCCTTGAGTGCGAAATACCAGTGACCGGATGCAGCCTTCACCAGATTACAAATTTCCCCGCGCACCCACAGCAAGGGAACATTACCCTCCAGCAACTGATTGATTGCACGGGTGAGTTCAGACACGCGCAACACGCGCAGCTTGGTTTCAAAAAAAAGGTCTTCAGACATATTGACAATCCAGAATTATTCACAAAGCCAGAGAACACGCCGCTTTGCGCCATACCACCCGTAACAAAACCAACACACTTAGAATAACATATTGATTATTAACAATAATTTATTTTGACAAAAAACAGGCAAGGCAAGAAAAACCCTTACAGGACACCACTTTAAACACACATCCACCCGCCTTATCCACAGAGTTATCCACAGATATTGTGGGTAACCAAAAATACGCTTTGATAACGCGGGATTAGCGCATTGTTGTTAAGAAGAGTCTGAGAAATCTTGCTCAACCAGGCGCGACACGCTACAGTTGCGATTTTGGAACCTCTGAAACAACCCGCACGCAGTTTAAAAGCGGAACAAAGGTTTGGCAATTTAAGCACATTTGGAGAATACCCGTGTTTGCAATCGTAGAAGCGGCTGGCTGGCCGATCTGGTTTTTGATTTTTGCGTCCATTATCGCTACCGGTTTGATTACCGAACGACTCATCTACCTGCGCAGCAGCCGGATTACACCGCCCGGCTTGCTGGATGAAGTCGTCAAAGAGCTCAAGCAACGTGGCGTGAGCGATGGCATGTTAGCCAAACTGGCTCAGCATTCTCCATTGGGACGCATCTTCGCCGCAGGCCTGAAGAATATTAAAAGCACGCCTGAGATCATGAAAGAGTCCATCGAGGAAGCCGGACGCGCAACCTCGCATGACCTGGAACACTTCCTCACCACGCTGGGCACGATTGCCTCCATCAGCCCGCTGCTGGGACTGTTCGGCACGGTGGTCGGCATGATCGAAATTTTCGGAGCACAAACGGCGGCGGGCAACAGCCCGGCGATCCTGGCTCACGGCATTTCTGTGGCGCTGTACAACACCGCCTTCGGCCTGATCGTGGCGATTCCCAGCATGATTTTTTACCGTCATTTCCGTGCCAAGGCAGACAGCCTGACCATCGAAATGGAGCAACAGGCGATCAAGCTGGTCGAAATTGTGCACGGTCAGCGCAAAGGTTAAGCAAAAATGAATTTTCAACGCGGACGCACTCGTGAAGAACCGGAAATCAATCTGATCCCGATGATAGACGTGCTGCTGGTAATCCTGATCTTTCTGATGGTCACCACCAGCTATGCAAAATATTCCGAATTGCAAATCAACCTGCCGCAAGCCGGCGGAGAAGCCAACACCTCGCAGGTACAACCCATCACGGTTGCGATCGATGCAACCGCACACTACGCGATCAACAACAGCGGATTGAATTTCACCGACATTGCGGCGTTGGCTGCCGCGCTGAAAAAAGCGGCAGGCGCGCAAACCGACCCGACCATCGTCATCAATGCCGATGCCAAAACGCCGCATCAGTCCGTCATCAACGTGATGGAAGCTGCCAGGCAGGCGGGGTTTGGCCGCATCACCTTTGCCACACAAAACGAAGCCAATTAACTTAAAAAGGCTTTTTATCCGCAGATTACACAGATTTTAAGACGATTACAAACCATCAATTCCCACCCAAATAGTTAGCAAAATAGACTGACAACTCTTTGTTTAATATTGTGTAATTAGTTTAATTTGCGGACAACTAATTTTTCCAGCTTTAATCTTGGATAATCTGCGTAATCTGCGGACAACGGTTTTTTAGGAATTTTAATGGCTGGACTTGAAACACACTGGTACCGTTTCAGCTGGCTGCACCTGATACTGCTGCCGGTAAGCTGGCTGTTTCGCGCCCTGGCAGCCTTGCGACGCACCTTGTACCAAAGCTGCATCCTGAGCAGCTTCAAATTACCCGTTCCGGTCATCGTGATCGGCAACATCAGCGTTGGCGGCACAGGCAAAACCCCGCTTACCCTCAGTCTGGCACAGCAACTGACAGATGCAGGCTACCACCCTGTCATCATCAGCCGGGGATTCGGCGGTACAACACAACAACAGCCCGTCACAAGCAGCAGTACCGCGCAGCAAGTAGGCGACGAACCGTTGCTGATGGCACGGCGCGCCATTTGTCCGGTATGGGTGGGTACGGATCGCGTCAAGACTGCGAAGCTGGCACTGCAAGCCTATCCGCAATGCGACGTAGTGCTATGTGACGACGGATTGCAGCATTACCGTTTGCAGCGCGACGTGGAAATCGCGGTCATCGACGGCGTGCGCCGCTTCGGCAATGGCCAGCTGCTTCCCGCAGGCCCCTTGCGAGAGCCAATTTCACGCTTGAAGACGGTCGATGCGGTAGTGGTGAATGGCGGAGAATTCGCTAACGGCCAATATGCCATGCAGTTATCCGGCGAACTTTTTTACAATTTACTCGATCCGGGAAAGACCGTTAATGCACGCGATTTGCAAGGTTTACGCCTGCATGCAGTGGCTGGCATCGGCCACCCGCAACGCTTCTTCGACCACCTCAAATCGCTGGGACTGGCCGTTATCCCCCATGCTTTTCCCGACCATCACCCCTACTCTTCCAGCGATCTGGTTTATAACGAGTGCGATGCGCTACTCCTCACCGAAAAAGATGCGGTAAAATGCGCCGCATTCGCTGATGAAAGATTCTGGGTGTTGCGAGTAGACGCCCGGATTGACCCAGCCCTGACCGCCCAACTACTGCGAAAGATTGCCATTCATGGATGCAAAACTGCTTGATATTCTGGTCTGCCCGCTGTGCAAATCACCGCTGATTTATCACAAGGCCGAACAGGAATTGATCTGCCGCGCAGACCGCCTGGCATTCAAAATTGCCGATGGCATTCCGGTCATGCTGGCCGATGAAGCCCGCAAGCTCAGCCCCGAAGAAGCAGAAACCCTTTAACAGGCGCCCAAATGATCGCGTTTAACGTCGTCATTCCGGCACGCCACGCCTCTACGCGTCTGCCCGGCAAGCCGCTTTTGCACATCGCAGGCAAACCGATGGTGGTGCGTGTCGCCGAGCAGGCAGCGAAAAGTGGCGCGCAGCACATCTGGATCGCCACCGATCATCACGCAATTGCCAACGTAGTTCATGAGCATGGTTTCAAGGCGTGCCTGACACGTGACACTCATGTCAGCGGTACGGATCGCATCGCCGAGGTCGTGGAGAAACAAGGCTGGCCGGATGACACGATTGTTGTCAACGTGCAAGGTGACGAACCGCTGATGCCGCCCGAACTGATACGCGCTGTGGCTCAGCACCTGCACGATCATCCGGAATGCGCAATCGCTACGGCCTGCCACACGATCCACGATGAAACTGCCATGCGCAACCCGAATATCGTCAAGACTGTGCTGGATAAACAGGGCAACGCAATGTATTTCAGCCGCGCGCCTATCCCCTACCCGCGCGACGCATTCGCCGCAGGGGAAGGATTGCCGGAGGATCTGCCAGTACTGCGTCACATCGGCATTTACGCTTATCGCGCCAGTTTCCTGCGTGCTTACGGCCAGCTTTGGACGACACCCGTTGAGCAGTATGAATCGCTGGAACAATTGCGCGCGCTGTATCATGGCTACAAGATCGGTGTGGTCATCGCAGATGAAGCACCGCCTGCCGGCGTAGACACGGAACAGGATTTACACTCGGCAAGAGCAACCTTTCAGTTGCTAGTCGCTGGTAGCTAGTTTTTAGTTATGGTGTGCCACGCACGCCTGATCTCGACTAACGACTTGAAACTTGCGACTAACGACCAATAATTAACGACTGATTTAAAAGGAGAATCACAATGCGAGTCATACTGCTAGGCGCACCGGGTGCAGGTAAAGGTACCCAGGCCAATTACATCAAGGAAAAATTCAATATCCCGCAAATCTCTACCGGCGATATGCTGCGTGCTGCGGTCAAGGCAGGCACCCCGCTGGGCGTCGCTGCCAAGAGCATCATGGATGCGGGCGGCCTGGTATCCGATGACATCATCATCAATCTGGTGAAAGAGCGCATCAAGGACGCAGACTGTGACCATGGCTTCCTGTTCGATGGCTTCCCCCGCACCATCCCACAAGCCCAGGCGATGAAAGACGCAGGCATCCCGATCGATTACGTAGTGGAAATCGACGTGGCAGACTCTGAGATCATCAAGCGCATGAGTGGCCGCCGCGTTCATCCTGCTTCAGGCCGCACGTATCACATCGTATTCAACCCACCCAAGGTCGCAGGCCGTGATGATGTAACCGGTGAAGAGCTGGTGCAACGCCCTGACGATGTGGAAGATACCGTCATCAAACGCCTCAATGTTTACCATGACCAGACCAAACCGCTGGTCGAGTACTACACCGCCTGGGCAAAATCAGGCGATGCAGCCGCACCCAAATCCGTAAAAATTGCCGGGGTCGGCAGCGTGGATGACATCTGCGCTCAAATCTTCTCGGCACTGAACCCATAATGGCGAGCAAACCCATACTCACACTGGAAGACGCCAGGCGCGTTGCTGCGGCCGCAGAAGTTGAAGCGCAGCGCTGCGGCTGGCGCGTGGTCATCGCGGTAGTGGACGATGGCGGGCATCTGCTTTATCTGCAACGCAGCCACGACACCCAGTTCGGCAGCGTGGAAACGGCGATCGCAAAAGCCTATGCCGCTACCGCCTTCCAGCGCCCCACCAAAACTTCAGAAGATGCCGTCTTGAGCGGACGACTGATACACCTGGCCCTGCCCAACGTCATTCCCGCCGAGGGCGGCGTGCCACTGCTAATTGACGGCGTTGTCGTCGGCGCATTAGGGGTCAGCGGCGTGCGTTCATCCGAAGACGGTCAGATTGCCGCAGCAGGCCTGGCCGCGCTGACACCCGGCTAAGTTTCGCAGCCAGGTTTGGCTTCTGCGAGCTTTGGCCGAAAGGCCAAAGCTCGCACATTTCCTCCGCAACACCCCAAACATCCCCCCGGATGCTGCTATGATTATGCCAGTCAGGAAACACTGACCGAGTGGCGGTTAATAATAGCGGTTCAACTCAGGGAGAAAAATCATGTCAGGCGGACTAGGCTTTGCACTGTTGTGCGCAGTTGTTGCAATCTTGTATGGCTTGTTTTCAATCAAATGGATTTTGTCCCGCCCGACCGGCAGCGAGCGAATGCGTGAAATCGCCGCAGCAATCCAGGAAGGCGCATCTGCCTACCTCTCCCGACAATACCTGACCATCGCCATCGTAGGCTTCATTCTGTTCGTCATCATCTTCGCAGCCCTGGGCTGGCAAACCGCCATAGGATTCGCCATCGGTGCCCTGCTCTCGGGTGCTGCCGGTTTCATCGGCATGAACGTTTCGGTGCGCGCCAATATCCGCACCGCCGAGGCCGCCAAGCAAGGCCTGAATGCGGCGCTGGACATCGCTTTCAAGGGAGGCGCAATCACCGGCATGCTGGTAGTGGGCTTAGGCTTGCTGGGCGTGGCGGGCTATTACGCTTTCCTGACCAACACCGGCGCTACGATGTCTGAAGCGACGCACGCGCTGGTCGGTTTAGGCTTCGGCGGTTCGCTGATTTCCATCTTCGCACGACTGGGCGGCGGCATTTTCACCAAAGGTGCGGACGTCGGTGCGGATCTGGTGGGCAAAGTCGAGGCAGGCATACCCGAGGATGATCCGCGCAACCCTGCGGTGATTGCCGATAACGTCGGTGATAATGTCGGCGACTGCGCGGGCATGGCAGCAGATCTATTCGAGACTTATGCGGTCACCATCATCGCCACCATGATGCTGGGCGGCTTGCTGATGACCAATGCAGGCGCGAATGCGGTAATTTATCCGCTGGTGCTGGGCGGCTTCTCCATCGTCGCCTCCATCGTCGGCACCTTCTTCGTCAAGGCGCGACCCGGTGGCAAGATCATGAACGCGCTGTATCGCGGCCTTGCGGTTTCCGCCGTGCTGGCCCTGGTCGCCTTCTACCCGATCACCTCATGGATCATGGGCGATAACGGCGTGTATTCGGTCTCCGCGCTGTACGGCTCCACTATCATCGGCCTGCTGCTGACCGCAGCGCTGGTGTGGATCACCGAATACTACACCGCCACCGAATACGCACCGGTACGCCACATCGCCCAGGCATCCACCACAGGCCACGGCACCAACATCATCGCAGGGTTAGGCGTATCGATGAAATCCACCGCCGCCCCCGTGCTGGCGGTCTGTCTGGCCATCATGGGCGCTTACTCAATGGCTGGCCTGTATGGCATCGCCATCGCCGCCACCGCCATGCTGTCGATGACAGGCATCATCGTGGCGCTCGATGCGTACGGACCTATCACCGACAACGCCGGTGGCATCGCCGAAATGTCCAAACTGCCCAATGAAGTGCGCGTGATTACCGATGCGCTGGATGCGGTAGGCAACACCACCAAGGCCGTCACCAAAGGCTATGCGATCGGTTCCGCAGGGCTGGCAGCCCTGGTGCTGTTTGCCGACTACACCCACGCTTTGGAAGCGCATACCCATACCGCGATGCTGTTCGATTTATCCAACCACATGGTGATCGTCGGTCTGTTCATTGGCGGCATGATTCCTTACCTGTTCGGCGCGATGGGCATGGAAGCGGTCGGACGGGCTGCGGGCGCCGTGGTAGTCGAAGTGCGCCGCCAGTTCAAGGAAATCCCCGGCATCATGGAGGGCACCGGCAAACCACAATACGGCACCTGCGTGGACATGCTGACTAAAGCGGCCATCAAGGAAATGATCGTCCCGTCTCTGCTGCCGGTTGCGGTTCCGGTCGTGGTCGGTTTGGCGCTGGGCCCGCAAGCACTCGGCGGCGTACTGGTTGGCACCATCATTACCGGCATCTTCGTTGCGATCTCGATGACCACCGGCGGCGGCGCATGGGATAACGCCAAGAAATACATCGAGGAAGGCAATTATGGCGGCAAAGGCTCTGAGGCACACAAGGCTGCCGTGACCGGCGACACCGTGGGCGACCCCTACAAAGACACCGCCGGACCTGCAATTAACCCATTGATTAAAATCATTAATATCGTCGCATTGATGATCGTTCCGCTGCTGTAAAAATTCGGCTCACCCACAACGCAAATGAGTCAGGCAGACAACCGCAATGCGATCCAACTGCCTGACTGAACGGCTCTGCCCGCAAAGCCGTTTTTCGTGAACCATTGGCTTGTTCCTGCCCTTGATGTTGCGGGTAAATTTTGATTGCAATGCAATCATTTATTTGATAATTTGCAATCAATGATTATAAAAAGGAATTGCTGTGGCCACTAATTTAGTTGTTCGCAATGTTGAGGAAGATATTGCTCTTGCGCTGAAGCAACTTGCAGCATCCCACGGAAGAAGCGCAGAAGCGGAACATCGCGAAATTTTGCGTATGGTTTTGCAGCGTCCAAAACGTCGCTCCGTAGCAGAAGTGTTATCCAGCATGCCCGATGTGGGTGAAGATGCCGACTTTAATTTCCGCAACGCATAATCCATGTACCTGGTCGATACCAATGTCATTAGCGAGGCTCGTAAAGGCATAAAGGCAAATCCGGGCGTTCAGAAATTTTTCCAAACGCCCGAAAATATTTATATTTCTGCACAAACGATAGGCGAAATTCGGCGGGGGTTAGAGAACATTCGTCATCGTGGCGATCTGCCGCAAACCGGGATGCTTGAAAAATGGCTAGCTCTGGTTGTGTCTGATTATGCCGATAAAATTTTGAGCTTTGATGAAGCGTGCGCTCAAGTGTGGGGACGATTGATGTCGCCTCACCCTGAACATCCGATAGACAAACAGATTGCAGCGATTGCGCTGATTCACGACCTGGCCGTGGTGACGCGCAATGTTGATGATTTTCGCGGAACCGGCGTGAAAATTGTAAATCCCTTTGAGTAACACGAGTCAAGCCGGACACAGGCGTAAGTCGCGTAGCCCGGATGGAGCACAGCGTAATCCAAGGATATGGCTGCGGATTCAGCCAATCTGTTGCATCGACCGGTAGAATCCGCACTCAAAAGGGGTTAGTCATCGTCGCAAAATTCCTGCCATCAAGCCGTCTGTCGTCAACGTGTACAATGTGCCAATTGCAGATGTGCCAATTGCAGAGCTCCAAGTGGCACACAAAATTGCGGATACACTACCTACAATTTTCAGCACGCATAAAAGCGTGAGGTGCTGAGTATGCAGGAGGGTTTGACATGTTTAATCCAGATATTCATGTTAAATCAGTTGGTTGCAATATAACAGGACAGCTTATACAGAACGCTTTCCTGCATATATTTGAATAGTTCTGTCTATTTAACGTTGAACTAAACCGCTAACGCGGTGGCTGGGGTGCCCTGTCGCCGCATTCTGCTTTGAACCAGACTTGCATTTGAGGTTGTTGAGGTAAAACCTTGTCGGTGGGGAATTTCCCCTTCTTTCAAG
>JBAZAY010000040.1:0-26380 GCA_041671725.1 Gallionella sp. | reverse complement strand
CCAGACGTGTATCGTGTTCGTCCTTACCGACCAGCAGATAAGAACACAGTACCGGTGTGAGCGTGAGTGCCAGCACCAGCGAGACAAACAACGCGATGGCAATGGTAAAGGCCAACGGCGCAAACATCTTGCCCTCCATGCCTTGCAATGTCATCAACGGCAGAAACACCAGAATGATGATGGAAACGCCGAAAATTACAGGCGTACCGACTTCCACTGCGGCATCCAGCACCACCCGAACCCGGCTCAAGCCACGCCCCTTATTTTCGGCTAGCCGCTGAAAGGCGTTTTCCACTACCACCACCGAGCCGTCCACAATCAGACCGGTGGCAATCGCCAAGCCACCTAACGACATCAGATTAGCCGACAGCCCGTAATGATTCATCACCATAAAGGTAATCAGCGGTGTCAACACCAGCGAAGCCACCACGACCAGGGACGAGCGCACATCCCCCAGAAACAGAAACAACACGATGATAACCAGCACCACGCCCTCGATCAACACTTTCACCACGGTATGCAGCGCGGCATCCACCAGTTCGCTGCGGTCATAGTAAGGGACGATCTTCAGACCGTCAGGCAGCATGCCCTTGTCGTTAATCTCCGCCACGCGATCCTTGATGCGCGACACCACTTCCTTGGCATTACCGGCTCGCATCATCATCACGATACCGCCCACCGACTCGGTTACCCCGTTTTTCAGCAGCGCGCCGTAACGCACCTCATGGCCGATAGACACTTCCGCCACATCGCGCACCAGCACCGGCACCCCGTCCTGTTCCTTGAGTACGATGCTGCGCAGATCATCCATATCCTTGACCAGACCGACACCGCGTATCAAATACTGCTCGGCATAATGCGGCAGCACCCCCCCGCCGGAATTGGCATTGTTGCGCGCCAACGCCTGATAAACATCCTGTAGCGTGACCTTGTAGTGACGCATCCGGTCAGGGTTGACCAGTGCCTGATACTGTTTGACATAACCACCCTGCGAGTTGATTTCAGCCACACCGGGAATACCACGCAATAGCGGACGAACCACCCAGTCCTGGGCGATGCGCCGTTGGGTCAATTCCTCGACCGAGAGCGCCTTATTTCCGTCGGCCGGAAGTTCCAGTGTGTACTGATACACCTCGCCCAACCCGGTGGAGAGCGGACCCAACGTCGGCGCCACCCCCTGCGGCATACGCCCGGCCGCCTCGATCAGCCGCTCCATCACCAACTGACGGGCAAAATACACATCCGTCGCATCGGTGAACACCAACGTGATCAACGACAAACCCGGCTTATTGAGCGAACGCATCTCTTCCAGTCCCGGCAAACCGGTCATGGCCATTTCCAGCGGCACCGTCACAAAACGTTCGACTTCTTCCGGCGAGCGACCTTGCGCCACGGTGGCGATCTGCACCTGCACATTGGTCACATCAGGAAAGGCATCGACCGACAACTTGCGCGTAGCATCCAGTCCGAACGCCACCAGACAAACCGCCACGACAGCCAGCACCAGACGCTGCTTGAGCGCCGTGCGTATCATGAATTCCAACATATCAACCTTCCAGTTCTTTGCGGCGACGCTCGTTATTCAAATGAAAAGCACCCTCGATGACGATCTTTTCACCTTTCACCAGACCATCCAGGACAGGAGCGACCCCGGCATTTTCCTGACCTAATTTAACCTGCCGCAACTGGAAGCGATGCGCATCTAACTGAACGAACACGTAATCCCGGTTATCTTCACGCACCACCGCCACCTCGGGCACCATCACCCGATTGTGAACCGCGCCGCGTATCAGCATCGAGGCAAGCATGCCCGGCTTGAGCAGACGCTCTGGATTTTCAACATCCATTCGTGCCGTCACGGTACGGGTGTCCGGCTTCACCGTATCGGAGACAAAAATCAGTTTTCCCTTGAGGCCCTGGTCTGACAAGACAGGAATATCGGCCTCTGTGACCCCGCCGGTTCTGACCAGCCCCGCCTGTTGCTCCGGTATTTCGGCGACCAGCCAGACATGTGACAAATCCGCGATGGTGAACAACGCATCGGCCGGCTGAACCACCTGCCCCTGAGTGATTTTTCGTTCGATTACCACACCGTCCAGCGTGGCAATAACCGAGGATAAAGAATGCACCGTGCGCGTCTCGGCCAGTTTATTCAGGTCGCTCTCGGTCATGCCCAACACCTTGAGCTGATCGTGTGCCGTCTGGCGCTCAGCCTGCGCCTGCAACAGTTCGCTGTCGCGTTTTTGCAGCTCGGCGGCACTGATCACGTCAGATTCAAACAACAATTTGGCGCGACTAACCGCCCTCATCTGCAAACCTTCTTGCGATACGGCCTTGAGATAGGCTAACTGTGACGAAGACAGCTCTGCGCTATGTAGTTTCGCCAGCACATCGCCACGATGCACCCGTTGTCCCAGCTCGGCATGAATCTCAGTCAGACGCCCGGTTACCGCCGCACCGATGCGCGCCACGCGTTGCTCGTCCACTTCGATGCGCGCCGGAACACGTATTGTCTCCGTCATTTCACGCTCGCCAACAGCTGAGATTGACAACCGTTTGAGCAAGTCGGGTGTCACAGTCACGATGGAAGGATCTTCTGTTACCGCTACGGCAGGCGATTCTTGCTTCTTCTGACACCCGCCCAGCAGTAATACGAGCAGAAATAAGGGCAGCCAGTATTGTTTAGTTGAAATCATTTGTTTTCTCCAGCGCGCAGTCGTTCAATATCAACCAGCGCAAATTGCAATTCATATCGGGCATTAACGTAATCCAGGCGCGTACTGCGAAACACACGCTGTGCATCGAGATAATCAAGAATGCCACGCTCACCGTAGCGATAAGCAGCTTCGGCCACTTTCAGCGCAGACTCTGCATCACGCATCAATCCCGTCTCAAAAACCACCATCTGGCGCCGGGCAATCTGATAACGCCCGTAGGCCTGATCCAGTTCGCCCAGCAGACTGAAACGAATGCGTTCCTGGTCGGCAAGCGAACGTTCCCGGTTCGCGTGCGCCTCGCCGATTTGACCTGCACGCTGATTCCAAAGGGGGAGCGGCATCGCCACACTGACACGCCAAAGATTAACGTCAGGATGCTGCTCGGCGCTCCATTTCAAGGTAGGCTGAGGGATGCGCAAACTGCGTTCCTGCTCCAGCTTCGCTTCTGCCCGTTCAGTTTCGGCAAGCGCCGTTTTAAGCAGTGGCTGATTAAGCAACAACTCCGCCCGCAACTGGCTCAATTCAGGCAATTGGGGCGACACCGGCAACTCATGGACAATCTCGAAAGGCTGATTCAGCGGAGCCGCCGACAGCGCGCGCAATTTATCCCTGGCCTGAGCAACGCGGATTTGGGCTGTTTGTGCAGCACTTTCCGCCATCAGCAACTCAGCATCCGATTTAACCAATTCATAGCGCGGCGATTCACCCACCTCCACCCGCAGCTTGACGCGATTGCGGATTTGCAAAAGTAAGGCTTGGTTTTCCGCAGCGAGCCTGGCTTCATCCTGACGGCGCAGAATATCCAGAAAAGCCAGTTTGACTTGTGCATGCAGGTTAATCCGCGCATCTGCAAGCTGTGCCGAACCGGAAGCAACACCGGCCTGCGCCGCGCGCTGCCGTGCGTTGCGCACAGCAGGAAACTCCACCGGTTGAGAAATGGAAAGTGCGCTGTTATGACCATTCAGGGCGGTGGGCGGCAGTAAATGCGAGTTGCCCGTACCAAACTCAATGTCCGGGTTGGTAAAGGCGCGTGCAGTATCCAAGGCAGCCTGAGCACCATCCACCTGAGTGCTGGCGACCTTGAGCGCGGGGCTGTTTTGTTCAGCCAGAGCCAAGGCTTGCGACAAGGTTAATGGCACAGCGTCGACAGGCAGGGCGCAAAGGAATAAGCACACACCTGACGTGAAATGACGAAAATTGAATTTCATATTGAATCCGTTGATTTTGCCGCCAGAGACGGAAAGAAACGACGTTAAGTTGTAACGTCAGTCAGCAATCAAACAAATTGGGTCGGAGGACGATCGGGGGGTAAGAAGCAGTTAGGCGGTACGGATCGTTCCAGCGGCCTTGGATAGTCCGCATTATCAGAAACGTACAATACGAACCCCGTATCCGATATCAGTGCAGCCTGTTCAAAAGAATCATTGTCGTAGGAATCTGCGTCGGGGGTCAGCTTATCGAGGGTCAGCTCAATGTCACCGTTATCCAGCAAATCGTGCGTCACTAAATTCTGCGCGCCACTTACCCACAGGCTAAGCAACAGCATGGCGGCGCAACAAAAACTGAGTAACAATAAGTTGGGCTTCAGGAAATTCATCGGCAGATTATATACCACTCAGGCAACGAAACAGTTATGTATGTTTCCAGATGGATTGCATTACACCAGCAGCAATGCGTGGTTAGCAGCACCCCATCAGGCATGAAATTTGCTTGGTAGAACACAAGGATGAAAAAGCAACAATTCATCCGACAGGGATGATGCACTTTCCCATTTCTATAAAATTATACGAGATCAACATGGCAATCAAAGACATCAAAGCCTTTTCAGACAAAGCCCGTGCGGAACCTGAACTAAAAGAAAAACTCATCGCCTGCCAAAAGGTCCGCGAGTTGCTCACGCTTGCGCGTGAAAACGGATTTCAATTTGCAGAGGATGAAATGTATCCCCCCAATGAACCGCAGTTCACCGCCGAGCAACTTTCCGAAAAGCTCATAAAGGCACTGCTGCGCGCCTGACCTGAATGACAAACAAGCAAACCGGCCAATCTGCCGGTTTGCTTTATCCTGAAATCCGCAGTTCAAGCCACATCAATAGCGGCTCAGTGAGCGTCTTATGCTCACATAGCCCGATATTGAGTGGTTTCATCAGATATCACAGAGAACACAGAGAGTTACATGGGTTTTTCACTTTTTGTTGACTCACCCAAAAGGTAATTGAAAAACTTATTATAACTATTTGTTTTTACTCGGCGATCTCGGTGCTCTCTGGTGAAAAAACTCAATTCTTGCTAAGAGCTTTGCTCTTGCAATCATAGATGTGGCGTGTGTTTTTTATAGCTTTACTAAAACCAGCATCAGATATGAATCACGGCACAATTGAAAATAGCTGTGGTTGTGTACGTTTGTAGTCGTTCAGATACTGCAAAGTCAGCGGCGTGAGCTCCTTTATCGCCACCCAAATTTGCAAACGATGCTGTGAGGGTTGCTGCAGTGCGACACCCAAGGCCGCCCATGAAGCCCAGTCGATTTCCGGCATGCGCACCTTGATATTAAAAGGCAGATAGCCTACATTTTTTGTCATACAACCCAGGAATCGCAATGTTTCGGTGCGGGTCAGTCGGCTGGCGAAAAATTCATCTTCATCAATTGAATCGGTCAGCGTCAGTATATCCAACCCGATCTGTTCCATCAGTCCCAGCATAGCCCCGATTAACATGGCTTCTCTTCCCCGTTGGTATCCAGCGACCTGACGTGCGTATTTTGCTCGCCTGCTCGAACGGCTATTTGTTCCTTCAGTGCGTCTCGCAGTAACAAGGCGACATGGACGGGATGACGTGCTGCGCCTTCCCTTATCTGATGACGACAGGAAAAACCGCAGGCTACGATGGTGGCATCCGCAGGTGCGGCACGCAGCGCAGGCAGCAAATCCAGTTCGGCCATTTGCATGGAAATATCGGCGTGTTCGGCCTCCAGACCGAAACTGCCCGCCATGCCGCAACAACTTGCCTCGATAAATTCGAACTCGAATTCCGGTATCAGACGCAGCACTTTGCGCAACGACTTCATCGCACCGACCGCCTTCTGATGGCAATGTCCATGCACCAGCGTCTTGCCGCGCCCCAATGGTTTAAGATCGAGGCTAAGCCGCTTTCGATCATATTCACGGGCGATGAATTCCTCGAACAGATAGACCTGCTTAGACAAGGTTAAGGCTTCTTCGCCCAATCCAAGCTTCAGATGATCGTCGCGCAGCGACAGGATGCAGGAAGGTTCAAGCCCGACGACTGGCGTACCTGCTGCCAATGCCGGACGCAGCGCCTCTTGCAGTCGGCGTGCTTCCCGCCTTGCCGCTTCCACTTGCCCCAGCGAAAGATAAGTACGGCCACAGCACAACGCGCGGTCCGGTTCATCATCATTCGGTAACGTTTGCAGGATATTAACGCGGTAGCCTGCTGCGGTCAGAACCTGATGCGCGGCTTGCGCGATTTCCGGCTCAAAGTACATTGCGAAAGTATCAACGAACAGAATTACATCTTTGTCGCCGGCTTCAGTTTTGACAGTACTGGATGTTGCAGCATAAGGCTCTGCTGCAAGTTCCGGCAACTGGCGTTTTGCTGCAATACCCAACCAGCGTTCGCCCAGTTTCGCCAGCCACGGCGTTTGATTGCGCCAGCGAATCAAATGGTGCACCGTGCGACGGTATTTCAGCCAGCCCGGCAAACCGGCGACCAGACGATCCCGATACGACACACCCTGCAGCGCATTACGCTGCGCCTGATATTCAATCTTGATGGCGGCCATGTCCACCTGATTGGCACATTCCCGTTTGCATCCCTTGCAGCCGACACACAACTCCATCGCTGCGGCCAGCGCAGGATCAGTAAAAGCATCCTCGCCCAACTCGCCGTTGAGTGCGGCCTTTAGCATTACCACCCTGCCGCCCGGCGAATGCGTCGCATCACCGGTTGCGCGAAAGCTGGGGCACATCACCCCCTTGGGAGTGCGCTGACACAGCTTGTCGCTGATGCATACCGCTACGGCTTTGGCGAAATCACCGCCTGTCGCGGGAATACCGGCATAGGCATCGCCCTGCCCGGCAGTTTCGTAAGATGACCAGTCGAGATGATGTTTCATGGCTTTGATAAAAACTTCCGGAATATGACGCGGCATGCGCCCAGCAATCGAATGCAAATAGAGTGCCAACACCGGACAATGACCGTAACTTACGACTTAAGCTGCTGATACCAGTCATTATTCTACCGACATAGCTATCCTTTTCCTGCCCAACCACACTACCCGAATTGGCACAGCAGATGATTTTGTCACTTTCGCTACAAGCCAGCCAACATGTCATGTGCTGTTTCCAACAGTGCATCCAAAACATAAAAAAATATACTTATAAAACAATATATTGGTAAATATTTAAGCTCAGGCACGCAGTTTGCTTTTAGTTAGGCAAGCTATCTTGGGAGGATTTAACGTGGAATTACCTGTTCTTAACAATATTGCACCCGAGGCCGGCGGCTGTTCGGCTGGTTCCTGCGGTTCAACGGACGATCAGATGGGGCATCTGCCGGAGCATATCCGCGAAAAGGTGTTCAACCATCCCTGCTATTCAGAAGAAGCGCACCACTACTTTGCGCGTATGCATGTGGCGGTCGCTCCGGCCTGCAATATTCAATGTCATTACTGCAACCGCAAGTACGACTGCGCCAATGAATCGCGCCCCGGCGTGGTATCCGAGCTGCATCACCCGGTCCAGGCGGTCAAAAAGGTGCTGGCTGTCGCCGCGACCATTCCGCAGATGACGGTGCTGGGCATTGCAGGCCCTGGCGACCCTCTTGCAAACCCCGAGCGCACCTTCGAGACATTCCGCATGCTGGCCGAGCAGGCACCGGACATCAAACTGTGCGTCTCGACTAATGGCCTGTCGCTACCCGATCATATCGACGAACTGGCAAAGCACAACATCGACCATGTCACCATTACCATCAACTGTGTCGATCCGGATGTAGGTGCGCTGATCTATCCGTGGATCTTCTGGAAAAACAAGCGCATCAAGGGGCGTGAAGGCGCTGCCATCCTGATCGAACAGCAGCAAAAAGGGCTGGAAATGCTGGTAGCGCGCGGCATTCTGGTCAAGGTGAATTCAGTCATGATACCCGGGGTCAACGACAAGCATCTGGCGGAAGTATCCAGAATCGTCAAGGCAAAAGGCGCATTCCTGCACAACGTGATGCCGCTAATTTCAGAGGCGGAACACGGCACGTTTTACGGCATGACAGGCCAGCGCGGACCAACTAACGAAGAACTGCAAACGTTACAGGACGAATGTTCAGGTGATATGAACATGATGCGTCACTGTCGCCAGTGTCGCGCCGATGCGGTGGGTTTGCTGGGCGAGGATCGCGGTGACGAGTTCACCATGGACAAGATTGAAGCCATGGACATCAACTACCCTGAAGCGATGAAGATGCGCGCCGAAATCCATGCCGCCATCAATGAGGAACTGGAAAGCAAACGCGTCGCCAAAAATGCGAAGGCGCAACTGATCAGCATCGAAGGCATCAAGCAGAAAGAGGAAACACGTCCGGTGCTGATGGCAGTCGCCACCAAGGGCGGCGGCGTAATCAACGAACACTTTGGTCATGCCAGCGAGTTCCTGATCTACGAGGCTTCATCTTCCGGCGTGCGTTTCATCGGTCATCGAAAAACGGTGGCTTACTGCGAAGGCGGCGACAGCTGCGGCGATGGCGAAAGTGCGTTGGATGTGAGCCTGAAAGCGCTGTCAGGTTGCGAGGTGGTGCTGTGCAGCAAAATCGGCTTTGAACCCTGGGGACCGTTGGAAGCTGCGGGCATCCAGCCCAATGGCGAACATGCGATGGAAGCTATCGAGGACGCAATCCTCGCGGTGTATGAAGAGATGCACACCAATGGCAAGCTGAAAATCAAGCCAGCTGAACAGCAAAAGGTCGCGTAAAGCTGAAAAACCATTTGCCACATAAGTAATGGCTTTGACGCAGTATTTTTGCGTCTTAGTCCAATACTTAGTTGTTTTATCAGAGTACACAGAGAAAGACAAACCGCCGACCTCTCTGTGTACTCTGTGATCTCTGTGGCTTGAATTGCGGTTTTATTTCGAATAAGGAACACGATCATGGCATTTGAAATCATCGAGTCTTGCGTCAACTGTTGGGCATGCGAACCGCTGTGCCCGAACAAGGCAATTTATGAGGCTAAACCGCATTTTCTGATCGACCCGGACAAATGCAACGAATGCGCGGGCGATTTCGAGGAATCCCAGTGCGTCAGTATTTGCCCGATCGAAGGTGCGATTCTGAATGAACTGGGAGAAGCACTGAATCCGCCCGGCTCACTCACCGGCATCCCTCCGGAAAAATTTGCCGAGCTCATTGCCAGGCAAAAAGCAGCTTAACGATGGCTACCGTACTGTTTTTCGAAAAGCCGGGTTGCGGCAACAACACCAAACAGAAGCTGTGGCTGGCCGCATCCGGACATACGGTATTGGCTAAAAACCTGCTCAAGGAGAAATGGCGCAAGGAAGAACTGCGCCCGTTTTTCGGCGAGCTGCCGGTGGCGCAGTGGTTCAACCCAAGCGCTCCCAGAATCAAATCCGGCGAAATCAATCCGGCTGAGCTGGATGCCGACATCGCGCTTGCGATGATGATCGCCGAACCCCTGCTGATCCGCCGCCCGTTGATAAAAGTGGGCGACATGTACCGCGCAGGCTTCGATACTGACGAAATACATGCATGGATCGGCCTGAACGATGCAAAGCCTGCGGGGGATCTGGAAGCTTGCCCCAATGGACACGCAGCCCTGCCCTGCCCCTCCCCTGTAGCAGATTTGCCGTGATTAACGCCATCGAAATCGCGACGGATACTCACTGGATAGGCGCACTCGATCCGGGTTTGCGCGAGTTCGACATCATCCTCAGGACCGCCAACGGTACGACCTACAATTCGTACTGCGTGCGTGGCGATACGGGCGTGGCAATCATCGATACGGTAAAGGAATCACACGCCGATGAATTCTTTGCCCGACTGGAGCAGGTCGCCGGCTACGACGAAATCACCACCATCGTGCTCAATCATCTGGAGCCGGATCACACCGGCGCTTTACCCGAATTGATGCGCCGCGCCCCGAAGGCCCGGCTGTACATATCCAGCAAGGCGCAGTTAATGCTAAAGGCGCTGGTCAAACACGACGATCTGACCTACACCATTGTCAATACCGGCGATTTTGTGGATCTGGGCAACCGTACCCTGCATTTTTTCAACACGCCTTTTCTGCATTGGCCGGATACCCAGTGCACCTGGCTTGAACAACAAGGCATCCTGTTCAGCGGCGATGTATTCGGCTGTCACTTCTGCGACCCGCGCATGTTCAATACTGAGGTTGGGGACTTCCGTTTTTCATTCGAATATTATTATGCGCATATCATGCGCCCGTTCCGCGAGCACGTACTGGACGCGCTGGAATTGATCGAACCGCTGCCACTCAAACTGCTCGCACCCGCGCACGGCCCTATCCTGCGCGATGCACCGATGAGCTACGTGCAACGCTACCGGCAGCTGGCCGCCCCTTTGCTGCATAACGAAATCGGCGCCAACAACAAATCGCTGCTGGTGTTTTATATCTCGTCTTACGGCAACACCCGGCGCATGGCAGAGGCGGTTCGCGATGGCGCGGAAAGCATCATCGGTGTGCGCGTCTCGATGTACGACCTGCAAGCCGGCGGCGACTTACCCTTCGTCGATCTGATCGAAGAAGCGGATGGTTTGGCCTTTGGCTCGCCCACCATCAATGGCGATGCAGTCAAACCGGTCTGGGATTTGCTCTCCTCCCTGGCGGTCATCAAGGTACGCGACAAACTGGGTGCGGCATTCGGCTCCTACGGCTGGAGCGGCGAGGCCATCAACATGATCGAAGATCGTCTGCGCGGCCTCAAGTTACGCGTACCGGTCAAAGGTGTGCGCGCCAGATTAATCCCGACAGAAGCGGAACTTGCCAGTTGTCACGATCTGGGCGAGCAGCTTGCCCGGCACCTGACCGGCTGTGTAGAACATAAAACTATATCCATGTCTGAAGTACTTGCCCAGGAGATACAAAATGCCTAAAGCGAACGTCACCTTTGAAAACACCGGCATCACCGTCCAAGTACCAGCCGGCACAAGGCTCATCGAAATATCGGAAAAAGTAGGCGCCGGAATCACCTACGGCTGCCGCGAAGGCGAGTGCGGCACCTGCATGATGCGCGTCGTCTCAGGCATGGAAAACATGAGTGAGCGCTCGGTGCTCGAAGACAAGGTCTTGCAGGAAAATATGGCCGGACGCAACAACCGTCTCGCCTGCCAGGCACAGGTGTTAGGCGGCAACATCGTCGTGCGTCCGGGCTGACAGACTTCATCGACCAGTTTTTTTAACCGTAACATAACCTAAGGAGCAAAGCATGCCGAATATTACGTTTTCCAGTCCGTTGCACAAAGATAAGACCGTTTATGCCGTCGCCGGCAGTTTGACCAAAACCGTACTGGAACTGGCCAAGGAGAATCATATCCCGATCGACTTCGACTGCGAAAACGGCGAATGTTCGACTTGTCTGGTGAAGGTCACCAATTTGTCCAGCAAGGGACCGATGGGCGGGCCACTGACCGACCGCGAAATCACCGTACTCAAGTCATCCGGCAAGATCACACAGGATCAGATCGACGCGATGAAAGTGGACGACGTGGTACATACCGCATGGCGTCTGGCGTGCCAGATGGTGTTGCGCGATGAAGACCTGCTGATCGAATATCCTAGCAAATAGGCGAGCATCATGCAGCCCGATCTCATGCATACTCAAAAATCTCCAGTCCCCGGCTTGTATGGCGAGTTGATGGCGCATGCGGCGGGCTTCCCTGACGATGAACTGTTTGCGCAGATGATCGCTGGACAAGCAGCGGGCATGGGTGCACTGCCACCCGGCCTTGGGCTTAGCAAAACTGAATTTTCCGCGTTGCTGGCAAGGCATTTCCCCAATTTTAAAATGGTTGTCAGTTTTGCTTCAAACGCGATCGACCCGCGTGCACTGGAACGCGATGATCTGCTCGGATTGCTCATGGAGTCCCGAACAGATGCATCCGAGCCATGGATGGCCCAAATTATCACCGCCGCCTGCATGGCAAGCGATCATCTCTGGCAGGATCTGGGTCTTCGTTCGCGGGACTACCTGAGCCTATTGATGACGCAGAATTTCCCCGCCTTGGCAGCGAAAAACGTATACGACATGAAGTGGAAAAAATTCCTTTATAAACAATTATGTGAGCGCGAAGGCATCAATGCATGCAGAGCACCCTCCTGTGAGTATTGCGCAGATTACCTGAACTGCTTCGGGCCGGAAGAATGACGCTACATTAACCTGAAAATCTCAGTTACTCACGCGGAGGCGCGGAGAACGCGGAGAAAATCAAAAAACAACTAAAATCAGAAACTGAATCCATGTCTATGGATGATATAAAATACATATATTCAATAGGTTATTTCGGTTTATATTTCAAGCATTAGTTCTCGTTATTGGTTTTATTTTAGTTCATGATTTTCTCCGCGTCTCCGCGTCTCCGCGTGAAATTTCGTTTTATAGAATTAATGGGACACTTGCAATGACCACCACTGACCGCGCTATTGCAGCCTATCTGGGTCTCGCCATCGGCGACGCACTGGGAGCCACGGTTGAATTCATGACGCCGCGTGAAATTACGGAAAAGTATCGCGTCCACGACTCACTGATTGGCGGCGGCTGGCTGCACCTGAAACCCGGACAGGTCACCGACGACACTACCATGTCGCTGGCATTAGGCAGTTCCATCCTGGCAAAAGGCCGTGTCGATGCGACAGCTGCCGCCCATGCATTTGATGCTTGGATGCGTGCAAAGCCGGTGGACATCGGCAACACCGTGCGGCGCAACCTGCTGCAATTTCGCAATACCGGCAACCCGGAAGCCCCCTGCTCCGTCCACGATGCCGGAAACGGTGCATTGATGCGCGTGCTGCCTGTGGCACTAGCCACACTTAATCAGTCAGAGCATGCCGTGCGCGCCGCATGCCGTGCACAGGGGCATGTGACGCATAACAGTTTGCTGTCTGATGCAGCCTGCGAGACCGTGGTGCTCATGGTGCAGGACGCGTTGCAAGGCAAAGACAAAAACCACTTGCTTCATCAACACGCCCACCCGCTTGCCGCTCGCCATCCCGAATTCAGGTTCCGTTCAGTACGTCAGAGCAGCAATCCCAGCGGCTACGTGGTCGATACGCTCCAGGCCGTGTTTCAATCCTTCTTCGATACCGACGACTTCAGCAGCTGTCTGATCGATGTGGTCAATCGCGGGGGGGACGCCGACACCACCGGTGCGATTGCCGGCATGCTGGCCGGTGCATTGTATGGCCCGAAGGAAATACCCGACGCATGGCAAAGAACGCTGGATGTATACATCCGCCGCTCATGCGAAGCCCAGGCGCAGGCATTGATTCAACTGTCGGCCGAATCACCAAAAACGGCCTGAGTATCAGAGCCCGTCTGGTACTTGAGCAACTAACCGGCTGGATTGTGGAACAGACATGCAACCAGGTGCCCCTCTGTTTCTAAGGTCATTCCGCATATTTCATGCCTGGTTTACTCATGAAAGTATGGGAATTTCTTCAGCGAGCGAAAGAACTCCATGTCATGGTTAGGCCAAAGCTGGGCCTGCTCTTCGCTGGCCAGACGTTTTAGTTTGCGGATACTGTCCAGCGCCAGATCATCACGGTCTTGCCAGCATAAGCCGGGCGCGATTTCCTGCTGCAGATTCTCGGAAAGATCGGCTGCATCGCCACACAGAATAATGGGAGATCCCTGGGGAAGTTCCACCCACAATGACATATGCCCAGCCGTGTGTCCGGGCGTTGAAATGGCACGCACCCCCGGCACCAGATCGTATTCGCCCCGCTTTACCTTCCACGGATAATCACCCGAAAAATCGGCTGCGAAGTAAGCACCATCGGTACCGGTTCGCGCAGCTTCCAGTTCGTCGCGTTGCACGTGGACTTCCTTGCCGCACACATCACACAGTCCACCCGCATGATCGAAATGCAGATGACTCAGGAAGACCACATCCACATCGGCCGGTGTCAGCCCCAATTTGGCAAGGTGACGCGGCAAGCGTTGCGGCTCATGCATCTCGGGCGCGCCGAACGCAAAATTTACCGGGTCGTAATACTGTGCGCGCTGAGCCGGCTCGGCAATCTTGGCATAATCGCAGCCGACATCAAACAGTATGCGTCCGTTGGCGGTTTCGATCAGATAGGCAAGTATCGGTGCCTGAATGAGCTGTCCTTGACCTAGGTTACGGGTGGAAAGCGATTTATCGTAACGGTGTGTGGCGGTCAGCAACGGCCATAAGCGTAATACCCGACTCATGCGTATTTCTCTTCAGCCTTTGATTCGCTACGCGCTTCGATCACGGCAGCCGACAAAATAAGCGCTCCGCCCACGACTTCCTGCATGGATAAGTGCTCTCCACCGATCAGCACAGCCGAGAACACGCCGACAACAAGTTCAGTCAACAGCAAAATGGCGGCACGCCCTGCATCCAGGCGAGCGACGCCGTAAAACGTGGCGAGCGTACCCGGCAAGATCCAGAGCAGTCCAAGGGCGACCAATGCCCAGACGTGTAGGGCATTGAGTGTCGGGAGCGGTTGCGGGTTCCAGAGCATAAAGCCTAGCGAAATCACCGCGCACCCGGCGAATACCGCTAAGGCTCTGATCAGCTCGGGCAACCCGTGCCCCGCGCGAATGGCGACGTTGTTGAGTGCGAAAGCAAGGCCGGACGAAAGTGCCAGCAGGTCAGTGGTAGACAGCGGTGCGGCGAATATCTCAGGACCGCCCAGTGTCGCGAACAATCCTGCGAGTGCCAGCAGTAATGCGGTCAGGCGCAGGCGGGTAAAGGCTTCAGCCAGAAAAATTCGCGCTGCGATGATGGTCCAGACCGGCGCCAGGTAGAACAGCAACATCACCCGAACCACACTGCCTTCTGCCAGCGACGTGGCAAAGGAGGCATTTGCCCAGCCACCCAAGAGGGCGATGAGCAACAGTAATCCGGTCTGATTGCGCCAGATGGACTGGCGGCGCCAGGCGAACGGCAACAACACCAGTGCCGACAGACTGTAAGCGAAGACCTGCACAAAGCCGCTGTGGATGCCCGCTGCATCGAATGCCTTGAGCGGCCACCAAAATAGCCCCCACATCACTGAACCTGCGAGCAGTACCGGGATAGCTCTGCCTTTTTCAGGCAGGAGGGAAGTTGCGTGCATTGTCATAAAACGACTCATGGTTAAATCAGTCCCCCGCATCAGATATCAGCGGGAGACCGATTTACGTTTATCCTGAAAACCTCAGTTCTATCCACAGATTACGCAGATTCGCACAGATTAACAACAAGTTACGAAATAATTACTCTTCACCCAAATGGTGAACCAAGTGTGCGTATAAGTATTTGTTTAATCTGCGTTAATCCATTTAATCTGCGGACAACAGCTTTTTCTAGGTTTATTTCGACAACGCCTTGACGAAGTGATCATCGATCGTGGCAGGGATCGCCACGGCTTTCTTGATCTGTCCACTCTTCAGCAGGATAGCGTTGATGACATCTCCGCTGACGAAATAAGACTTGGTGTCCTTGCCCGGCGCGAATGGTTTTTGCATTTCCTTGAACGGAATGTTGTATACCCCTTTCAGTTGCTCAAGCACTTCTTTGCCTGACACGCCGACGGCCTTGCCGATGATGGCGGCAGCTTCTTCCGGTTTCGCCTGCATATACGCCAGACCATCCAGATAGGCCTTGATCAGACTGGTGATTTCTTTGCCATTCTTCTGGATATGCGCTGCATCGAACACCAGCACGTCGGCGATCAGACCGGGTGCTTCTTTGGACGAATAGATCACATGGAATTTTTTGCCGCCATCCATCGCCAATATTTGCGACACGTTGGGTTCATAGGTAACACCCACCGGGACAGCACCGGATGCCATCGCCGAAGGGATCGCTTCAGGTGTCATGTTCACAGGCGTGATGTCCTTGTCGGTCATGCCGTTGCTCTTGAGTGCATACGAAATCAGAAAATCTGAAGGCGACAGCGGTGCATAGGCAACCTTCTTGCCTTTCAGATCGCTGATTTTGGTAATGCCTTTGCCCGCCAGCACCGCATCGCCGCCATTGGAATAGTCGATCGGCATCACCACCTTGAAATCCTGCCCCTGAGCGACCGCCCCGATTACCTGGTCATAGGTCATCAGTGCACCATCAACGGCTTTGCTGGCAACGGCCGAAGGCAACATGGCCGGATCGGCAAAGGTTTGCAGCGTCACTTTCAGGTCGTATTTCTTGTACATATCCCGACCCTCCGCCACGTAGAACGGGGCGTACCCGATCCAGGTAGTCAGACCCAGCTTGACCGGTGTCACGGCAAAGGCTGAAACCGAAGCCGACAGTAAAGCTACAGATGCGATAAGTTTTTTGATTTGCATTTTGCTACTCCTTGCTTGGGTTAATGAAAGTTACGGTGAAACGAACTGCCCTGTACTACGTTAAAACTAACGGAACCCGCCGATTTTGCCTGGCTATCATTTGCTCAAGCTCATTTGCCAATTCTGAAAGTGAGTTGTTTCGGTTTTGCCCATCCATGAGTTGATCTCCCACAAATCGGCTACCGGTTGGTGCGTGAACGGCAGGGTATGCAAATAACCATCCGGGCCAAACTCGGGCGTCATCGTGGTGACCGAATATCCCGTTCCTAGTTGCATCGTCCAGATCGCTTCCCAGTAGCGCTGGTGGGATGCCAGTGCAGTTGCATATTCGGGGGCGGCGGGATGCGGCACTTGCGGCCCCTGGTCGTAACCGACTCTCGCGTGAATGTGCTGAGCATGTCGGGCCACTTCGAGCACCACCTCCCAGTCCTCATCCAGTTGCCGTTCCATCACCACCACCCAGTGGCTGAAATCACAGGTGAGGCGCAGTTCCGGCAGTCGCTGCAGAATTGCCAGCGTCGCCCACGGATTGAACAGCGAACGGCTGCGGTGCGTCTCGAAGCTGCAGCTGATGTTCATGCGTGCCGCGACTTCCTGCGCTTCACCAAAGAAGCGCACGCTTTGTTCCGGTGACCAGGCATCGCATCCACCGATAATGGTCACTGAGCGGGGTTCAAGCATCTTTCCCAGCTGCAACTGGCGTGCGACATCGGCGACATGTTCTTGCACGCCGGCCTGGCGACGCGGCACATAACCGCCTGCCGTGACGATTTCCTGTATGTATTCCAGTCGCCGTGTCTGCAAGGCTTGCAACAGTTCATCGCGATACGCCTGAATCCCATCCGCGCCGCCTTCCAGTCCGGCAAAGCCGGCCCCGACGGCCTGATCTGCTGCCGATACGATTGAACCCGTCCGCCCCCACAACGTTTTGAAGAGTTTTAGTTTCATTTGTTGCCTTGAAGATAATCCCGCCATCCGCCGAAACAGCTGATATCCACCGCATCCTTGACTGCGTATTGCTCACAGACGAAGCCCTGAACCTGTTCGCCGTCAGCCAGCGTGAGGGTGCCAATACCCAGCGGCGCAGGAATGCCCGCAACGAAAGAGCCGAACTCCCGTGCAGGCATCTCCCAGACCTCAACTTCGATCGCGCTGCCGTTTTCGCCTGAAGGGACTCGCACCATGCCGGGCCGGTGAGGCGGGCCGCCGGGCAGTGCGTACAACTTGTAATCCGCTGAGCTTCTGGTACGTGCGACCAGATGTGCGCCTCGATCGGTGAGCTGATGATTGAGCGGCAGTCCTGACAAATGTGCACCGCAGACTGCAATGCGAACGCGTCTGGGAGCGTGCAGGTCGGGATTCATCCCGACTTTCGCACCGCCCAGCAATCGCTCGGCCAGATGCAGCAAAGGAATATCCTGATGCGCAGGTACTGCCAGCGTGATGCCGAACGGCAGTCCGTCATCCTGAAAGCCTGCCGGCACGGCAACGGCGGCGCAATCGAGCAGATTCATGAAGTTGGTGTAATAGCCCAGATTCGCGTTCAGCCGGATCGGATCAGCCAGCATTTCTTCGATGCGATAAATGGTGCCGGCGGTCGGCGTGACCAGGCAATCGATGCTGTCCCAGACCCTGTCCGCTTCACGGCGCAATCCTTCCAGCTGGTACATGCCGTTGAATGCATCCGCCGCCGAGAATTTCTTTGCGCCGGAGATGATCTCGCGCACTACCGGATGAATCGCTTCAGACCGTGCGTCGAAAAAATCCGCGATCGCGGCATAACGTTCCGCAACCCACGGTCCTTCGTACAACAAGCGCGCCGATTGCAAAAATGGTGAAAAATCAATTTCGACTGCCGTGCCGCCGATGGCGCATAACGCCTCGATACTGCGAGCGAACAATGCAGCGGCTTTCTGGTTGCCGAAGAACTGAAGCTGTTCGGCAAGTGGAACACCGAAACAAAAAGCTTCGGCACGACCTAAATCAAAGCCGTGCGTCAGCATCCGGCGCGAATAGGCATCCTGATCGTCGAAGCTTGCTGCCACTGACAATACGCTGGATGCGTCCGTCATATTTCGGGCAAAGATGGATACGCAATCCAACGAGCGGCAGGCAGGCACCACACCGCGAGTGGACAACCATCCGCGCGTCGGTTTTACGCCGACCAGATTGTTGAATGCGGCTGGCACACGGCCCGATCCTGCGGTATCGGTCCCCATACTGAAACTGACTTGGCCAAGTGCCACCGCGACCGCCGAGCCTGAGCTTGAGCCGCCGGAGATGTAGTCCGGATTATAGGCATTGCGGCATGCGCCATAGGGCGAGCGCGTACCGTTCAGCCCGGTGGCAAACTGATCGAGGTTGGTCTTGCCTACCGGGATTGCACCCGCATCGATCAGGCGTTGCACCACGGTTGCATGACGCTCCGGATGATAGGCATATTCAGCACAGCCTGCCGTGGTTGGCGCACCGGCCAGATCGATGTTGTCCTTGATGGCGAACGGAATACCGTACAGCGGCAAGTCGGCCGGGTTCTTTTCCTGTATTGCGAGCACGTACTTTTCTATCTCATCCAGTGGCAGACGATGTATCCAGACACGGTGAGGATCGTCACCGACACGGCTGAGAATATCCTCAATCACATCCAGCGGATGCAGTTTGCCCGTCAGGTATTGCCGGCGTAACGAATTGATGTCGAGACTGTAGTTCATGCTGTTCTCACGCTTCGCTCCGGATGACCAGCAGATCCTGGCCTGCGGCGACCTGTCCGCCAGTGCGGCAATACAACTGCACAATCTCACCGTCACAGGGTGACACTACGGCGATTTCCATCTTCATCGATTCAATGATCACCAGCGCATCGCCGGCCTTGACCTTGCTGCCGACCTCGACCGGGATGTTCCATACGTTCCCTGCGACATGCGCGGCAACGGCACGACTGCCTGGCGGCAGATCAAGCTCGCTGTCGGTACCCGCTTCAGACACGGTGGTGTCCGTCGCGTACTCGGCCTGACCGTTGGCTTTCCACATCTCGCGCTCGGCGGCGAAGGCCGCGCGCTGTTTGCTGCGAAACGCGCCGATCGCTTCATCGTTGGTTTGCAGATACTGGTTGTATTCCTTCAGACTGAACGTCGTTTCTTCGATTTTGAGCTGGAAGCGACCGGCAACAAAGTCTTCACGCATCTTGAGCAGATCCTGTTCAGACACCGGGTAGAAACGAATCTGATCGAAGAAGCGCAGCAACCACGGCTTGCCAATTTTAAAATCAGCCGTCTGTTTGTAACGGTTCCACATTTGTACGGTGCGGCCGACGAACTGATAACCGCCGGGACCTTCCATGCCATACACGCACATATAGGCTCCGCCGATGCCGACGGCATTCTCCGGTGTCCAGGTGCGCGCCGGATTGTATTTGGTAGTCACCAGGCGATGGCGTGGATCAAGCGGCGTGGCTACCGGTGCGCCGAGATAGACGTCCCCCAGTCCCATTACAAGATAGCTGGCATCGAACACGATGTTTCTGACCGTTTCAATATCATCTATCCCATTGATTCTTCTTATAAATTCAATATTGCTCGGACACCACGGGGCATCCTTGCGTACCGATTGCATGTATTTTTCGATCGCCAGCTTCGTGGAAGGGTCGTCCCACGACAGAGGAAGGTGCACGATGCGGGTCGGCACTTGCATATCTTCAATCGGAGGCAATTGCGTCTCCGCTGTAATCAAGGCTTGCAGCAACCGATCACGCGACAAAACGCGGCCGTCGAAATGAACCTGCAATGAACGCATGCCGGGTGTCAGATCGAGGATGCCCGGTAACTTTCCATCATCCATGGCCTGTTGCACCCATTGCATCAGCGCATGCACGCGGAAGCGCAAGTTGATATCGAGCACCAGCGGGCCGTATTCGATGAGCAGATTGCGATCGCCGGATTGACGATAAACCACCTGCACCTGATCGCAGCTTTCCGGAATGCTGTGCACAATAGCGCTACCCATCGCATCAGCGATAGGCAGCGACGCATTTGCTTCGGGCAGACGCAAATGTTCGATGGATGCATCTTGCATGCGTTCCAGATGATTGGCCTGTTCCAGCGTCATACAGCAAAAACGCACGCTGTCGCCCGGTCTGAGTTGTCCCATTTTCCACAACTCGGCATGAACGATGGTCACCGGACACACGAAGCCGCCGAGGCTGGGTCCATCAGGCCCCAGGATCACCGGCATATCGCCGGTGAAATCCACCGCACCAATCGCATAGGCGTTGTCGTGGATATTGGACGGATGGAGCCCCGCCTCGCCGCCGTCCTGCCGCGCCCATTCAGGCTTCGGGCCGATCAGGCGCACACCGGTGCGGCTGGAGTTGTAATGCACTTCCCAGTCGGTGGCAAAAAAGGTCTCAATATCGGCTGGTGTAAAAAAATCCGGCGCACCATGCGGGCCGTACAACACACCGATCTCCCACTGGTGTGGGTAAGCCGGAATCAATTCAAAAGGCAGGGTTTGTTCTGCGCCGGACACTGTGACTGCGCCCAGATGCAGCACATCGCCGGTGCGCAAGGTGCGCCCGCCGTGTCCGCCGAATTGTCCCAGCGTAAAGGTCGCCTTGCTGCCCAGATAGTCCGGCACATCGAAGCCGCCAGATACAGCCAGATAGCTACGGCAACCGCCGCCATCCACTGATCCCAGACGCAGCACGCTGCCTGCCTTGACCGCATGACTGCGCCAGAATGGCAGTATCTCGCCGTCGAGTTCGGCCGACATCAAAGCCCCGGTGAGCGCAATCACTGTGTCGGTATTGAAGCGCAGCGTCGGGCCGGTGACGGTCAGCTCAAGACCTGCCGCGTCCGCTGCATTGCCCAGCAGGCGATTGCCCAGGCGAAAAGCCAGTGCATCCATCGGGCCTGACGGTGGCACACCGATGTTCCAGTAGCCGGTGCGACCCGGGTAGTCCTGAATGGTGCTTTGCACGCCGGGTTCGATCACGTCGATGGTATTAGGATGATTGTGAAAACCATTCAGATAGCGTGTGGTCTGCAAGCCATCGGTGAATACATGGTCACAGACGATCTGACGCAGATAGTCCAGATTGCTCTCGATGCCGTCGACGCGGGTATTGGCCAGCGCGTGACGCATCTTCTCCAGCGCAGCTACGCGATTGTCAGCTGTCACGATAATCTTCGCGATCATCGGATCGTAGTAGGGCGGAATCTCGCTGCCGCGCTCCACCCAAGTCTCGATCCGTGCAGCTTCGGAAAACGCCACGCCACTCAGCACGCCGCTGGAGGGCTGGAAATTCTTGTTGGGGTCTTCCGCATACAGGCGCACCTGCATAGCCGCGCCCACAGGCTCAACCTTCAATGACGCCAACACCGGCAATTCACCCGCAGCTTGCAGCAACATCCACTCGACCAGATCGACGCCGGTGACTTCTTCGGTAACGCCGTGTTCGACTTGCAGGCGCGTATTCACTTCGAGGAAATAAAACTCGCCGTTATTTGCATCGAATACAAATTCCACCGTTCCTGCCGACTGGTACTGAACCGCTACGCCCAGACGCACGGCAGTCTCCAGCAGATGCTTTCTGACCTCGGGCGTCAAATTAGGGGCAGGCGTCTCTTCGATCACTTTCTGGTTGCGACGCTGTACCGAACAATCGCGCTCGCCCAAGTCGATCACGCAGCCTTTGCCGTCACCGAACAGCTGCACTTCGATATGGCGTGCGTGTTCGACATATTTTTCCAGATAGATGCCGGCATCCTTGAAATTGGCACGCGCCAGTCTCTCCACTGACTGGAAGGCCTCATTCAGTTCATCTGAACTCCAGCACAGACGCATGCCGATGCCGCCACCGCCTGCCGTGCTTTTGATCATCACCGGATAGCCGATACGTGCCGCCTCGGCGTGCGCGTGGCCCGCATCAGAGAGCAGGCCGCTGCCCGGCAGCAAGGGCACACCATTTTGTTCAGCCAGCTCGCGTGCTGTGTGCTTCAGACCGAAGCGGCGCATCTGATCGGGGGTCGGGCCGATGAACACCACACCAGCTTCGGCGCACTGCTCGGCAAAAGAGGCATTTTCCGAGAGAAAACCATAGCCCGGATGGATCGCCTGTGCACCGGTTTCAAGCGCAACTTCGAGGATGCGCTCACCGCGCAGATAACTCTCGGCAGCGGGTGCCGCACCGATGCACACCGCTTGATCCGCCATCTGCACATGCAGCGATTGCGCATCCGCTTCGGAATAAACCGCCACAGACTGAATACCCATCCGCTTCAGTGTGCGGATGATGCGGCAGGCGATCACACCGCGATTTGCTATCAAGACTTTATTAAACATGGCTCACCCAATTCGCAGGTCGTCCTGCATTGTTGTCAGACATCCGGCCGTCCGGACGCGATGGTTAATCCTAGAAAAAGCGGTTGTCCACGAATCGGTTTTCGCAGGGATATTGCCTAAAGCAATAACTCGCAAATACACGAAAAAACACGAAAAAATTCAAATACATACAACTACTAATACTGTCACCCGTTGGTTGACTCACCCAACTCATGTAACCCATTTATTTTGTGACTTTCGTGTTTTTTGTGGATGAAATAAGTTTTTAGGTTAATGACTGACTGCATCCCAGATCAACAACTGCACCGGCGTCGGGTTGTAGGCGTTGCACGGATTGTTCAGTTGCGGGCAGTTGGAGATCAGTACATACACGTCCATCTCCGCGCGCATCTCCACATACTTGCCGGGTGCAGAAATACCGTCGGCAAAGGTCAATTCGCCCTGCGGAGTTACCGGCACGTTCATGAAAAAATTCACATTGGCGGTCAGATCGCGCTTGTCCATGCCGCAATCGCCATGCCCCAGCGCGTGCAGAAAACTGTCGCGGCAGCTGTGCATATACTTCTTGTCGATGGCATAGCGCACGCTGTTGCTCTCCGCAGCACAGGCGCCACCCAGCGTGTCGTGACGTCCGCAGGTGGCCGCGACGATGGTCATCAGCACATTGCCCTCCGTGGACATCAGGCGTGTACCGGCGGTCAGATAGAGATTGGACTGCTCGCGGACGGTGTCCACCGCGCTGTAACGCTCTTCCGGGTTACGCGCGTTGTAGAACAGTGTATCCACGGCCTGATTACCTTCCAGATCCAGAATGCGGAACAGCTGCCCGCGTTTGACTTCATGCAGCCAGGATTCACCGGCTGGCAGAACCAGATCGTAGCTTGCCAGTTCGGGTGTCAGATTACTTTCAACGATAGCCATGTTCTCTCCTGCATTTATCTTGAATCTCGCATAGCGAGTGCCAACCGTACTCCTCGCCCACTTGTGGGAGAGGGGGAACGGGGGTGAGGGAAACGCTCATGGGGCAGACAGAATTCATCATTTAAGGAGGTCTGTTCCATAACCGTTATCGATACAACAACTCGGTATTGTAGAAACCGCGCACATTTTCCGGGCGGTGGTTGCGGCAGTGGTCATGCTCATCGGGAGTTCCGGCGTGCCAGGCCTGAAGCAATACGGGCTTGGGCGCGTACTGCGGATTGGGATCGAGCGGATGCTGACATGCCGATACGACGACCAGCACGTTCATCTCGAAGCGCAGCTCGACGAAATTACCCGCTCTGGAATGATGGCTCTGGTAGTGCAGGCCGCCCTCATCGTCCGCACTGACCTTGCTGAAAAAATTCACGTTCGGCACGATGTCGCGTCGGCCCAGCCCCCACTTGCCGAGCTCGATGATCATGCTGTCCGTCGCATTGCGGTGCATGGCGTTGCGCTGCTGCTGGTAAGTGGCTGTGCCGTATTTCTTCTCCACCAGCGCCGCGTTGCTCATGCCGCAGATCGTGTCGTGCCAGCCGCAACTATCCTCGATGACGGAGGCCAGCACGCGCCCCATGTCGGAATAACACACAAAGCCACGGGTCAAATGCGCGGTGTGCTGTGCTTTGAGCGTATCCGCCATGTTGTAGCGCTCCAGCTTCTCTTGCTGGTTGTAAAACAGCGTGGACAAATTAGCGCCGCCTTCCACATCGGTGATGCGCAGGGCAGTCCCGCGCTTCATCGAAAATGACCCGTGTGCGCCGCCGGGGATGGTCTCTTCCCACAGCATGTTCAGTTCGGATAGTTTTTCAGTCATGGCATTCCTTTCATTGCATATCATTGGTTGGTTTCAGCAGGCCTGGTCATCCGCGCAAGCAATTCCAGGTCGGTGTGCATACCGGCGGTCTCGCGGATACGGGTCAGGATGGTTTTTTTCTGCTGCATGAATTCCGGCGAAAGTTTCATGTCCTGATTGCGTTGTGCCGGCAGATTCACAGGGCAAATGCTGTCGATACGTCCGGGACGCGGGGCCATCACGACCACGCGCTGACCGAGATAGATCGCCTCTTCCACATCGTGCGTGACGAACACGATGGTGGTCTTTTCCAGTTTGGAAACATGCAGGATCATGTCGTGCATCACTTCGCGCGTCTGGGCATCCAGCGCACCAAAGGGCTCGTCCATCAACAGTATCTGCGGGCGTGGCAGTAGCGCACGTGCAATGGCAACCCGCTGCTGCATACCGCCGGATAGCTGGTTGGGATAGGCATCCCGGACATGGTTCAGTCCCATCAGATCAAGTAGTGCATCCGCCCGGCCTGAGGCGGTTTCGACATCCGCAGAGGTGATATCTTCGCGATTGATTTGCAGCAGGCGAGTGAATTTGATGTTATCTATCACCGTCAGCCAGGGATACAGGCTGTAGTGCTGAAACACCATGGCGCGATCGACTCCAGGCCCGCTGATCGGCGCCCCGTCCACGTTGATACTGCCGGAGGAGAGCGTTTCCAGCCCGCCGATACAGCGCAATAGCGTGGATTTTCCGCAGCCGGATGCACCGACGAAAGTCACGAACTCATTGCTGCCGATATTCAGGTTTACCTCCTGCAAGGCAATGATGTTGCCGTCGCCGAATGTCTTGCAGGCCGTTTCAATATTTATTTTGATGTCCATCATCGCCGCCTATTTTTTGTACAACCAGGGAAAGTTCTTGCGATGCAGCCAGCGGAACAGCTGGTCGATCGCCAATCCGATCAGTCCGATCAGGATGATCCCGGCGAATATCTTGTCGGTCTGCATGAAGCGCTGTGCCCTTAAAATGGCGTAGCCCAGCCCTGAATTCGCAGCAACCAGTTCAGCCACCACCAGATAGGTCCATGCCCAACCCATGGTGATTCGCAGGGTGTCGAGCAAGGCCGGCTTGACGGATGGAATGATGACCAGCGAAACGATCTCACTGCGAGTCGCACCCATAGTCTGTGCAGCCTCGATTTGCGTGATGGGAACCCGGCGCACATCTTCGGCGATCATCAATACCATCTGAAAGAACGTGCCGATGAAGATGATGGCGATCTTGGAACTTTCATCGATGCCCACCCATAACATGACCAGCGGAATAAAAGCCACCGCCGGCATATAGCGAATGAAGTCGGTCAAGGGTTCGAGCAAAGCCTGCACCGGACGGTAGGTACCGATCATGATGCCCAGCGGGATCGCAAGTATGGCTGACAAGGTAAACCCGGCTGCGACCCGGTAGGTGCTGATCCACATGTCGCCGAGCAGATTGTCATCGTTGAACCAGCTGTATAGCCGTAACAGCACGTCAACCGGGCCCGGCATGAAGACCTTGTCCATCATGCCGCTGCCGGATAACCACCACCATGCAGCAAGTGGCAGCAACATGCCTGTCAGTGCGAACAACAGATAGACACGGTGTCCAAGATGTCCGCGTATCACCCAAAGGGCGTTCCATCCGCTGATGACACTACGCTGAAGTAGCTGGCATGTCTTGTCAGTGGACATTTGGCACCTCGTTAAAGCCTGACAGACACAGTGTTATATGCAGTGCAAGCAATTGTTTTGACGACATAATTCGACTCCTGAAATGAAATAGCCCGAGAGGGCGCCAATGCAAATTGGTCACAACCTCCCGGGCTTTTATCCCTCCGTGAAGTCTTATCATCGACAAGACCGAGAACTCTCGGACCAGACACCGCCAATCGTTAAATTGACAGTCGGAACCCTAGTTCTTCTGCAAGTGGCCGATCAACGGATCGACACC
>JBAZAY010000039.1:0-28499 GCA_041671725.1 Gallionella sp. | reverse complement strand
GCCGGCCTCTCACTCTTTCCAGAAGGCGGTTCAGTCCAACAAGGTTTATCTGCCGCGTATGCGTTCATCGCCATGTTTAAATTTCGCTGCGCGGCAGATAAACGCTATACGTTATATAAGGGCAACAGGAGTAACATAACGCTTTCTTACCCATTTTGAGGAGCGAGATCATGACAAATATCGTGCAATTATTGGCTGATGAAGCGGAATACCTTTTGAACCATCGTTGTGCCGGCATTTTGAAAGAATCGCTGCACCTGCCAGGCAAAGATTACGTGGATCGCGTCGTGGCGATGAAAGATCGCAAGCCCGCCGTGCTGCGCAGCCTGCAAGCCTTGTATGGACATGGCAGACTGGCGGACACGGGCTACCTTTCGCTACTGCCGGTAGATCAGGGCGTGGAGCATTCAGGTGGTGCCTCGTTCGCGCCCAACCCGGTTTACTTCGATCCCGAGAACATCGTAAAGTTAGCCATCGAAGGCGGCTGCAATGGCGTGGCTTCCACACTCGGTGTGCTGGCATCGATCTCGCGCCGCTACGCACACAAAATCCCGTTCATCGTTAAAATCAACCACAACGAACTGCTCACCTACCCCAATAAATTCGACCAAACACTGTTTGCCTCTGTCAATCAGGCTTTCGACATGGGAGCGGTAGCCGTTGGTGCGACAGTATTTTTTGGTTCCGAACAGTCACGCCGTCAGATTCAGGAAGTCTCAGAGGCATTCGAGCACGCGCATAACTTAGGCATGGCCACCGTGCTGTGGGCCTATTTACGCAATGCGGCTTTCAAAAAGGATGGCATCGACTACCACGTTGCAGCCGATTTAACCGGACAAGCCAATCATCTGGCCGCCACCCTCAACGCCGACATCATCAAGCAGAAAATGGCCGAAAACAACGGTGGCTACAACGCCATCGGTTTCGGCAAGACCAGCGCAAAAGTATACAGCGAGCTGACCTCGGATCATCCGATCGATCTGGTGCGCTATCAGGTGGCGAACTGCTACATGGGGCGGGTGGGCATGATCAATTCCGGCGGCGCATCGGGCAAGGACGACTTGCATCAGGCGGTACGCACGGCGGTCATCAACAAACGCGCTGGCGGCATGGGACTGATCTCCGGCCGCAAGGCATTCCAGAAACCGATGCAGGACGGTGTCACATTGCTTAATGCGATTCAGGACGTGTATCTTGCAAGCGACGTGACAGTGGCCTAGCCAGAAATGGCTGTTCTCTGCTTTAGCGGAGAACAGCCGCACGTTCAGTTTCAGCGCTGCAACACACGATTCAACACCACGCTCACACCTTTTTCGCCAGAGTTCATTCAAAAGCCCTTCTGACAGCAGGTGATCCGTAACTCAGCTCATCTGGTTATACGTGTTTCGTATACGTCCGCAATGCGGTAATATTCAAACTATCCGCTAACCACAAACATATAAAGTCAGTACCGCATAATGAGAAACTGGTGGCAGGCACTAGACATTGGAACCAAACTAAACATCCCCATTCAGGTGATGTTGATCGTTTTATTGTCTTTCGCACATTTCTGGATAATGGAGCACATCGAGGATGAGATCCTGGATGGTGCCGAGCGACGTGCCACCGTCTCCGCAGACGGAATCATCAACGGTATGAATATGCTGATGATTACCGGTATGATTTCCGACTCCGACAACCGCCGTCTCTTTATTAAAAAAATGGCAGCATCGAAAGATGTGAAAGAGTTGCGCATCATTCGCGCCAAACAGGTACAGGATCAATTCGGCCCCGGTCTGCCGGAAGAACAAGTAGTCGACGACATGGATAGGCGCGTGATGAAGTCGAAGCAACCGGATTTTTTGTTGAACGAAGATCGTAACGCGCCGACACTGCGTACCGTTGTCCCCTTTATCGCAAGCACCAATTATCGTGGCACCAATTGTCTGACCTGCCATAAGGTAGAAGCCGGCTCGGTGAATGGAGCGGCCAGCATCACCATCGACATGACAGAGGATTTCAATGCCATCGAGCGCACTCAGGAAAAGCTCTGGCTGGGACAGATTTTGTTGCAAATACTGCTGTTATTCGCTGCCCGCTGGCTGATACGCAGGTTTATGCAGCCTATCGTAAAGCTGCAATCCACAATGGAAGCCACGCAACAAACTGGCAGCATGGAGCATTTTGTCCCTATTACGCTGAAGGATGGCAACCAGGACGAAATCGGAAAGCTAACCATCGCTTTCAATCGGATGTCTGAGGCCTTATGCAACTCAGAGAAATCGATGAGATTAGCCGCATCAATCTACCAGTCCAACGCGGATGCGATCGTCGTCACGGATGAAAACAATCTTATCGTGGACGTCAATCCTGCCTTCACCCGTATCACCGGCTATACGCCGGATGAGGTGATCGGCAAAAATCCAAGACTCATGCAGTCCGGGCGACATGACATTCACTTTTACCGGAAGATGTGGCGGTCGATTCTTGACAAGGGACACTGGCAAGGGGAAATCTGGGACAAACGTCGTGATGGCGAGCTTTACGCAAAATCAGTCAACATCATCGCGCTGCGCCACGAGGATGGCAGCATCTACCGCTATGTGGCACAGTTCTCGGATATTACCGAAAAGAAAGAAAAAGACGAACTCATGCACTGGCAGGCCAATTATGACCCGCTGACCAACCTGCCTAACCGCCGTCTGTTTCAAGACCGGTTGGGACAAGCGATCAAACTGGCACATCGTACAGAGTTGCAACTTGCGCTGTTCTTCATCGACCTGGATTACTTCAAGGAAATCAACGACACACTGGGACACGCCAACGGCGATGCGTTATTGATGGAGGTGTCGCGGCGCATCAGCAGTTGTGTGCGCGAAGCCGATACGGTCGCGCGTTTGGGAGGTGACGAATTTACAGTCATTCTGCCCGAACTTGGCGACATATCACAGACCAAACGTATAGCAGAAGAGATAGTTGAAAAAATGGCGCAACCCTTTTTCTTTGTAAATAACGATACCGGATACCACATTTCAGCTAGCATCGGGATTGCCCTGTATCCGCAGGATGCAAGCGATTTGACGGGTTTAATAAGGTGTGCCGACATGGCGATGTACGCGGCCAAGGCCGCAGGACGAAATAACTTCATATATTATTCAAAATCCGGTAATTAACAGAGATGACATCTCTCAATCAACAGCATATCAAGCAGATACGTTATCATTATCACTTATTAATTTTTGCAGATTGATTTGAGTAATCTGTGAACTAGTCTTCATTCACAGGGTTTAAATCACCCAAAAACATGACCGAAATATCTACAGAGCTGACCCAAAAATTATCCGCTGCAGTGGAAAAAATGCCCGCTTTTCCAAAAAGCGTACAGCGTATTTTGGAGCTATCGCGTGACATCAATTGCTCGCCCAAGGAATTGGTCATGGTTATCGAACAAGACCCGGTGATGACCATGAAATTGCTGCGCGTCATCAATTCCGCCTGCTACGGGTTTACCAAACAGGTGACCTCGGTCAATCAGTCGATGGTCTATCTCGGTTTGAATACGATCAAGAATATGGCCTTGTCATTTGCTGCGATGGGCGCCCTGCCGCCGCAAACCAATGTAGGATTTGACGTGCAAGGCTACCTGACGCACTCGCTGACGACAGCGGGCCTCGCGCGCACGTTATGCCAAAAATACGGATGGGACGATACCGACCCTGCCGACTGTTATATCGCAGGGCTATTGCACGATTTTGGCAAAGTCGTGCTTGGGCAGTTTCTTCCAGAAGAATCCAATGCGGCTCTGGCGTACAGTATTGAACAATCGATCTCATTGCACAGCGCTGAACAACAGATCATCGGTACCGATCACACCGTTATCGGCGGGATGCTGGTTGAGAAATGGCGTTTCCCCAAGCAACTCATCGAGACCATACGCAATCATCACAGTGCTATTTCACCGGACAACACCGTGCAAAGTTGTCTTTTTGTGGCTAACCAGATCAGCAAAAAACTGGGGCTTGGCAATGGCGGCAATCTTGTAGTGGAAGAGCTGCCCCCTGCTTTAGCAGCACGCTTCAACGGCTCTTTGTCAGATATCATCGCCAGCCTGGGAGACATTTCAAGGCTTGAAAGCGAAGCGAAAGTCGTAGCCCAGGCCGGACGGGAGATCAAGGCATGAAATTAAAATTCTGGGGAGTACGGGGCTCGATCGCATCACCGGGCGAAAGTACCGTGCGTTACGGCGGCAACACGACTTGTATCGAAATACGCACAGATAATAACGAGCTTATCATTCTGGATGGCGGCACAGGCATTTTTCCTTTAGCAAAAACGCTGCTCAAGTCGCTGCCCATTACGGCGCATATCTTCAATACGCATAGTCACTGGGATCACATACAGGGCCTGCCATTTTTCCTGCCTATTTTTATCCCGGGTAATCTTATCAAGCTATACGGCGCTGCCGACCCCATCACCGGCGAAGGGCCGGAACGCATCATCAATATGCAGTTGCAATACAGCTACTTCCCTGTCAGCGCAGCCGAGATAAAATCCCGCTTCGAATACACCGCCGTTATGCCAAATGAAACCGTTACGGTAGCAGATGCAACGGTTACCTCAGTCCTGCTCAATCATCCGGTCATCAATCTCGGTTATCGCATCGAATGCAATGGCCGAGCTATCTTTTTTACCGGCGACCACGAGTCGCATTTCAATATCTACGAACCAGACGATGAAGGATATGCCGAATATCAGGCCCTGATCGAGGAGCAGCGACTATCCATCGTCGAATCCATGCGCGGCGTAGATATTCTCATCGCAGATTGTTCCTACACGCGGGATGAGTATCCGACGAAGAGGGGTTGGGGGCATGGCACCTTCGACAGCAGCATCAAATTAGCTCTGGACGCCGGCGCAAAAATTCTCTATTGCACTCACCACGAACCCACCCGCAGCGATGATGAACTTGAGAAGGTCTTCGCGGAGGCACTGAGCCGTCATACGGATATTTTGGGCGAACTCGATGTCCGGCTTGCAGGTGAAGGCATCGAGATCGAGATCTGATCTTAGTGCGTCCCGAATCCGCAGATTTCGCAGATTCACACAGATTAACAACCAGTTAAGAAATAAATATTCGCCACCCAATTGGTGAATCAAGTGTGCGTATAAGTATTTGTTTAATCTGCCTAATCTGATAAAACCACTAAGTATTGGACTGATGGAGCAACTAAACAGTGGACTAAGGTGTATAAGGCCGCACCTAAGCCACTGCTAATAAGACGCAACAAAACTGCATCTAAGCCACTACTTATGCGGACAACTAATTTTTTCCAGGTTCGGCATACAGTTTTCCGGACAGCAAGCTGGCAGATACAATCAGCGCGGCACCCAGCCAGTCGCGCAACGTCATCGCCTCATTCGCCAGAAAATAGGACGCAATCGCAGCAACAACTAATTCAAATAAAAACAATAACATAGCGCGATTTGCCGGCATGTGCGTGACGCCGTATTGCACAGCAAAGCTGCATGAGCACAGCGCGATGCCAAGCATACCCAGCATCAGCCAGGCCTGTGCGTCGATGCCATGAAGAGACCATCCGCCTTGCCACCACAACAGCGGCGCGGTCAGCAGCGCGGTCCCGAACCAGATACTGAACGTTTTTGCTTCGACGCTAAGATGGGTGGCGCGCCGCGAAACCACATTGGATAACGCGAAACCTATGCCTGCCGACACGCCCAGCCATTCGGAGAGACTTTGCGGGAACGGCATACCCAGTCTGGGCTCCCACAGCATGATGAATGCACCGCCAAGCGACAGGGCGATGACCAGATAGCCATAGCGATTCAGGCGTTCGCCGAGCAGCCAGTAGGAAAACAGGATAGTCCAGAGCGGCGCCAGGTAGAACAGCAGCAACACGCGCATCACCTCGCCATGCAACATCGCCAGCACATAACCAAAGTTAGCCCAACCCGCGCTGAATACCAGCAATACCGCCCACCAACCGTGTAGCTCGCGCCACGCGCGCGGCAACATGAAGGCACCGAACAGCATCGCCAGCAGATAAGTGATCAGGGTCGCCAGCGGGCCGGATATCCCGGCAGTCTGCAATACCCGGTAGGGATACCAGATCAGCCCCCACACCAGTGCACCGCTTAAAATTCCTGCAATCGGCATTACATTTTGTTTTGATGACACCTGTCCGCCCTTTATAATACCCGCCACTTTCGACGCTGCTAAAACCGTAATGAATCCTGATCTCAATCGTTTACAACCCTACCCGTTCCAGAAACTCGCCGCGTTATTTCGCGAAGTCACGCCAAACAAAGATTACCGTGCGATCAGTCTGTCCATAGGCGAACCGAAACATGCAACGCCGCAATTCATCAAGGATGCATTGACTGACAACCTGGACGGTCTGGCAAATTATCCCACAACCGCAGGTTCCGACGCGCTACGCGGCACGATAGCCGATTGGCTGGCACAACGTTACGGGATTCCAGCGCCCGATTTCAAAACGCAGGTATTGCCGGTGAACGGCAGTCGCGAGGCCTTATTCGCTTTCGCACAAACGGTCATCGACCGCACCAGGCCTGCCCCTGTGGTGGTTTGCCCCAATCCCTTCTACCAGATTTACGAAGGCGCGGCTCTTTTAGCGGGCGCAACACCCTGCTTTCTGAACACCTTGCCGGAAGGCAATTACGCGCTAAATTTTTCGCAGTTGCCCATCGACGTCTGGCAACGCACCCAGTTGATTTATGTTTGCTCGCCAGGCAACCCTACGGGGCGTGTTATACCGATCGAGGAATGGAAAATCCTGTTCGAGATGTCCGACCGCTACGGTTTTGTGATCGCTTCGGACGAGTGTTATTCGGAAATCTATTTCGATACACCGCCACTTGGTGCGTTGCAAGCCGCACAGCAACTGGGTCGCCCTGATTATCGCAACCTGGTGGTGTTCTCCAGTTTATCGAAACGCTCCAATGTCCCCGGCATGCGCTCCGGCTTTGTTGCGGGAGACTCCCGTGTGATCGAAAAATTTGCGCTCTACCGCACCTACCACGGATCGGCGATGAATCCGGTGATCCAGGCCGCCAGTATCGCCGCATGGAATGACGAAATCCATGTCGCGGAAAACCGCCGCTTGTACACCGAGAAATTTGCCCGCGTGGTGGAAATATTGGCGCCCGTGTTGCCAGTATCCCTGCCGGATGCCGCTTTTTATCTGTGGATACGCACGCCAATTGCCGACACGGCCTTCGCGCAGGCACTGTATCGCGATTATAATGTGACCGTATTACCGGGTAGTTTCCTGGCGCGCAGCGCTCAAGGCATTAATCCGGGAGAAAATTTTGTGCGTCTGGCGCTGGTCGCCAGCACAGAAGAAACCGTGGAAGCCGCACAACGAATCGCTAAATTTAGTCGCAAGCTGGTAGCGGGTAGCCAGTAGCATTTGTCCGCTACGCGGGTTTCGCTACAAGCTACAAGCTACAAGCTACAAGCTACAAGCTACAAGCCTTTTAACATTTACAGAAAGTCATCATGGATCAACTACAGAAAATCATCGAAACCGCTTTTGAACGTCGCGCCGACATCACCCCGCGCAATGCGGATGCACAACTCAAGGAAGCAGTCGATGCCGTCATCACCCAGCTGGACCAGGGCAAGCTGCGCGTAGCGGAAAAAATCGACGGCGACTGGGTCACGCATCAATGGCTAAAAAAGGCCGTTCTGCTGTCGTTCCGTCTGGAAGACAACGCCTTTATCAAGGGCGGTTTCACCAACTATTATGACAAAGTGCCATCAAAATTTGCCGATTACAACCGCCGCGATTTCCGCGAAGGCGGTTTCCGTGTAGTCCCGCCAGCCGCCGCACGTAAAGGTGCATACATCGCCAAGAATGTGGTACTGATGCCGTCTTACGTGAATATCGGCGCCTATGTGGATGAAGGCACCATGGTGGACACCTGGGCTACCGTCGGTTCCTGTGCTCAGATCGGCAAGAACGTGCATCTCTCAGGTGGCGTCGGTATCGGCGGTGTGCTCGAACCCGTGCAAGCCAACCCGACTATCATCGGCGACAACTGCTTCGTAGGCGCACGTTCCGAGATCGTCGAAGGCGTGATTCTGGAAGACAATGTTGTAATTTCGATGGGTGTGTTCATCGGCCAGAGCACCAAGATTTACGACCGCGAAACCGGCACCGTCACCTATGGCAGAGTACCTGCCGGATCCGTCGTAGTCAGCGGCAGCCTGCCCTCAGCGGACGGCAAATACAGCCTGTACTGCGCGGTAATTGTAAAGAAAGTCGATGCCAAGACCCTGTCCAAAGTCGGCATCAACGAATTGCTCAGAGGCATCTAAATGCAGTCGTAAGACGTAAGTCGTAAGTTGTTAGTTAATGCCGTAAGGGCATTCCCACAAGACATGTCGCACAAGTGCTCGTGTTTTGAATGAAAGCCGCGTAGCGCCAATACCAACTAATAACTTACGTCTAACGACTTCCTACTGTTTTAAGGAGAACTCCATGATCGTCACACCCTTGCTGAAGCTGGCGGCGGACAGGCAAGCCTCAGACTTGTTTTTTTCGGTCGGCGCGCCAGTCAACGTCAAGATTGACGGTATCGCCATACCGGTCAACTCACAGATTCTGAGCGCCGATATCATCAAGCGCATCGCCTACGAAATGATGACGTCGCGTCAGATCATCGAGTTTGAGGCCAATATGGAGATGAACTTCTCCTACCGTGAGGATGGCTTGGGCAATTTTCGCGTCAACATCTTCCGTCAGCGCGGTGACATAGCCATCGTCATCCGCTACATCAGAGGCAAAATCAACAACATGGAAGAGTTGCGCCTGCCTGCCGTGCTCAAGTCGCTCATCATGGAAAAGCGTGGACTGGTACTGGTAGTCGGGGCTACCGGCTCGGGAAAATCCACCACGCTGGCCTCAATGATCGATCATCGCAGCAGCTCCCAGACGGGACATATTCTGACCATTGAAGATCCCATCGAATATATTTTCAAGCATGACAAGTCCATCATAAACCAGCGTGAAATCGGCACGGACACACTCAATTATGAAAATGCCCTGTCGTGCGGCATGCGTGAAGCGCCCGATGTGCTGATGATAGGCGAGGTGCGTGACCGTGAAACATTGAAGCACGCACTGATTTTTGCGCAAACCGGGCACCTGTGCCTGACCACGCTGCACGCCAATAACAGCTACCATGCGCTCAATCGTATCGTCAATTTCTTCCCCTACGACTCACGTCAGAGTGTGCTGTCCGATCTTTCCATGTGTTTGCGCGCGGTGGTTTCGCAACGTCTGGTGCGCAACTTACAGGGCAAACAGGTACCCGCCGTGGAAGTGTTGCTAAACACCACCCTGATTGCCGATCTGATCAAGAACGACGAAATCGAAAAAATTCACGAGGCAATCGATAAAAGCGTGTCTGCAGGCTCACAAACCTTCGAGCAAGCGCTTTACCGTCTGTTTAAAACCGGCGTCATCAGCAAAGAGGAAGCCATGCGCAACGCCGATTCGGCAAGCAATTTATCCGCCCTGGTGGATTTTTCCGAGCGCACCAACACCATGGCGGTGCCGGCCTATACGCCCAACCCGGTTGCGGCGAAATCCTCAGCACCGCAATCCGACTTCAGCGGCATCAAACTCGATCTGGACATCTCTTGATTAAGCTATACGGCATTAATAATTGCAACACGGTAAAAAAGGCACGTGACTGGCTCGCGCAGCATGACATTGCAATCGAATTTCATGACTTCAAAAAATGCGGTCTGAATAGCGACACTGCAAAAAGCTGGCTGCAACAACGCGACCGGGATGAGCTGATCAATCGCAAAGGCCTGACCTGGCGCGGATTGACTGACGAACAAAAACAACAAATCACAGACGACTCTTCAGCGCTGGGTTTGATGGTAGACAAAACCAGCGTCATCAAACGCCCGATACTGGAACTGGATGGCAAGTTGCTGCATGTCGGCTTCCAGACGGCAGCTTATGCCCAAATATTTAACGTGAAAGATGAATCATGACCGAAACTCTCGCACTCGCAAAAGCGCTGATTGCGCGTCGCTCACTCACCCCGGATGATGCAGGCTGTCAGGAAATTCTGATCGAACGGCTGAAAAAGCTGGGCTTTCACATCGAACGCATGCGTTTCGGCAACGTCGATAATTTCTGGGCGCGTCGTGGCATAGACGGCCCCGTTGTGGTGTTTGCAGGACATACCGATGTCGTCCCCTCGGGTCCTGAGCAGTCCTGGTTCAGCCCGCCTTTCGAGCCGACTATACGCGACGGTATGCTGTTTGGCCGGGGTGCAGCAGACATGAAAACCTCCATCGCCGCCTTCATCACCTCAATTGAATCCTTCATTGAAGATCATCCCGACCATGAGGGCTCGATCGCCTTGCTGATCACCTCCGACGAAGAAGGCGTGGCAGTAGATGGCACGGTGCGCGTCGTCGAAGCCTTGCAGGCGCGAGGTGAAAAACTGGACTATTGCATCGTCGGTGAACCCACTTCGAACAAACTGGTCGGCGACATGATCAAAAACGGGCGGCGCGGCTCACTGTCCGGCACACTGATTGTTCAGGGAATACAAGGACATATCGCTTATCCTCATCTTGTGAAGAACCCTATTCACATGGTAGCCCCAGCGATTGCCGAATTAGCCGGCACAACCTGGGATGACGGGAACGAGTACTTCCCGCCCACTTCCTGGCAAATCTCCAACATCAACGGCGGCACAGGAGCGACCAACGTCGTACCCGGCACAGTAGAAATCCTGTTCAACTTCCGTTTCTCCACCGCCAGCACCGAGCAGGAGCTAAAAGACCGGGTGCATGCCATCCTCGACAAACATGAAGTCAAATATGAGCTGCAGTGGGAATTGTCCGGCAAACCTTACATTACCCCCAAGGGGAATCTGGTCGAGGCGATCAGCCATGCGATTGAACAAAGCTACGGCATCACCCCTGAACTCTCGACCTCAGGCGGCACCTCGGACGGACGCTTCATCGCGGATATCTGTTCACAGGTCATTGAGTTCGGTCCATTGAATGCCACAATACACAAGCTCAACGAATGCGTCGCCGTTGCAGATATCGAACCACTCAAGTTGACCTATCAGCGCACGCTGGAAAACCTGCTATGCAAATGAAAATTCATTTTTTGACCATCCGCTTTGCGAGTTATTGCGCACCGGGCAATATCCCTGATGAAACTACTAAGTATTGGACTAAGGCATGAAAATCCATGCCTAAGCCACTACTTATGCGAGAACCATTTGCGGATTGCCTGATTAAACCACTGCAGATGCATATCCTTGCGCCTCATCCCGCAAAATAAATTGTTAAGGCTCCCATGCAAACCTATTTCTCCGCAGCATCACAAAATCTGTCCACCGTACGTGACTATCTGCGTTTTGCAGTCAGTCGTTTCTATCAGGCCAAGTTATTCTTCGGGCACGGCAGCAGTGACGCCTATGACGAGGCCGTCTATCTGATCCTGCACACGCTGCACCTACCCGTAGACACACTTGCACCCTTTCTCGATGCGCATCTCACCCCACCCGAGTGCGCCGAAGTGTTGAGCGTCATTCAGCGGCGCGTTGAGCAGCGCATCCCGGCCGCCTATCTGACCCATGAAGCCTTTCTGGGCGAATACAGCTTTTATGTGGATGAACGCGTCATCGTGCCGCGCTCCTTTATCGCTGAATTGCTGCGATCACAGTTGTCGCCGTGGATCACAGACCCTGAAGCCATAAGCAGCGTTCTGGACTTGTGCACCGGCAGCGGCTGTCTGGCCATTTTAGCCTCAGATGCCTTCCCCAATGCCCATGTGGATGCAGTTGATCTGTCGCCGGATGCGCTGGCGGTCGCCGCACGCAACGTTGCCGATTACGAACTCGATACGCGGATAACGCTGATCGAATCTGATTTGTTAGCCAATCTGGCCGGACGTAAATATGACCTGATCATCAGCAACCCGCCTTATGTCGATGCAGAGTCGGTCGCCGCCCTGCCGCAGGAATATCTGCACGAACCGAAGCTGTCTTTGGGTAGCGGTCAGGACGGGCTGGATGCGACACGCGCCATCCTCAAACACGCAGCCGATCACCTGTCAGATAACGGTATCCTGATTGTCGAAATCGGTCACAACCGCGATGTATTAGAGGCCGCCTACCCCAAGCTGCCATTCACCTGGCTGGATGTCACAGCCGGCGATCAGTTCGTATTTATGCTGCATCGTAACGATCTGATTTAATTACATATATGGCCGTAGAGCATTACGAGAATTTCCCCGTCGCCTCCATCCTGATGCCCAAACGGCTACGGCGTCCGGTGGCGGCGATTTATCATTTCGCCCGTGCTGCGGATGACATCGCCGACGAAGGAAATCTTCCAGACAACGAACGACTGCAGCAACTGGCTGCATTCCGGAATGAACTGGATCGCATCAGTCAAAACCAGATCCCGCTGACACCGCTGTTTCAAAACCTGGCACCCGTTATTAAACAATACACACTGCCCCTGGTGCCGCACTACGATTTGCTCGATGCCTTTTCGCAGGACGTGGTAAAGAAGCGCTACGACAATTACAGTGAGTTGCTCGATTACTGCCGCCGTTCCGCCAATCCGGTCGGCAACCTGATGCTGCATCTGTATGGTGAAGCGACCCCCGTCAATCTGGCCTATTCGGATGCGATCTGCACCAGCTTGCAACTGATCAATTTCTGGCAGGATGTGGCAAAGGATTATGCGATTCAGCGCATCTACCTGCCGCTGGACGAAATGGCAAAATTTGGTGTGACTGAAAGTCAAATTGAGCAACAATTCTGCAATGAAAACTGGCGAAAATTGATGAAATTTCAGGTGGATCGCGCACGTGCGCTGATGCTGCAAGGCGCACCGCTGGGCTCTGTCCTGACCGGCCGCATCGGCCTTGAAATGCGCATGATTATCGCCGGCGGCCTGCGCATCCTCGACAAACTGGAAACCGCCGATTACGACGTATTCCGCCGCCGCCCGGTGTTGCGCCCGCTCGACTGGGTTATCATGCTGTTTAAAAGTGCGCCCTATTCCTATTAAACGATAGAAACTGCTATTGAATCCGCAGATTAAACAGATTCACACAGATTTTAAAGACCTTGCCGATGACTGAAACCCCTCCTCATAGCTTGAAATCTATTTGTTTAATCCCGGTTAATCTGCGTAATCTGTGGAAAACTGTTTTTTTGAACTGACATAATGACTCCAGACCAATACTGCCAAGACAAGGCCGCCGCAAGCGGCTCCAGCTTTTACTACAGCTTCCTGTTCCTGCCATCGGCAAAACGCCGTGCGATCACCGCGCTGTATGCCTTCTGCCGCGAAGTAGACGATGTGGTGGATGAATGCTCGGATGAACAAGTGGCACGTACCACGCTTAACTGGTGGCGGAGCCAGGTCGCGGAAATTTACGGCGGAAAACCGCAACATCCGGTAGCCCAGGCATTGGTGCCTGTCGTCAAACAATTCAACATGGCACAGGAGCATCTGCTGGAAATCATCGACGGCATGGAGATGGATCTGGATCAGCCGCGCTACGCGGATTTCAAATCGCTGCAACTATATTGCTACCGCGTCGCCTCGGTAGTCGGCCTGCTGTCGGTGGAGATTTTCGGCTACAGCGACCGCCAGACGCTCAAATATGCACATGATCTGGGCATCGCCTTCCAGCTCACCAACATCATCCGCGATGTCGGTGAAGATGCAAGGCGCAACCGTATCTACCTGCCTATGGACGAGATGAAACAGTTCAACGTCACGGCGGCCGATATTCTGAACGGCGTTGAGACCGAGAATTTCCAGAAACTGATGGCGTTCCAGATTGAACGCGCGCAACGCTTTTACCAGCAGGCACTGGCACAATTGCCCGACACCGATAAAAAAAACCAGCGCACCGGGCTGATCATGGCGGCTATCTATCGCGCCACGCTCGATGAAGTCATCCATTCCGGCTGCCACGTGCTGAAAGAACGCGTCTCACTCACCCCGCTACGCAAACTCTGGCTGGCCTGGACGACTTGGATCAAATCATAAACGCCTTCCCCCTTTGAGGGGGAGGGCTGGGATAGGGGTGAAATTTACATGGCAGCCCACAGGATCAATCCCGAAACCACCGCAAGAGCACGGTTGCTCCGGACAGAGATGACCGATGCAGAACGCCGGTTATAGCAAGCGCTGCGTTATAAACAACTGAACGGTCATCGCTTTCGTCGCCAGCATCCGATAGGGAATTACATTGCCGACTTCGCTTACATTGAGCAGAAACTGGCAATCGAACTCGATGGCGGGCAGCATCAGGATCAAATTGCCTATGACGAACATCGCACAGCTTTCATGCAAAATCTGGGCTGGCGGATTCTGCGCTTTTGGAACAACGATGTTTTGAATAATCTGGAAGGTGTTTTGACGAAAATTGCGGAAAACTTAACGCTTCAACCCCCACCCTAACCCTCCCCCTGAGTGGGGGAGGGAATATAAAAAAGTCACAATTAGCACATCCCCTCCTCCCAATAGGAGAGGGTTAGGGTGGGGGTAAAAACTCCACTAACCCAATGAAAAATATTGAAAATCTAAATGTTGCGATCATCGGCGGCGGCTATGCAGGTATGGCGGCGGCGGTAGCCCTTGCAGGACGCGGCATTCCTGTCACGGTGTTTGAGAGCGCCAGACAACTGGGCGGACGGGCTCGCGGTGTACCCCTTTTCACTACTCGCAAGCATGGTAACAACCTACCCCCTGTCCAACTTTCCCCCTCAATAGGGGGAAAGAGCAATCGTCCCTTACAGGGGCAAAATTTGATCCTTGACAACGGTCAGCATCTGCTGCTGGGTTGTTATCATCAAACCCTGCGCCTGATAGAACAGGTCGGCGGTAATCTCGAGCAGGACTTTTTGCGCCTGCCGTTGCAGCTTGATCTGCATGGTCACTTTGCACTGCAAGCGCCGCGCCTGCCAGCCCCCTTGCATCTGCTAATCGCATTGCTGCGTGCACAGGGTTTAACCTGGGCTGAACGACTCGCCGCCGCGCGCTTCATGCTGTCATTGCGTCAGATAAATTTCCGCCTGGCTCGCGATATCACAGTCACCGAGTTGCTCGCCCGCTACTGCCAAAGCAATGCGCTGGTGCAAAAACTCTGGGAACCGCTGTGCATTGCAGCCCTGAACACGCCGGCTAGTATCGCTTCCGCCCAGATACTGCTGAACGTGCTGCGCGACTCACTGAATCAAAAACGTGCGGACAGCGATATGCTGATACCGCGCATCGACTTCACAGCCCTTTTCCCGCAACGCGCAGCGAACTATGTTAAAAAGCACGGCGGGCATGTACTCACCTCATGCGGCGTGGAAGGTTTACTCCCGCATGAGTATGGTTTTGAAATAACGACTAAACGGGGAAGCCTGTTTTTCAGTCATGTCATCTGCGCCACTCAACCGGCCACGGCTGCAAAATTATTGCAACCGTTTGCAGAACTGGCACCCGTCATCACGCAAATCGACGCGTTGCAACATCAGCCGATCTACACCGTATATCTGCAATACCCGGCACATATAAAACTGCCACATCCAATGCTGGGTCTGCACCAGCGTTATAGTCAATGGCTGTTCGACAAAGGGCAGATCGCAGGACAACACGGCCTGATCGCCTCGGTTATCAGCGCGGAAGGTCTGCATCAGAATTGCTCACAGGACGAACTGGCACAAAAAGTGATAGCCGAACTGGCAGACGAATTCGGCATCACCGATACACCCTCATGGCACAAAGTAATTGCCGAAAAGCGCGCCACGTTCGCCTGCACGCCTGATTTGCCGCGCCCGACGCAGCAGACGCCCCTGTCCCGATTGCTGCTTGCCGGGGATTACACAAAAGGCGATTACCCCGCCACGCTGGAAGGCGCGGTGCAAAGCGGCCTGCGTTGTGCAGAACTGCTCGGTTAAAAAGTTTACCGTTTTCGGTTTTATGACAACCGGAAACCGGAAACTGGAAACTGGAGGTCATTCGTGACACAATCGCGCATCTTTCGCCACAAAAATTCAACTCATCGAGCATTATGACAACCGAATCCATTACCCCGCAAGACGAAAACCAGATTATCACCGAGCGCCGCAATAAGCTGGCAGCCATCCGCAAAGCAGGAATCGCATTCCCTAACGACTTCGATCGCACGCATCTGTCGGGCGATCTGCATGCCGAGTTCGGCGAAAAAACGCATGACGAACTGGAGGCTGCACTAGTCCCGGTTGCAGTGGCCGGACGCATGATGCTAAAACGCGTGATGGGCAAGGCCAGCTTCGCCACGGTGCAGGACATGGGCGGCAAGATTCAACTGTTCATCAGCAACGGCGAGACCGGAGAGGAAGCGCACAACGCCTTCAAGCATTATGACCTCGGCGACATCCTCGGCGCGCAAGGCGTGCTGTTCAAGACCAAGACCGGCGAGCTTTCGGTGCGCGTCACTCAGGTACGTTTGCTGACCAAGGCGTTGCGCCCGTTGCCTGAAAAATTTCATGGCCTCGCCGATCAGGAACAGAAATACCGCCAGCGTTACCTCGACCTGATCACCAACGAGGATGCGCGTGTGGTGTTCAAGAAACGCACGCGGATCATTCAGGCGATACGCGATTTCTTCGTGCGCCACGATTATATGGAAGTGGAAACGCCGATGATGCACTCGATCCCCGGCGGCGCATCGGCCAAGCCGTTCGAAACCCACCACAACGCGCTGGATATGAAGATGTATCTGCGCATCGCGCCGGAGCTATATCTGAAGCGTCTGGTGGTAGGCGGCTTCGAGAAAGTGTTTGAGATCAACCGCAACTTCCGCAACGAGGGCCTGTCCACACGCCACAATCCGGAATTCACCATGCTGGAATTTTATGAGGCCTATCGCGATTATAAATACCTGATGGACTTCACTGAAAGTCTGCTCCGTGAAGTGGCACAAAAGGTATTGGGTACCACGCTGATCAGCTATCAAGGTAAGGAACTCGATCTGGGCAAGCCGTTCCACCGCCTGACCATGGTTCAGGCGATCCAGAAATATCATCCGCAATTTACCACCGCACAACTCAACGACCGCGAGTTCGTGGTCGCCGAACTGCAGGACCTGAAAGCCAAATACAAGCCGGAAGACGGCATCGGCGGCCTGCAGCTATCGCTGTTCGAAGAACTGGCCGAGACCCAGTTGTTCGAGCCGACCTTCATCATCGACTACCCGGTGGAAGTATCCCCCTTGGCGCGCAGCAGTGACAAGAACCACGACATCACCGAACGCTTCGAGTTGTTCGTGGTGGGCCGCGAACTGGCCAACGGTTTCTCCGAGCTGAACGATGCGGAAGATCAGGCCGCGCGCTTCGATGCGCAAGTCGCAGCGAAGGATGCCGGCGATGAGGAAGCGATGTTCAAGGACAACGACTACGTGCGCGCGCTGGAATACGGCCTGCCGCCGACCGCAGGACAGGGTATCGGCATCGACCGTCTGGTGATGCTGCTCACCGACAGCGCCAGCATCCGCGACGTGATCCTGTTCCCGCAGATGCGCCCGGAGTAATTTCAGTAAGCGGTAGGGGCGCGATTCATCGCGCCCCTCTTCTGATGCATTAATAGACCAGGGCGTGATTCTAAAAAATGCATTTGTCCGCATAAGTAGTGGCTTAGATGCAGTTTTGTGGCGTCTTATTAGCAGTGGCTTAGGTGCGGCCTTATACACCTTAGTCCACTGTTTAGTTGCTCCATCAGTCCAATACTTAGTAGTCTCATCAGATTAAACGGATTACAAATGATTAAACAAATACTTACAAAAAATCCAGGCCAACCCATTTGGTGAAAGTCTCAATATCTGTAACTGTTTGAAAATCTGTGTGAATCTGTGTCATCTGCGGACAAACGTTTTTTCTTGGGATTCTCAACATGTTGAATAGCGACACCCGCTCCCGCCTCCTGCAGCTATATCCGATGTTGAGGGAGTTGCCTGCCGCTGAACTTGATGCAATGCTTGCCACTGCGAGGCTGATGCAATTCCCGGCAGGGACGGTGATGTTCGACGAAAACCAGCCCTGCCAGGGCTTTCCGCTGCTGCTCAGTGGCAGCCTGCGCGTCATCAAGTCTTCCGCACACGGACGTGAGTTGCAACTGTATCGGGTGAAACCGGGCGAGAGTTGCATCCTGACCAGCAGCTGTCTGCTCGGCGACACCCGCTATCAGGCGCGCGGCATTGTTGAAGAACCGCTCGAAATGATCATGTTACCGGCAACCGTTTTCCATAGCTTGCTCGGCAAATGCGAGCCATTCCGCCGCTATGTATTCCAGCTTTTTACCGAGCGACTCACCGACCTGATGGAACTGGTCACTGCGGTGGCATTTCAGAAACTCGATCAGCGTCTGGCAGCCCTCTTGGCAGCCAAATCCAACCCGATCCACGCCACTCATCAGGCAATCGCCGATGAACTCGGCAGTGCGCGCGAAATCGTCAGCCGTCTGCTCAAGGGCTTTGCCGATCAGGGATGGGTCAAACTGGGCCGCGAGCAGATCACCGTGACCAACTCGGCCGCACTCAAGAAACTCGCAACCCTTTAAATTATCCTTGTGTGAGGTTTATCACAGACGGGCACACAACCAGCCCTTATTCTGCGCACTCTCCTAACCCACCCAAAGGATTGCAAAATGAAACTCAACGAAGGAACGATTGATCGCGCGCTGCGCGTCATTGCAGGACTGGCATTGATCGCACTGGCTGCCACCGGCACCATCGGCGCATGGGGCTATATAGGCGTCATGCCATTGCTGACCGGCATCATCGGCATCTGCCCGGCCTATGCTATCTTCGGCATGAGCACCTGCCCGATGAAAAAATAACTGAACACCCCCCAGCGCCCGTGATTATTCCGGGCGTTTTTTTAATCAAAAACGAAGGATTACCATGATAAAGCACATTGTGCTGTCAACTCTGCTCGCACTGAACGCTGTGAGCGCCTGCGCCGACGAGTTAAGTCAGTACAGTATTGATGCTCGCGCCGTTGCGATGCCATTTTTGAAACAGCTTGGTGAAATCAACAAGAAAGCCATCAGCGAAGGTGGCCCGGAATCGGCCATCCAGGTTTGCCGCGATATTGCACCAAAAATGACCAGTGACATTTCCCGGCAAACCGGCTGGAAAATGACTCGTGTCAGCCTGAAAGTGCGCACCCCCTTGCTCGGCACGCCGGACGCATGGGAACAAAATCAGCTTCAGGCGTTTGCAGCGCGCGCCGCGCAAGGTGAAAAGCCGGAAACAATGGAAGTATCTGAAATAGTACAGGAGCCAGCCGGTAAATCGTTCCGCTTCATGAAAGCCATCGCAATTCAACCCGGCTGCCTGTCATGCCACGGCGAACAAATTCCTGAAAATGTACAAGCAAAATTGAATGCAGATTATCCGCATGACAAGGCAACAGGCTACAGCACAGGCCAGATACGCGGTGCGCTGAGCATCAAACGTCCGTTATAAATTTGACTGACGCTGCGCAATGCTTGCGATCGTTTTAGGTGCGCTGATCGGCCTGATACTCGCGCTGACCGGAGCGGGCGGCGGCATTCTTGCCGTTCCTGCGCTGACACTGGGGCTGGGCTGGTCGATAGTGCAAGCCTCACCCGTCGCATTATTGACGGTTGCCTGTGCCGCAGCGATTGGCATGCTGGGCGGTCTCAGACAGGGCGTGGTCAGATTCCGTGCCGCCATATTGATTTCTGTCGCTGGAATAATTGCCGCCTCGTTCGGTCAGCGTCTGGCGCACATCCTGCCGGAACGCTGGTTAACCGGCCTGTTTGCCTGCGTCATGCTCATCGTGGCAGTGCGTTTATTCAGACTATCAGGACGCCCCTCAACCAGGATCGTCAGACCGACCTGCATCGTCAATACAACCACCGGGCGCATCAACTGGAATGTCATCTCGTTTTTGAAACTGTGTGTAATCGGCCTGATTTCCGGATTATCGACCGGTTTATTAGGCGTGGGCGGCGGCTTCATTATCGTCCCCGCACTGATCAGGTGCAGCAACATAGCGATGAATGGCATCATCGCCACCTCATTGATGGTCATTGCGCTGGTGTCTGCAGGCGCCGTGATATCCGCATCCACAACGGGCAATCTGAATCTGTCAGAACCCGCTTTGCTGTTTATCTGCGGTGCTGCGGGCGGCATGTTATTAGGCCGGTCATTCGCTGCAAAAGTACCCGCAGCCTTATTGCAAAATGCCTTGTCAATCCTGCTCACAGGTGTGGCACTGGCCATGCTTTATAGAACTATGCATTAACCTGAAAACCGCAGTTCAAGCCACAGAGCTCACAGAGAACACAGAGAGTTACATGGGGTTTTAACTTTTTGTTGACTCACCCAAATTGTGATTGAAGAACTTATTATAACTATTTGTTTTACTCGGTGATCTCGGTGTTCTCTGATGAAACAACTCAATATCGGGCTAAGTGAGCATAAGACGCTCACCGAGCCGCTATTGATGGTGAGACAACTCAATTCTTGCTAAGAGCTTTGCTCTTGCAATCATTGATGTGGCTAAATGCTTTTTATAGCAGATTCAGCCGCCCCATTCATTGCGCAAAGCTCCCCTGTCAGAGCATATAATCCGCACATGAAAAATCTCAGCCACACCGATCTGCAAGTCACCGGCATGCACTGCGCGTCCTGCTCTGCTCGTCTGGAAAAAGCGTTGAACCAACTCCCCGATGTCACAGCCTCGGTGAGCATTGCCACCGAAAAGGCACACATCGATTACAACCCCGACAAAATCACGCCAGACGAACTGATCAAGGCCATCCAGGCAACGGGTTTTGATGCGCATCCGCTGCGCGATTTTGCCGCCGAAAAACAGGAGCGTGCCGCCGCCTTACAGATTCAGACGCGGCAATTCATCATCGCGGCATTGCTCACCGGGCCATTGGTGGTGGAGATGCTGCTGATGTTTGCAGGGATCCATTTCATGCTGCCCGTCTGGCTGCAATTCTTGCTCGCCACACCGGTGCAATTCTGGATAGGTGCGCGTTTTTATTCCGGCGCATGGAGCAGTCTGCGCGGCGGCGGCGCGAACATGGATGTACTGGTCGCACTGGGTACCAGTGCCGCTTATTTATTGAGCTGCGCGGTATGGTTATTGAATCTCGATCAGCCGATTTATTTTGAAGCGAGTGCCACATTGATTACGCTGGTGCTGCTCGGCAAATTGCTTGAAGCGCGCGCCAAGGTCAAGACCTCCAGCGCACTGGAAGCGCTGATCAATCTGCAACCCAAAATTGCCCATGTCGAACGAGACGGCATGATGCAAGAAATGGCAGTCGAACAGATGCGCGTGGATGACGTGTTTCAGGTCAGGCCGGGCGAAAGCGTGCCGGTAGACGGTATCGTGCTGACGGGCGCTTCCAGTGTGGATGAGGCCATGTTAACCGGTGAGAGTATGCCGCAAAGCAAACAGATCAACGACAAGGTGTATGCCGCCACGTTGAATGGGCAGAGCCTGCTGAAATGCCGCGCACTTGCGGTAGGCTCACATACCCAGCTCGCCGCCATCATCCGTCTGGTCGAGCAGGCGCAAGGCTCGAAAGCCGCGATACAAAAACTGGCCGACCGCATCTCCGCCGTGTTCGTGCCGGTGGTGGTGGTCATCGCCCTGCTGACGTTAGTTGTTTGGTGGATGGTGGGTAGTAATTTCAGTACGGCGTTGATTAATGCCGTGGCGGTGCTGGTTATTTCCTGCCCCTGCGCGCTGGGACTGGCCACGCCGACCGCGCTGGTGGTCGCCACAGGACGTGCCGCGCAGGCAGGCATTCTGGTCAAGGATGCGCAAGCCCTGGAGCGCGCACACAAACTCAGCGTATTGATTGTTGACAAGACCGGCACGCTCACCGAGGGAAATCCGGTTGTGACCGATGTACTGCCGGCAGCCGGTATTGCCGACACGGAACTGCTGCAAGTCGCGGCAAGTCTGGCACAAGGCTCCACCCATCCGCTGTCGCGCGCACTTACAAATTATGTTAATAATCAATATATTAATGCAATTAAAGATGTTGGCATCAGCGAGTTTCAAGGTCTTGGTCTGCGTGGAGAGATAGCCGGCCAGCCTTATCTGCTGGGCTCTCCTGCCTTTGCACTGGATTCGGGAATCGCCATCGATGAACAACGCATCCAGGCTTTGCAGCAGCAAGGCAAGACCGTGCTTGCCATCGCCCGCGCAACCACGCTGCTGGGTTATATCGCCGTTGCCGATCAGCTGCGTGCCAGCAGTTGCGCCGCAGTGAAGAAGCTGACCGGGATGGGCATACGGGTGGTGATGTTGAGCGGAGACAATCAGGCCACCGCCCAGGCCATTGCTCATCAGGCCGGCATCACGGAATTTCGCGCCGAAGTGTTACCGCAGGATAAAGCCGCACTGGTGGAATCATTCAAAACCGAAAACCAGGTGGTGGGCATGGCAGGCGATGGCATCAACGATGCGCCGGCACTGGCCGCCGCCGACGTCAGCTTCGCCATGAAGAGCGGCAGCGACATCGCCATTGAAGCGGCCGACATCACCCTGATGCGCAATGATCTGATGAGCGTGGTGGATGCGATTTCACTGTCGCGCGCAACACTTACGAAAATCCGCCAGAACCTGTTCTTCGCCTTTGGCTACAACGTACTGGGTATTCCGCTGGCAGCGCTAGGGATGCTCAACCCTGTAATTGCCGGGGCTGCGATGGCGATGAGTTCCGTCTCGGTGGTAGGCAATGCCCTGCTGCTGAAACGCTGGGAAAGTCAGAAAAACAAACACGATTAATCAATAAGCTGCATGACCAGCGAATACGCCCCCTTCCCGCTGGCACACACCAAAGGTGCAACGTTTTGTCATCCCTGCTTATTTATGGCTATGTCGTAGTTATCTGTTGAAATTGTTTTACTCATTCACTCTACTTGATTTTGGCTTGACTCACGCGGAGACGCGGAGTGCGCGGAGAAACCAAAAATCCATAACCAGAACAAAATCCAAAGCTAAATATGTAATATATAGAACGAGCTATTGCAATATATTGTTTTTATTCTGTTTTTCTCCGCGCACTCCGCGTCTCCGCGTGAGCTGACTTTTCACTCAAATTCAATCTCCCGGTTCAACAACTAATTGCGACAGAGCCTTATTTATCCAGCAGAAGCTGATTTAGCATGATCAAAGACGGGCATTTCAAAAGCGAACTCTTTATTCCTGAAAAGGCTCAGACAGGCGTCCACCACTACAGGGTCGTACAATATACCGCTATTTTTCTCGATTTCTGCCAGCGCACTGTCGATACCCAGCCCCGTGCGGTAGGGGCGACTGGCCCCCATCGCTTCCACGACGTCCGCAACACATAAAATGCGTGCTTCGATGATGATCTCCTCGCCCTTGAGACCCTGAGGATAGCCTGATCCGTTGATACGTTCGTGATGTTGATGCACCGCATCGGCGACGGGCCAGGGAAAATGAATTCCTTTCATGATTTCATAACCAAACTCGGTATGGATTTTGATCAGGTTGTATTCCATTTCCAACAGATGCCCGGGCTTGGTCAAAAATTCTGCGGGCACGTATATTTTTCCGATGTCGTGAATCAGACCACTGAAATAAATGCCGTCGAGCATGTCTTTTGACAAGTTCATTTTCCGGCCAATGGCAACCGCCAATTCCGCTACCCGGTGTTGGTGGCCCGCTGTGTAAGGATCGCGCTTTTCCAGCGTGAGCGCGATGGCGGTAATGGTTTCCTCCAATACCTGACGCAATTCGGCAGTACGTTCGCGCACTTTCAGTTCCAGACTCTCGTTGAGCAGATTGAGTTGATTCTGAATGTACAACAGTTCGCGATTTTGAGTCAGGCTGTTCCCATACACTGAAAGCAGCAAATTCAACATCTGTTGACCACCCGCAGTGATGGTGTGTCGCTTGCCGCCGTATTCCACTTCCAACGGCTCCTCAACCTGCTTCTGTCTGATCGGGGTGGCAAGCAAGGAGCGCACACGTTCCAGCAAAATGCTTTCAACGTAGGGTTTGGTGATATAGCTGTCTGCGCCGATATTGAGGGCTTCGAGAATATCCTCGGGTTCAGATAACGATGACACCAGGATCACCGGGATGCTCCACAGCGATTCGTCGCGTTTGATTTCGCGGCACAGCTCGTAACCGTTCATCAGTGGCATCTGAATGTCGCTCATCACCAAAGCGGGCCGATCTTCGCGAACGAAGAGCAGTCCCTCCTCGCCGTTCTTCGCCAATCTCACCCGGTAACCCGCTCTGAAAAGGATTCTGCGCAACAATTCAGCCTCCACCGTGCTGTCTTCGACCACCAGAATTTTCACATTGGGATGCAGATTGCTGATTGATTCAAATGCTGAATTCTGAATTCGGAATGGAGAATCCAATCCGCGTTCCGCAATCTGCACTCCGCATTTGTCCAGTTCAGTATTCAATTCGTTTTTATTTTCCATTCCACACCCCTATTTGAACTCCAGCAAACGTTCCCAGCATGGGTGCGATTTGATCCAGAGGCAGTATGTGCTGCACCACTCCCAGCGCCACGGCTTCCTTGGGCATGCCGAAGACAATGCAGCTTTCTTCATCCTGGGCAATAGTCACGCCTCCGGCATGTGCTATGGCCAGCATGCCTTCGACGCCATCGCGCCCCATGCCGGTGAGCAGGACGCCGGCGCTCTCGCGGCCATAATATTGCGCCAATGAATTGAAGGTAACGCTGATGGAGGGACGGTGTCCGTCGTAAATTGGCGCGTTGGTGCATTCCAGCCTGCCTTGGCTGTCAACGATCAGATGTGAGCCGCCACGGGGGAAATAGACGGTACCCGGCTGTGGCTCAATGCCTGTCTCGGCCGTCATTATTTTCAACTGGCATTGGGGCGACAACCAGTCGACCAGCCCCTGCATGAACTCTTCGCTGATGTGCTGGACGCAGATCACCGGCACAGGGAGGTTGCCCGGCAAGTGTGTCAGAATTTCCTGAAATGCCTGTGGCCCGCCGGTCGATGCGCCGATGCCTATCATGCGCAGTGGTATTGCCTTGATCAGGGGTAAATTATTCGTGAACGGAGGCGCGTCATGTTCTCTATGGTGCTTGCGGATAATCACTACCCCGGCAAGAATTTTGATCTTGCCAATTAATTCACGGCCATCCAGCGCATAATCCATTCCTACTTTTCCAAGCGGCTTGGCCATGACGTCGATGGCCCCGGCCTCCAACAACTGAAAAATATTGGCAATCTGCTCTTTCTGCACCGATATACTCAGCACCAGGATGGGCCTAGGAAATTTTTCCATCACCGCACGAATGAATTCCAGCCCTCCCATCACCGGCATGTGCAGGTCGGTGCAAATAACATCAGGTTGTAAATTGGGAATAATATTCAGCGCCTCCTGACCGTTGGCGGCCGTGCCCACCACCTGAATTTCCGGGGTGTTAGCGAGCATTCGTTTAAGAATAGCCAGAGTAAGCACCGAGTCGTCCACCAGCAGCACCCTGATTACGGATTGAGAATTGCCTGTCTGCCGTGTCGGCACAGGCAGGCGGATTGCAGATTGATCGCTCATGTCATCAACCCTCTGATTGATTCACGCGAAGGCGCGGAGATGCGGAAGAAGGCAGATTGTTGACCATGCGATGAAGTCCTTCTTTGAGGGTGGCAGCACCGAAATTAATGAGAAGGCCAACATGCAGGTTCATCAGACGCAGATAGGTCAAAAGCTGTTTGCTATGAACCGGGGCAAGTTTTTCTACAGATTTGAGTTCCACAATAACCCGCCCTGCAACCAACAGGTCAACTCGAAATCCCTCATCAAACAAGATGCCATCGTATTCAAACTGAATAATTTTCTGCCGCTCAACTTCAAATCCACGCTTTTGCAAAGCCTTGGCTAATACTGCTTCATAAACAGATTCCAGCAGTCCTGGCCCAAGGTCGATGTGGATCTTAATTGCAGCATCCACTATTGCATCGGTTATATCGTCAAGGTCCATTTAGGTAATCCTGTATAGCCAGATTGAAAAAACTTGTTTCACGCGGAATTAATTTATCGCTCTGTCATAATTGCCTGTTGAAACTAGAATTTAGATTTTGAATGACTCACGCGGAGGCGCGGAGAGCGCGGAGAAACCAAAAATCCAGAACCAGAACCAAATGCAAAGCTAAAGCTAAATGCGAATATATTGAACGAGTTATTGTAATATTTTGTTTTTCTCCGCGTTCTCCGCGTCTCCGCGTGAGTTAATTTATTTCTCATTCTTAAATCAAATAAGTCTTTGCAGCGTTTCCAGCAGCACCCTCTGGTCAAACGATGGCTTGGATATATAGGCATTTGCGCCAGCCTCCAGGCCGCGCCGCTGGTCTTCCTCCGAGGCCAGTGAGGTCACCAGGATAATCGGCAATTCGGCGTACTTCTTGTTGGCACGGATTTTTTCGGTAAGTCCAAGACCGGTCATGTTCGGCATCATAATGTCGGATACCACAGCGTCGAATGAGCGGTTGCCAAGTTTGTTGTAGGCATCCACGCCATCTACTGCGGTAACCACTTCGTAGCCGGCGCCTTCCAGAATGCGTTTTTCCTGGGTGCGCGTGGTGATGCTGTCCTCGACCAACAAAAGAACTTTTTTCGCGGGTAGCGCGTCTGCTGCAACCACAGGGGCAGCCGCAACGCATTCCTTGCGCAGCGTTTTGAGCAGATCGGAAGGATTGAGCACCATGCATACTTCTCCGGTTTCCAGGATGGTCGCCCCGGATACGTTGCGCACCCTTTTGAGCAACTTGCTCTGCGGCTTCAACATGACCTCCAGTTCATCGACGACTTCATCCACCATCAAGCCGAAGCGCTCTTCGCCTACACTCAGAATCACGAAAACTGCGGTGGATTGTGGATTGCTGAAGCCGGATTGAAGATTGCGGGTGGATTCCGCACTCCGAATTCCTAAGAGTTCTTCGAGCCCGGCAACGTAAACAGCCTGGCCGTCGATCGAAACAGTCTGTCGACCTTCCATGGTGTACATCTCATGCAACAGTAGCTTGCGGGAGAATTCCACGTGTTCAACCGGCAGCGCGTAGCGGCAGCCGCTCGCAGCGACAATCAACACCCGCACAGTCGCCAGCGAGATCGGCAATTGCGCCCGCAGGGTTAAGCCCCGACCGGCGGTGGACTCGATCTGAAGCGTCCCCTTGAGACGTTCTATGCTGTTGCGCACAACATCGAGCCCGACTCCGCGACCGGAAACATCGGTGATTAAGGCGCTGGTGGAAAAACCCGGAACTAAAATCAATGAATGTATCTGTGCCACACTCATGCCGACCAGCTCTTCCTCACTGTGCATGCCACGCTTCAGTGCGGTATGTTTTATCTCCTCGATATCGAGACCGCGACCATTATCGTTGACCTCGATGATGATACTGGCGGCAGTCTGACTGGCCTTGATGCGAACTGTACCGGCACGCGGCTTGCCGAGCTGCTCGCGCTGCTCCGGCGTTTCGATGCCGTGGTCGATGCAATTGCGCAACATGTGCATCAGCGGATCTTTCATTTCCTCCAGGACATGCTTGTCCGCCACGGCCTCCTCGCCCTCGACGACCAGTTCGACCTCCTTGTGCTGATCTCGTGCCAGATCATGCACCATGCGCGGAAACAGCCCGAACAAGGTGGACATCGGCAGTAAACGTAAGGTGCGTATACCGCTTTCGACCTGTTCGGCAACAAAGTTCAGCCGGGTGCTGTCTTCATAAGCGTTGCTGCGCAAGTGCTTCAACATACCTTGCAGCGACTCCAAACTCTGCGCAATCGCATTGACCTGTCCTGAGTACACTGCTCGTCCCCATTCATCGCAATAGTCGAGCAGCTCGTCGACTTCGGTCAGGTGGCGCGCAATGCGGATTTTCGTAACCGTCAACTCGCCCGCCTGTGTCAGCAGCGCATCAAGTTTTTTCGGCTCAACACGGATAGTCTCGATACGAAAAGAAGATGATTGCGGAATAGCCGAATGAGGAATGCGGACTTCGGATTGAGGAGCCGCCGATTGCGGAGTGCGTACTTCTGATTTCGGAATAGTATTTGCCACAGCCTCTGGATTTAATTCAGCATTCAGGAGCGTAACGGTCGTAGCTTCAGCTACGGGAACCGCACGGCCTACCCCTTCATTCAGGAGCTGGCGCTTCAGTGCCTCTTGCTCCGTGGGAAGACCCTTGCGATCTTCATTCAGGAGCTGGCACTTCAGTGCCTCTTGCTCCGAGGGAAGACCCTTGCGGTCTAGCGGGTACATTCCGAATTCCGCATTGGATTGTTCCGCAACAGGTCGTTCAGCATTGGATTGTGGTTCTTCGGACGCTACTTTCACCAGTTCGCGAATAGTCTCCAGCGTCTGGTACATTTGTGCAACAGTTTCCGGCTGAATTGCCGCCTCGCCCTTCCTGGCCGCC
>JBAZAY010000038.1:22218-29720 GCA_041671725.1 Gallionella sp. | reverse complement strand
TTGTTACCGACCCCCAGTTCGGGTCGATTCAGCTGCGTACCGTCCTGCGGGATCGGCAGCCCCAAACGCACGCCTGATGCCCCCGCAGCACTGGCCAATAAAATCCCCGTCTCGCTGTCGGGCCAGCTTGCCGCCTGAGAACGCCAGCAATACACCGTATCCTCGAAATTTCCCACCACGGCAAAGGTTGCGGCAGTCATGCGAATAGGCAACCATTCCAGGCGTGCAGACATTTTCCGCGCAAACCCGTCGAATTGAGCATCTCCCGACTCCTGAGCGCTGAACTCATCCTGCCAGTGCGTACGTAGCGCACGGCACAGGCAATAAAACAACGCGCCCGCAGCGCCGCCCAATCCCAGCAGGCTGAACAACACAAACCACACAATCACACCAAACAGATGGTGAAGCAAAGCTACCAATGATGCTTCTATGGTAACGCGGGCAATTTCTTCGGCGTTCAACTCGTCAAAGGAAAACTCGCGTAGCGACTCGTTTGCCCCCTCTCCCGCTTGCGGGAGAGGGTTGAGGTGAGGGGAACGGGCATGGCGAGTTTCATTTTTGCCATACCTGTTAGACGCCCGGCCCCGCAGTGTGGATAACAGTTCGCGTGCCTCATCAATCTTGCTGCGGCTCAATGCCAGTTGAATATCGGTAAAGCAATGGCTGAACTGACCGAAACCCAGACAAAGGTACAACGCAATCACGTTAAATACCCAGGCGAGTATCGGGTGCAGATAATACAGCCCCCAGAAAACCAGAACACTCCCGACGGTTATCGGCAAAACAGCCAGCCACCAGGCGATCTTGCCGTGAGTGTATTCTCCCGAATTAAAATGATGCTGAAAATATTCAACATAACCGGACAACCAGCCGTACAGGTATTGATTCGAGCAAAGTGGTTTGAGTTGTTCCAGCAACAGTGCGACGATCAGGGCAAACAGGCTCATGGCATTACGGCAACAGGGAAAGGATACGTAAAGATAGCACACACAGCACATTAAAAGCTGCACTGAAACAAGGACCGTGGCTATTGCCCAAAAACAGTCAGAGCAAGGCGAAAAAAAAACCGCACGACGCGTATCGTGCGGTTTTGTCCAGCCATAAGTGGTATTAACAGCCCAGCTTATTTGCTATTTCGAGTTCAGCTGCTGCCCAGTGTTCTGTATTGCAACCCTGAAAACCTGAACGCTCAGCGATGAAGTAAGCCGCTGTTTCTACCATGCGGTAACGTTCTTCAGCCGACGGCTGCGCGACTGCCGCAGTTTTTTTCACAGCAGCTTTCTTTGCCGGTGCTTTCTTTGCTTCTGCTACTTTTTCAACTTCAGGAAAAGGCCACACGCCGGTTTCAGCCGCTGCCTTTTTAGCTGCGGGTGCTTTTTTGGCAGCTACCTTCGTAACCTTTACTTCGCTATCTGCTGCAACTTTGCTGGCAACCGTTTTCTTTACGGCTGGTTTCTTCTTTTCTTCTACCATGATCGCAATCTCCCTGATAACAGTCCAAAAAACCCTTAAGACGACGCATAATATTGCGCCATGCCGCCACAGTCAACAAATACTCAAACTGCAAGAAATTATTACCAGTTCGTTACAAATAATGCTGTTTTAGATGAATTTAACTAAGCAAATCCTTATACAAGATAGTCCTTTGCTTAGTTCTGGCGCTGCCGTAGCTCGACCCGTTTGAGATAGGCCTCCCGCGCGATTTGCACGTCTTCCAGAAAATACGGCAACTCTTTGAGCAACATGGCTTGCGGACCATCAACCAGGGCCTTGGGCGGTGCAGGATGGAAGTCTACCAGCACCATGTTGGCACCCGCCAGAACACCTTGAGCCGTGACATGCATCATGTCCATGATACCGTCGGGCGAAGCGGCCCGTGAACCGACCGAATGCGATGGATCGATGCACACCGGCATGCGGGTCAGTCGTTTCACAACCGGCACATGGGCAAAATCGACAAAATTGCGATGCGGGTCCGCCATATTGGTTTTCATGCCGCGCAGACAGAACACCACATTGCGATTACCTTCGGACGCCAGATATTCCGCTGCATTCAGCGATTCATCCAGCGTAATGCCAAAACCGCGCTTGAGCAGTACCGGCATTTTGGTTTGGCGACCGACGATTTTCAACAGTTCAAAGTTTTGCGTATTGCGCGTACCGATCTGCAACATCACGCCGGTCGCATCCCCAGTCTGGTGCAGCGCCTCGTTGATTTCATCCAGATGCGATTCGTGGGTGATTTCCATCGCCATCACCTTAATACCATATTCTCCAGCCAATTCAAATACATAGTGCAGACAGCTCTTACCGTGCCCCTGAAATGCATAGGGACTGGTGCGCGGTTTGTAGGCGCCCATCCGGGTACACACCTGACCGTTGTCGCGCAGTGCGCGGAGCATAATCTCGACATGCTCGCGATTGTCAACCGCGCACAACCCGGCAAACACGTGCAAGGTGTCCTGCCCGAAACGCACGCCGTTATATTCAAAATGCGTCGCACGCTGATCGTCACGGTGCCGCCCCAAGATGCGATATTCCTCGGACACCCGCACCACGCGTTCGACACAGGGCAGACTTTGCATGTCAGCGATATCCAATTGCCCGGTATTGCCAACCAGATAAATTTCCGTGACGGTCTGTTCCTGACCGCGCTCAACATGCACGCGCGTCTGTATCCCCTGCATCGCTGCCAGATGCGAGCGCAACTGCTGATATTCCAGGGGCTTTTCATCAACGTTGGAACTGAGGATCAGAATCATGTGCGCTCCCTGAAATTATTTAGCACCCGGTACATCACACCCGGCAGTTGCGTAATATCGCTGATCTTTACATCCACGCAGGACGGATACTTGTCACTCTCATTCACCCAGACCGTACGCATCCCTAAGCGTTTCGCCGCCACCAGGTTTTCCAGGCTGTCTTCGACCATCACACAGTGCGCGGCCCTGACCCGATGCCGCTTCATCACATGCCTGAAGCCTGCGAAATCCGGCTTGGGCCGGTAGTGTGTCTGCTCAACAGCCACCACATCGTCGAACAAATCGGCCACTCGCAACAGTTTCAGCACCGCCAGCGCGTAGTGCCGGGGCGCATTCGAGAAGACGATCTTCTTGCCCGGCAAGGCACGCAAGACACGGCGCAGACTCGGCTCGCGCAACACCATCCGCTCCAGCTCCGGAAACTGATGCGTATGATGCAAAAAATGATCCGGATCCGTGCCGTGATGGCGCATCATGCCGCTCAACGTGGCACCATAACGATGCCAGTAATGCTGGCGCAGCGCATTCGCCGCAGCTTCGTCCAGTTGCAGATGCTCCTGCAAATAAGCCGTCATACTGCGGTTGATGTGCGGAAAAATGTGCGGACTCGCGTCGTGCAGCGTGTTGTCCAGATCAAAAATCCACAGCGTGGCAGTCACTACTTGCTCTTGATGAGCGTGCCAACCCCTTCGTCGGTCAGAATTTCCAGCAGCAGCGCATGCTGCACCCGGCCGTCGATGATGTGTACCGAACGCACGCCGCTGCGCGCCGCATCCAAGGCAGAGCTGATTTTAGGCAACATGCCACCGGACAACGTGCCATCCGCCACCAGCTCGTCGATCTGCGCAGGCGTCAATCCGGTCAGCAGTTTGCCTTCTTTATCCAGCACGCCCGGCGTATTGGTGAGCAAGACCAGCTTCTCGGCATTGAGCACTTCGGCCAGCTTGCCGGAAACCACATCAGCGTTGATGTTCAGCGTTTCGCCGTCAGGCCCTACGCCGATAGGCGCGATGACAGGAATGAAATCACCGGAATCCAAAAAAGAGATGATGGAAGGATCAATTTTATTGATGTCGCCGACCAGCCCGATATCAACCATTTTGCCCGGCTCGGTATCGCTTTCGAGCAATAATTTTTTGGCACGAATAAACGATCCATCCTGCCCTGTCAGTCCGACCGCCTTGCCGCCGTGACGGTTGATCAGGTTGACGATATCCTTGTTGACCTTGCCCAGCACCATCTCGACCACATCCATGGTCTCTTCATCCGTGACACGCATCCCCTGGATGAATTGGCCCTGCTTGCCGACCCGTTTGAGCAACTCGTTGATTTGCGGCCCGCCGCCATGTACCACCACCGGATTCATGCCAACCAGCTTCAACAGCACCACATCGCGCGCAAAGCTCTCCTGCAACGCCGGGTCGGTCATTGCATTGCCGCCGTATTTGATCACGATGGTCTTGTCGAAAAATCGCTGGATATAAGGCAACGCTTCGGATAACACGAGCGCTTTGAGTTCGGCGGAAGCGGCGGACAACGGCATAGTTTTTCCTTTGAATGGGGGTAAGCAGGGATGAAGTCCGGTGAACTTCAACTCGCAAACGGTTCAGGCAGGGATGAAGTCCAGTGGACTTCAACTCGCAATAATTTGCCGGGAATTTTACACCAGAAGAAAATTCACCGGGCCGGAAAAAAAGGCGTAGAGAATTTATAGCCGGTAGCTGCCAGAGAATACCCCAAGACACGCCCCCATCGTTCGCGGACTCAGCTCCCCGCGTTCAGCGCACAATCTGTATATTATAGTTGACAACCCGTCTCCTATAGACAACAATTTCAGCATGATGAATCTTGAAAAAACCCTTGAATATCAAGACTGGTTTACCGGTCTGACCGACAAGCAGGTGAAAGCACGGATTCAGGCTCGCATTGACCGCTTGCAGGATGGCAATGCGGGTGATGTTGCGCCCGTTGGCGAAGGTGTCAGCGAATTGCGATTACACTTTGGCAGCGGATGGCGTGTCTATTACACCGAACGCAATAATCGCATCATCATTTTGCTGGCCGGCGGCAGCAAAAATACCCAATCCCGCGATATCAAACTTGCGCTGCAACTGGCGCGCAACCTATAGGAGTTAACCATGGCTCAAACGATTACCACACCTTATGACTCAGCCGATTACCTCAAAACAGAAGAGGACATGGCGCTGTACCTTGAGGCTTGTTTTGAAGAAGCAGGTGATGATCCTGCATTTATCGCAAAAGCACTGGGCAATATTGCCCGCGCCCGTGGCATGACGCAACTGGCTCGCGACACTGGGCTGGGGCGGGAAGGATTGTATAAAGCGTTGTCGACCGAGGGTAATCCAAGCTTTGCCACAATACTGAAAGTCATTAACGCGCTGGGATTAAGATTGCATGCAGGTGTTGCGCATAGCGGCTGAATTCCCGGTTTACGATGCTGCAAGACCGGAAACTCAAAACTTTGCTTAGTGGTGCATATGGTGCATATGCTCGCCGTGCTGCGCGTCGGTCAGCGGTTTAACTTCCGCCACAACCTCAACCTTAACCACATTTTTATTACCGACTTTGATGCTCAGCGTCAATGGCAGGCTGTCACCGGCATTGAGTGGCGCCTTCAGGCCGATCAACATCAGGTGATAACCGCCTTCACTCAAACTAACGCGACTGCCGGCCGGCAGCTCGACAGACTTCACTTCGCGCATTTTCATCATGCCGTTGTCGTGCGTCATGCTGTGTACTTGCGCCGTTTTACAGGCAGGGCTGGAAAAGCCGACCAAACTGGCCTGTTTCGCGCTGGTGATCGTCAAATCCACCATCGCGGTATCCTGACCGGGTGCAGTGGCGCGCGCCCAGGCGCCTTCAACCTGAATATCAGCCGCATACACACCCAGACTCCACAACATCGCGCCCAGCAAACCGCACAGTTTAATTAATTTGGTCATGATCAGTTTCCGTCAGAATTTAAAACGCGAATTATACCCGTTACAAATAACCGGATGACTGCCAAAAGAAGTGCATTCAAATTGAATGTACTTCTTCCTGCAAAGACAAAAATATCAGAGCTGCCGCAGCTAATAGCTGGTGTCGCATGCGGCGAAATGTCGCACCCTGCCCTCCCCGCACAGCGATTACAATCGCGACTATGAACATATTCTCGACTTTACCCGGCCACATCCAGTTGCGGCGTCTGGTCAATTTGCGCAGCCTGGCTGTCGCGACACAGGTATTGACGTTGCTGGCCGTCTGGAAAGTACTTGAGCTGGAACTGGAATGGCTGCCGATGCTGGCCTGCATCGCTACGCTTGCAGCGATCAACTTACTCACATTTTTGCGGCTTGGCAGCAGCCGGCCTGTCACCAACCTTGAATTGTTCGCGCAGCTGGGCATCGATGTATTCGCGCTCAGTATCCTGTTGTATTACGCGGGCGGCTCGACCAATCCGTTTGTATCCATCTATATGCTGCCGCTGGTCATCGCAGCCGCCACGCTGCCGGCTCCTTACACCTGGGGGATGGCCGCACTCACCACGGCCTGCTACAGCACCCTGATGGCCTATCACATCCCCCTGCCCCACAACCATCAGGACATGGACAACGCCTTCAATACCCATGTGATGGGCATGTGGCTGGGTTTTGTCATCAGCGCGGTGGTAGTAGCCTACTTCGTGGTAAAAATGGCCCAGGAGGTGCGCTCCCGGGACGAGCTGCTGGTGCAGGTGCGCGAAGAAATTCTGCGCAACGAGCGCATCGTCGCCCTCGGCACGCAGGCGGCAGGGGCGGCACATGAACTGGGCACGCCGCTATCCACCATGGCGGTGGTAATCGGAGAATTGCAGCATGAAGTCGACGAAGAACAGTTGCAAGGCAACCTGACCCTGCTCGACGAACAGGTGCGCGCCTGCCGGCGCATTCTCGACAAGATCATGCTGAACGCGCAGGACAGCGGCACGACCACGATCCAGGCCGCTGACGAATTGATGTCTGACGTACTGAATGAATGGCAGTTGTTGCGCCCCACCGCACAGTATCGTTACGCCAGCGACAAACCTGCCCCGCTGATTAGCGTAGATGTCACGCTGCGTGCCGCGCTGATGAACCTGCTCAACAACGCGGCGGATGCAAGTGCGCAGGCCATCGAAATCAACGCCCGCCGGGACCCGGCGAATTTCATACTGGAGATACGCGATTACGGTGCCGGCCTGAGTGAAGAAGTCTTGCTCAAGGCGGGATCGGCCTTCTTCACCACCAAGACGGAAGGTCGCGGCCTGGGTCTGTTCCTCGCCAACGCCACGATAGAACGTCTGGGGGGCACGGTACGCCTGTATAACCGTGACGGTGGAGGAGCCACCACCGAACTCACCTTGCCTGTCGCCCACACGACACCTGTCGAGGACACAACGACATGAACCCGGCCTGCGACGAATCGGCCTCACTGCTGCTGGTGGACGATGATGCCACTTTCTGCCGCGTGCTGAGAGCCGCGCTGGAAAAACGCGGCTTTTGCGTGAGCATCGCGCACAGCGTAGAGCAAGCCATACCCTTGGCCATAGCCAACCCGCCCGAATTCGCCGTTGTGGATATGAAAATGGGCGGTGCACCGGGACTGGTTCTGGTCAAGGCATTGCACGAACTCGATCCGAACACGCGTATCGTGGTATTAACCGGCTATGCCAGCATTAACACGGCCGTTGAAGCCATCAAACTCGGTGCAACGCAATAC
>JBAZAY010000038.1:0-22208 GCA_041671725.1 Gallionella sp. | reverse complement strand
GGCCTTCAGCCATCAAGCAGATAGCAATGTTATTTTTACCGTTCCTGCGACCAACATCGAGATTCTGGAATGGGAACACATTCAACGTGTACTGCATGAGCATGGCAACAATATCTCTGCCACCGCACGTGCACTCAACATGCACCGCCGCACCCTGCAACGCAAACTGAACAAACCGCCTCCGGGCAGGTAAGGTCGCTACACTTTTCATTCCGTGATTCTCGTGTAGCCTGTGGCTTGAAAATTTCCCACAGATAATACACTCGCGGAATAGTCGAATCTCTCGTAATATCCCGGATTCGCAGCTCCACCCTGGCACCCGAAAAGAACACATCATGCTCACCGAACAAAACAGTCTCTGGCTCACACAAGCACTTGCCAAAATCGATTCACTGCCCGCCATGCCGGCCATCGCCCTGAAACTGATGTCACTGAACATGGATTCAGACGAAGGTGAATCCCAGTTGCTGTCGCTGATCGAGCAAGACCCGCAAATCTCAGCCAAGGTGATCAGCCTTGCCAACTCGCCCGCGTTGGGTGTGACACGCAAAATAAACAACGTTCATGATGCCGCGATGCTGCTCGGACTGAACCGTATCAAGGCCGTATCACTCGGCATTGCAGCGATGTCCAATTTTTCCAAACTCCCCGGCTCGCAGAATTTCGTACCTCAGGATTTGTGGTTGCACAGCCTGACCATTGCAATCGCCATGCATACGCTTTCTCTCACCATGCCCAGACAGCTCCGGCCTCAACAGGATCAGATCTATCTGGCCGGATTACTGCACGACATAGGCTATATGGCCTTGCACCACATCGATAGCGCGGCGAGCAACGAGTTGCATCATCAACTCCGGCTGCAACCCAAACGCCCGATACTGGAAATAGAGCTGCAAATCCTGGGGGTTTCACACTGCTATATTGGCGCACAACTGGCACGGCAATGGAATCTGCCCGAAGAAATCATCACGGTACTGGGCTACCACCACTCACCCTATGTTGACGAAGTAGCCGCCGACAACCCTCTGGTACGGCTGGTCAATATGGCGGAAAAATTGTTACCCAATTTTGGCATCACCGAATATTGCGGCACGGAAATAACCGCTGATGAATGGCAGGAATTGGGCATAGACCCCGACAGGGCGGATGAATTGCGTGACAGCATCAATGAGCTTGCCATCCAGGCCGCCCAGATAGCCGATATATTCTGATTCAGGATGGGGAATGGGGAATCCTCAATCCTTAATTACTCCAGCAACAGCCTGTTGATAGTACTCAATGACCGGATAATATCGTGCAATGCATGGTTGTACTCGTTTTCAAACAGCGCTCTGGCAGCTTTTTGATCGCCCCCATTCAGCTTCTCAATTACCACGGCAGCCAGTTGATGAAACTGCTCATGGGCTATACGCAACTGCCGGTGCTCATCCATTCCGCGAAAGGCGGCGAACGCAGCTCCGCTGATCAAGCCCCCCAGCTGACATACACCATCTTGACCTAGCAGCGCCGCCCCCAGGGGTTCGTGACTGAGTCCCCGCACGTGTTCACCCAAACGATTTTTCCACACCACATGCGCTTCTGCTGCGGCGATAATATTCAGTCGTTCACGCAAACCGCGCCTGCAATCAAAACCTGCCATATCGTTTTTAACCATTGTTTCAGACATCATTTTCCCCTCAGTCCAATTTCCCTGCATGCCTTGCACCAGCACAGCTTGACGTATTGCTTGCAATCGACCAACCCAGGAAACTTCAAGTCATGACTTAAATATTGTCAATATAGCGGCAGTTCGTTACACCTTTACTACATCAATCTTGTTACAAGCAAACTTTATACCAACCTGACGCAAAACAACAATAGACCGAAATGCATATGCATTTCGGTCTATTGACTAACTGTAATTTTTCGTGATGCATCTGCGACAATCCCCTTGCGACGTTACGACTATCACCAACAGTCTCGCAAAGACACTATATAATCTGGCATCGTTACAACTCACGCAATCATGAAAGCTATCCTGTCATTTATCAGCCTGTTGCTCTGTGCAACGAGCTTTGCCCTGCCCGTACAACAACCGGAGCCGCCTGTTCTGGACGCAAAAGCTTACCTTTTGTATGACTTTTCCAGCAATCAGGTATTGCTCAATCAGAACGGTAACGCACGACTGGAACCTGCGTCACTCACCAAACTGATGACAGCCTACCTCACGTTCTCCGCCATCAAACAGGGCACGCTCAAACTGGAACAAAGCCTCACTGTGCCGGTTGATGCGCCACGTAATACCAGCGGCGAATCGCGCATGCTGCTCAAACCCGGACAAACGGTGACGGTTGATGAATTGCTGCATGGTTTGATTGTGCAGTCCGGCAACGATGCGGCAAACACCCTGGCCACCAGTATCGCAGGCACCGAGGCAGCCTTTGTCGAGCGGATGAACAAGGAAGCCCAGCGTCTGGGCATGACCAACACCCACTTCGTCAATCCGGTTGGCATGCCGGATGCGCAGCATTACAGCAGCGCCTACGACATGGCGATACTTGCGGCAGCGCTGGTGCGCGATTATCCCGAACACTACCCGCTGTTCGGCCTGCGCGACTACACCTTCAACAAAGTCACACAAGCCAACCGCAACCGCCTGTTATGGCTGGACCCTTACGCCGACGGCCTGAAGACCGGGCACACCGAGACCGCCGGTTTCTGCCTGGTAGGTTCCGCCAAGCGCGACAAACGCCGCCTGATTTCAGTGCTGCTCGGTGCCGACTCAGACAGCCAGCGTGCGTCAGAGAGCCAGAAGCTGCTGAACTACGGCTTCCAGAGTTTCGATGCGGTACGTCTTTATCAAAACAGCCAGCCTGTCACCCGCGTGCGCGTATGGAAAGGCACGGAAAGCCACCTCGATCTTGGCTTCCGCCAAGACGTGTTCCTGACCATACCCAAGGGACAATTTTCACAACTCAAGGCCACCATCGAAACGCATCAACCCATCCTGGCGCCGATTACCTCAGGTCAGCAACTTGGCACGCTCAAGCTCACGCTGGCGGGCAAACCTTATGCAGAATTCCCGTTGATCGCCCTTGACAGCGTAACGCTTGCCAACGTATTTTCACGCGGCTGGGATAGCTTGCGATTGCTGATACAGAAATACAGCCCTTGGTAAAGGAGGCGAGCATGACGATCTATTTGAACGGACAGTACATGCCGATAACGGAGGCGAAGATTTCCGTGCTGGATCGCGGCTTCATTTTCGGCGACGGGGTGTATGAAGTCATCCCGGTGTATTCGCGCCGCTCGTTCCGCCTTATCGATCACCTGCAGCGTCTGCAACACAGCCTGGACGGCATACGGCTCGACAATCCGCACACGATTTCCGAGTGGACGGCGATCATAACCGAGCTGATCGCGCGCAACGAGGCGGACGATCAATATCTCTACTTGCACATCACGCGAGGCGTAGCCCGGCGCGACCACCCCTTCCCCAATCCGAAAGTAGCCCCCACCGTCTTCGTGATGAGTAACCCGTTGCTCACACCGGCGGCTGAATTGCTCGCCAGCGGTGTAGGCGCGGTGACGGCTGAAGACAACCGCTGGCAGCGTTGCGATATCAAGGCCATCTCGCTGCTGCCCAACGTGCTTTTGCGCCAGATGGCAGTGGATGCAGGCTGTGCAGAAACCATTCTGATCCGCCCCGCAACTGCCAGCCAGGCCGCGTTTCTGACCGAGGGTGCGGCAAGCAACATATTTGTGGTCAAAAATGGCACATTGCTGGCGCCTCCCAAAGGCCAGCTGATGTTGCCCGGCATCACCTACGATGTAATACTTGAGCTTGCTGCCGCCAACGATATTCCGCATCAGGTAAGGATAATTACCGCTGAGGAAGTCTTCGCTGCCGACGAATTGCTGCTCACCTCCAGCACCCGTGAAGTGATGGCCATCACCCACCTTGATGGCAAGCCGGTAGGCACAGCCACACCCGGCCCGATGTTCCATAAAATTTATCAGTTATATCAAGAATTTAAACGTGACGTGATGCGTACAAAATGAATAAGACACCCCAAATGCCCGTGATTCCGGAGTCAGAGAGCCTGGTCGAATATCCTTCCGATTTTCCGCTCAAGATATTCGGTCAGCAACACCCCGATTTTGCGCAATGCGTGCTGGAAGTCGTCACAAAACACGACCCGGATTTTGACGCCGCCAACATGGAGATGCGCGCCAGCAAGACCGCGAAATACATCAGCCTGACCTGCACGATACGCGCCACCTCGCGCAAACAGCTCGATGCGGTTTATCAGGAGTTGTGCGATCACCCGCTAGTCAAGATGGTGCTATGACAAGCCAGGAATCAGGAAGCAGGAAGCAGGATGCAGACGTGGATATCAAAGCCGAGCGGCCCCTGAATCCTGAATCCCGAATCCCGAATCCTGTTATTCACACCCTCGGGCTGGTTGACTATCAACCCACCTGGGAGGCGATGAAGAAATTCACCACCGAGCGTACGCCCGAGACGCGCGATGAAATATGGCTGGTGCAGCACCCGCCCACCTACACGCAAGGTCTGGCCGGCTTGCCCGAACATCTGCTTAACCCGACCGACATCCCGGTCGTCAAGATCGATCGCGGCGGGCAGATTACCTATCACGGCCCCGGCCAGATCGTCGCCTACCTGCTGCTCGACCTGCGCCGCTGGAAGCTCAACGTGCGCGAACTGGTCACCCTGATGGAGCAGGCCGTGGTGGATCTGCTCGGCGAATACGGTGTGGCGGCTCAAGGACGAGTGGACGCACCGGGCGTATATGTCAACGATGCCAAGATCGCCTCGTTAGGCCTGAAAATCAAACACGGCTGCTGCTATCACGGACTGGCACTCAACGTGGACATGAACCTCGCCCCGTTCAGTTTCATCAACCCTTGCGGCTATGCCGGACTGCGCGTCACGCAATGCGTCGAACTCGGTATCACTGCAGGGATCGGCGAACTCCAGGCGGAACTGGCGCAGAACCTGATCCACGGATTACAGCGACACTTCGAGTCCAGGCAGCATCCAGAATTGTAAAATGAAGCCATGCCATTAAGCTGGAACGAAATTCGCAGCCGCGCCCACGAGTTCTCCAAACGATGGGAGGACGAAAGCTCAGAACGCGCTGAAGCGCAAAGCTTCTGGAATGAGTTATTCTCGGTGTTCGGCATCGAACGCAAGCGCGTCGCCATATTCGAAAAGCAGGTGAAAATCACTCGCGCCGGACATAAGCTCAAGCATGGTCGCATCGACGCATTCTGGAAGGGCGTGTTGCTGATCGAGCACAAGAGCCTCGGGCAGGATTTAAGCCGCGCCTTCGCCCAAGCCGCCGATTATTTCGAAGGTCTGGCCGAGCGTGACCTGCCGCGCTACATACTCGTATCCGATTTCGCGCGCTTCCGTCTTTACGATCTCGAAGCGAACACCGAAACCGAATTCCGCCTCACCGACCTGCACAAGCACATCAAGCATTTCGCCTTCATCGCGGGCTATCGCACGCAAGCCATCGCACCGCAAAATCCGGTCAACATTAAGGCCGCCGAACGTATGGGCAGGCTGCACGACGCTCTCAAGGCTGCGGGTTACCAAGGTCATCCGCTGGAAGTACTGCTGGTGCGCCTGCTGTTCTGCCTGTTCGCAGAGGACACCGGCATCTTCCAGCCCGCCAGCGCGTTTCGTAGCTGGATAGAGGAACGCACCACACCTGATGGTTCTGATCTCGGGCCGCAACTTGCACAACTGTTCCAAACTCTCAACACACCGGATAACCGCCGCACGAAGACGCTCGACGAACAGATCGCCGCGTTTCCCTACGTTAACGGCAAGCTGTTCGACGAAATGCTACCCATCGCCGACTTCGATGCTGCCATGCGCGAAGCACTGCTTGACTGTTGTGCACTCGACTGGAGTTCCATTTCGCCTGCCATCTTTGGCGCGCTGTTCCAGAGCATCATGGACGCCAAGGCGCGGCGCAATATCGGCGCGCATTACACCAGCGAAGAAAATATTCTCAAGCTCATTCAACCGCTGTTCCTCGATGACCTGTGGGACGAATTCCGCCGCGTGCGTAACAACAAAAATAAGCTGTTTGAATTCCAAAAGAAGCTGCGCACGCTGACTTTCTTCGACCCCGCTTGCGGCTGCGGCAACTTTCTGGTGATTGCCTACCGCGAACTGCGCTTGCTGGAATTGGATGTGTTGCGCGCCGTGCATGAAGGCCCCGGCTCGCGCTTCCTCGATATCCACCATGAAATCAGCGTGGACGTAGACCAGTTCTACGGTATCGAGATCGAAGAATTCCCGGCACAGATCGCGCAGGTTGCAATGTGGCTGATGGACCACCAGATGAATGTGCGCGTGTCGGAAGAATTTGGCATGTACTTCGCACGTATCCCGCTCACGACCTCGCCGCACATCGTTAACGGCAATGCGCTTACTTTGAACTGGAATGATGTGCTACCAGCGGAACGTGCGAGCTATGTGCTCGGCAATCCGCCTTTCGTTGGCGCTAAGTTCATGGGCGACATGCAACGTGGCGATGCGCAAAAAGTATTCGCGGACATTAAGAGCGGCGGCCTGCTGGATTTCGTCGCAGCATGGTATGTCAAGGCAGCAGAATACATTACACCCGCATCTGTAGGCGCGAGCCCTGCTCGCGAATCACACTCAGGGCGTGCTCCTGCAAAAACCTCTGTCGCCTTCGTCTCCACCAACTCCATCAGCCAAGGCGAGCAGGCAGGCGTACTGTGGGGCTGGCTGCTCGCGCAAGGTATGCATATCCATTTCGCCCACCGCACTTTCCAATGGAGCAACGAGGCGCGAGGCATGGCGGCGGTGCATTGCGTCATCATCGGCTTCGGCGCATTCAACGCGGAGAAAAAAACCATTTACGCATATGAGGACATTCGTGGCGAGCCCCACGCCGTCGCCGTACGTAACATCAATCCCTATCTGGTTGACGCGCCGGATGTAGTACTGCCTAATCGGCGAAAACCGATTTTGCCCATACCGGAAATCGTGTTCGGCAGCATGCCTAACGATGGCGGAAATCTGTTGATGACCGATACCGAAAAGCACGAACTACTTGCAAAGGAACCGGCTGCAGATAAATTTATTCGCCCCTTTATGAGCGCGAAAGATTTTATCAACAATATACCTCGCTGGTGTTTGTGGTTAGAGGGTATTTCACCTCATGAACTACGGCAATTGCCAGAAATATCGCGACGAGTGCAAGCAGTAAAGCAACTGCGTGAAGCCAGTGATCGTCAGACAACGCGCGAACTTGCCGCATTCCCGACATTGTTTGGTGAAATTCGACAGCCAGCAAATAGTTATCTTGCGATTCCCAAGACATCATCCGAGCGGCGCAACTTCATTCCAATTGCTTTCTTGGATTCTAACTGCATCGCAAGCACAGAGCTTTTTACCATTGATGCAGCCACTCTATATCATTTCGGCATCCTGACTTCTTTCATGCACATGGCGTGGGTGCGCTATACCTGCGGACGGATGAAGAGCGACTACCGCTATTCGGCGGGCATCGTCTATAACAACTTTCCGTGGCCTGACGAGCCGACTGACAAACAGCGCGCCGCCATAGAAGCCGCCGCCCAAGCCGTGCTGGATGCCCGCGCTCAGTTTCCGAAAAGTTCGCTTGCCGACCTGTACGACCCGCTCACCATGCCGCCCGCGCTGGTCAAAGCACATCAAGTCCTCGATCGCGTCGTAGACGCCAGCTACCGCAAAGCCGCCTTTGCCAATGATGCGCAACGGGTTGAGTTTTTATTCGAACGCTACCAGCAACTCATCAGCCTGTTACCATTGCATAACAAAACAAATAAAAACAAATAGTTACTGAATACGCCGCAGGAGTTTGCGTTGAATATCGTCCGTGGCATCCACGGAAGCAATCATGTCATTGGCCGCATTGGTCAGGCGGCTGAGATCGCGTGAAGGAATAGTGGACATATCCTGAAAAATTATCATCGAATTGAAATCCACTTTTGACGCGATGAGGTGTTGCAGGATGATCGTGGCAAGCCTTGCCTTGTCACGGTTGGGTACACCAAACAGATAAAGGGGCTGCCCATGACTTTCAACATAGTAATCAACAGGATAGTCAGCTGCGCTAGCCACACCGGGGACGATGTAGTTTTCTTGTAACAGATCAGCATCCACGCAACCGAGTAATTTTTCTTTTAAGTCCTCATAAAAGGTGCTTTCAGAGCGAAGACGGTTCAGGAAAGTCAGGTCGTGAATTTTGGTAAGTGCTTGCCCAAACTGAAACAGGCTCGCGCCGAGAGTGGTCGCAGATGTATCCAAGTAGAATTCCCCGTCATCTTCGGATAAATCCATCCCGGATAAAACCTGGCTGAATACTTTACCGCGAGTACCTTCCCGAAATTTTTCTATATCGTTTTCATAACTCAGGTGCATCAGCGTGATACCCATATCGGTTATGCGGAAGCCGCCCGTTGGGAGCTGTTTCAGATAGATAGAATAAGCATCTCCATCAGGAAAACTGAAGGGCGTAGAGACGAACCAAAGCCCGCCCCCCCGTTCGGAGACAGTGACGTCCGCGCAAAGCGAGGAACAAACAGCCCTTTGTATTTCCTGAATATCCATGTTAATCGAACAAATCCGGTTCGTCCGGCTCGGTCTTTAAATCAGTAATGTTGCACAGCCCCACAATATGGTGCAATGCTCCCTTAAGTGTTCTGTACTCTTTGGTTGGCTGAGCATACCCCTCGCTCTTTTTCCCAACAGCAAGATAGCGTTCCGTAGCTTGGTGAATATGGTAAACAGGTTCAAATTTATCACGCTCGATGCTGTTAGTGTGAGGATGATCGGAACCGTTGCAGCGCACCAACATGAAGGATTCACCACTTTTGGCTAACCAGCGCAACCCCACAGAGAATCCATCCGGCAGCATCGAGCTTTGTCGAGTAAATAGCGCGAATTCTTGCGCACCATCTGAGCTGATAACCCGAAAATCGTGCCGAGTGTGTTTACCTTCGTTTTTGGCCTTGGCATTAGGATTTTCTACCCGCTTGGGCATTTCCAAAAGTGCGGCAATTTGTTCGTCGGTAAGTGTGTCGGATGCCATTTCCGTCTAAACCTGGTAAGTTTGGCTTCCATTATGTCAGAATTTGCATGAAGCACCTATCCAAAGTAAGACACTTTGGACGCCCAAACCTGTAAAATCAGAACTCATTACGAGGAGACTGAAATGACACCTGCAACGATCAACATCACTACTGCCGAACAAGCGGGTGATTACGCGCTGCGTCTGCGTTTCGACGACGGCACGGTGCAGACAGTCGACTTTAAGCCGCTTTTGTCGCTTTCGCACCATCCCGATATTCGCGCCTATCTCGAACCTGCGCGCTTTGCAGCGCATCGCATCGAATACGGCGAATTGGTTTGGGGCGATTATGACCTTTGTTTCCCCATCGCCGATTTGTACCACAACAAGCTATTACCGGATTCCGCGCTGCAAAAGGCAGCCTGACACTACCGCAAAACATATAGTTACAACAAATTAATCAATAAGTTACCAATCATTATCAAGTCAGATGCTCGCCTGAACGCAAGCCAGCTTATTCCTCACCTGCCAGGTGAATTGAAAGAAAACTCATTATGAATACCCCTGAAAAACAAACCGGTGCGGCCAAGACGGCGCGCAATCCGATCAAGATCGTGCCGTTGCAGCAACGCCTGCGCAAGCCGGAATGGATACGCGTCAAGACAGGCAGCGGCACCGGCTACAACGATGTAAAACGGCTGCTGCGCGAACACAGCCTGGTCACGGTGTGCGAAGAAGCTTCCTGCCCGAACATCGGCGAGTGTTTCAGCAAAGGCACGGCCACCTTCATGATTCTGGGCGATGTCTGCACCAGGCGCTGCCCGTTCTGCGATGTGGCGCACGGCAAGCCGTTGCCGCCGGATGTTGATGAACCCGCCAACCTTGCGCGCTCGATTGGCCTGCTCAAGCTCAAATACGTAGTCATTACCAGCGTGGACCGCGACGACTTGCGCGACGGCGGTGCGCAGCATTTTACCGATTGCCTGACGGCGATCCGCGCAAGCTCCCCTGCCACGCGCCTTGAGATTCTGGTACCCGATTTCAGAGGCAGGCTCATTGATGCGCTGGATGCGCTGGCGGGCGGTTTGCCGGATGTGCTGAATCACAATCTGGAAACCGTGCCGCGCCTGTATAAACTGGCACGCCCCGGAGCCGATTATGCGCACTCGCTGAAGCTGCTACAGGATTTCAAGACCCGCTTCCCCGACATTCCGACCAAATCCGGCGTGATGCTGGGTCTGGGGGAAACCGACGAGGAAGTGCTGGAAGTGATGCGCGACTTACGTGCCCATGGCGTAAACATGCTGACCGTAGGCCAGTATCTGCAACCGTCCGACGGGCATCTGCCGGTACTGCGCTATGTCCCGCTGGAAACCTTCGCGATGTTTGAGCGCGAAGCAAAAGCCATGGGTTTCGATCACGCAGCCTGTGGTCCGATGGTACGCAGTAGTTATTATGCAGATGAACAGGCAAATCTGGCTGGCGTAGCGTAACGCATCAGCAGCCTGTTTAACCTCAGAATAAACTTCACACAGGCGAGCCGGCTACAGTATCGCTACTGTGCCTGCCCGCCCAATCAGATTCTGTTCTCGCTGCGTTGAAATTTAAAAGGCATTAAATGAGCAATCAACATTACCTGCACGCCGTTACCGAGTTGGGTGATACTCGCAAGATAGTCGCGCTTTGCGATATTTATTCGCAAAGCGGCATCAAGCTGGTTGCATCAGGCACAAAAATCACCAGCGGTCTGTATGACAGACTGGTAAAACATAAATTGAAGGTTGATCCGGACAAGGTTTTGTCGGTAGAAAACATGCTGGGTGGTGAAGGCCTGTTGGCGGATCTGCTCGAATTGATTGAAGGAAACGACAAACTGAAAAAAGTCGCTCACTTCATTGATCAGGGCAACTCTTACCGCCAGATCATCAGCGACATCCGGCTACCCGCAGCACTTTGGTTCAAATTGACCGTTGCCAGGGAGAAGTTTCCCCGCATCTATCGACACAGCTTGTTGATGATGGTCATCTGCATATATCTGGCTCGCTGCGATAAATTGAGCCGGGCTGAAGAGGTGTGCGTAGCCCTTGCAGCTTTGTGCCACGATTTCGGACTGTTGCACGTTGATCCCATGCTGCTTGATCCATCGCATGTGATGTGTGATGTCGAAAGGCGGCATCTCTATGTGCATCCCATGACCGCCTATTTGTTGCTTAGCGAATTTCCGGAATTACCCAAATCGATCGCAGATGCGGTGCTGGAACACCACGAAAGAATGGATGGCAGCGGTTATCCGCGCAGCCTGCGTGACGGAAAAATCAGCCGTTACGGGCAGATCCTGGCTGTAAGCGAGGTTGTAACCAAGGCATTTGATGCGGACATGCTCAGTATTCCCTGGAGCAAGCCTGAAGTGATGCTCAAACTGAATTCCAAAAAATTCGGGCAAAATCTGATTGGGCATCTCAATATTTTCCGCGATGATGTGACAGATGTGCCTGCGAACGTTAACGAACCTGAACGGCTAAATAAACAGGTACGCTCGATTGCCAGGCTGTTTGAAAATTTCAATCGCCATGCGGCTGTTTTGCGCGGTGCGCAGATTTTTGATTTTGCCCAGACCCGCATGTCCGAGTTGATGCAGAGTCTGTTTGATGCAGGACTTGATCCTCGCGACCCCGACGCCCTGATCCGGATGTTCATGGATGATCCTGAGTGTATGGCGGAATACGCGCCATTGCTGGAGGAGACGCTTTGGCAATTAAAAACGCTGGCCTTTGAAATTGCGCGGCAATGGCCTGAAGTCCTCGACAAGCCCGGCAATGAAAGTAAAAAATCAAAGCACGCCTGGTTCTGGGAGATGAAACTTGCGTTGTCCGAAGCCGATTCTGACGAGCAGCCTCTTTCGTGACGCCCAGTCAAAGATAGCGACCAAACATCCTGACCTCCACCCGACCGCATGTTAAAATAAATCAATACAATCAATTTGTTACGTTTTATTGCTATTCATACTGATAATCAGCACACCGGCCAGCACAAGCGTCGATCCTGATATTTGCAGCAGAGAGATACTCTCGTTCAAAAACAGATACGCCATATAGATGGTGCTGACCGGCCCAATGGAGCCGATCAGAGAAGCGCTGCCAGAGCCGATACGGCGGATGGCGTAGGACAGCAGGAACACCGGCAACACCGTGGAGAAAATCGCCATCGCAAAGGAAAGTTCGTATACGCGGAACGGCAAATCGAGCGAACTCATCGGGCGCATCACGACAAACTGCAACAAGCTGGCCGAACTTGCCACCACCATCGCGTAAGCGGTGAAACGCAGCGCACCGATACGCCGTATGGCATGCCCCGCTCCCACCAGATAACACGAGTAGGACAAGGTACTCAAAAACACCAACGTCGCGCCCAGTACGATGCTGCCTCCTTGTTTCACGCCGACATCGTGCAAAAATACCAGCGCGATCCCGGCATAGCTCAACGCCATCGCCGCAATGACTTTTTTACCGATAGCACGCTTATAAATCACCGCCGAAAGGATCACCGTCATGGTCGGATAAAGGAACAGGATCAGGCGCTCAAGCCCGGCAGAGATATATTGCAGCCCCAGAAAATCCAGAAAGCTGGACAAGTAGTAGCCGATCAAACCAAGTGCAAGCACCAGCAGCCGGTCATGCGCGCTGAGCGGCTCGGCGTGTTGGCGATAAATCCAGATGGCTACGCCGATAAAAAACGGCACCGAAAACGCCATGCGCAGCGCCAGCAACGTGATCGCGTCCACGCCGCCTTGATAGGCCAGCTTGACCAGAATCGCCTTGGCTGAAAACCCCACCGCTGCAAGCAGCGCAAAGACGACGCCCAACAGCGCATCACTATTGGCAAAGCGATTTTTCATGGTTTAGCTGTTCACGCCCGAGTCTGACTGATTTACTAAACATTTCATCCGGTTAACCCCGCTGACCAGCGCCTTAATTGCTGCTGTGACGATGTTCGAATCCATGCCGATACCGTAATTGCCGCCGCCGGCATGAGCGATTTCGATAAACGCGCAGGCACGGGCGTCAGCCCCCTCGACACTCGAACTCATAGCAGACTCATCATAGCCACGCACCTGAATATTGATCCCGGCACTTTTCAGCGCGTGAACGGCAGCATCGATCGGGCCGTTTCCCTCCCCCGTGAGCACCTTCTGCACGCCGTCGATTTCAACATTGAGCCGGATGCCTTGCAAATCTCCCTGTTCAAAAAGATGATGCTCGCGATAATTTACCGGCGATGCACTATCAAGATAGGTCGCCTGGAACAGCAGCCAGATGCCCGCTGCGCTTATTTCTCCACCGTGGCTGTCGACATACCGCTGCACCACGCCCGAAAATTCGATCTGCAAGCGGCGCGGCATGACCACGCCATGTTCGGTTTCCATCAAATAGGCAATCCCGCCTTTGCCCGACTGACTGTTAACCCGGATCACGGAATCGTAACTACGTCCCGCATCCTTCGGATCGAGAGGCAAATAAGGCACATTCCACAGCGCATCCGGCTGCTGTGCGGCAAAACCCTTCTTGATCGCATCCTGATGAGAACCGGAGAAGGCGGTAAAAACCAGGTCGCCGGCATAGGGATGGCGAGGGTGGATAGGCAGCTGGTTGCAATGTTCGACCGTACGGGCAACCGCGTTGATGTCGGAGAAATCGAGGCCAGACTCCACGCCTTGCGTATAGAGATTCAAGGCAAGCGTCACGATATCGACATTACCGGTGCGCTCGCCGTTACCGAACAGACAGCCTTCGACGCGATCGGCACCGGCCATCAGCCCGAGTTCGGCGGCGGCAACGGCAGTGCCCCGGTCGTTATGCGTGTGCAGACTGATAATCACGCTGTTCCGTCGCGCGAGGTGGCGGTGCATCCATTCAATCTGGTCTGCATAAACATTGGGCGTTGCAACCTCAACGGTCGCAGGAAGGTTGAGGATCACCTTGTGGTCCGGCGTAGCGCCCCATGCGCAGGTCACCGCGTCGCAAATTTCGAGCGCAAAATCGAGTTCGGTCGCGGAAAAGGCTTCCGGGCTGTATTCGAGCACCCATTCCGTCTCCGGTTGTTCGGCAGCCAACTGCTTGATCAACGTCACCGCAGAAACGGCCATATCGATGACTTCCGTCTTGTTCATGCCGAAGACGATGTCGCGAAACGGCTTCGAAGTCGCGTTATAGACATGCACGATGGCCCGGCGTGCGCCCCTCAGCGATTCCATGGTGCGGCGGATAAGATGTTCGCGCGCAGCCGTCAGCACTGCTATCGTCACATCTTCAGGAATGCGATTACCCTCGATAAGAGAACGCACGAAGTCGAATTCAACCTGCGAAGCAGAGGGAAAAGCGACTTCAATCTCCTTAAAACCGATATCGCAAAGCATGTTGAACATGCGCATCTTGCGCTCAATATTCATCGGCTCGAACAGAGACTGGTTGCCGTCGCGCAAATCCGAACTCATCCAGATCGGATGTCGGGTGAGGGTCTGGTCAGGCCATCGCCTGTCGGTGAGATTGACCGGCGGAAACGGCCTGTATTTATTGGCGTGCGGCATGGCGGCGACTCCTGAAAAGTAACAATTCAACAAGTGAAATCATAAGCGAAACAGGTTGGCATGTGCTTGCGTTACAGGATCAATTTATTTCAAAATTAGCAATATAATTGCGCACGATAAGCAAATAATATAAATTTAATGCCAGATAAAATAATTAACAGGAATTTTATGCAACTGGATCACTACGACCTGCAGATGCTGCGTGTCTTGCAGCAGGAGGGTCGCATCAGCAATCAGGACCTGGCTGAACGCATCGGCCTGTCCCCCTCCCCCTGCCTGCGGCGGTTGCGCACACTCGAAGAATCGGGGCTCATCATCGGCTACCGGGCATTGCTGGACGCGAAGAAACTAGGTCTGTCGTTGATGGCACTGATACACATCTCAATGGACCAACATACCCCCGAGCGCTTTGACAATTTCGAGGCGCAGGTCGGTCAAATCCCGGAGGTGCTGGAATGCCTGCTGATTACGGGACAAGATGCCGACTACCAGCTCAAGGTGATGGTCAGGGATATGGATGCCTATCAGGAACTGCTGCTTAACCGCCTGACCCGGATAACCGGCGTGACCGGCGTGCATTCCAGCTTTGTGTTGCGTCGGGTGATCGACAAGACCGCACTGCCACTGTCAATGTAGCCCCCTGCCATCCCTGAGCATTTTATCTGCATCATTATGAGGTATGATCGCGATGCGTAGATTGCACGCATTATTTTTAAACAAGGAGACCTTTATGAAAGTTCGTTATCTGATCGCTTTGACCGCTGCCTTGTCTTTTTCTGCCACCTGCTTTGCTGCGGATGATGGCGAAGCACTCTACAAGAAGAGCGGCTGCGCCGGATGCCATGCGGTAGCCAAAAAAGGCGTAGGCCCATCCTTCAAGGATATTGCCGATAAGTACAAGGACGACAAGGGAGCCCAAGCCGCGCTGGAACTTAAAGTGCGCAATGGCGGAAAAGGATCTTTTGGCGCGATGTCTATGCCGGCTACCGGCAAATCTGTCAGCGATGAAAGCATCAAGACCATCGTAGCATGGGTGCTGAGCCAGAAATAAGGCTGCGCTACCCGCACAACAAGCCGACGAAAGTCGGCTTTTTTGTTGCGCTTTTTTATTGACCAGGGCAAACCTGGCGGGCATGGCTGTTATAATTCATGCCAATTTTTTTTGCACGCCTCCATGAATATCCTTTACGAAGAAGACGGCAGTTTCAAGGTCGGCAGCATCATGACCGACAACACCAGCTCGCTACAGATCGAAAGCCTGTCCGGCAAACGCAGCAAGATTAAAGCTGCCAATGTGATGCTGCAGTTTAGCCAGCCCGACATGAGCGACTTCATCCCTCAGGCGGAAGCGCTCGCGGCCGACATCGAGGTGGAATTTCTCTGGGAATGCTGCCCACCTGAAGAATTCGGCTTCGAACAAATCGCCACCGAATATTTCGGCCACAAGCCAAGCTCCCTGGAAGCGGCTGCCGCACTGATCCGCCTGCATGGCGCGCCTATCTATTTCCACAAAAAGGGTAAAGGACGCTATCGCGCGGCCCCGCCTGAGGTATTAAAAGCCGCGCTTGCCGGCGCCGAGAAGAAGCGACTGGCACTGGAACTACAGGCGCACATGACAGCGCAACTGATCCGCTTTGAATTGCCGGCAGAGTTCGCCGATCACCTCAACCAGCTGCTCTACAATCCGGACAGAAATACCCTCGAAGTCAAGGCGCTGGAAGCCGCCTGCGCGGCAACGCACTTGTCCGCCGTACATCTGCTACATCGCTGCGGCGCGCTGCCTTCCACGCAGGATTACCATTTGCAAAAATTCCTGTTCGAAAACTTCCCGAAAGGCACCGGATTTCCTCCAGTCGAATTGACCAGCTGGGACGAATTGCCAATGGGGGCATCGAACGCTTTCAGCATAGACGATGCGACTACCACGGAAATTGACGACGCGTTCTCGGTGGAAAAACTAGCCAGCGGAAACTGGCGTATCGGTGTGCATATCGCAGCCCCGGCTCTTGGTATGCCGCGCGACTCAGACGCCGACAAGCTGGCAGCATCCCGTTTATCCACCGTGTATATGCCAGGCTCGAAGATCACCATGCTGCCGGAGAGCATCGTCGAGGCATTTACGCTAAGTGCGGATCGCGTCTGTCCTGCGCTGTCCATGTATATCGAAGTCGAAGCCGAAACGCTGGCGATCTTAAGTTATGAGAGCCGCGTCGAGCGCGTGCATATCGCCGCCAACCTGCGCCACGACACGCTTGAACCCTTGTTCAACGAGGAAACGCTGGCAGCAGAAAAACTCGATTACCCCTATGCAGCTGAATTAACACTGCTGTGGCATCTGGTGCAAAAGATGGAAGCCGGGCGCGGCAAGGCGGACAACAACACCCAGCTGGACTATAACTTTCACATTGAATCCAAAGGGCTTGTGGACGGGCACCCGAATGATCACGTCAGCATTTCGACCCGACGACGCGGTTCGCCGATCGACAAGGTGGTGTCCGAACTGATGATACTGGTCAATTGCGAATGGGGTAAACATCTGGCCGAACACGGCTTCCCCGGCATCTACCGCACCCAGCAAGGCGGCAAGGTCAGGATGAGCACGGTCGCAGCACCCCATCAGGGGCTGGGCGTTGCGCAATACATGTGGTCCAGCTCGCCGCTGCGCCGCTATGTCGACATGGTAAACCAGCGCCAGATCATCGCCATGCTGCGTGATGATGAAGCGCCGTACCCGAAGAACGACACCGGTCTTTACGCCATCCTGCGCGACTTCGACACCACCTACTCAACCTATAACGATTTCCAGCGCAACATGGAACGTTACTGGTGTTTGCGCTGGCTGCAACAGGAACAAACCAACAGGGATTCCCTTTCCCCAACCCTGCTCCGCACCCCACGACTGGCTTTGCACGGCCAGCCGACTCAGGCGGCGGGAAGCATGCTTCCCGAAACCCCAGCTTCGTCCCGCGTTGCGAGCGAGGGAGCAAACGAATCGCTGGGCGAACTTATCATTACTGCCACCGTAATAAAAGAAAATCTGGTAAGAATGACCGATATCCCGCTGGTATTCCGTGCGCCTTCGCTACCGGAGCAACTGCCTGCCAAAACGCGCGTGCAACTCGCCGTCGTCTCGATGGACTTGCTGGACCTGTCCTTGCAGACACGCTATGTCGCCACGCTGGCATCAGACGTTGAAGCGGGCACTGACGAAGATGCGACCGATGATCTGACTGAAGAAACGCCCGAGGAAACGACTGCGGAAACGACAGCGAAAACAACAGAGGAAACGCCTGAAGATACAGCAGAAGCAGCAACTGATGACGGGGAAGCAACTTGCTAACCTGGCTTAAATCGGGCATTTCGCTGTCGATGATTTTTTCCATCGCGCTGCACGCGTTCGCCCTGTTTGGCATCACACTGGTGTTACCCCATCCGCGCGAAGCGGCGGACATCATGCAACCGCTGCATGTGGTACTGGTCAACAGCAAATCCAAGTCCCGTCCGGTTAAAGCCGATGCACTGGCGCAGGCCAATCTGGACGGTGGCGGCAACACCGAGGAAGACCGTCAGGCAAAAACCATGCTGCCCAATGTCGGCGACGACAGCCAGATCACGCCCGAGCAAGCCACCCGTCAAGTTGCGCATCTGGAAGAAGAATCCAAACGCATGCTGACCAGGCTTAAAAGCAGCTATAACCTGGCCCTGCCGCAACCCAAAAAACAGCAAAAGGCTGATACTTCAAGCGCCGAAGATCTGGTGCAACGCAGCATGGAAATCGCCAGACTGGAAGCGCAGATCAATAAACAAAATGATTATTATCAAAAGCTGCCGCGCCGCAAATTCATCGGCGCACGCACTCAGGAGTACCGTTTCGCTCAGTACATCGAGGACTGGCGCGTCAAGGTAGAACGCATCGGCAACCTGAATTACCCGGACCAGGCCAGGCGCGACCAAATTTATGGGAAACTGCAACTCAGCGTCTCGATCAGGGCGGACGGCAGCGTAGAGAACATCGAAGTGAGCCGCTCCTCGGGGCAGCGCATTCTCGATGCCGCTGCGGTGCGCATCGTTAAACTCGCAGGCCCGTTTTCTCCGTTGCCGCCAAATATCACAAAGGATGTGGATATCCTGACCATTACGCGCACCTGGTCGTTTACCCCGTCCGACAAACTGGAAAGCGAATAGACTCCTTGTTCCATTGCTGATTTTTGGTTAAAGTGCGCACCATGCGTCATTCCCTGCCTGCCAGATTCCTGCTGATTTTCGCCCTGCTGTTCGCGCAGATGGGCGGTTTGACGCATGGCATTTCACATGCAATGGCGGATCAGTCGCAGGATCAATCCTTGCCCCACGACAAATTGTGCGACCTGTGCGCGGCTTACGCGCAGTTAGGCAGCGCGATCGGCAGCGGCACCGTTCATTTTGAATTCGCAAGCTGCCACGAAACAACCTATCAGCTACTTGCCACCCCGGCTATTGCAGCCTCCTTCTCCGCCTTCGCGGCGCGCGCACCACCCTACTCCGCTTAAAACCTGTAACAAAGCCATCCCTTCCCGCTGCAAGGGGGAAGGTCAGGATGGGGGTTGGCTCATCCAGTTTCCTACCCCCTCCCTAGCCCTCCCCCTGCAATGGGGAGGGGAATTTGAGCCAAGAGTGTTCCATTGCGGAGTAAAAAATGTTCAAGAAAACCTATTTGAGCGTGGCTGTTGCCGCGCTGTTAAGCCATTCACTTAATGCATCTGCTGCGAGTGACGCCGATCTGCAAGCCATTCGTTTGCAGATACAACAACTGAAACAGAACTATGAGCAGCGCATCTCGCAACTCGAACAGCGCCTCGAACTGGCTGAAGCCGGCAGCAAACAGGCGGAAGTTGTTGCCTCTCAAGCACAGGCCAGCGTACAACAGGCCGCGCCCGCTGCCAGCAGCGAAGGCGCATTCAACCCTGCAGTGTCACTGATACTCTCCGGCACTTACGGCAATCTCACACAAGTGACACCCGCCACCGGCTTTGCGATGAACGCCAACAATACCGGCTACACGCAAGGTTTCTCGCTCAAGGAATCCGAGCTGGGCATCTCGGCCAACATCGACCCTGATTTTCGCGGCGTAGCAACGATGGCGCTGGCACCGGCGGGCGGTGTGACCGTGGAAAATGCCTTCGTGCAAAGCAGCGCATTGGGCAACGGGCTGAATCTGAAGATCGGACGGTTCTTTTCCGGGCTCGGCTATCTGAATGAACAACATGCCCACGCCTGGGATTTTGTAGACCAGCCGCTGGTCTATCGCACCCTGTGGGATAACCAGCTCGGCGAGGACGGCCTGCAGGCAAAATGGCTCGCGCCAACCGACCTGTTCGTTGAAATCGGTGGCGAAATCGGTCGCGGTCGCGGCTTCCCCGGCACGGATCGCGTCAAGAACGGCGTCGGCTCGGGCGTGCTGTTCGCCCATCTCGGTGATGATATCGGCATCGAACACAGCTGGCGCGCGGGTGTTTCCATGCAGCAGACCCGGCGCGTCAATGCGGTCAGCACAGGCGTGCCCGATTTAAACAACACCGCAGGCGGCGTGAACAACAGTTTCAGCGGCGACAGCAAAACAACCGGACTGGACTTCGTCTGGAAATACTCGCCCAACGGCAATACCGCCAACCGTTATCTCAAACTGCAAGGCGAATATTTCCGTCGCCGCGAGAGTGGCCTGCTGACTTACAACCTGCTCACAACCGACAGTTTCAGCAACACTCAATCGGGCTGGTATCTGCAAAGCGTGTATCAGTTCATGCCGCATTGGCGCACCGGCCTGCGCTATGACCAACTCGATCCGGGCATCGCTGCTGTCGGCGCGCTGAATACGGCTAACGTCATCAGTAACTACGCCTTCAACCCGTCGCGAGCGAGCTGGATGCTGGACTACAGCCCGAGCGAGTTTTCCCGACTGAGAGTGCAACTGGCGCGCGACAACTCAAGGCGGGGCCTGCCCGACAACCAGATTTTCGTGCAATACATCATGAGTCTGGGCGCGCACGGTGCGCATCAATACTGAACCGTTCGCCGCTTACAGTTTACTGTTTTCTGTCAAAACCAAGACAAGGCAAGAAAAATGAATAAAATCATATTGTTAGCATTATTACTCATCAGCACCTCCAGTCACGCCGCACTCAATGTGTTTGCCTGCGAACCGGAATGGGCAGCTCTCACGCAGCAGCTGGCGGGCGACAAGGCCGTCATCTACACCGCCACCGGCGCACTGCAAGACCCGCACCGCGTGGAAGCGCGTCCCAGCCTGATCGCGAAAGCGCGCCGCGCCGACCTGCTGGTATGCACCGGTGCGGAACTGGAAGCGGGCTGGCTGCCGGTGATCCTGCGCGAATCCGGCAACAGCGCGATCGTGCCCGGCAGTCCAGGCAATTTTGAAGCTGCGCGCTTCGTACACATGCTGGAAGTACCGACGCGTCTGGATCGCAGCGAAGGCGATGTGCATGCCTCAGGCAATCCTCACATCCAGACCGATGCGCGTCTGTTTCTGCCCATTGCAGAGGCGCTGAGCCATCGCCTGATCCAGCTTGATCCGGCCAACACAGCCTACTACCAGCAGCAACTTGCGACATTCAACCAGCAATGGCGCGCGGCGATTGCCAAGTGGGAAAAACAGGCCGCACCGCTCAAAGGCGTGGCGATCATCGCGCAGCACCGTGGCTTCCCTTATCTCAATAACTGGCTTGGCCTGAAACAAGTCGCAGAACTGGAACCCAAGCCCGGCATGGAACCCAGTGCCGCGCATCTGGGCCAGGTACTGAGCGAACTGCAACAGCATCCGGCGAAAATGGTGCTGCGCGCGGCCTATCAGGATGGCCGCCCCTCGGAATGGATCGCAGAACGCGCGCACATCAAAACGGCGGCACTGCCTTACACGGTCGGCGGAACTGCACAAGCATCTGATTTATTTGCACTATTTGACGATACCATCGCACGTTTGCTGGCAGGACTGAAATAATAACGACTGTCATTCCGGCGCAGGCCGGAATCCAGTCATTAAAAACCTTCCCCGCATTGCGGGAGCAGAACCTAATGCCATTTTAAAAAAACGCTGGATTCCGGCCTGCGCCGGAATGACGAAATAATAAGGAATTCACTGTGAACTCTATCGAACTCGATATCCTGCTGCCTGCCTTCGCAGCAGGCCTGCTGGTGCTGTCCACCCACATCCCGCTCGGCATGAAGGTTTTGGAGCGCGGCGTGATCTTCGCCGATCTGGCTGTGGCGCAAATCGCAGGCTTAGGCATCGTGCTGGCCGGATTGCTGAATCTGACCGACAAGCCGCTGCTGGTGCAAATCATCGCCGCCATCAGCGCCTTGTGCGGCGCGGCCCTGTTATCCTTAATCGAGCATCGTCTGCCGGAGGTCAAGGAAGCCTGCATAGGACTGACCTTCGTGCTGGCCGCAAGCGCTGGTATCCTGCTGATGAGCCACGATGTGCATGCCGGCGAGCACCTCAAGGATCTGCTGGCAGGCCAGATCCTCTG
>JBAZAY010000037.1:0-30909 GCA_041671725.1 Gallionella sp. | reverse complement strand
ACCGGGGCGGCGTACCTTGACCACTACTTCGTTGCCGTCATCCAGACGGGCGCGGTAAACTTGCGCGATGGAGGCGGCTGCCAGCGGAACAGGGTCGAATGAGGCGAATAATTCCTCGGGCGGTGTGCCCAGATCTTCACTCAGTTGTTGACGGATGTCGGCATAGGGAACCGGCGGGGCGCTGTCCTGTAGCTTGCCAAACTCGATGATCCACTCAGGCTCGAACAAATCCACACGGGTGGCAAGCACTTGCCCGAGCTTGATGAAAGTGGGCCCCATCTCCTCCAGCGCCCGGCGTACACGGGTGGGGGCGGGCAGGTGAGCGTACTTTGCCGCGTTGTTGTGGTGCAATACTTGACCTGCGTGTTCCAGCGCGTGGGTCAGCCCCATTCTGGCTACGACATCGCCGAATCCGTAGCGTATCAGGATGGCGGCAATGTCGTGCAAGCGCGATAGGTCGCGCACCGCCATCAGTGCCTGTAATAGCATCAGCCCGCCTTGGGTTTGGACTGACCGGGTTTGATGTGCTCGGCGAAACCGGTGAGCACGCCAGCCGTGATTTGGCGCAACAAGTCGCTGGTAGCCTGTGCCAGATGCAGGCCTGCAACAGCCTGCGCGTGCCCTGCCGAGCCCAATTGGTGCGTAATGACCGCCAGTGTTTCGCTTATCTGTCCGCCCAGCGCGGAGCCGTGGGTGCGGGAGTGCGCTGCCAGATCGTGCAGGATTTCTCCCGCTGCATCACGGGCACCCGCTGCAGAAGTTTGCAGGGTTTCCATAAACATTTCATCAAGGCTTGCCAGATCGGCGCGCGCACGGGCAAGATCCTCGTTGGAGAATCTTTGCGCCCGGCTGGTCGCCTCTTCTATGGCCAGCCTGGAAGCACTTGCCATCTCTGCCAGCGCCATATCCAGCCCTGCGACAGTTTGTTTGAGTTGCGTACGTGCGGTTTCAGTTTGCGCGGCGGACAGGCTTAACTCTTTTTGTACACCGGCCCGTGCGCCACGCAGCACGGCATGCGCGATTTGTCGCAAGGATTCAATGTCCAGCGAGCGCTGGCTGATGCGGCGCAAGGTCAGCTGCCGCACCATTTCCTGCACATCGTGGCCCTGTTCAACGGCGCTGCGAACATCTGCTTCGAATGTATCGTTTTGCATGATGGATATCCTCCTGATGAAATGAATGTTAATCAACAACTGCTAATATCTTACACCGGCTATCGGCTAGCGTATGGGTTAAGACAGAATTCAGCCAGTTGTGCCAAAACGCGTTGCAAAGCACGATTTGCGGCTTTAACCCCACCGTAGGCATCGTCGCTTTCGGTATTCTCGGATTCATCGAAAAGTTTCACGGCGATGACGCGCTTATCTTTCAGGTCTATCAATTGCGCACGCAGCGTCAGTTGTATCTGGCCGGGTTTGCTCGTGAAATTTTGTTGCAGTCGTATCAGTTCGGTATCCAGTCTGAGATTGGCGGCAATGGTTCCCGGTGTTGCTACAACGGCGCTAAAGTTGGGCGCCAGTGTCTGCAGCAGCAGTGGTTTTAGCATGTGCGCCGGGGTGTCTGCCCAGCGATGGCTGGCAAAATATTCCAGTTCAAGCGGTAGTCGCTGATAAGCCATCTGCGGTGTGTCATACCCTGATCGACTGACAGGCTGGCTGATCGCCAATATTTGCGTGGATTTTTTACTATCAGTCACGATGACAGGCCGCGCCTCGAGTAAATAGGTGTGTGTATTTTCTACTTTTGGCGCCTGCAAGGCGGTACAGCCGGCGAGCAGTACGGCGAATATGAGTAATATCCGGTAGTTCATCGTTTTAATCTCCCTGCAAATCGCCAATTTCAATGAACTCATCCTAAAAACCTTAGTTCAAGCCACAGAGATCACAGAGTTCACAGAGAACCCCGGGCGCTCCAGAGTTTAACCACCTTATGTGGATTCACCAAAAAGGCGAATAGACATCTCGTTACAACTGTATGTTATTACTTGGTGTTCTCTGTGTTCTCTGTGTTCTCTGTGTTCTCTGTGTTCTCTGTGTTCTCTGTGTTCTCTGTGTTCTCTGTGTTCTCTGTGTTCTCTGTGTTCTCTGTGGCCAATTTCTTTTCTAGGTTTATTCCCCGGGGCCTTTCTTTGCGGCGGCCTTGCCATGTAATAACATGCCTGGATTCTGTTCCATTTCGCCGCTGATACGTCGCAACGAATCGGTCAAGTCGCGCAGTTCCAACACCAGCTGGTGTATTTCCGGCAGCGTCTCATTGGTGAATTGATGGGTGCCGTCCATCGTAACGCGCGTGCTGATAGCGGTTCGCTTCACCTCGCTGGACATGTGGTCAAAGGCATCAGCGCTGTGTTGTATACGCTGTGCCAGTTGAGGCAACTCCTCTGTCAGGTGTGCTGTGTTTTCCAGCGTGCGTGCCGCATTGGTCAGGCCGGAGTCAATCGTCGCCTGCCTTGCCGCCAGCGTGTGTGACAAAATTTCGACATCTGCAAGGGTGCGCTTGATCGCCCGGCGGTTGTCGTCATCGAGCAAGGCGTTAATATTTTCCGAGCTTTGGTTGAGGTTGGTAAGCAAAGCCGATACCGAGGTGTCCAGTCTTGTCATCAGCGATGGCCCGGCTTTAATCACCGGGTATTTTTCGTCGTTCAGCGGTTTTAACGCGGGCGCATCCCGGCTGCCGGCGGATAACTCGATAAAAGTGAGTCCGGTTAAACCATGCGTCTGGAGCAGGGCTACCGTATCCACTTTGACCGGTGTGTCATGTTCGATGCCCAGCGTCAGTTGCACCTGTTCGACATTTCCTGGCGCGAGTGTTATTTTTTGTACCCGGCCGACATCAACCCCCCGGTAGCGTACGGGCGCATTGAGGTTAAGACCGGCTACCGATTCCTTCATGTAGGTCTGGTAGGTGTCATATACCGTGCGATAGGATTTTCCGCTGCTAAGCCACAGCACCCCACCTATCATCGCCGTGCCAAGCAGCAGGACGAAAATGCCAACCACAGTAAAGTTTACTTTCTCTTCCATGCCTGTTCACTCGCGGCTCGCCCGCGTGGCCCGTAAAAATAGTCTTTGATAATCGGATGGTCCATTTTTGACAGTTCCGTCATGGTGCCGACTCCCAGAATATGCCCCTCACCCAGCACGGCGACCCGGTCTGCTACACGCCACAGCAAGTCGAGGTCATGCGTGACCAGCATGATGGTCAATCCCAGCGCATCGCGCAAGCTCCTCACTAAATCATCTATACCGGCAGCACTCAACGGATCGAGTCCGGCGGTAGGTTCATCGAGAAACAGCAGTTCCGGATCGAGTGCGATGGCTCTTGCCAGCGCCGCACGCTTGCGCATTCCGCCGCTCAATTCGCTGGGATACTTGAGCCCTGCATCGGCAGGTAAGCCGGTGAGTGCGATTTTCAATGCCGCGATCTGGGCAATCATGTTTGGATCGAGTTGTGTATGCTCGCGCAGCACCATGGCGACATTCTCAGTGACCGTCAGCGCACTGAACAATGCGCCGCGTTCGAACATCACGCCAAAGCGGTGCCGCAACGGCAGGGCCTGTTCGTCGTTCAAACCGAGCACTTCGCGGCCGAACACCCGGATCGAGCCCGATACCGGCAGTTGCAGCAGCAGGATGGTGCGCAGCAGCGTCGATTTTCCGCAACCGCTGCCGCCCACCAGCGCAAAAATCTCACCCGGCTGCACCGTCAGGCTGATGTTGTCATGCACCACGTTATTGCCGAAACGGGTGCACAAATTGCGGATGGCTATGACCTCATCGCCGGTTTGTTCTGGTGCGGTACTCATATATTCAGCCAGTTGAATACGATGGAAAAAAGTGCGTCGGACAGAATGACCAGAAAAATAGCCTGTACCACGCTCACGGTGGTCTGCCGGCCGACGCTGTCGGCACTGCCCGTCACCTGAAAGCCCTGATAGCATCCGACCAGCGCGATGATTGCAGCAAATACCGGGGCTTTGCCGACACCAGTCAAAAAGGACGACAGCCTGACCGCATCGCCGAGACGGTTGATGAAAACATCGAAACTCACGTCGAGTTTGGAACGCGCCATGATCATGCCGCCGAGTACGCCGGTGATATCGGCAAAAACGGTGAGCAGCGGCAGGGCGATGATCAGCGCCAGCAGCTTGGGTAATACCAGCAATTCTGTCGGTCCGACACCGATGGTGCGCAGCGCGTCGATTTCTTCGGTGACTTTCATGGTGCCGATTTCTGCAGCGTAAGCGGAACCGGAGCGTCCGGCGACGATGATGGCGGTCAGCAACGGCGATAACTCGCGCATCATTGATAAGCCCACCAGATCGGCAATGAATATATTGGCACCGAAGCGTTGCAACTGATCTGCGCCCTGATAGGCGATGACCAGCCCCATCAGCAATGAAAGCAGACCGACAATCGGCAGCGCTTCAAACCCGGCTGTCTGCAGGTTATGGAGAATGGCGCGCCAGCGGATGCGGCGTGGCTGAAGGCAGGAATACAGCAGGATGCTCGCGGTTTCACCGATAAATGCCAGCATGCCGGACATGTTAAGCCAGACTTGCCAGGATTGCCGGCCGATGCGGGTTAATAAATTCGGCAGGGCAGCTGGGGCAGACTGCGGCATCATAGTGCAGGATGCAACCAGCTGCAGCAAGCTGACAAATTGCGGCCGCAAGCCGATTATTGTGATCCGTCGCCCGCGCTGCTCCAATTCACGGACGGTTCGCTGCAGTAGCCAGGCCCCCGATGTATCCAGCGCTGTCAGGTCTGAGCAATCGAACACCAAATCGCCTGCTTCGGGCCAGGTGATCCGTGTAAGGTGTTGTTCCAGTTGGGCAATTCCCCGCACAATCCAGGCGCCCGTGCAGCGCACGGATAAACCATTCGCGCCGATTACCATTTGGGCGGTTTTTTCGTCTGATATTGATCTGGCTGCACGTTCCATCAGTGGCTAGGTCCGTAGTGGAATGGATATCTTTAGATAAATTTCGGAAACCACATCTATATGCGCAGATTACACAGTTTTTTGCAGATTTTCAGAAAATTATCTGTGCAGGTATTCGTAGCGCGGAAAGATTCGGGCGGATAGCAAAAAAGGCTCTGTCGCAATTAACTGTTGGCAGCAATCCAATCGCACTAAAAAGCGATGTTCACGCGGAGACGCGGAGAACGCGGAGATATAATCTACCAACTAACTGGCTACAGGCGCATGCAGATAAACTCATGCCAACTCGACCAATTATGAATATTGCCTGTTAGATTTTTGGGGTGTGCCTTTCTCCGCGTTCTCCGCGCCTCCGCGTGAGATATTCCAAATCTAAACTCCAGTTTCAACAGGCAACTACGACAGAACGTTAAAAAGGCCAAGATTTTTCCTGGCCTTTTTGCGGGTAACTGCCTCGTCAGGGCGGCGTGGGTTCGGTTGATGCCGCCGGTTTAGCGTCGATGCTCTCATCTTCGAGCGGCGCTTCCGGCGGGTTGCCGTCGTAGACCAGGCTTTCACGGCGTTGCAGGTAAGCGTCGCGTATGAATGAATAGCGATCAATGACGGCGCCATCGAGCAGGCTTTCATTTTCAAGCAGTTGTGCGCGTCGCTTGATCCCCTTGGCCAGATACAACTGGTTGCGGGTGCGGACATGTTTTGTGTTGGAAATCAGGCTGATCTGGCTATCTCCGATGTCTCCTACACTATCACGCAAGGTGCTGGGTCCCAATATAGGCACAACCAGATAGGGGCCATTCTTGACGCCCCAATAGCCCAGCGTCTGGCCGAAGTCCTCGTTGTGTTTGTCCAGATTCATCGAGGCGACATCGATCAGCCCGGCGACACCGACGGTGGAATTGACCAGAACCCGCATGCCATCCGAGAAGGCCTGGACGAATTTGAACTGCAGCAAGTCGTTTGCGGTGACGATCACATCATCCAGATTGGAGAAGAAGTTGATCACCATGCTTTTGCCGGTTTCCGGCATGACCTTGTTATAACCTTGTGCGACCGGCTTGACGATGGCCTTGTCCAGCGTGTCATTGAAGCTATACACGCCACGGTTAAAGGGCTCTAAAGGATCGGCCGGATTGAGCTGGTGTGTCGAGGCACAGCCAGTCAATGCGACGGCAGCAAGTACGATAAAAATTCGTATGAAGTTCATTTTGTGTGTCGGTGCAGTGAGTTATGCGGTGTTAAGGTTACGCTTGTTTCAGTAATGCTGGCAACTGTTTCGATCAACGTCCTAAGCGGTGCGGGTAAGCGGTTTCAGTTCGCCTACATGCAGGCTGAACGTACCGCTGTTGCGTTCAGCAAAGTAATGTTCCAGGCTGTAACGTACCGGACGAAAAGCAAGTTCATCCCAGGGGATTTCGTCCTCGCTGAATAATTTTACTTCCAGGCTTTCCTGACCGGGACTGAAATCCAGATCGAGCAGACGCGCTCTGAACATCATGTGAACCTGGTCGATGTAGGGCAGGCTGTACATCGAATACAAACCAATTATTTCCACGCGAGCATTTGCTTCTTCCAGCGTCTCGCGTATCGCAGCATCTGCCGTGCTCTCGCCGTTTTCCATGAAGCCGCCAGGCAGCGTCCACATTCCATAACGCGGTTCGATGGCGCGTCGGCACAGCAACACTTTATCCTCCCACTCGGGAATCGAGCCGATCACCATTCTGGGATTCTGGTAATGGATCATGCCGCATGAGGTGCAGATGTGGCGCGCCCTGTTGTCATCGACGGGCGTGCGCAGTTCAACCGCTGCGCCACAGGCAGGGCAGTATTTCATTTCCAGAATTGCCACCAGGATTGGGCTGGTCTGCCGTTATAAATAGAATCGACGGGTGTCGATGCGGCATTGTTTGCCAGCACGCGTTTGGTATCGTCGCGCAATTGAGTCATGCCCATTGCATCGTAGGCGTCCACCATGATTTGCAATGCTTCGTGTGTCGACGGGCTGTTCGGATATTGCTTGAGGATGCCTTGAGAGCGGTTTACGGCGGCAATGTAGGCGCCACGGCGCAGATAGTAACTGGCAACATGCAGTTCGTGTCTGGCCAGTGCGTTGACCAGATATTGCAGGCGCAGTTTGGCGTCAGGTGTGTACTTGCTGTTCGGGAAGCGTGTCACCAGATCCTTGAAGGCGTTAAACGAGTCCTGCGCGGCTTGCGGATCGCGCTCGGACGGATCTTGTCCTGCGACGGCACTCAGTATGCTGAGATCGCCGTTGAACGTTGCCAGCCCCTTGACGTAGTATGCATAGTCTACGTGCGGGTTGTTCGGGAATTGCTTGATGAAACGATCTGCTGTGGAAATTGCAGGATCAGGCTCACCCTGGCGATAATAGGCGTAAGCCATTTCCAGCATGGACTGCTGGGCAAACTTGCCATAGGGGTAGCGCGATTGCAGCGTTTCATACAGCTTGATTGCTGTATTGTAGCTGCCGTCGTCCAGTTCGGTTTTGGCCTGGTGGTAGAGGTCTTCTGCGGACAGATTTTTGGATGAATCAGATGCTTCTCCGCTCGGCAAAGGACTGAGCATACTGCAAGCAGTTAACGTAAGTAACAAAAATACGGCTAAACTATGGCGCATGACTGAATCCGAAAAAAATATGAGCAATTATAACGCAAACCTTCCCGACGACGATGTAATCCATTTTGTCGTGCCCGCCGAATGTGCCGGTCTTCGCCTGGATCAGGCGCTGGCCAAATTATTACCTGAGTACTCGCGCAGCCGTCTGCAGGAGTGGGTAGTCCTGCACCAGGTGTTGCTGGACGGGGCTCCTGCCATCTCAAAACAAAAAGTATGGGGTGGCGAAAAACTGGAGGTGTTGCCGCAGGTGCAACAATCCGAGCAGCCCTATCAGGCCGAAGATATTCCGCTCGACATCGTTTATGAAGACGATGACCTGCTGGTGATCAATAAGCCGGTAGGCCTGGTGGTACATCCTGGCAGCGGCAACTGGCAAGGCACATTATTGAATGCGCTGCTGCATCACTCGCCGCAACTGGAGTTCGTGCCGCGTGCCGGTATCGTGCACCGTCTGGACAAGGATACCAGCGGTTTGCTGGTGGTGGCCAAGACGCTGATTGCGCAAACCAATCTGGTGCGCCAGTTGCAGGAGCGCAGCGTTAAGCGCGAATACCTGGCATTGGTGCATGGCGAGTTGCAGCATGGTGGTTATGTGGATCAGCCGATAGGCCGTCATCCCTCGAATCGCGTCAAAATGGCGGTGATCGAAACCGGCAAGGATGCGGTGACGCATTACAAGGTCGAAAGGGCGTTCCCGAGTTGTACGCTGTTGCGCTGTACCCTTGAGACCGGACGCACTCACCAGATCCGCGTACACATGACTTATCTCAGACATCCGCTGGTCGGCGACAGCGTGTATCTGAAGGGGCCGCAGAAATGCGTACCGCAGCTGCGTAATTTGTTGACCAAATTCCCGCGTCAGGCGCTGCATGCCACGCGTCTGGCGCTTGAACATCCGATCACCGGCGAAATGATGGAATGGCATGTGCCGCTGCCCGAGGATATGCAGCAATTGCTCAAACAAATCAAAAGTGTGCTGAATGAGTCCGAGTCTGACTGATTGTTTGCTGGTGCCTGATTGGCCGGCGCCTGCGAATATCAGGGCGTTGCAGACCACAAGGCTGGGCGGTGTGAGTGCAGCGCCTTATGCCAGTCTCAATCTCGGCAGTCATGTGGGCGATGCGCCGTTGGCGGTTGCGCGCAACCGCATGCTGCTTAATACGGTGTTGCCAACTGAGCCGGTGTGGCTGGAACAGGTGCACGGCACGGTGGTGGCGGATGCGGATAAGGCGGGCTGCCGCACGGTGGCCGATGCCTGCATTGCGCGGCGTCCCGGCTCGGTGTGCGTGGTGATGACGGCCGATTGTCTGCCGGTGTTGTTGTGTGACGGGCAGGGTAGTGTGGTCGCCGCAGTGCACGCGGGATGGAAAGGGCTGGCGGCAGGCGTCATCGAGTCTACCGTTCAGGCGATGGAAGTTGCACCACAGAATCTGATGGCCTGGCTGGGGCCTGCAATCGGCCAGCAGGCATTCGAAGTGGGCGAGGAGGTGCGTGCGGAATTTGTGAAAGCCGACCCGCAAGCCGTTGCCGCATTTATCCCCGGCGCATCGGGAAAATGGCTGGCCGATATTTACGCCTTGGCGAGATTGCGCCTGCAAACGCTCGGCATCAGCCAAATCTACGGTGGCGGCCGCTGTACCTACAGCGAGCCCGAGACGTTTTTCTCTTACCGCCGCGACGGCGTGACCGGACGCATGGGTACGTTTATCTGGCTGGAAAATCAGTAGGTAGTTGATAGACGTTTTTCGCCAGGAAAACGCTGAACAAATCACCCGTTCGCCCTGATTCTGTCTGGATGTTTGTGTAACTGTTTGTTTATTAATGATTTAATAGAATTGTGGTTCGACGGACTCACCACGAACGGATTAAATCAGCGCTTCCCTGGTTATCCCGCGCAGCGGACATCATTAACCAGTAACTAACGACTAATCACTTGCGACTAGAAGTTTGAAGCTGTTTCTCCCTGCTTGTTTTTTAGGTTCGTTACCGTACAGATCAGCGGCGCCATTTCGTTCAATCTGGCGGTTCTGCAGGGATAGCCTGTCTACCTTCCTTAAATCAGGAGATGAAAATGATGAAACTCGAAAAAACGATAAGCACAGTCATGGTTGTGAGCGTGCTGATTGCTGCGCTGGCTGGCTGTCAGAAACCGGAAGGCCCTGCTGAACATGTCGGCAAGGAAGTCGACAAGGCGACAGAGGAGGTGGGTCAGAAAATTGAAAAAGCCGGTGACGACATTCAGGATGCGGCAAAAGGCAACAAGAAGTAGTGCCTGCTAAGGTTGGCATCAGCGCAGGACAAAATTTAGTTTGGCGAGGGATGGGTTGTTTGAGCGGCCAGGATGGTTGTATAGGTGTAACCTGTTGTTTAAAATAACTTTATTAAATAATGTGGCATGCCATTACAAGCCGGTCAAGTTGGCCGTAACGGCAAAAAACAGGGAGTACTAATGGAAGCGCATGAAATAATTGGCGAACAAATTTCCGCAGCCATCGCCGCGCTCGTCAAGGCAAAAGGCATGCTGAGGAGCAACGATATTGATCAGCATCTCGACATTGCCGCGTTCCACATCAGTGATATCCAGTTCAACGTGAATTCGCTGCGTTATTTAGAGACCATCCATGCCTGATGGCAATTAACTGTTGGCGGCAATCCAATCGCACTAAAAGACGATGTTCACGCGGAGACGCGGAGAACGCGGAGATATAATCTTCCAACCAACTGGCTACAAGCACAAACACAGGCAGATAAACTCATGCCAACTCGATCAATTATGAATATTGTTAATTTAGATTTTTCTATTTTGGGTGGTTGTGTGTCTTTCTCCGCGTTCTCCGCGCCTCCGCGTGAGGCATTTCAAAATTAAATTTCAGTTTCAACAGGCAACTACGACAGAGCGTTAAATACCTGCCTTCCTCACATTCCCAGTGCTTCCTGCATTTTTTCCACGATGGCGCGCAGCGTCGCCACTTCCTCGTTGAGGCGCGCCACATCGGCTTGCAGTTCGGACAGTTCGCCGGAATTGCGCTGAGTTGTCTTTGCGCTGGCACTAAACGTTTCAATATCCACTGCGCCGCACAGCAGATGTGTCCAGCGGTGTTCGCGCGATCCGGGTAATTTTGGCAGTTTGACGACCCAGGGCGTATCGCTCTCGCTTAATTCTTCCAGAAAGGCTTCCACCGACGAGATATCGCCAAACGGATGCAGTCGGTCGCAATTCGTGCGTAATTCGCCTGCCGTCTGCGGGCCGCGCAGCATCAGCACCGCCAGCAGTGCGACAGACTGTTCCGGCAGCTTGAAGGCGCGCCGGGCATTGTGCGCATAGCGCATCACGCGTCCGCCGCTGGACTCGATGATCAGCGAATACTCCTTGAGGCTGTCAATTGCCGCCAGCACTTCGGTCTCGCTGGCCGACATGACCGGATCGCGCGCGGTTTTCTGGTTGCAGCCCAGGGTCAGTGTGTTCACCGACAGAGGATAGGTGTCCGGTACGGTTTTTTCTTTTTCGATCAATACGCCCAGTACGCGGGCTTCGAGGGGGGAGAAAGTCGGCAGCGTGGTCATTGTTTTTCACTCATGCGAAGATGGTTTTGAATGCTATCACGCAGCAGGCAGCATGAGTAAGTCCGTTTGATGGCTGCGCAATCCGTTATAATCCGCCCCTTAAATTTTTGATTGAATCCCATGACAGTTTTGCTGTGGATAGTCGCGGCCAGCTTTGTCGGCGGTGTGCTGAGTGTGCTATGCGCCGCGTTGTTTGCGCTGAACGCCCGTGCGCACTGGGTGAACGCGCTGGTCAGCTATGCGATCGGCGCGTTGCTGGGCGCGGTATTCCTCGACATCCTGCCGGAGGCCATCAAAATGACAACGAATCCGGCTGTGCTGAGCGGCACGGTGCTGGCTGGCATTCTGCTGTTCTTCACACTGGAAAAACTGCTGTTGTGGCGGCACTGCCATCACGATCATTGCGAGGTGCACGAGCCGCATGAGACCCAGGGCGCGCACACGCATGGCCGCAGCGGCATCATGATTATGGTGGGCGATACCTTCCATAATTTTGTCGACGGCGTGATTATTGCCGCCGCCTTCCTGACCGATGTGCATTTGGGTGTCGTCACAGCATTGGCGATCATCGCGCATGAAATTCCTCAGGAAGTGGGCGATTTCATGATTTTGCTGCATTCCGGTTACAGCAAGGCGCAAGCGTTATGGCTGAACCTGGTATCCAGTGTGGCCACGTTGATCGGCGGCGTGCTGGCGTATTTTGCCCTGCAATCGATGCAGGGGGCCGTGCCTACACTGCTGGCGCTGGCGGCTGCCAGCATGATTTACGTCGCGGTAGCCGACCTGATCCCCGGTTTGCATCAGCGCACCCGCCTGCGTGACACCGTGGAGCAGGTTTCGCTGATCGTGGCAGGTGTATCTTCAATATTTTTGGTCAACCTTGTGGTTGGCTCTTGAGCATGAGAGTTTAAAAATGAGCAATGCAATTCCCAAAGTAGGTTTCGTTTCACTCGGCTGCCCCAAGGCGACCGTCGATTCCGAGCACATCCTGACGCGTCTGCGCGCCGAAGGCTATATGATTTCCGATACCTACAAGGATGCCGATCTGGTGGTCGTGAATACCTGCGGCTTTATCGACAGCGCGGTGGAAGAATCGCTCGATGCGATCGGCGAGGCGCTGGCGGAAAACGGCCGTGTGATCGTCACGGGTTGTCTGGGCGCCAAGGGCGATGTGGTAAAGCAGGCGCATCCCAAGGTGCTCGCGGTCACAGGTCCTCATGCAACCGACGAGGTGATGGAAGCGGTGCACCAGCATCTGCCTAAACCGCATGATCCGTACACCGATCTTGTGCCCGCGCAAGGCATAAGGCTTACGCCGAAACATTACGCTTATCTGAAGATTTCCGAGGGCTGCAACCATCGTTGCACCTTCTGCATCATCCCGAGTCTGCGCGGCGATCTGGTCAGCCGGCAGGTGGGCGACGTGATGGCGGAAGCAGAGAGTCTGGCCAATGCCGGCGTGAAGGAATTGCTGGTGATCTCCCAGGACACCAGCGCGTATGGCGTGGATGTCAAATATCGCACTGGCTTTTGGGGCGGCAGGCCTTTGCGGACGCGCATGACCGAATTGGCCGTAGCGCTCGGCACCCTGGGCGTATGGGTGCGGATGCATTACGTCTACCCTTATCCGCACGTGGATGAGTTGATTCCGTTGATGGCCCAAGGCAAGATTCTGCCTTATCTGGATATCCCGTTTCAGCACGCTAACCAGCGCATCCTGAAGCTGATGAAACGCCCCGGAAATAGTGAGAATGTGCTGGCGCGCATCAAGCAATGGCGCGAGATTTGCCCTGAACTGACCTTGCGCAGCACCTTTATCGTAGGTTTTCCCGGCGAGACCGAAGAGGAGTTCGAGGAACTACTTGATTTTATTGAAGAAGCTCAGCTGGATCGGGTCGGCGCATTTGCCTATTCGCCGGTGGAAGGCGCCGCTGCCAATGAGCTGCCTGACCCGGTTCCGCCCGAAGTACAGCAGGAACGCCTGGCTCGCCTGATGTGGTTGCAGGAAGAGATCAGCGAAGAACGCCTGAAACTCAAGATCGGCAAGACCATGACAGTGCTGGTGGATGAAGTGGACGAAGAAGGCGCGATTGCCCGCAGTTTCGCCGATGCCCCGGAAATCGACGGTCAGGTCTACATCAACGACGGTCAGCACCTGAAGGTGGGCGACATGGTTGAAGTCAGAATTACCGATTCAGATACCCACGATCTGTGGGGTGAACTGGTTTAACCATTATCCCTTCCCCTTCAAGGGGAAGGGCAGGATGGGGATGGGGGCGCAGCTGGTTTTTTCCGGTGGCAGCCCGAAAACGCCGCACACCCGCAAGGGGTGTCCCCGCACAACTAAGTGGCTGCGCCCCAAGTTGTTGCGTGAAAGAAGTCGCCCCCAGTTTCCCGCGCCAAGGAAGATGGGGCGGTGCGCAAAGTGCACTTACTGCAACTATAGACCTAGAATTTGACCCCGTATTGCTCATGGGGAAGGAGAGGCAGCAATCAGAATACGGTGCCTAATACTCCCTCGGCGGCATCGCCCCAAAACAGCGGTTGGCTTTTTAAATCGACTCTACTTCCGACTGCTGCTAAAAGAGAATTTACCAGACTACCTTATTTTCACATTTCCTAATAAAAAAACTCCGACATGCAAGCATTTCTCTACCATACTGCTTAGCTTGTAACTCATGCCTGCTCAAGGTCTCAGCAGTTTGCATTGATGTTTCTCTTGAAATTATACTGGCCTCAGCAGCAATCTCTTTGACCTCTTCAGGTGTAGATACAGATAAAAAATTTTCCATTGTAATTACCTCCGTCCTTTTGCCGTTAGTTCCATTACTGCTCGCGCTCCAAACTCTTGTAGGTATTCTTCATGATCCGAAATATTTTCTCTCAGAAAAAAATTTTCATGATCAGAAGAAATAGTGATGACACCGAGTACTGATCGACTATCCCCACCTTTCAACGGATAACTAATTAATGATTTGACATGCTCTTTCTGTCCGTCAAAGTGGAAAGGAATTTCAGTGCAATTCTCATAAATCTCAGTTTTCTTGGAATGATACGCTTTTACTGAAAGGTTGGTTATTTCAGGGTGATTAGGGTCTACAATTAAGCTGAAAATACGTCTTTCTTCATTTTCTTTATCGGCATAGTGTGGTTTACTATTATCACCGTAAAACCAATATTTCAGTTTTAAATAGTTATCAGTAGAAGACTGAGCATCAGACGCTGGCTCTTGATAAATTATTCGAAAATTAGTGGGTGACTCAGACCGATGACTATAAATATAAAACTGATAAATCATCTGAAATATAAGCTTTATGCTTTTATCTCTAAAATCAGGTGGAAGTGGGATGTCTTCCCTAAAAATCTCAGTTTTTGTATGTATCAAACGACGGATCCAATTTAGAAGCCAAACTTTTCTATCGAACTTTGCTTTCCAATATTCGGCCTGATTTATATTTGCAATAGAGTCAGATTGAACTTTAAAGTTATGGATGGACAATAAGAAAATGCAAACTATCCCCAAGAGTGCGCCATACAAGTGATTTTCACTAAATATAAATGTTTCAGAGCTGAAGGTAAGTGCACCCAATGATGCATTTACCGAGACATTAAAAAAACGGTGGCTAGCTAGTTGCGCATACATTATTGTCTCCTAACCTAAAGTCGCCGCCAATAAACAACTAAATCTTTTGGCTGTGCAGGTGGTAATGCTATTGATTATGTAAAAATATGTTTAATATCAATTGTTTGCTTGTGTTTTGCATAACTGCTTGGTAAGTATTGAAATCGTGAAACGTGTCCAAGTGCTGGTTTGGATCGGGCTTTATGATGACTTCGAGCCATGCGGCAGTCTCACCGTGTTGAGCGAGGGTGTCAATATGCCGAACGGCCTATATATTTGCCGGTAATTATGTGATTTGCGTGGGGCGTCAATAATTTGGCTGTTGTATAAGTTTTTTAAAGGCTATGTTCACGCGGAGACGCGGAGACGCGGAGAACGCGGAGCTATAATCTACCAACCAACTGGCTACAAAAACAAAAAAAACAAACACATGCAGATAAACTCATGCCAAATTGACCAATTATGAATATTGCCTGTTAGATATTTATTTTAGGGGTGGTTGTATGTCTTTCTCCGCGTTCTCCGCGCCTCCGCGTGAGACATTCCAAAAGAAGATTTACAAGCTGACTGGAACCTGGTTGTAAACGGTAAAAAACCATTTCCAATTAAAGGACTCGACCAATGAGAATTGCAGATGTTCAACCGCAACCCAATTGGGTATTGTCCGTCGTTGCCGATGACGGTCGCGTCGGACGATTTGATGTCAGTCCCTATCTTGATTATGAGGTGTTTGAAGAACTTCGTGAGCACAGCGAGTTTGTCAAAGTTTCTAATGGCGGGTGTCGAATGGGATTGCGGTGCCGATTTGTCTGCGGATACCATCGAGGCGCAATGGCAAGTGGCTGGCGAAGTTCAGGCCGCTTGACGATCCGAAAAGCCGAAGTTGGGGGCTAAGCTCCGCGTATAAGGATCACCCTACTAAGCTATGTTACTGCAACCACTCAATGAGCTTTCCTGTTGCGCGTTCATAAAGCGTTTCAGGGGAAACATCGAAACCGCAATCCCAGGCTAGCGTCGGCCATTCGTCGAGTTTGAATTGCTTGAATTGCGCCGCATCGCGCAGCGGTTCCGCGACCTTGTATTTAAAAATCATGTCATGTAAATCCACTTCGCCGGATTCACCTGTATTGAATTTCAGCCAGACGCGATAGCCGTCAAGATAGCGTGCTTCCTGCACATTTACGATCATTATTCTCTCCTCAGATCAACCTTTAAAAAGCATTTGGTCACAGAGAATATCAAGATAACATATTAAAAACAAATAGTTACAATAAGTTTTTAATCTCCTTTTTGGTGAGTCAATAAAAAGTGAAAACCCATGTGACTCTCTGTGTTCTCTGTGAACTCTGTGGCTTGAACTGCGGTTTTCAGAATCAAGGGTTGTATCTTGTGAAGCTCCGCGAGTTGCTTGCTCAGGTCATGATTCCCCGATAAGCTGCGTTGGTGACAATCAGTATTATCAATATCAAGGGGAGTCAGGTCATGGATAAGCAATTGCCCGAAGTTGGACTGGTGGTATGCAGTATTTGCCGCAAGGAAGTGCCGATTACGGCGGCAAAAACACCGGAGTCCGTTGACTATGTGGTAAATTTTTGCGGATTGGACTGTTATGCCGAGTGGCAGCGTGGGCAGCCGCAGGAAGAAAACAAGCAGAAATAGTTAACCCTGCCGGGCGGGCAGGGTTAACAGATTATTTGGCAGGTGCCTTTTTAGGCTGATCCGCTGCCGGCATGCCCGCCGGCATGTCACACTGCATGTCATGTCTTAACTGTTTGCGCTCTTCCGGTGACATTTTTTCGAAACGCTCATGCATTTCCTTCCTGCGGGCTGCGCGTTCTTTCGGCGGCATGCTTTTCCAGTGTTTCTGCATTTCGTCATGGTGTGCGGTGCGTTCTTCTGGCGACATCTTTTCCCAATATTCGCGCATTTCAGAACGCTGTTTTGCACGCTGTTCCGGGGTCATGCTGTCCATCGCCTTGCGCATTTCCTCATGGTTCCGGGCGCGTTCCTCGGGCGATAGCTTTTCCATGTACTCGCGCATTTCACGGTGCTTTTCTGCACGTTGTTCCGGGGTCAGTTTCTGCATTTCCTGATGCATCGTCTCGCGTTCTTTTGCGCGCTCCTCCGGTGTCATGGTCTTCATGCGTTCCATGTGTTCCTGCATGCTGGGTACAGGCGCAGGAGTGGTGTCGGCTGCCATTGCACTCAGGCTAGTTGATGCGATGATGCCGGCTGCAATCAGCATTTTAAAAATCGAATTCATGATTTACTCCAGGTAGTTAGTCGTTCAGGGTATAGGACGCATGGTAGACGTTAAACGTAAGCGAAGTGTTATTGCCAGAGCGATTATTGTAACAATTTGTTTCAATCAGCGACACTTCCCTCATGCCTGTATCATATCGGCATGACTAATACACAACGCATTCTGATTATTGACGACGATGCGCGGTTGCGTGAATTGTTGCTGCGCTATCTCGGCGAACAGGGATTCGGCGTCAAGGCCGTGGCTGATGGCCGTGCGCTGGACAAGGCACTGCTGCTTAACCGCTATGCCTTGCTGGTGCTGGACTTGATGCTGCCGGATGAAGACGGGCTGGCGATATTGCGCCGTCTGCGTGCCGCAGGCGAGAACGTGCCGATCATTTTGCTGACCGCAAAGGGCGACGAGATCGACCGCATCATCGGGCTGGAAATGGGCGCGGATGATTACCTTTCCAAACCCTTCAACCCGCGCGAGCTGGTTGCGCGCATCCATGCCGTGCTGCGGCGCAAGGGGATGCCGCCGATCGGCGCGCCTGAAGCCGAGGAAAAAACGGTTGTTTTCAGCGATTGTGAGCTGAATCTGGCCACGCGTCAGTTGCTCAAGGCGGGCGTGCCGGTCACGTTGACCACCGGAGAATTCGCGCTGCTTAAGGTGCTGGTCACGCATCCGCGTCATCCGCTGTCGCGCGACAAGCTGATGGAACTGGCGCGCGGTCGCGACCACGATCCTTTCGATCGCGCGATCGACGTACAAGTCTCACGTCTGCGCAAACTCATCGAAGCCGATTCGGCGCGTCCGCGTTTCATCCAGACAGTCTGGGGGCACGGTTACGTGTTCGTGCCGGATGGAACGAAGTCGTGAAAAGACTGGTCCCCAGGACGCTGCTGGCGCGTGCTTTCCTGCTCATTGTGGTGTTGATCCTGTTGTCTATGGCGGCTTCTCTGGCGCTTTTTCGTCACGCAGAACAGGAGCCGCACGCCCGGCAGATGGCACAATTAGTGGTGTCGGTGGTGAATCTCACCCGCGCCGCCGTGATGTCTGCAGCCCCGGAATGGCGCGGCGCGTTGCTGGCGGAACTGGCCGATTCTGAAGGATTGCGCGTCCATATTGCGGATATTGGCGATGTGATCGAGCCGTTGCCCGGGCCGTCGCCGGAAATGCGCATGATGGTCGAAAAGGTGCGCCACAGGCTGGGCGATGACACCCGATTTGCCGAGAAGCGCAACGGAGTCGAAGCCTTGTGGGTGAGTTTTTATATCGGTCGCGAGGAATATTGGGTTGCCCTGCCGCGCGAGCGCATCGAGCATCCCGTGTCGCAGGTGTTGCTGGCATGGGGCGGCAGTGTGCTGTTACTGGCTTTGTGGGGTGCGTATTTTATCGCGCGCCAGGTGGCGCAGCCGCTGAAGCGGCTGGTGCTGGCGGTCAGGGAAGTGGGGCAGGGTGGGACGCCTCATCCTCTGCCGGAACAGGGGGCTCAGGAGGTGGTTGCGGTCTCCGCAGCTTTCAATCAGATGTCTGCTGATTTGGCGGCCAATGAACGCGAACGTGCGCTGGTGCTGGCCGGCATCTCGCATGACTTGCGCACCCCGCTGGCGCGGGTGCGGATAGCCGCCGAAATGAGCCTCGATGAATCGCTGCGCGATGGGCTGATTGCCGATGTGGAGCAGATGGATGCGGTGATCCGGCAATTCCTGGACTATGCGCGCCTCGATGAAAATGAGGCCGCCGTGATGACCGATATACGGGCGCTGGTCGGTGAAGTCGCGCAGCGTTTTACTGCTGCTGCGCAGTCTGTCAGTCTGGAGTTGCAGCCTGTGCCGGAATTGGCTGTCCGGCCCTGGTTGCTCAAACGTGCGCTTGCCAACTTGCTGGATAACGCCATCAAATATGGTGGCGGCGAAATCACCGTGCAACTTGAGCCGCGTGATGGAAAAATCGTGCTGGCGGTAATGGACCGGGGGGCGGGCATACCCGAAGGACGCCGTGAAGCCGTCAAGCGGCCTTTCATCCGGCTGGATACCGCGCGCAGCGATGCGGCAGGGTCCGGACTCGGTCTGGCGATTGTCGATCGCGCCGCACATTTGCATCATGGCGCGTTTGAGCTGGACGAGCGTGCCGGGGGCGGGCTGGTCGCCAGATTGATTCTGCCTCAGTAGCTGCGCAGAAAACAGCGAATCTTTGTGATTGCTAAAAACTTCAGTTCAAGCCACATTAGTAGTGGCTTAGACGCGGTTTCATTGCGTCTTAGTCCAATACTTAGTTGTTTTATCAGAGAACACAGAGCGTTCTCGGGTTTATTTACTTTCCGTGGTATCACCCAAAAGGTGAATAGGTATTTTGTTGCAACAGGAAGTTTTGCGAGTTGATGCCCACAGGGTATCATCCCTGCGAGAACCGTATTGCGAGTTGAAGTCTACTAGACTTCATTCCTGCATACATCTTCTCTCGGTGATCTCGGTGTTCTCTGGTGAAACAACTCAATTCTTGCTAAGGAAGCACTGATTTAATCGATTTTGTCATTCCCGCGCAGGCGGGAATCCAGTTAAATCAAGGCGCTGGATCTCCGCTTTCGCGGAGATGACGAATAAATCAGTATCTACCTAAGAGATTTGCTCTTGCAATCATTGATGTGGCAGAGTGCTTTTTATAGGTTGATGCTGTATTCGTGAGAGTTGTTCTTATTATCTGATTTTATTGATGTTTTTTACAAAGTAACGCAACGCACCAAAAACCCGTAAAATGTGCGACTTTGCAATTGCACAAAATCACACGATGCTTACCTTTCAGCAAATCATCCTGACATTACAGAATTATTGGGACAAACAGGGTTGCGCGCTGCTGCAACCTTACGATATGGAAGTCGGCGCGGGCACCTCGCACACCGCCACTTTCCTGCGCGCACTCGGTCCCGAACCTTGGAAAGCGGCTTATGTGCAGCCGTCGCGCCGTCCCAAGGATGGCCGTTACGGAGAAAATCCGAACCGCCTGCAGCATTACTACCAGTTCCAGATCGTGTTAAAACCCGCACCTGCCAATATTCTTGAGCTGTATCTGGGCTCGCTGGAGGCGTTGGGCTTCGATCTCAAGCAGAACGACATCCGTTTCGTCGAGGACGACTGGGAGAATCCGACGCTGGGTGCGTGGGGCTTGGGCTGGGAAGTCTGGCTCAACGGCATGGAAGTCACGCAGTTCACCTATTTTCAACAGGTAGGCGGCATCGACTGCCGTCCGATCACCGGCGAAATCACCTACGGGCTGGAACGTCTGGCGATGTATTTGCAGGGCGTGGAAAGCGTGTACGACCTGACCTGGACAGAGGGTGTGTCTTACGGCGACGTGTATCACCAGAACGAAGTCGAGCAATCCAGGTACAACTTCGAGCACAGCGATGTGGATTTCCTGCTGGGCGCATTCGGCAGTCATGAGAAGCAGGCTAAACACCTGATGGATAACCAGCTGGCGCTGCCGGCCTACGAGCAGGTGCTCAAAGCTGCGCACAGCTTCAATCTGCTGGATGCGCGCGGTGCGATCTCGGTGACCGAGCGTGCCGCTTACATGGGCCGAATCCGCAATCTGGCGCGCAGCGTCGCCGCCTCCTATCTGGACAGCCGCGCAAAGCTGGGCTTCCCGATGGCGCCCAAGGGGTGGGCGGATGAGGTGCTGGCGCAGATCGAAAAAAAGACGCCCGTGCTGAGCGCGGCCGAAGGAGCTGCATGATGAGTACGAAAAATTTACTGGTTGAACTGTTTGTCGAAGAATTGCCGCCCAAGTCATTGAAGAAGCTGGGCGAGAGTTTTGCCGAGGTGTTGTCTGCAAGCCTCAAGGCGCAAGGATTGGCTTTGAATGAAACCGCAGTGACGGCATTTGCCTCGCCGCGTCGACTGGCTGTGCATGTGGAAGATGTCGCGGCACAGGCGGCAGACAAGTCGGTGTCGCAGAAGCTGATGCCGGTGAAGGTGGGGCTGGATGCAGAAGGTAACGCAACGCCCGCGCTGCTCAAAAAACTGGCAAGTCTGGGTGCGGATGCGTCTGCTGTGCCGGATCTGAAACGCGAGATGGATGGCAAGGCGGAAGCGCTCTATCTTGATAGTCTGGTTGCCGGTGTCAAGCTGACGGAAGGATTGCAGCACGCGCTGAAGGAGGCGCTCGCTAAATTACCGATTGCACGGATGATGACCTATCCGGATCCGACCGGCGACGGCTGGCAAACGGTTAATTTTGTGCGCCCGGCGCATAGCCTGGTCGCGCTGCATGGCAGAAAAATCGTGCCGGTCAGCGCACTGGGCCTCACTGCGGGCAACACGACCAAAGGCCATCGCTTCGAGGCCTCCATCGATACTATCGTGCTGGAAGATGCCGACAGTTACGCACGGCAACTGGAAACCGAGGGTGCGGTGATTGCCGGCTTCGGCCAGCGCCGCGCGGAGATCGTGCGTCAGCTTGCTGATGCGGCAAAAAAAGAAAATCTTCAGGTTATTCAGGATGATGCACTGCTGGACGAAGTGACCGCGCTGGTCGAACGCCCGAATGTGCTGGTCGGTACCTTTGAATCCGAGTTTCTGGAAGTGCCACCGGAATGTCTGATTCTGACCATGAAGGCGAATCAGAAATATTTCCCGCTGCTCGACAGCTCCGGAAAACTCACCAACAAGTTTCTGATTGTCTCTAATATCAGGCCGCAGGACGCGAGTCTGGTGATCGGCGGCAATGAGCGTGTGGTGCGCCCGCGCCTGAGCGATGCGAAATTCTTCTTCGATCAGGACCGGAAGAAGCCGCTGGATGCCCGCGTGATGGGCTTGTCCCGCGTGGTTTATCACAACAAGCTCGGCACTCAAGGTGAACGCGTGGAACGGGTGCAGACTATTGCCAGCGCTATCGGTCTGCAGCTGGGCGGGGAAGCGCTGGCCCGTGCTGCCGATCAGGCTGCCTTGCTTGCCAAGGCTGACCTGCTCACCGATATGGTAGGCGAATTCCCGGAACTGCAAGGCATCATGGGGCGTTATTACGCGCAGCACGACGGCATCTGTGATGATGTTGCCTATGCGATCGAAGATCACTACAAACCGCGCTTTGCCGGCGATGAACTGCCGCGCAATGAAGTCGGTATCTGTGTGGCACTGGCGGACAAGCTGGAAACGCTGGTCGGCATGTTCGGTATCGGGCAGATTCCGACCGGTGACCGTGATCCGTTCGCGTTGCGCCGCCATGCGCTGGGCGTGATCCGCATGCTGATCGAAAAACAACTGCCGCTGAATCTGCGCGATTTGATCGGCAGCGCCTTTGCAGGTTTTCCGGCCGGTTTGCTGAACAACGCGCACGCCGAGGTCGAGAACTTCATATTTGAACGCGTAGGCGGGATGATGCGAGAGCTGGGCTTTACGGCCAACCAAGTGGATGCGGTGCTGTGCATGAACCCGAACCAGCTTTGTCTGGTGCCAAAACAGCTGGAAGCGGTGCGCGCCTTTGCCGCGTTGCCGGAATCCGCTGCCCTGGCTGCCGCCAACAAGCGCGTCGGCAACATCCTGAAAAAGGTCGAAGGCGGTGTCAGCGGAAAGGTGGATGCGAGTTTGCTGGTCGAAGCGCCAGAACAGGCACTGCATCAGGCGTTGAGCCGGATTGCACCGAAGGCGGACGCAGCTTTTGCAGCGGGCGATTACACCGCTTCCTTGCAGGAACTGGCCGCATTGCGTGAGCCTGTGGATGCATTCTTCGACAGTGTGATGGTGAATGCTGAAGATCTGGCGTTGCGTGCCAACCGTCTGGCGTTGCTGGCGCAACTGCATCAGGCGATGAACCGCGTGGCCGACCTTTCAAGATTAGCCGCGTAGCGCCGACACCACTTACGTCTACCAACTAACGACTAGCGACTATTTTATGAAACTCATCATCCTCGACCGTGACGGCGTGATCAATTTTGATTCCGACCAGTTTATCAAGAGTCCGGCAGAGTGGCAGCCGTTGCCGGGTAGTCTGGAGGCAATTGCGCTGCTGAATCAGGCCGATTATCGCGTGGTGGTGGCGACCAATCAGTCCGGTATCGGGCGCGGCCTGTTCGATATGCCTATGCTGAATTCGATTCATGACAAGATGCATAAGGCGTGTGCGCTGGTCGGTGCGCGCATCGATGCGGTGTTTTTCTGCCCGCATACGGCGGATAGTCGTTGCCATTGCCGCAAGCCGAATACGGGCATGCTGGAAGAAATTGCGGCGCGCTACAACATGAGTCTGGCTGGCGTGCCGGTCGTCGGAGATTCGCTGCGCGATCTGCAACCGGCCGCTGCCATGGGCGCTCAGCCCTATCTGGTGCTGACCGGAAAAGGCAACAAGACCCGGGCCGCCGGCGACCTTCCTGAGGGAGTCGTGGTTTTTCCTGATCTGGCGGCAGTAGTTGCAGAACTGCTACGACTTCAATGACGGCTGAATCCGCAGATTCACACAGATTCACACAGATTTTAAGTGGTGCGATTGTTGAAATGCAATTTAGATAAATATCTGAATGCGCCAACGTAAGCAGGATCAAGTCTGGTATGACGTGTTGTTTAAATCACCTTTAAATTGTGCATGTCGCCTATGTCTTTGCATGTTGTTAATTTTGTCTAATCTGCGTAATCTGTGGACAACTGCTTTTTGTTTTTTTGAAATTGGATTGAGATGCTGGTCATACGCTCGTTAATTTTCCTGTTGTTGCAGTTGCTGCTCACGCCGGTGTTCTCTACGCTGGCGATTCTGACCTTCCCCTTTTCGCCGCTGACGCGTTACCGCCTGATTTCAAGTTATGCGCGGACGATGATCTGGGTGCTGAAGGTGGTGTGCGGCATACGTCACGAGGTGACCGGCATTGAGAACATCCCGTCGGTGCCTTGTGTCGTGCTGTGCAAGCACCAGTCGGCCTGGGAGACGCTGGCGTTGCAGGCTATCTTCCCGCCTCAGGCGTGGGTGCTCAAGCGCGAACTGTTGTGGATCCCGTTTTTCGGTTGGGGTCTGGCGATGACCAGTCCGATCGCAATTAACCGCAGCGACGGCAAGGGCGCGGTGAAACAGTTATTGAAGCAGGGTAAACACAGGCTGGCGCAAGGCTTCTTTGTGGTGATTTTCCCCGAGGGTACGCGTATTGCCTATGGTGAGCGCGGCAAATATAAGGTGGGCGGTGCACTGCTGGCCGCATCTGCCGGCGTGCCAGTGGTGCCGGTGGCGCACAATGCCGGGCGGCTGTGGGGACGCAATTCGTTCATCAAGCATCCGGGGCTGATCACGATGAGCATAGGCGAGCCGATTGAAACTCATGGCCTGAAAGCCGACGAGATTAATTCACGTACCGAAACCTGGATCGAGAACGAGATCCAGCAACTGGCGCATTAAAAAGGAATTTGCTCACGCGGAGGCGCGGAGTACGCGGAGAAAAACCAAACCTTTATCATTCTCAATGGAACTACTTGTTTACCGCTCAAGCAATGTCGCGCAAAGACGCAAAGAGACCCTAAATCAAAAACTTGAAATGACAAAACAAGCTATACCGTTGTATTTACCAAGATCGTTCTTGATTTTCTCCGCGTTCTCCGCGTCTCCGCGCCTCCGCGCGATAATTTTTAAAGATTTTATATGCTGAAACGGCTGCGCAATCTGATTGACCCGGTAGCCGGCGCGACCAGACAGCGCGCGCCCGCCAAACTACCCGCTGTACTCGCAGGGGGCACGTCCGGGGTGTCCCCGCAGCGACGCTGCGACCCTCCTGCCGCGGAGCAACGCGCCGCGTTGCTGGCCGGCAAACACATCACCTACACCCTGAAGCGCAGCAGCAAACGCCGCAGTATCGGTTTGCGCATCGACGACAGAGGGCTTACCGTCAGTATGCCGTTGCGTGCGACCGAGCGCTGGCTCAACGAGGTGTTGCAGGACCGGGCCAGCTGGGTGGTCGAAAAACTCGATGGCTGGCAGGCACGCAAACCGCCGGATCAGCAATGGATCGATGGCGAAATCATCCCGTATCTGGGAGAAGTATTGACGTTGCGCGTGGCGCAATTGGCCGCGCCTGTGTCGCAGCTGGGCGATGAGCTTTGGGTGCATGGCGACGCCGTGCGCATCGAAAAGCTGGTTTTAAAGTGGTACTGTCAGCAGGCCATGTCGCTGTTTACAGCGCGCGCGATGCATTATGCAGCGTTGCTGAATGTCTCGCCAACGGCAATCAAGCTCACGACTGCGAAGACCCGCTGGGGGAGTTGCACATCCGGCGGCGTGGTGAGGCTGAATTTGCAGCTGATCAAGCTGCCGCAGTATCTGATCGATTACGTGGTGGTGCACGAGCTGGCGCACCTGCGCGAGATGAATCACTCGGCAGCGTTCTGGCGTGTGGTGGGCAGTGCCTGTCCCGACTACGCGAAGCTGCGCCGCGAGCTGAAGGCTTGTAGTTTGTAAGCGCTATCTGTTTTGATGGCTGAAGAACGCAACTATTTCTTCCCGGCGCGCCATCGCATCCTTATATCCCAGTTCAACCAGCGCACGGCAGAAACTCTTCTCAAACAAAAGATAGCTCACCAGATTTGCGCCGCTGCGTCGCATGGCACCCACCCAGCGCAACAGGTAGCGTATCGTCCAGGGTAGTTGTTTGGCATAACGTTCGGCGATCTTTTCAATGGGCTGGCTGGGTTCGATCACCAGTATCTCCACATGGTGCAGATCGGACCTCTTGCGCACGTCTTCCGGCATACTGCTCAAGGTGCGGTTGATGCGTTGCAAACGTTCCAGATCGACTTCCATGCTGTCGAGGAAGATGCTGTTAAGGGCATGTCCTGCTATCTGCGCCAGCGAGGGGTAGTCGTCGTCATGCTCGCGCTCAGCTTCGGTAGTTTCCTTGCCATTCTGCCCCCCGCCGATGACCAGTATGCGGTGAGCGCCCAAATGCAGTGCCGAGCTGATGGGGGCAATCTGACGCATCGAACCGTCGCCGAAATACTCGCGGTTGATGCGCACGGCGGGGAAGATAAAGGGAATTGCTGCGGATGCCATCAAATGACGGGTTTCTATCATGGTCGGAACCCCAAGGCGGCGCGCCCGCTTCCAGGGCTGGATTCCATGGGCGCCCTGATAGAACGTGACCGATTGCCCTGAGCCGTAACCCGATGCGGTAATGCCCAGTGCATGCAGGAAGCCTGCGTCTATGCTCTTCTGGATTTTATCGCATGGCAGGGTCTCGTCCAGAAAAGTCGTCAGCGGGGAATTGTCCAGCAGTGACACACCGGTTAATTTACGGACGCCCATGCCGCTCATCAACAGTCCGTAAATCCAGCGCAGGGTGTTGTGAAGTACGCCTATCGGGTCGGAGCGGTAAATATCCTCGATGCGGGAGTTTTGCCAGATTCTGAGCAGTTGTTGCACGCCACTGCGAAAGTGCGGTGCGTTTACCGCCAGCGTGACGGCATTCAGCGAGCCTGCAGAGGTGCCGCAAATAACGAAGAATGGATTGCGTGCGCGGCGAGGCAATATCTCGGAGATCGCCTTCAATACGCCAACCTGATAAGCGGCGCGTGCGCCACCTCCGGTCATGATCAGCCCGATCTTGCGTTTCATCTTTGAATGACAGTCATCAACAAATTACAGGCCGCAGCTAAAAACGGATTTCTTCGCCCTGACCGGCAAACAGTTGTTGCAATTGGCCATACAATTCGCTGTCGTCGCGCCGGCTGCGCCATGCCCCGTCCTGCCAGGCATAATGGAAGGCGCCGGATTTGGCGGCCACCCATATTTCCCGGTTGATGTCATGTCGGTTGATGATGATCTTCGATCCGTTGTCGAATTCGACTTCCAGCAGGTTGCCGCTGCGGTTGCAGTCAACATCGCCGCCGCAATTATCAATGGCTGTTTCGATCCGGGCCAGTGCAGCATCGGCCATCTGGTTGAATTCGCTATCTTCCATGGGAAACCTTTATAATCTCGAACTTTATTATTTTGGACGTGAACATGCGGCTTATAACTTCTTTTGCCATTATGCTGGCGATCAGTCTGTTGCTGCAAGGCTGCGGACGAAAAGGACCTCTGACCATGCCGGTGCCCGACGCCCAGAAATCTGCGCAACGTGCCGCCACCCCTGTTACCACGAACGCCAAATGACCATGAGCAATTACTTTAATTATCAAAATAATCAACTACATGCAGAACAAGTGCCGCTGGCGGACATCGCGAGTCAGTATGGTACACCGTGTTATGTGTATTCCCGCGCTGCACTCACGGCAGGTTTTCGCCAGTTCTCCGACGCATTGCAGGGGCGTGAGCATCTGATCTGCTATGCGGTGAAAGCCAATGCCAACCTCGCTGTTCTCAACGTGTTTGCCCGTCTGGGCGCAGGTTTCGATATCGTGTCCGGCGGCGAATTGCAACGCGTGCTGGCCGCAGGCGGCGATGCGGGCAAAGTGGTGTTTTCCGGTGTGGGCAAGACATTCTCGGAAATGCGCATGGCGCTGGAGGCAGGCATTTTGTGCTTCAACGTGGAATCGGCGGCCGAACTGGAACGCCTGAATGAAGTTGCCGGCAGAATGGGCAAGATTGCTGCCATCAGCCTGCGCGTGAATCCCGATGTGGATGCGAAAACCCATCCTTATATTTCCACCGGACTCAAGCAGAATAAATTCGGCGTGGCCTACACCGAGGCAATCGCGTTGTATCGCAAGGCACATGCCCTGAAGCACCTGCGCATTACCGGCATGGATTGCCATATCGGCTCGCAACTGACCGAAACCAGTCCGTTTATCGCTGCGGTGGAAAAGGTGCTGGTACTGGTGGATGCGCTCGCTGCTGAAGGAATCGAGCTGGAACATCTCGACCTGGGTGGAGGTCTTGGCATCTGTTACAACGATGAGACGCCACCCGCGATAGCTGATTACATCGCAGCCTTGCTGGGCGCGTTACAAGGCCGCACGCAAAAGCTCATCGTCGAACCCGGTCGGGTGCTGGTCGGCAATGCCGGCGTGTTGCTGACCCGCGTGGAGTATCTCAAGCCAGGCGAGGAAAAGAATTTCGCGATCGTGGATGCCGCGATGAACGATCTGATGCGCCCGGCCTTGTACGATGCCTATCACGGCATCCTGCCGGTGGTGCGTGAAGAACATGCGATGCAGAACTACGAAGTGGTCGGCCCGATCTGCGAGACGGGCGACTTTATCGGCCATGCGCGCGACCTGTCCATCGCGCCGCAATCGCTGCTGGCAGTGATGTCGGCCGGTGCCTACGGCATGAGCATGAGCTCCAACTACAACACCCGTCCGCGTGCGGCCGAGGTGATGGTGGATGGACGTGCAGTGCATCTGGTGCGTGAACGCGAAACCGTGCAGCAGTTGTTCGCCGGTGAAAAGATCATTGGCTAAGGGCCTGTCCCCGAATGGTGTAGTCGGGGATTCAGGGGATGTCTGAAGAATTCATCCGCCCCAGGATGATGCTGGTCTTGCGTTGCAGGCCGCGAGCGTCCCGATGCGTGTCGTAATAGCGCGGATTGGGCACCATCGCAGCCAGCTTGGCGGCCTGTGCGGCTGACAGCTGCGATGCGCTGATGTGGTAATAATGGCGCGCGGCGGCTTCTGCACCGAACACGCCGTTGCCCCATTCGATCACATTGAGATAAATCTCGAAGATGCGCTGTTTGTCCATCACGGCTTCCATCATCACGGTGATCGCGGCTTCCTCGATCTTGCGAAACGGCGAACGGCTCCCGGTGAGGAACAGATTCTTGGCGAGTTGCTGGCTGATGGTGGAACCGCCCGCGACGATCTTGCCCTTCTTTAAGTTCTTCTCATACGCTTTCTGGATGCCCTCCCAGTCGAAGCCTTCGTGATCGACGAATTTCGCATCTTCCGAGGCAATCAGTGCGCGCTTGAGGTTGTTGGATATTTTCGCGTAGGGTACCCACTGGTGTTGTAATTCCGCATCCGGGTTGTTGTCCTGCATGATTGCAAGGCGTGTTTCCATGAACGCGCTGGTGGACGGGTTGAATTTGGTCCACCAGAGGACATGCGCAAAAATCCACAATTGATAGAGTACGAGCAGTACAAAAAGTATTGCCACGCCGCGCCACAGCCAGCCCCAGAGTGTTTTCATTTCAGATAGCCTATCAGCAAAAAACTGCGTCATTCCCGCGCAGGCGGGAATCCAGATCATTAGATAATGTCCCGCGAAGCGGGGCCGTTGTGTGGTTTTGTCCGCTTCGCGGGAGATTTTTTCCTGCTGGATTCCCGCCTGCGCGGGAATGACAGGCTACGGAATTATTCAGGTTCATTGAGGTGTACGCAGTTTTGCAATGACAGGTGCGGTGTCAGGCCGCACGCCGCGCCAGATATAAAAGGCTTCGGCGGCCTGTTCTACCAGCATGCCTAAGCCGTCCGCAACCGTTGCACCCTGGCTGCGGGCGAATTTCATGAACGGCGTTTCGCGTCCATACATCATGTCATAGGCCAGCGCGCCTTCGGCGAAGATGCCGGGCGGCAGCGGGACTTCGCTGTCGGTAAGGCCTGCTGAGGTGGCGTTGATGAGTAAACCAAACTTTCTAGCAGACAGTTCTGCATAACTGTTTATAAAATTTGGCAATCCGCACTGAAGTCCTTTTCTTGTATATATGTCACGCTTCAAGAATATCTGGAGCGCATAGCTAAGTCTCTGTGCTTTGTCGGGTGTACGATTGAAATTATAAAGGTTCGCTCCTGATTCTAATAATGGGAGTGACACTCCCCAAGCTGCTCCGCCAGCGCCCAACAGCAAAATGTCGTGGCCTTGTAGTGGGAAGTTTAGATTATTCTGAATGTCCTGTACCAGTCCTGCGCCGTCGGTGTTGTCGCCACGTATGACGTCACCCTCAAAGCTCAAGGTATTCACAGCCTGGGCTATTTGTGCCCGTTCTGTCAGTTCATTTGCACACTTGAACGCCTCAAATTTGAACGGCACGGTGACGTTGCAGCCCTTGTAACCTTCGCTGCGCAGTCGTTCTATCGTGGCGGCAAAGCCGTCCAGCGGCGCTTCGATAGCCTCGTAGCTGATGTGTTGTCCGGTCTGTTCGGCGAACATTGTGTGGATCAGCGGCGATTTGCTGTGGGAGATGGGATTGCCGATCACGGCGTAGCGGTCAGTCATATTTCGGGTAAGCAGTAAGTGGTAAGTGGTTTTAGCATAAGTAGTGGCTTAGGCATGGTTTTTTCATGCCTTAGTCCAATACTTAGTTGTTTCATCAGGGATGATGCCCGGTGGGCATCAACTCGCAAAGTCAGGGCGCGCATTGTAACTGACCTTAGCCCTGTCCACGAAGAGGAGCAGGGTGGGTTATGCCCACCATGTCCGGCTGATGCCGCAAGGGCATTCCCACAGAATATAAGCGATGAAGCTGCTTTATTCCTGAATGAAAGCCAGACCTACAATTTACGCGCGTGCAATGTCAGGGCGGTCAGTCCGCCGACGATTGCCATCGCCCAGACAATCGCGGCGCCGCCGGGCAGATCGAGCAGGGCGGAGAGCAACAGGCCGATCGCATATCCCGCGATGCCAATTGCAAAGGCATACAGCATGCGCCGCGCTTTGATTAAATAAGTGGCCAGTGCCGGCACGATCAGGCTGGCGAACACCAGATAGACGCCGGCCAGTTGTACAGAGGCGGTAACGGCCAGCGCGAACAGCGCGTAGAATCCCAGATGTCCTAGCTGTTGCCAGCGCAACACGGCCAGCAGCACCGCATACAGCAGCGCGGTTGCAATCAGCTGAGTGGAACTGACCCAGAGGATCTGGCCTACCAGCAGATCCTTGAGGTGCTCGCCGGCATGCACATCGTGGCTCATCAGCAGGATACCAGCGCTTGCGGCCAGCACGAAGGTCAGTCCTATGCAGGCTTCCTTGACCTCCGGCAGACGATGCTCGA
>JBAZAY010000036.1:0-31103 GCA_041671725.1 Gallionella sp. | reverse complement strand
TCCCCACCGACAAGGTTTTACCTCAACAACCTCAAATGCAAGTCTGGTTCAAAGCAGAATGCGGCGACAGGGCACCCCAGCCACCGCGTTAGCGGTTTAGTTCAACATGGCGATATGCGGCACAGCAAATAGTTTTGCCGTTCCATGCTGCAGGAAGAGAAAACCAATAACAATCCGCAGGATGCCCTGAATGCGGGGCGCCAAAACCGTATAAAGTGATTTATCAATTTTCATCATTGATTACCTTCCAGAATAAATCCTACAAGAGTGACATCGCAGACTGTGCCTGTCAGGGCTGCCCCACGTATAGTGCGATTTTGCCCACAGCGTGTCCCGACTGACTAAGTGCATGTGCCTTGGCGATATCTTTGAGGGCAAACTCAGCACCGATGACCGGGCGCAGTTTGCCGCTATCGGCCAACCCGGCAAGCTGCGTCAGAATGGCGGCGCTCGGCTCAATGAACAGGAATGCGCTGCGCACACCCAGCGCCCGGCCTCTCTCTTCGGACGGCGGACTGACGATCGATACGAGAATGCCGCTTGGTTTGAGCACCGCCCAGCTGGCTTCCTGCACCTGGCCGCCGAGGGTATCGAAGACGGCATCCACATTGCGCACAACCTCCTCGAACTTCTGTGCGCGGTAATCGATCACTTCATCTGCCCCCAGGGATTTCACCAGTGCGCAGTTTTTCTCCGAGGTGGTGGCGATGACATGCGCCCCCCGCGACTTGGCTAATTGCACCGCGATGGAACCCACGCCACCTGAAGCTGCGTGAATCAGCACCCGCTGTCCCGTCGCAATCTTCGCCACAGTGATGGATGGCCTCCCATGCCGCAATGCCCGCCAGCGGGAGCGTGGCGGCCTCAACGTGAGAAAGCGTCCCGGGCTTGTGTGCGATCTCGTCTTCGCGGATCGCCACATACTCGGCGTAAGTGCCATTGCGCTTGATGTCCGGGCGTGAAAAAACGGCATCCCCCACCTTGAAGCGGGATATCCCTTCACCGACTGCTTCCACCACGCCGGAAACATCCCAACCCAGCGTGAGCGGGAATGAACAGGGAATTATCTGTTTCAGGTAGCCCTCCCGGATTTTCCAGTCAACCGGGTTCACCGAAGAAGCTACTACCCGGACCAGAACCTCATTGGCCGCAATGCCAGGCATGGGCACGTCTTCATATCTCAATACATCCGCATCGCCATAGGCGTGGATTCTGACGGCTTTCATGCAGACCTCCTGTTCACGGGTTGTTTGAAAATACGAAGCCATTATTTATTGGACATCAATACCGCACAATGGGCAAAACCCTGTAGCCGCGCTGCCTGATCACAACAGTCTTACGCAATATATAGAGGATTAACGGTAGTTACAGCACGGTCTGTGAGAGGAAAATCCGGCAAAGGAATACGGGTGCTGGCGGTGCAGTCCTTGTTGTAAGCATAACCGCTGGTAGCCGGATTTCAGACGGAGGTTTAAAGGATTATGCCAATCATAAGTGAGTTACCAGACCGAGAAGACCTCAGAGCAAGCCCCGTCGGAATGCGGGTTCAGCATGATGTGCTCATGAGCCTGGTAAAACCAGGCGTCAAATTCTGGGCAACAGTCGCGATCATGTCAGGCATAACCTCGGTCGGGATTGCATGCGAGGTATATCAATACGAGGTTGGCCTTGGGGCAGGCAACTTCGACAAGCCCCACATGCTGTTCTTCAAACTTGTTCCATCAGTATCGATCTATGAGGTCACAGGTCTCGTCATGAAAGACCAAAAACTCTGATCAGGTATTCAAGCAGAACACGAAGAGCATCGTTGCGACTGATCTGGCAAAGTTAAGTGGCAGTCGTTGATTTTGGTGTAAATCGCTTGGTTTAATTGGCTCCAATCAACCCATACCTGCCCATCAATTTTCCATAAGGCTGAAATTCAATCGGTCATTAGGCAAACGACTATGACGCTGATTACAACCATACTTGATCCCATGAGGCGCTGTCGCCAGCCTTGATGCTCTTTCAGCCAAACTATGCCAAGCAATACGGTCAACACAATACCGGCATTGGTCAGGGTTACCGCATAGGCAGCGGGTAGCGTGCGCATCGCATAGATCACGAGGGCGTAAGCCGTGCCAACGCCCAATGCACCCACAATCAGCGTATAAACGGTAGGTATTGCTACAGGAATCCAGCAATCTGCACGCCACTTTTGCTCAAGAACCAAAAAAATCCAACTGATAGAAAAATTCACACAAACATAGCCAAGCGCCGTTCTGATATCCTGGATATTTACCGCCGCCAGCTTGTCGCTCAGACTGTAGATTACCGTCATCAAGGCTGCAAACAAAGCATATGGCCATGCGCGACTGAGCCGCGTTGCACCTTCCTGTGCGCTGGCAGCGATCATCCACAGACCAGACAACGCCAACAGAATAGCGAACCAGGACAACAACGGGAAGCTATGACCGAAGAACAGCACTTCAACAATCGCGATCAACAATGGAGAACTGCGCACCATAGGATAGACCGCGCTTGCAGGAGCCAAAGTGTAGGCGCGCCTAAGTGCTAAAAAATACAGGCCATTGCTTGTGCCACTGATGGCCGCACAGAGATAAAGTTCAGGTGCCTGTGCGGCGGCACGCATAAAATCAGGCAAAGTGAATGGCGCGAATATCAGCACATATAGCCCAACAATCCACCATAGAAAATTGGCCTTACTCGGTGTCCGCCTAGTCAGAAGATTCCAGGACACATGCATTAAAACGGATGCACCCACGGCCATCAGCGGGGGCATCATATTCCCGAAATATCCAGCCTATCGCCATCGCGCGCCAGAGACACGCGTCCTGTCAGTGCTAAAGGATGGTTCAACAGCCAGACATCAAGACAGTGACCAATGTGCATCAGGACAATATCGCTGCTTGGGTAATTCTTACTCAAATCAATCGCTTCAGTCAGATCGAAGTGATTCCGTTTTCCTTCAATGCCCGGCGGATAGGTGCAATCGAGGCATATGTTGTGGGGTTGCCATTGGGTCAAAAATTCTGCGGTAGCGGCCGGAATTTCACGACTATCCGTGAGGTACGCCAGTCGAGCGCCATTGTGTTCGATACAGTAGCCCAGCGTCGGCTTGGAATGCACCAGCGGCACCGGCGTAATTCGTATTTCACCCACCTCATACGTCTCAAACTTGGACAGATGTTTGAACTTCAGCGGGCCGGGATACTTGTACAGATCGGCGCATCCTTCTGCGTCGTGCGGCGCGAATACATCCAGTTCGCCTACGCCCCAACGCCAGTGAAACAGGCCTTGCACATGGTCGGGGTGAAAATGTGTGATCAAAATGGCGGATAAGCTGCCGGACGGGAATCGTTCAGTGACATCCATTACACCAGCGTCCAGCAGCAAACGTACCCCGCCAGCCTCAAGCAGCGCACAGTTCGGACGTCGTATAACGCTGACATCAATCCGGGCGCGACTGCAAATCGGACAATCACACCCCCACAGCGGCACGCCACCCGCAGCACCCGTCCCAAGAAAAGTCAGCTGCATTGAATAGCTCGTGTTTTAGATCGAATCAATTCGACAAAGGCTGGGCCTGTTTGATCCAGTGGCGCGTCATTACTAAAATGCAGCAAGCTTGGATGTTGCAACGTCCTAAATTCCTCGGCACGCATCAGTCGTGCCTCAATTTCATTAGGAGTTTCACGACCACGCGATTGAAGTCGACTGCGTAAAATTTCAGTGGATACATCGATCAACAACGGTACCAGTTCCGGATAATTTTTCGACGCTTGTGAGAGATAGGCTCGCGAGCCATTCACAATCACGATAAGCCCCTTTGCTAGCCACTGATTGATTTCACAGCCTATGCCATAACACATTCCATGACTGCGCCAATGCATGGGGAACAAATTTCGTGCCATTCTTGATTCGAACTCTGCTCCACTTAGCGCCACATGATTTTCCCCACCCGCATCATGTGGGCGCGTGATGTAGCGATGTGCGAACACCACACTGGAATCCTGTTCCAGCGACTGTCTGGCATGATGCATTAAGCTGTCCTTGCCGCTGCCGGACGGGCCAATCACATAAAGCAAAACCCCGCTCATCTCAGGCACCATGATCGAAAGCCAGCGTCATCACGGCCAAACCTTGCGACCATACACGCGCCGCCTGAGGCAATCCGCCCAGATTGCGTACCGCAATCAGATCGGCACGTTTACCTAAAGCAATTGTGCCACGGTCATTCAGACCGGCTGCACGCGCCGGATTCGCACTCACCAACGCAACTGCTTGATGCAGTTGAATATCGGCCAACGTGGGTAACTGCATGATTGCAGGCAACAATGCAGCAGGAGAATAGTCACCGCACAGGCAGTCGGCCACCCCTTCGATGATGGCATCCAGCGCACGCATCGAGCCTGATTGTGACTTGCCTCGCAATATATTGGGCGCACCGAACAGGGTTGCCAATCCAGCCGCACGTGCTGCCTGGGCTGTTTCAAGGTTAATCGGGAACTCGGAAACAGCCACTCCAAGGTCAGACACGATGCCAATTTTTTCAGGGCGATCATCATCGTGACTAGCCAGTGGAATACCCAATTGACATGCGACGTTTGCCAGTTCCTGCATGCGAAGAAATGAGCCATCCCCTTGTGCCAGCTTATCTGCAAGCAAGGCGTCTATTTCAGCGGGCGATTTCTTATAGGTGCGCGCAAGGTAGTTACGATAGGCATCGGTATCTTTGAACTGCCCCTGCCCTGGCGTGTGATCCATGAAGGACATCAGGTGTACCTCATTATTTTTCAGTAGCTCATGCAGGACGGCAGGCGCAGTCGGATCGGTAATCTCATAACGTGCATGCACCCGGTTATCCACCAATGCGTGTTCCTGCCAGGCATGAACCGCACGCGCAAGCGCTGCAGCGGTCTGGTTGTTACGCACACCCAATTCTGCATTGGCAAAGGACAAAGCGTGATAAACCGTGGTAATACCTGCTGCCGTATTGCGTTTGTCGGCTTGAGCACAGGCAAAATCGAAGGGAAAATGCACGCCGGGACGCGGCTCAGCTTCCTTTTCCAGCGCATCGCAATGCAGATCAATCATGCCGGGCATCAGGATATGCCCGGTCAAATCGATTTCCTGCGCACCGCTGGCGCTAACTGGTTCGATTGCGACTATCTCGCCGTTTTCGATCAGAATAGCCGCGCATTTGAGGGTTTCATTTTCCAGCACCACCTGTGCGCCGGTAAGATAGAGTCGATTTTTCATGCTAATCCTTGCTAAGTTCAGTTACTGGGGGAGAAAGTTCCACTACCTCATCGGCCAAGCGTCTTACCAGATCAGGATGATGAAAGATGGCCAGCATGGCGATGCCTGTTTCCTTAAGTGATTGAATATGCTCAACTACCCGCTCCGTCGTAGCCGGATCAAGACTAGCAGTGGGTTCATCCAGCAGCAGCAATCGAGGCTGTGCAATCAAGCCGCGCGCCAGATTCACACGCTGTTTCTCGCCCCCCGAAAAGGTCGCAGGTGGGACATTCCACAAATGACTCGGCACCGCCAATTGCGCTAATAATTTCTCAGCTCGGCCTCGTGCCTCATGGCGGTCCACTCCACGTGTAAACAAAGGTTCAGCCACCACATCTATGGCTGATTTGCGTGGCAGGCAATACAAAAACTGAGTAACGAAACCGATTTCCTGTTTACGTAATTCGAGTATCTGATGCTCGCCCGCTTTTGCCAGATCAATGATATTTCCGGCTTTACTACGAAACAGAATACGTCCGCTGCTTGGCAGATAAGTGCGGTAAATCCCCTTCAAAACGGAAGATTTACCGGCACCCGTAGGTCCGATAAGGGCGGTTAAACATCCCGGATAAACACTCAAATTGACATGAGATGCCGACGGAATGGCTTTATTACGTTCATGTAAATGAAACGTCTTGGCGTAGTCTTCAATGGATAAAATTGCTTGTGTCATATTCATCTCACAGGGATGACGCCACCAGCCGCTGGGTATAAGCGTGCTGAGGGTCTTCGAGAATTTGATCGGTCAGACCTGACTCGATAACGCGACCGTGCTTCATCACCAAGGTGCGTCCGGCCAGCAGCCGAATCACGCCCAGATCATGCGTCACCACGATCATTGCTGTGCCGAGTTCATTTTGAATTTCCAGAATCAGATCGAGAATGGCGGCTTGTACGGACAGATCAAGACCCGTGGTAACCTCATCCAGAAATAGCAGCGGCGGTCTTATGGCCAGCGCCTTGGCAATCTGTACTCGCTGTTGCATCCCGCCTGAAAAGGTTTTGGGATTTTGATCCATGCGCGCCAATGACACTTCCGTGCGCGAGAGCAATTCCCCTGCCCGACGGCGAATTTCACCGTAATGCTTCATGTCACTCATCAGCAGACGTTCTGCGATATTACCGCCCGCCGATATCTGAAAATTCAACCCCAGATGCGGGTTCTGGTACACCATGCCAAAGCGTTTGTTGCGCATGCTGCGCTGCTGTGCCGCATTAAGACTGAACAAATCGTGCTGTTCTGCACCATCGAAGAAGGTCGCTTGCCCGGAGGTCGGCTCATCATCGAAATACAGCATTTTGACCGTGCTTGATTTGCCGCTGCCGGACTCGCCGATGATGCCCAGAATTTCGCCGCTATACAGATCAAAACTGATGTCATGTGCGGCCACCACGCTGCCGCAAAATGGGCAGATATTGGTATCGAAATCGGGGCCGGTATGTTGGGTGCAGAGCGAACAGCCCTTGCCGTGGATACGCGACAGCCCGCGTACTTCCAGTATCTTGTTGCTCATGCTGCACTCCCGGTTTGTTGCTGTTCTTCGCAATACGCCGAATCCGAACATTGATGCGTTACCAAGCCGTTATCATCGCTAAATTCATCCAGAAAACTGACCGTTGAACCGCAGCATCGGCAGGCATAACGCACACCTGCTGCATCACGGAAATCTTCCACACGGAAAGCGATATCATCGAAAACAAGTGGTTCAGCCAGCGTGTAAGGCGGCACGGCATAAATCTTCTTTTCACGTCCGGCACCCAGCAGAATCAGGGCTTTTGACTGATCAAGTTTTGGGACATCCCAGCGCGGAATCGGCGAAGGATCAATCACATAATGCCCGTTGATACGCGTCGGATAACGATGCGAGATGGTGATCTCGTCAAAATGCACGATGTCTTCGTAAAGTTTGACCAACAATCGCGAATAGTCCGCCTCGGCGTGCATAACTTTGCGCCTCGCTTCAGACGCTTCAACCACCACCAGCGCATCGGGATAAGGCACTTGCAGTATCAATATCTGCGCCTCCGTCAGTGGCTTTTCCGGAATGCGGTGACGCGACTGTAGCAAGGTCGCCTCTTCCGTCTTTTCGGTGACTTCAACGCCAGGGCAAGTCAACTGCACAAATTGGCGCAAATTGACGGCGTTGACCGAATCATCCGAGCCTTGATCGATCACCTTAAGCGTGTCTTGAACGCCGATCAAAGACAAGGTAATTTGCAGGCCACCCGTACCGAAACCGCGACCCATCGGCATTTCACGCGAGGCATAGGGTGTCTGATAACCCGGAATGGCAATGGCTTTGAGGATGCTGCGACGAACTTCCTTCTTGGCATACTCATCCAGGAAACCAAACGAGTAACCGGCATCCTCCAGCGGCAGCTCATAACTTTCGTTCATGCTGTTTCTCCTGTCTTGCGCACCTTACCTTGCGTTATGCGCAAGCGATCCATATCAGACTGAAAGGTGACGTAATGCGGCATTTTGTAATGCGAGGCAAAGCCCATTGAATCGACACCATCCACATGCAACAAGACAAATTCAGGATCTTCTGAAGGGTTATCGGGACCGTCACGCATGCCTTTTTGCAAGGCGCGATCAAGGATTGCCATGCTGATTGCCTTGACTTCATTGTGACCAAAACACGCACCGTAACCCAGCGTAAAGACTGGCATATCACCGGCATTACCGCTTTCATACATCGCCACCACTTCGCATTCGGTAACCAATACTTCACCGGCTTCCATCAACTCGCCCGTCACTGGATGCGGCAGCATGACCGGCAGATAACCTACGCGCAGCTCGGCCACGGTAGGATGCACATCGCCATAACCGCGCATGTTTGAATACGCCATAGCAAGCAAAGAGCCTGTTTCGGCTCGCGCCATGGTGGCGAGCGCTGCCGAGCGTGGCACCGGGAACACCAGCGGATCGCGAGTGATATCAAAGGCTTGTTCGCGCATCGCGCCTAAAGCTGGCAGCAAACCTTCGGCACGCAGTGCATCGAGCACCTTCGGAAAGCTATCCGGCAAATCAGCCTCGGGCGTATTGCTGAGAAAATTTTTGGCAACTTGTCGAAATGCAGCAGGATCTTCATTTGCCAGATCGAGGCGCAACAGACGCAAGGCATAATCGAAGGTCGCACCCAACATTTGACCGCCCGGAATATCTTTGAAGGCCGATGAGATTCGACGAATGCAGCGCATCTTCGAGGTGTCTTGTAGCGGCGTCTCCAGCAATCTGGGCTTGGTCGAGCGATAGGCGCGCAATGCAAATGCCGCTTCCAGCGTATCACCCTGAAATTGCTTGAGTGCGAGCGCGGCCAGTCTCGGGTGATACAGCCCGCCTTCGGAGACAACCCTCGAGGTCAATAAACGCAACTGATCTTCGATGACGGAGAGCTTGATTGGCTCATCAACTGCATTCCTGCAGCGCATATAGTCAGTGACGGTGGCAGCGCCATCGATTGCGGCTTTGCCGCCCTTGATTGCAACATAACTCATGCCAACCCTCCCACTTCGACCTGCGTAGTTCGCGGTATCGCAACAAAATGATGTGCATCACACAGCAGCAAATCGACGCCAAGCGGAAAAGCCGATACCCATTCCTGACGCGCTGTAATCCACGCGGGATGCAGCCCGTCTACACTGATGGAAGTTGTACTTTCAATACCGGGACCTCTTAACTGCAAGCGAAGATTGCCGCTCAAGTCCGGGTGCAATGAGTTGACGCGCAATAAAATGGTGGCACCCGTTTCCGGCGCATCCAGCGTACCAATACTTGGTTTAAAATCAGTCGCTTGAAAGCCATCCAGTAGAATGAATGCAGCTTTTTCCGGGATACTGTGTCGCGCTTCCAACTTGGACCACAATGCTGAACTCAACCATTGTTGAGGATCAGCCAGCGTAGTTTCGCCATCAACCAGCGCAACCAGAATTGCAAGGCAAGCCGTTGTCTCGCTATCTGCACAGGCTGTAATGCGTCCCGGATAGCTAAAGGCATCAAGCAAACCACGAAATACCTGCTGTTGCAGCATGGGTTGCCAGATATTGGGCGAACAGTTTAAGGTTTCATTCTGCATCTTCGTCATCCTCTTGTTCCAGCAACGAAAAATCGACACGGGTAGCAGCCAGCATTTGACGGCGCTCGCTCATTTTCTGAATACGAATCTGATTACCCCGTTCAACCAGGCTTTCGGCCTGCTCATAGTCAGGCAACTTCCCCGACAGGACAGCGTCAAGAATAGCTATCGAACGAGCTAATTGCGCCCGGTCATCAACCAGTACAGTGCCGCCTCTAAACTCACGGTCATCGGCTGTATTAAGAATCACCTCGGCGCGTGCCACTGGGATTTCACCTAAGTAAAACGGTTCATGAAACGCCCCGTCCGTTAAGCTCAACAAACCTAACCCCGCCTGTGGCAAGACAACATCGCGCACCTCAATGTTAAGGGTCAGTTTTGCAGCGACCTCTTCGATCTCAGCAGCGTTTAACTGGCAGAGCGCACTTGGCCAATCATTTCTTGGAATATTCATTAGTTAAGTTTTCCTCTCAGCCAGGTAGACAGATAATCGATGCTCAAAATCGTGACCAGAATCACCACAATCAGCGCGGCTGACTGGTCGTAATTGAACATGCGTAAGGTGTCATGCAGTGCAAGCCCGATGCCACCGGCTCCCACCAGACCCAACACAGCGGCCATGCGCACATTGCGGTCGAAGATATAGAGCATATAACCCAAGGCTTCGCGTTGAATCGACGGCCAGCCCGCATACATCACCAACTGAACACGCGATGCACCGGTCGCCGTGACGGCTTCATAAATCCCGCTATCTACGCGTTCCAGACTTTCCGCAAAAAACTTACCGAGAAATCCTGCCGTATGCACGCCCAACGCCAATGCACCCGGCAATGGCCCCAAGCCTAATGCAGCGACAAAAATCAATGCCAGTAACAAATCCGGCATAGCACGCATAAAGTTGAGCAACTCACGAGCAATGCGATAAGTCACGGCATTGGGTGACAGGTTCCTGGCGGCGAACGGTGCTAACAGCACAGCGACCACAATCGCCAAGGTACTTCCCCACAGCGCCGTTGCCAGCGTTTGCCCCAACAGTTCTACATATCTAGATATGTTCTCAAAATTAGGACGGCTGTAGCGGCTGAAATACTCGAAGATGTCTTGTACTCCATACAGCAGCGTTTCAAATGACAACTCAAGATCGACGATGATTAGCCAAATCAGTGCCAGCCAACCCGACAACCAAAGGGGCGTCGGATTGAACGGTTTCTTAGGTAACGCAGGACGTTTGATTATTTGTTCAGACATTTAAATCATCCTCATGCGAAAGTGATCGGATGCACGATCAAGCAATGTCACCACGATGTAAATGGACAGTGCGATTGGCAGCAGCCTGTCGTAATCGAACATCCGCATCGCCATCACCAGGTCATAACCGATACCGCCCGCGCCCACCAAGCCTAAAATCGCAGCCGCACGCAGATTGTGATCCAGCACATACATCACCGTGCCGACAAAGTCCGGAAAAGCCTGGGGAAAATGAGCAAAGGTACGCAGTTGCAACCAACTTGCACCCTGTGCCACCACCCCTTCCACCTGACGCTGATCGACCACTTCAATGCTCTCGGCAAAAAATTTACCCATGAAGCCGACCGTCACAAATGACAACGCCATAATTCCCGGCAAAGGCCCTAAGCCCACCGCAGACACAAACACCAGGGCCCAGACTAATTCAGGAAGCGCGCGCATCAAGGACAACAAATTGCGTGTCGCGTGGAATACAGCGGGATGTGGACTGGTGTTTTTGGCCGCCAGAACACCTAATGGCAGACTGATTACCAGCGCAATACTGGTCGCCAGAAACGTCATTTCGATGGTCTGCAAGATATTTTTAATAAGCGTCGGTAAATATTCCCCATCCGGCAGAACCAAAAGATTTCCGGCAAAAGCCAACATGCGCGGTACTGCGCTAACGATTCGCCCTAAATCAAGCTCGACGGCGGGTGCGCTGATCGCCAACAGCAAGCTACTGACGAGCAGCACCAGCGTCGGCACCAGGCCTGGTCGCCCATTAGGCGTAGGCCAGCATAGTTTCGAGTTGCTCATCGACTTGATCTCCGTTGCGACTATAGATTCGACTCAGCGTTGCGCGATCAAGCCCGCTGGCCGGGCCGTCGTATACAACCAGTCCGTCATTCAGCCCAATGATGCGATCAGCGAAACGTTTAGCCAATTCAACCTGATGCAAATTAACGACCACGGTAATTCCGTCGCGCGTACAAATTTCGCGCAGCAGTCCCATAATCTCTTCACTGGCAACAGGATCTAAGCTAGCGACCGGTTCATCGGCCAGAATCACGCGAGGTTGTTGTGCCAAAGCACGCGCAATACCGACACGCTGTTGTTGTCCGCCTGACAAGCGATCAGCGCGATTCCAGGCTTTGTCTGTCAGTCCCACTCGAATCAGCGCATCGTGCGCAAGATCCAGATCGGTGCGACGAAATAAATACAATAGGCTTCCCAGCCACGAACGATGCGACAAGCGCCCGGTGAGAACATTGGTCATGACCGACAATCGATCTACCAAATTAAAATGCTGGAACACCATGCCAACCTGTGAACGCACTTCACGAAGATTGTCTTGCGTGACGGTTTGTTCGCCAATCTGAATAGTGCCTGCAGTAGGCGTTTCCAAGCCATTGATAGTACGTAATAAAGTAGATTTTCCGGCACCCGATGGGCCGAGAATAACCGTAAAAGAACCCGCTGCAATTTCTGCGCTGACGCCCTTGAGTGCTTCAAAACCATAGTCATAACGCTTGACTATGTCTTTGATAATGATTGTAGCCATGCGACCTCCAAATTAATTCGCGGTCGGCAAGTGCCTCACCAACCGCGATACCTCAATTACTTCAACTGCTCTTTTTTGAGGCCCAGCTCTTTAACCATATTGCGGATCATTTGATAGTCTTTTGGCTCAACCGCAACGTAATGGCTGATCTTGCCATAGCCCGTTACCTTGATTTCCTTATCCGCATTCAGGATCGCGTCGCGAATCTGTGCTTTCAGTTCCTTTGGCAAATCACCGCGATAAACCAGCGGTGAACCTGGCAACGGTGCAGATTCGGCGATGATGCAATTGCTTTCCTTGGTTATCAGACCTTTTTCCAACATCTTCGGATAGGTGATGTCATTGTCGGCCGCCGCATCAACGGTCTTGTTCTTCACAGCCAATTCCGCTGCATCGTGTGAGCCTGCGTAGGTAAATTTACCGAAGAATTCCTGAGGCATCTTGCCGGTAGCTTGCTTCACCATGTAGCTTGGCATCAAGCCGCCGGATGTAGAGGCTGGATCGACAAAAGCAACACTCTTTCCTTTTAAATCGAGAAGGTTTTTGATGCCACTATCACAAGGCGTAACGATGATGCTCTTGTAGGTAGGTGAGTTACTGCCTTCACGAATACCGACCGCGAAAGCTTCAGCGCCCGCTTCCTGTTCAGCCAGGTAATATGACAAAGGGCCGAACCATGCGATATCGACACGCTTCTTTTTCATCGCTTCAATCACGCCCGCGTAGTCCGTTGCCGTGAACATTTTCACTTTTTGGCCAAGCTTCTTTTCCAGATAAGCGCGCATCGGCTCGAAGGTTTTGATCATTTCTTCATTGTTATCCGCTGGAATCAAGCCCATTACCAAGTCGCGTGCCTGAGCGGTTACCGCAGTACTCATCAGCGAAGCGCCGATCAGCATAGATAAAATAAGTTTATTAACTTGCATGTTGAAACTCCTGTTGGATTCAGTAACGTTTGGTAGGGAGGTTTTAAGGTGTAATGCGCAGTTGGATCCGGTCTGCGCGGAACCGGGTAATGGCGTACTCGACCGGAGAGTTATCCCGATCCAGCACGTTCAAACTCTTGACCCTAAGGATGGGCCGATTCTGGGTAATCCCCAGCAGCTTTGCGTCGTCACCTTGTGGAAGGACCGCAGTTACCAGACTTTCGGTACGATGAAGTGCGCCGTGATTTCGCTCTAAATAGTCATGCAACGACCCGCCGGTATAGCCACCCAGCATCTCGCTGAACGGTTCAACAGGCAGAAAATGTGAAATAACACAGAAGGGCAAGCCATCGGCTAAGCGTAGTGTTTCCATCCAAATAACGGGTTCGTCAGCCAACAAAGCCAGATTGCGCGCAACCCCCGCAGGGGCGGGAGTAATCATCTTGCGTATCACTCGTGTATCGGTAGAAATACCGATATCAGCCAGCGTCTGAGTAAAACGCGTATTGCTGCCCACGCGATAATCAAGTAACTGATCGGTAATAAATATACCCACACCGTGACGACGCTCAAGTAATCCTTGCGAAATCAGTTCATCAACGGCACGACGCAAAGTGTGACGATTCACGGCAAAACGTGCCGCCAACTCGCCTTCAGCAGGCAACCGGTCACCAGCGGCACCCTGCCGAACATAGTCGCGTTCCAGCACTTCGGCGATTTGTGCGTATAGGGTAATTCCTGTGTCGCGATCAATTGCGTAAAGACTCATGACGATAGATGTCTAGATATGTAATGCGACACATCATGAGTTAAAACTATTTCAAGCCAATGAGGCTTTTATTAAAGTTTTGTGAATTATTAATATTTCAAAACCAAAACGAGGGTTATAAGCGAGGCGGGCCTTGCGAGGATGGTTGGCGCTTCGTGAGCAACTGGCATATGGCTGCCCGTTCGATTCCGAATCATCCGACGTCTGCTGCCCGTTAGTAAGCAGCTGAGATAGCGTCGAATCTCTGGCCTCATTCACATTGATTGTATGAACGGCTCAAAGTACAAATCCTTTCCTGCTACTGCATAGTTTCCCCCTCATAAACATAGCACTCTACCTTATGGAGTCACCGTAAGCGGCCTGATAGATTAGCACCACTCCGCCCCATAAAATGCACATCATCGTTCAAGCTGTTTTCTCGAAAATTTTTCTACACGACAGCAGAACAATCTGTAGCAGGCAACCTGAATAGTTTAAGTCTGTGCAAAGGAAAAAACATGAATAAGACAACTACATTTTTCTCTCTCTGCCCGCTGCTCATGCTGGACGTCGTTCTGTTTTCCTCGTCCGTTCAAGCTCAGAACATGGTTGCGGCAACTGAAAAAAACAGTCATACGGCCGTCAGCACTGAAAAAGCAAGGAATGCCGGCGCTGCCTCTCGCAGCTACGCGCTCGCGCACAAAGATCAGATAGCACGCTCTGCTGATGATGACGTCGTCGTCAGCACAATCCAACGCAGAACGGACAACAGAGTCCATGTGCGTTTCGCGCAGCGGTGAAAGAGCATTCCCTTTGATCTGCATTGATAAAGCCGGCACAATGACTGAAGCGATGGGTTAGCGCCGTAACCAGCCGCAAATCGCGCCGAAAGGACATAAAGCTATTGAAAATAATATCCTTAAATATCAATTGGTTAATACGTGTTTCTTATGAGCAAGTACTCAGAAAATGTGAGACACAATCCGTGAATGCATTGGGATTTTCCACATGTATAGCATGCGCCGCATCCTCGATAAGGGAAACACGTGCGCCAGGGATCGCATGCAACACCTTGATGCTCTCTTCCGGAGGAAATAGCAGGTCCTCTTTTCCGAAAACGATCAAAGTATTTGATTTGATGCCTGGTAGACTTTTCCGGCAATTAAACTTCCTGATGGCGTTGACTTGTTTTTCGAACGCGATGTCGCTTTGAGGATAGGGATATTCGATTGCGAATCTGACCGCATCATTCAATGTTTCTTCGTTCTCAAAAAGGCGCTTGGAAAATATCCAGTAGAATATATTTCTAAACCAACGTTCCGGGTCCATCCCCGATCTCATATCAGAAACCCAATCACGAAAAAGCGCATTATTCCTTTCCGAATTGAAAGCCGACGTTCCCGCCAGTATCAAATTAGCAACCTGTTCAGGATAACGGATGGCGCAGTCCAGCGCTACAAAGCCTCCCATTGAATGCCCGATCAACGTGACGGATGACAACCCCAAATATTCGATAAGCGCGATGCAATCGTCGGCAATGTGCTGAATGCTGGTCTCAATATTTTGAGGCTTTGTTCTACCCGCACCTCTGTTATCCGGGCGTATTACAAGGTAATTCAGAGATAGCTCTTCCACTATCGGCTGCCAACTTTGGGAGTCGCTGGCAAGGCCCGCGATAAACATCAGCGGTTTGCCTTTTCCATGACATTCGAAGTAGAGATCAACACCATTGATTATCACACTCGGCATTTCTCGATAGCTCCAGGAATAAAATTGCTAATCGGGATAGGAGTAAGCCTCACGCCCCCTCCCACACCAGCGTGCATACGGGACCGTACACGGCGGTTCAATGAATAAATTCCTGTCATCCTGCAAGGGATGGCAGCCCCATACTGCTGAAGCCCCGGTAATCCCCCCTGAAAAACAGCCGCTGCCAGGAATATCTCACCAGTTGTACGCTTCCGTCGCATAACGACGCATCATGCGGTGACTATTGAAGTAAGAAGCATTCTTGCTGATCGCACCTTTCATCAACCTGACCCAACCTCCGTCGCCACGGTTGTAATACAGCGGCAATACCAGGTTTTCAAGCTTATTGTAAAGTGTGGCGGCATCACCGTCGGCGATTCCTGCCGCATCACCGATCGCCCATCCGGTTACGCCTTCGATACAGCCCTCAATCCACCAACCATCCAGCACCGAAAGATTCGGCACGCCGTTGAATGCAGCCTTCATGCCGCTGGTGCCGGAAGCCTCCAGCGGCGGCAACGGGGTGTTAAGCCACACGTCCGCTCCCGCAGTCAGCGTCTGAGCCAGCGCCATATCGTAATCGGGCAGATAGACGACCGTTATTGTGCCGGCAAGAGTGCGCGCATGTGCGTGCAGTTGCTCAATCAGCCGTTTGCCGTTTTCATCGCGCGGATGAGCTTTGCCGGCAAGCACGATCTGAAATGGGTGGTTGCGCGCAATGGCTTGCAAGCGCTCAAGATCGGAGAACAGAAAATCAGGGCGTTTATAGGCTGTCATACGCCGCGCAAAACCGAAGATCGGTATTTCCGGCTGTAACACCACCCCGGTAAGTGCCTGTACTTTTTCGATAAGATGCTGTTTCGCCTGAACGTGCGCCTGCCAGATCGCGGCTTCAGGAATGCAGCAGTCGGCGCGTATCAGCAACTGGGGCTCGTGACACCAGCCCGGCAGATAATGGTCGTATAACTGTCGAAAGGCTTCGGCAGTCCAGGTAAAAGGGTGCACGCCGTTGGTGATAGCGTGTACCCGGTAGCCGGGGAACATCGCATTCGACACTTCGGCATGTTTTCTGGCAACACCGTTGACATATTCGCTCAAATTCAGCGCCAGCCGCGTCATATTCAGGTTGTCTTCACCTGCCAGATGCCTGATGGTTTCGATGTCGAAGCCGTTGTCGAGTACGCGCCGAATCAGATCGTAGGAAAAACGGTCCTGCCCGGCCTCAACCGGGGTATGGGTGGTAAAGCTGCACATCTCGCGTACGTGTGGAAAATCGTAAGGCGACTCCCCTGGCCGCAAGTCTTCGGCAGGATACGTATAGCGCCGCATCAGCTCAAGACCCAGCAAGGCAGAGTGTCCCTCGTTCATATGGTAGTGTCGTATCGTGAAACCGAGCGCCTGCAACAGTCGGGCACCGCCCAAACCCAGCACAATTTCCTGTTTGAGCCGGTAGCTAGGGTCACCGCCGTACAGATAATGAGTAATTTCCCTGTCATCACTGGCGTTTTCATCCAGATCGGTATCGAGCAGCAATACCGGCTGGCGACCGCCCATATGACCTTCCAGCACGTAAAGCCAGGCGCGTATCCAGACCATGCGCTCCTCAATGTGCACCGCGATTTTGGCATCAAGCGGCTTCGCCCAACGACGCGGATCCCAGGCCGCCGCCTGTTCCTGTTGACTGCCCAGTTCGTCAAGCGCCTGGCGAAAATAACCGGCGCGACTGATCAGACTGACCGCCACCATGGGCAGGCCGAGATCGGTTGCCGAGCGCAGCGTGTCGCCGGCAAGTATCCCGAGGCCCCCCGCATAGGTCGGAACTTCATTGCGCAACGCGATCTCCATCGAGAAATAGGCAATGCGCGGTTTGTGGATGAATTCGTCAAGCATGGCGCTCCCCCCCCTCCAAACTACAAAACTACAAAACTACATTCTCATCTGTGGCAAGACGCGGCATGACGAGCTTCCAAGTTACCAATCTCGCATTCTTCCTGATAATTGATAAAAGCCAGCTTGAGACGATCTACCCAGCCTCCGCCAAGCTCTGAACCGATAAGGCTTAGCTTGTCTGCGACCTGCTCGGCGGTAACCTGTATCAGGTCATATTGAATTTCGATCATGTTCGCCTCGATGCGAACCGTCTGTATCCCCATCATCGAAAGCAGCGCCTTTTTCACCTGTTCGGACTGAACGGCATCCAGTGGTTCAGATAGCATCAGAGTGCGTTTCTTGATCACTTCTTTGCCTTGTTGCGCGGGGGCTTTGTGTCCGGGAAGTCCGATATATAAACGCGGGTTCGCCAGAAATCTTACCCTGCACTGCTCAGAACAAAAAGCATAGTGGACGCCTTCGTATTCGCAGGCATTTGACATGATTGGGACTTGCATGTGACAAACCGGATCTTTGGCATTCATGACGCACCTCTTATGATTTTGGACGGGATAGTTGCGGGAAGAACCTTGGCGTACGGGCCGCATATTCCTGCCAGCGCTCACCAAAACGTGCTTCAACATCCCGCTCTTCAGTGCGCGCCAGACGCGCATAGACCCACAGCAGCAACGGAAATACCAGCAAGGTGCTCAGCGTTGGCCATTGCAGCAAGAAACCAAACATGATCATGGCAAATGCCACATATTGCGGATGGCGGATACGTGCATAAGGCCCTGTGATCGCCAACTCGTTGCACTGCGCCGCCTGATAAAGAACCTTCCAGGCGGAGGCCAGAAGCCAGAAGCCGCCCAGGATAAACAGATTGCTGAGAATATGGAACGGCCCCATGTGCGGATTGGCGCGCCAACCGAACATCATTTCCAGCAAATGACCTGCGTCATGGGATAGCCAGTTCACGCCTGGAAACTTTTCCGTCAACCAGCCCGACAGGAAATAGATAGTCAGCGGAAAGCCATACATTTCGGTGAAAAGAGCCACGATAAAGGCCGAGTAAAGACCGAAGGTACGCCAGTCACGCGGTGACTGCGGCCTGAAAAAACTGAAGGCGAACAGGATGAAGAATAGCGAATTGATAATGACCAGCGACCACAGGCCATAAGCGTTTTCCGTGGAATTCATTTTTCGCTCCTGTCTGAATTATCGCCATGCCCGGCGCCGTGTCCATGATGCATGAACAGATGCATCAACGGACAGGCGAGCAGCAACAGAAACGGCAACGCACCCAGCAGGTGGGCGCGGTGCTCGGTAAACAGATAAAAGGCGGCTATCGCCAGAAATACTACCAGAATCCAGTTGTATCCCCTTGGTACACAATGCCCGGCAGGTTCGTCCTGTTTCATCACGCTCTCCTTTTACGAAAAAGTTTACGCCCGCAAAAAACCTTGTTACATCTTTATCCTGTTCAGCCTGAGCGCATTCAGTATCACCGACACTGAACTGAAACTCATCGCGGCGGCGGCGATAATCGGCGAGAGCAGCAATCCGAAGAACGGGTACAGCACGCCCGCCGCAATCGGGATGCCGAGCACGTTGTAGATGAAGGCAAAGAACAGGTTCTGGCGGATGTTACGCATGGTGGCGCGGGACAGGCGCAGCGCACGCACGATGCCGTTCAGGTCGCCCTTGATCAGCGTGATGCCGGCGCTCTCCATCGCCACGTCGGTGCCGGTGCCCATCGCGATGCCCACCTGTGCCTGAGCCAGTGCCGGTGCGTCGTTGATGCCGTCGCCTGCCATCGCCACGATGCGTCCCTGCGCCTGCAGTTCTTTGACGATTGAAGCTTTCTGTTCGGGCAGCACTTCAGCCTCGACCCGATCTATGCCCAATTTTTTCGCGACAGCTTGTGCCGTGATGCGGTTGTCGCCGGTCAGCATGATTACCTGCACGCCTTCCCTGTGCAGGGCGCGGATCGCATCAAGCGTGGATTCTTTGACCGGATCAGCCACGCCTATCAGTCCCGCCGCCTTATTGTCGATTGCCAGCAACATCACCGTCTGGCCGTCGCTACGCAGCGCCTCGGCACTTGCTAACAATTCACCGGGTGATATGCCCAACGCTTCGAACAATTTGAGGTTGCCTAGCGCGACTGCCCTGCCCTCAACCGTTCCTGATACGCCCTTGCCGGTGATTGATGTGAAATCGCTCACCGCTGCAAGTTTTAACCCATCCCCCCTCCAACTCCCCCCTTGAAGGGGGGAGAGTGCATGCGTTCCCTCCCCTTCAAGGGGAGGGTTAGGGTGGGGATGGGGCCATGCCAGTGCACCGTTGACGATGGCCGCCGCCAACGGATGCTCGCTGGCGCGTTCCAGACTGGCACCCAGTCGCAGCACTTCGTCTTCATCGAATCCGGCAAGCGGAATGACCGAGGTCAGTTTCGGACGGCCCTCGGTCAGCGTGCCGGTCTTATCCACCACCAGCGTGTTCACTTTCTCCATGATTTCCAGCGCTTCGGCATTCTTGATCAGCACGCCGGCCAGCGCGCCTCGCCCGGTGCCTACCATGATGGACATCGGTGTAGCCAGCCCCAACGCGCATGGACAGGCAATGATCAGCACCGCCACGGCGTTGACGATGGCGTGTGCCAGGCGAGGCTCCGGCCCAAAGAGTCCCCATACCATCAGTGTAGCGAGCGCGACTCCCACCACTGCCGGCACAAAATAACCGGCAGTCACATCGGCCAACCGCTGGATTGGCGCGCGCGAACGCTGCGCCTCGCTCACCATATGCACGATTTGCGCCAGCAGAGTATCGGCCCCGACGCGCTCGGCGCGCATCAACAAACTGCCGGTGCCGTTCACCGTCGCGCCGATCAATCTCTCGTCTGCGGTCTTTTCCACCGGGATAGATTCGCCTGTGACCATCGATTCGTCCAGCGAGCTGTTACCTTCCAGCACCACGCCGTCCACCGGCACCTTCTCGCCGGGACGCACGCGCAGCACATCGCCAGGTTGCACTTGTTCAAGCGGAATATCTTCCTCGTGGCCGTCAGCACGCACGATGCGCGCGGTCTTGGGTGCAAGACCCAGCAGCAGTTTGATTGCGGCGCTGGTCTGGCTACGCGCGCGCAACTCCATTACCTGCCCGAGCAGCACCAGCGCCATGATCACCGCCGCCGCCTCGAAGTACACCGGCACCGCCTCCCCCATGCTGCGCATTGCAGATGGAAAAATCCCCGGCAGCAACATCGCAATCACGCTGTAGATCCACGCCACGCCAACACCGAGCGCAATCAGCGTGAACATGTTCAGGCTGCGGTTGACCAGTGAAGCCCAGCCGCGCTGGAAGATCGGCCAGCCGCCCCACAGCACCGCAGGGGTTGCCAGCGCAAATTCCAGCCATTGCAGCGCCGTCATCGAGACGGAATCCGGTATGAATTGCGGCGTCAGATCGGATGCCATCGCCATGACGAATACCGGCAAGGCCAGCGATGCGCTAACTTTGAGCCGGCGCGTCATGTCATACAATTCGGTATTGTCTTCCATTGGTGCGTTGCGCGGTTCCAGCGCCATGCCGCAGATCGGGCAATCGCCCGGTTCGCTGCGCACGATTTCCGGATGCATCGGGCAGGTGTAGCCGCCGGGAAACAGGGCTTTAGATGCAGGAGTCTGCGGGACAGGATTGAGGTATTTATCGGGGGCAGCCGAAAACTTCGCCAGGCACTTCGCGCTGCAAAACAGATAGGTTTGTCCGCCATCTACCAGGCGATGCTGGCTGTCGGCAGATACTGTCATGCCGCATACGGGATCAGTTGCCATTACATGCCCCCTTTCCGGTGCTTGAAAAGATCAAGCCGTTGCAAGTTAAATCATGGGCGATACGCTCAGCACAACAAGATATAAACTTAACCAATTGAATTTTAACAATAATTAGCCATTAGCCATTAGCCTTGCGACAGTAACAATAAACGAACTGCTGAACGGTGCCGAACGGCGTGTGGTGCGCTTCCTTTTCGTGCCCGACCATCAGGAAAGCATCTCCAAATTCGGCGTGCAACGTTTCAGGCTGGTATTTCATCACGGCTAAGCCACTGCATTTTTCCGGCCCGTCTTCGGCAAAGGTGGCGACAATCACATGACCACCCGGTCGAACTGAACGCATGACTCGCTCGACATAAGCATGGCGGTCAGCCGGGTCAGTCAAAAAATGAAATACGGCACGGTCATGCCAAATGTCGAACCGGTGTACCGGAAATTCTGCACGGGTAATGTCGCCTTCCATCCAGTACACAGTATCCGCATGTCCCCCCATGCGCTGCTTTGCAACCTCAAGCGCCGCCGATGACAAGTCAAGCACGGTCAGGTCGGTATAGCCTTGCAAAGCCAGATCATCCACCAGTCTCGATGCACCGCCGCCCACATCGATAATGGCCGCATCCCAGCCTAGCCCGGTGTTGTGAATGAGCCGCAGCGATTGATCGGCATGTTCCTGAAACCAGCTAACCGAGTCAGACGCTTTGGTGGTATAGACCTGCTCCCAATGTTGTTTGCGATCCATGTCTTGCACCTTAGTTGTTCATTTCAGCTGCCATTTGAAGCTTCTTGCAGAGGTGTCGCCTGTCAGGCGTATTTGCAACTCCATCGAGCGTGCCTGCAGGGCAACCGCCTTGAAACGCAACACCCCCTTGCGGTGATGGCCTCCGGGCGGCGCACCGTCCCAGACCAGCGGCAGGTATTGCTTGCCATCCACAATGAGTGTTGCTGATTTGGTCAGGTCATCGCTCAAGTCCTGCGTATGGGTTTCCAGGGTCACCTCAAAATCCCATGTTTTCGCATCCGCAGGGATAGCTTGCAGCGCAGTGGTTACCTTGATGCCCCGCTCATTGTTTATTTGCGGCGTAATCCCCGCTGCGTAACTATTTGCAATGAGGCCGTTATGCGTAAAAGCAAACATCGTTGCCAAAGCCAAACCACTCAAAAGTTTTTTCAGCATTTTTGATGCTCCCGCGTAGCGTTGATGACTTTAGGTACGATGTAAAGAATACCGGCAGCGTTAAAAGCCAGACCGACCCAAAACAGCTCGATCTGATATTGTGCAACGACGGTAAGAAAGCCGGTGACACCCAGAATGGGCAAGATATTGACCAGGTAATGTGCGCAACAGGAAACCATCGCAGCCGTAGAGGTCGTGCCGGATACCGCAACCACTTTGCCTGATGCGTCATGTTGTCCGACGAGTTGCTTGAGGTAGGTGTAGAGTCCGACCTGAATGCCGAATCCCGATGCGAGCGCTACGAAGAAATACCAGAACTTTACGAATTGTTCGAGTGTGAAATCCACCCCGGAAATCAGACTGACCACCGCAAAATAGATGGCGAGCAACAACACGAATGCGCCCGCTCCAAATTGGATGGGCCTGATGAAGGTTCTTGCCTGTTGCTGTGTCATGTTGAACTCACATTCTGTTGAATATTCAAAGCGTCCAGTCGAATTCAGGCTAACGATAAATTCGTTTTTAGTCAATGCATTACTGCACTTATTCACCCGATCCGAGCGCGCGTTGTTTTAGCAACGCATAAATTACCGGGATGACCAGCAACGTCAATATGGCCGATGAAATCATGCCGCCGACCATCGGGGCTGCGATGCGGCGCATCACTTCGGAACCCGTGCCTGTACCCCACAGAATCGGCAACAGCCCTGCCATGATCGCCACCACCGTCATCATCTTGGGCCGCACGCGTTCCACGGCGCCGTGCATGATCGCGTCATGCAGATCAACCTGATCCGCTACACGCCCCTCTTCGGCGCAGCGCGCCAGGACGGCCTGCCATGCCTGCTCCAGATAGATCAGCATCACCACGCCGGTCTCCGCCGCCACACCCGCCAGCGCGATGAAGCCCACCGCTACCGCCACGGATAAGTTGTAATCGAGCAGCCACAGCAGCCATACGCCGCCGACCAGCGCGAACGGTACAGACAACATCACGATCAGCGATTCCGTGACACGCTTAAAGTTTAAGTACAGCAACAGAAAAATCAGCAGCAAGGTGATCGGAATGACGATCTTCATCCGGGCTTTGGCGCGTTCCATGTACTCGAACTGCCCGCTCCAGGTCGCGTAGAAACCTGGCGGAAATTGAACCTGATCGTTCACGGCGCGGCGGGCATCAGCCACATACGAGCCGATGTCGCGATCCCGGATGTCCACGTAGATATAGGCGGACAGCAGCGCATTCTCGGTGCGTATGGAGGGTGCACCACGGCTTAAACTGACCTTTGCCAGTTGCCCAAGCGGGATCATCGCACCATCCATGGTGGGCACCAGCACCATACTTGCGATCTGCTCCGGCGTGCCGCGCAATTCGCGCGGATAACGCACGTTAACCCCGAAGCGCTCAAGACCTTCGACCGTCGTGGTGACGTTCTCACCGCCCAGTGCAGTCGCAATCACGTCCTGCACCTCGCCCACCGTCAGTCCGTAGCGCGCCAGCGCCATCCTGTCAGGCACAACGTCGAGATAAAAACCGCCGGTTAAGCGTTCAGCAAAGGCACTGCTGGTGCCGGGAACTTTTCTGACCACCGCTTCGATCTGTTTTGCCACACGTTCAATTTCCTCAAGATTCTTGCCGAACACCTTGATGCCAACAGGTGTTCGTATGCCGGTAGACAGCATATCGATGCGCGCCTTGATCGGCATGGTCCATGAGTTGGCCACGCCGGGGAATTGCAACGCTTTGTCCATCTCGGCGATCAGCTTGTCGACATTCATGCCGGGCCGCCATTGATCCTCTGGCTTCAGATTGATCACCGTTTCGAACATTTCCAGCGGCGCCGGATCGGTGGCGGTCTGCGCCCTGCCCGCCTTGCCGAATACCGATGCGACCTCGGGGAAGGATTTGATGATCTTATCCTGCGTCTGCAACAGTTCCGCCGCCTTGGTGACAGACATGCCGGGCAAGGAAGCCGGCATGTAGAGCAAGGATCCTTCATTCAGGGTCGGCATGAATTCGCTACCTAATTTCATCGCAGGATACAAGCTTGCGACACATGCCAGCACAGCGATGACTATCGTCGTCTTCTTTTTTAGCAGAACGGCTGCAATCAGCGGGCGGTAAGCTGCAATCATCCAGCGGTTCAGCGGATTCTGCTGTTCCGGCATGATGCGGCCACGGATGAACAGCAGCATCAGCACCGGCACCAGTGTCACCGACAGCAAGGCGGCGCCCGCCATCGAAAAGGTCTTGGTGAATGCCAGCGGCGCGAACAGCCGCCCTTCCTGCGCTTCCAGCGTGAACACCGGCAGGAACGACACGGTGATGATCAGCAACGAGAAAAATAACGAAGGACCAACTTCACGGCAGGCGGCGAGGATGGCTTGCGAACGTCGAATCAAAATCCCCTCCCCTTCAAGGGGAGGGTTAGGATGGGGATGGGTTGATAACGTAGCACTTTCCTCCATCCCCCTCCTTACCTCCCCCTTGAAGGGAGAGGTTTGCTCTAGTCGTTCCAGATGTTTGTGCGCGTTTTCAATCATCACAATGGCCGCATCCACCATCGCACCGATGGCAATCGCAATTCCCCCTAAGCTCATGATGTTGGAATTCATGCCCAATGCACGCATCGCGATGAAGGCGATCAGCACGCCGACCGGCAACATCACAATCGCCACCAGCGCACTGCGCACATGCATCAGGAATACTATGCACACCAGTGCCACGATCAGCCCCTCTTCGAGCAGGGTATGCTTGAGAGTGGCAATCGCGCGCTGGATCAGTTCAGATCGATCGTAAACAGTCTGGATACGAACGCCATCCGGGAGGCCAGCGGAAACCTCGGCGAGCTTTTTCTTGATGTTCTCGATGACTTCAAGCGCATTCTGTCCGTAACGCGCAATGCCAATGCCTGACACCACCTCACCTTCACCGTCGAGTTCGGTCAAGCCGCGCCGCTCGTCCGGTCCCAGATCGACATGCGCAATGTCCGACAGCAATACCGGCGTCCCCTTGTCTGCCTTCACCACCAGATTTTCGATGTCAGACTTGCCGCGCAGGTAACCGCGCCCGCGCACCATGTACTCGGTTTCACTCATTTCGACCACACGACCACCGACATCGCGGTTTGAATCACGGACTACCTGCGATACCCGACTCAGGGGAATGCCATAGGCGCGCAGCTTCACCGGGTCGACCGTCACCTGATATTGCTGCACGAAACCGCCTGCCGAGGCGATTTCCGCGACGCCGTGCGCGCCGGTTAACTGATAGCGCAGATACCAGTCCTGCATGGTGCGCAGCTGGGCGAGATTATGTTTTTCGCTGAGCACGGCATACTGGTACACCCAGCCCACCCCGGTCGCATCCGGCCCCAGTTGCGGCGACACCCCCTTGGGCATGCGTCCTGCGATGCTGTTGAGGTATTCCAGCACACGGGAGCGCGCCCAGTAGATGTCGGTGCCATCCTCGAAGATCACATACACGAACGAGGCGCCGAAGAACGAGAAGCCGCGCACCACCTTCGATTTCGGCACGGCCAGCATCGCGGTGGTAAGCGGATAGGTGACCTGATCCTCGACCACCTGTGGTGCCTGACCAGAATATTCAGTATAAACAATTACTTGAACATCAGACAAATCCGGCAAGGCATCCAGCGGCGTCTTGAGCACCGCATAGATGCCCGCTAACGTGACTGCGAAAGTAGCCAGGATCACCAGAAAATGGTTGCGTGCCGACCAGTCGATAATGGCTTTCAACATGTCAGTGCCCCTCGTGAGACGTACCCGGCTGGGCCTGCAGCTTGGTGATTACATATTCATCGGGTTTGCGTTCGACCAGTTCAAAGCTAATTGCAGTACCCGGCTTGATACCCGCCGTCAGCGAGGCATTGGCAAGCTCAAAATCCATGGTCATGGCAGGCCAACCCAAGGTTTTAATCGCCTCATGCGCGATGCTCACAGAACCATCCTCATTGATGCCATTTAGGATACCCGTTGCCTGATGTCCGATTGTTGCGAATTTTGGCTTAGCAGTATGCGCTGAGCGATCTTCTGCCAGGGGGGCAGGTCCGCCATGTGCGGCATGACCACCAAATCCGGTCAGCGCTGCCTTGAGATTGCTTTCCGCATCGATCAGAAACAAGGCGGAAGTCACCACCTGCTCACCCTCGACAAGACCTGCCAGCACCTCGACATAATCATCGCTGCGACTACCCAGCTTGACGGTGCGCGGCTCGAAGCGACCCTCAGCCCGTTGCACCAGTACGACCTGGCGAGTGCCGCTGTCGATCACGGCGGATGTCGGCACGCTGAGTACCGGAATCGTTTTACCGACAGGCAGCGTCACATTTGCGAACATGGCGGGTTTGAGCAGGCCTTGCGGATTATCCATTTCCAGTCGCACAGAAACAGTACGGGTAGCGGGATTCAAGGTCGGATAAATGAAGGCGATTTTCCCCTCGAACGACTTATCCGGGTATGCACCGATGTTGACCTCAGCTTTACTGCCGACCTTGATCAGCGCGATATCCTGCTCGTTTACGTCCGCCACTACCCACACCGAGGACAAATCGGCGATCTGGTACAACGTCTCACCCGGCATGAAGCGCATGCCCTGCACCGCCTTTTTATCCAGCACAATGCCGGAAACCGGCGCGTAATAGGTCAGATTGCGTCTGGATTTTCCAGTTGCGAGTTGCCTGATTTCCCCATCGGCAATATCCCAGTTTTTCAGACGGGTAAGGCTAGCCTCGGCAAGCTGCTTCATGCCGGTTTTAGTTTCCTCATCTGCATTTGCAAGTTTTGCCTCGCCAAGCGAGGCAATTGCATACTCACGCTGTGCCGACACCAGTTCCGGGCTGTACACGTCAAACAGCGCTTGCCCACGGCTGACCGCAGCTCCGGTGCTGTTCACATAAAGCCGTTCCACCCAGCCCTCGAATTTCGGCGCGATGGCATAGGTACGTCGCTCGTCGATTTCAATTCGTCCGGTGGCATGAACGGTTTTATTTAAACTTCTCGGCACGACCGCTTCGCTCTTCACGCCGAGCTTTTGCACTTTTTCCACACTGATGCTCACCGTGCCATTCTGCTCGGCAGCATCACCCTCATACACCGCCACGTAGTCCATACCCATCGCATCTTTTTTGGCTACCGGCGATGTATCCGGCAGGCCCATCGGATTGCGGTAGTACAACAGTTTCCGGCTATGGGTTTCCGGTTTACTGTTTACTGTTTTCTGTACTACGCTATCCTCAGTACGCTGAACACCCAGCCAGTAACCGCCTGCCGCGACACTCGAAATCACCGCAATAAACAACGCTATTATATTGATTTTTTTCATAATTCATCTCCAATCAGGCGTTCAACTTCGGCCAAACGCAATTGCGCTTCGTATTGCGCCTTGATGCTTTGTTGCCGGGCTTTGAGGATTTGCCGTTGCGCATCCAGCAGCGTGGCAAAATCAACTTTGCCGGTCGTATATCCACTCAGTGCGGATTGAAAACTCAACTCGGCTTGCGGCAATAAGCGCGTAGCAATAATCGTTTCGGTGCGCCGTGCGGTCTCAAGACCTGACACGCTTATCGATAACTCCGACAACATCTGATTGAGCAGCGCTGCCTGACGTGCGGTGGATGCCGCAAGCCTCGCTTCCGCCTCATGCTCCTGCGAACGACGCGATGCCTGCTGCAACGGGATATTGAATTCGACCATCAGATCCCAGCTCTTTACGGTGCTGCCGCTCTGGGTTGGCGCGACGCCGAGGGTGAATCCGGGATAACGGTTTTTATAGATCAAATCGCGGCTTTTTTCGGCTTCGTCAATGCGCGCATCAGCCACCAGCAGCTGCGGATTGTTCGCACGCAACTTGTCTTCCAGCGACACCAGTTGTGCCGCAGCAGGTATCTTGCGCTGTTGCAACGGCGCTGAGAGTTCGGCATTTGCGGGACGCGACAGCAAGCTATTTAATCTGGTATGAACATGATGCTGCTCATTAGCCAATTCGATCAGCATGCTCTGTAAATCGGTCTGCTCGATTTGCGCGCGTATCACTTCCTGCTGTGTCCCCAGCCCGTTTGCATAGCGTGTTTGTGTGATTTTTTCCAGACGGCGGGTCAAATCCAGCGTCTCACGGGTCAGCCTGAGGCTGTCCGACAGGTAGCAATGCATCGCATAAGCCGATTTAATTTGGCCACTCAAATCCGCCCAAGTCGCGGCAGTTTGCCCGCGAGCCTGACCGACTTGAGCCTCGGCTACGCCGCTCTGCAAATTAAGACGGCCGAACCAGGGCACACTTTGCATCAGCAAATAGCGCGTGCCACCCACCTTTGAGGGCAACAAACTCGGCGGCTTGTTGGTGCCCTGATTGGTAATGTCCATCAGTTCGGTACGCAGTACCGGATCGGGCAATGCGCCTGCGGGCTGGACACGCAGTGAGGCCGCATCGGCTTCATATCGCATCGCCGCCAGTTCGGAATTGTGCTCGCGCGCGTAGTCCAGCAGACCAGCCACATCGCTGCCTAACGGGGCGGCAGCTGCCGGAAGCGGCCACAAGAACAGCAAAAAAATTATTGATAGCTTCATGTTAAACATCCTCGTGCATGGTCAACCGGACGGCCTGAATGGCCGTCTAACAGGTGCGGGACAAGGCTTATCTTACGAAACCGGCAGACGTACTTATCCCGCGTCAGGCGAGGGTAAGCGGCGGCGGAAGCAGCGGAATTGAGGTAATGGAGTGAAACGAGAACAGATAGGGCGTCATCGAACCTGCAACTTGCAACACTTCCAGGTTGTTGATTTCCTGTACGCCAAGATAGCCGCTGCACGCCAGATGACAGACACCACAGGCGCTGCAGGCGTGTTGATCGGGTTCAGGGGACTGGTCGTGCGACTGTTGATGGTCACTCATGTCCTGCATCGCCGCCAGATCCATCTCATGGCAGGCGCCGTGCGGCATCTGCATGGATACGCTGGCCGCCAGCGCACCGCCGCTAAACAGCGGCAGCCAGATGGCTAAAAGCACGGCGATAAATTTTCGGGCGGTATGAGACATGAGTACAGATTGGCAAAATTCGGCTGGGTTGTCAATCATTAATAAGCGCTGCCTACGGCAATAATGATGCCCCGGCTAACATCCAGAACAGCGATCCGATAAGGAAAACACGAACTATCCATTCGATAAGCCCGCCGGTACTGATGATGGGGATCGCAATCTTGTCTTTTGCCGGCCAGAATAACGGTACGCCGCTGTTTGTCAGCATGTCGCCCGCAAGATGAGACAAGTAGCCGATGATGATCGCGGCAACGTATTCGGTCTGATATCCGTACTTCAACAAAATCGCAATGCTTGCCAGGATGGCAAAAAATGAGTGGGTAATGCCACGATGACCAAAAACAGCGCTGATCGGGTAAGACAAAAAAGGCACCAGTCTGCCAAACGTTGATTTTGGATGATCGATGTCGGGCAGCAATGAAGATGCGCCGGCAATGATGATCGCTTCAGGATGGACAGGCAGACCGCGCATCTGCGCATATCCGACCCAGCAGTTCAAGCCTAAGGCAACGTGCGTTGATGCCATCATTTAAGTATCGTTACCTTTTATGAATTCGCACTTGCGTGTAACGAATCAGGAATTAATCAGAATAAAACAGACAGGAAGCAGAACCGGCACGCCCGGCTCTCCCTCATCAGAATGAATCAGGGGCAGTTCGATTTGCGGTTTGATTCCAAGAGGTGAAAAAGGAAATATTTGCAGTGCGGCGCCACTCAACAGCAGTTAGCGATTATTTCAATATTGGCGCTGATGGATCAGCACTTCAACTCAGCAAGTTACACCTTGGCATTGTGAAGCGCGATCAACGTTTAATCTCTTCGATGGAGACGACCTTGCGGATCACTTCGCCCTCGATGATTTCGCCCTTGAATACCCCGGCCTCGTTCACCATGCCGCCCATAGCCTGATTGCTCATCTGCTCGCGTATCTGTTTGCGCAAAGCACGGGTTTTCCACCACAGAAAACCCCAGACAAGCAAACCTGCGGTCACGATGAATGCAAGCAACAGCACCGAGAACATCAAGCCAAAAACAATCAGGGCGGCGGTTGCAATTAACCCGACCACCCGGCGCATGAGTGTACCTTGTTTCAAGGCTTATACAGCCTGACCCGCAGCGAAACCGGAAGCCCAGGCCCACTGGAAATTGTAGCCGCCCAGCTGCCCTGTGACATCCACGACTTCGCCGATGAAATACAGGCCTGGAACATCGTTGCACTCCATGGTCTTGGAGGACAGTGCCTGCGTGTCGATCCCGCCGCAGGTGACTTCGGCCTTGGCATAGCCCATGGTGCCCGATGGCGTTACCTGCCAGTCGTGCAATTGCTGTGCAATGACTTTACGCTGTTTGTCATTATATTGATTTAATGGCTTGTTTTCAAAAGACTTATTCTCAGCACACCACACATCAGCGAAACTCTTCGGGAACCATTGCGTCAGGAAGTTGGCAAGCTGTTTCTTGCTGGTTTTATGCTCATCCAGCACACTCGCCATATCCAGATCGGGCAACAGATTGATGTGCAAGGCGTCCCCTGGCAACCAATATGAGGATGCCTGCAAAATAACCGGGCCGCTCA
>JBAZAY010000035.1:0-31323 GCA_041671725.1 Gallionella sp. | reverse complement strand
TCAGTTTGGAGGTGCGCAGCATGCGAGTCTGCCACAGAATAAGCACGAAGCGGCGCAGCGCATTCTCGTTTTCTGCCAGTTCATCCGGTGTCATGTCAATGCGGTCGCGATTGGACAGCAGACTGGAGATGATCAGATGGCAGTCGAGTATGCTTTTACGTTGTACTTCCGTGGGATGTGCCGTCAGAACGGGCGAAATCAGCGCGTTATCGAGGAATGCCTGCAACATTTCGCGGCTGACAGGTTTTTCTTCGAGACGATTGAGGGCTTTTAGCAGGCTGCCATCCTTGGGTGGCGAGCCTGCCTTCAGATGCGCGCGATGACGGCGATTGTGGTGCAAATCCTCGGCGATATTGGTCAGTTGCGAGAAATAGCTGAAGGCGCGCACCACTGCGAGCGTCTCGCTAGGACTCAGTGCATCCAGCATCTGTTCGAGCTGTTCACCGTCGCGGTCATCCTGGGTTTTGCGGAAGCGCACCGCAGAACGGCGCACGTTTTCGACCAGTTGAAACGTTTCTTCGCCTTCCTGTTCGCGCAGTGTGTCGCCCAAAATTCGGCCGAGCAGGCGCACATCCTCGCGGAATGGCAGGTCTTTACTGGAAATATCGGCAGGAGCAGAAAATAAGTTCATCACTTTATACACAAAAAAGCGCGGCAGCCTCCGTGTTAGAATGCACCGCGTAATCAATCACAAGGAAAATTCGATGAGTTCAGCTTCTTCAATCTCACCCACTCCACTGGCCCGCCTGGTTATTGCATCGCGTGAAAGCGCGCTAGCCATGTGGCAAGCCGAACACATCAGGGACAGGATGCGTGCATTATATCCGCAAACCGAGGTCAGTATCCTGGGCATGACCACGCAAGGCGACCAAATATTAGATGTTAGCCTGTCCAAAATCGGTGGCAAGGGCTTGTTTGTGAAGGAACTGGAAACCGCGCTGGAAGATGGGCGCGCCGATTTCGCCGTGCATTCGTTAAAAGACGTGCCTATGGTTTTGCCGGAAGGCTTTGTGTTGGCTGCGGTAGGCGAGCGTGAAGACCCGCACGATGCCTTTGTTTCTAATAATTATGAAAATTTGGCCGCATTGCCGGCAGGCTCGGTAGTGGGGACCTCCAGTCTGCGCCGTGAAAGCCAACTGCGTGCGCGCTTTCCGCATCTGGTCATTGAACCCTTGCGAGGTAATGTACAGACTCGTCTGCGCAAGCTGGATGAAGGTCAGTATGCGGCAATCATTCTTGCGGCGGCAGGTTTGAAGCGGTTGGGGCTGTCAGCCCGTATTCGTGCGATTATTTCCAGCGAGGACAGTCTGCCGGCTGTGGGGCAAGGTGCACTGGGAATAGAATGCTGCGCAGATCGCAGCGACGTAATTGCCATGCTGCAACCGTTGCATCATGCCGATACCGCTGCCTGTGTGCTGGCTGAACGCGCCATGAGCCGTGCGCTGGCAGGTAGTTGTCAGGTGCCGCTGGGCGGTTTTGCGCAAGTGCAGGACGGACAATTGCGCATGCGCGGCTTTGTTGCAAGCCCGGATGGAAAGCGTGTGTTGCGCGCCGAAGCGATGGGCGATATCGATAATCCGGAAGCGCTGGGTGGCAAGATCGCTGATTCGCTTCTCGCACAAGGGGCGGGCGAGATTTTAGCCGCACTCAATGGCTAACGTGCATGTCTAGTCCAACCTGATATGGAATACGGTCATGCCCGTTCCCCTCTCCCGCAAGCGAGCGAGGGAGCGAATGAATCGCTGCGCGAACTTCAGGTTGACCAGCCGCTTGCCGGAGTGAAAATTCTGGTCACGCGTCCGCGTGACCAGGCGACTCAACTGGCACAGGCAATCGAGCAGGCGGACGGAATTCCGTTGCTGTTTCCGTTGCTGGAGATCGCACCTGTGCAGGATGCTCAGCTGCTGCGAGAACAAATTTCGCATCTTGAACAAGCTGATCTCGCCATCTTTATCAGTCCGAATGCGGTGCAATACGGCATGGCGGCGATACGCTCTGGCGGGGCTTTACCTGCAAATCTTAAAGTTGCCACGGTGGGGCAGGGGAGTGCGAATGCATTGCGGGAACTGGGCGTCAAAGATGTGATCGTGCCTGACGGGCGATTCGACAGCGAGGGTTTGCTGGCGCGACCCGAATTGCAAAATATTGCCGGTTGGCGGGTCATGATTTTTCGCGGGGATGGCGGACGCGAGCTGCTGGGTGATACGTTAAAAGCGCGCGGTGCAGCGGTGGAGTATGTGGCTTGTTATCGTCGCAGCAAGCCGTTGCAGAATGTGTGTGAATTGTCGGATGCGCACGCGATTACCGTGACCAGCAGTGAGGCGTTGGGTTATTTGTGGCAGATGCTGGATGAGGCAGGACAAAAGAAGCTGCGCGACACGCCGATATTTGTGCCGCATCCGCGTATCGCCGCATTGGCGCAGCAGCAGGGATGGTCTCGCGTCTATCTGACGGGCGCAGGGGATGACGGTTTGCTGTCCGGCTTGCTGGAATGGGCAAGAAATTATGATGTAGGATTGAGAACGCAAGGGCCTTCCCCGCACAACAAAGGGGCTGAACCGTTGTTGCGTGAAGGATTGCGGACTGGGGATTGAAGTGCTATGAGCGATAAAACTTCACAAGGATCAAGCGATATAGAGCAGGATGCCTCGCGCAAAACTTCGTTAGCCGACTCGTTTGCAAGGGTGAGCATTACCCAGCTGACCCTTATAGTGCTGGTGGTAATTTTTGTCTGGCAGTGGCTGGACGGACACCGTGCGATTGCCAACATGCGGGAAGAATTGGCGAAGAAAATCGCCGAGATGGATGGCACGGCTCGTGCAAATGCAATTCTGATTGCGAAAAATCAGGATGAGGTGCGCGAAATGTCGGTCAGGGTGACTACCCTTGAGTCGTACTATGCTCAGGCGCAGAATCAGCGCACTGCGCTGGAAACCTTGTATAACAATCTGTCGATCAGTCGTGATGAAACCGCTCTTGCCGACGTCGAGCAACTATTGCTGATTGCAGGTCAGCAATTGCAACTGTCGGGCAATGTAAAGGCTGCGCTGATTGCCATGGAGGGCGCGGACGCCCGGTTGCAGCGCATGGAACGGCCCGCTTTCAACGGCTTGCGCAAGTCCATTGGTCAGGATATCGACAAGCTGCGCGCGCTGCCCAAGGTGGATGTTGCAGGTATTAATCTCAATATAAACAGGTTGTTATCGTCTGTTGACGAATTGCCGCTGATCGATCGGCACCGGCCTTCCGAAAATGTAATTGCCAAGGCGGCGGCACCCGTTGCGAATGAGGCAGCCTGGCAAAAGTTTTTGAATGCCGTCTGGCTGGAGGTTAAGCAGTTGGTGCGGATCGAGAACACGGGCCTGACGCAAATCGTGTTATTGCCGCCGAAGCAGGAATTCTTTCTGCGTGAAAACCTGAAGATGCGTCTGGTGTCGGCGCGGTTGGCGCTTTTGTCGCGCGATGAAGAGAGCTTCAGACAGGAGCTCAAGACTGCGCAGCTTTGGACGAAGCGTTATTTCGATATTAAATCGCCGGAAGGAGTGCACATGCTGCAAGAACTGGGTATGTTGGCCGCCTCAAGCATAGACATTGAGCTGCCTGATATCAGTGCCAGTCTGCAAGCCGTGCGCAGTTACCGGCTGAGCCATGAAAAGGCAGCTGATATCGTTATGCCGCGCCCGCAAAAGGCGGCTAAATGAAATATCTGATCTCTATCCTGGTGCTGTTTGCGACAGCGGTAGCGCTCGCTACACTGTTGCAAAATACGGCATACGTGCTGCTGGTGTATCCACCGTATCGCATCGAGGTGTCGCTGAAACTCTTCGTGGTCCTGTTTCTGCTGGTTTTTGGCTTCGGTTACTGGTTGATTCATCTGTTGCTGGCGACCACCCAATTGCCGGCGGAAGTACAGAAGATCCGGCTCGATCGCGCTAAAAACAATGCGCGCAAGCTGCTGGATGTGGCGCTGAGAGCCTTTTTTGAAGGACGCTATGCAGAGGCGGAAAAGGCAGCCTTGAGAGCGATCAAGCACGGGGAAAATTCTGTCTTGTACGGAATTATTGCGGCGCGTGCGGCGCATGAACTCAAGGCATTTGAGCGGCGCAATGCCTACCTTTCATCGGCACAAAATCAGTCGCAGGGCGAATCCACGATGCGTATGCTGGTGGCTGCAAAAAACAAGTTTGATCAGGCAGATGAACGGTAAAGCGTAGAAAATTTAGGGGGCCGCTGATTTAATCCGTTTGTGGTTAAGTAGAGACTTTGCAATCGTTTTTCGATTGCTTAGTCAATACTTAGTTGTTTCACCAGAGCCTGATAAAACAACTAGCCATTCGACTAGGCTGCCACAATACGCCAGCCAAGTCGCTGGTTATGTCGAACCATGATTGAATTAAATTCAATACAATCATATTGTTACAAAACCCTTCGACAAGCTCAGGGCGAACGGATGATTTATTCAGCGCTTCCTTAGCATCGAAAAACTGCGGCCCGGTTGTTTTCAACCGGGCCGCATGGTTTTTCAGGTGATCACCGTCGGCTGTACGCGCCCGGTACGCGCCTGTAATTCAGATAATTGCCCTGCAATGCCGATTAACTCAGACAGTGCGACTTGTGCATCGAGGTGATGGTTCTCGATGACCGGATCATAGGCTTCCAGGTAGATGCGCAAGGTCGCCCCTTCCGTTCCCGTTCCGGACAGGCGGAATACGATGCGTGAGCCGTCGGTGAAGATGATGCGTATGCCCTGACCGGTGCTGACGCTGCCATCGATCGGGTCGGTGTAGCTGAAGTCGTCGCAGCAATCCACGGTGTAACTGCCGAGTTTTTCTCCCGGCAACGATCCGAAGCTGTCTTTTAAATGCTTCATTACGCCATTGGCAGCCGCCGTTGGGATGGCTTCATAGTCGTGGCGTGAATAGACGTTGCGGCCAAAATGCGCCCAATGTTCGCGTGTGATGGTCTCGATTGACTGATTGCGGGCCGCTACGATGTTCAGCCAGAACAGCACTGCCCACAGGCCGTCTTTTTCGCGGATGTGAGACGAGCCGGTGCCAAAGCTTTCCTCGCCACACAGGGTTACTTTGCCCGCATCCATCAGGTTGCCGAAAAATTTCCACCCGGTCGGTGTCTCATAACAGGGAATGCCGAGTTCGCGTGCTACGCGATCAGCCGCTGCGCTGGTTGGCATCGAACGTGCAACGCCCGCCAAACCGGCGCTGTAGCCCGGGGCAAGTTTGGCATTGGCGGTCAGGATAGCCAGGCTGTCTGAAGGTGTGACGAAGAATTGGCGGCCCAATATCATGTTCCGGTCGCCGTCGCCGTCTGAAGCGGCACCGAAATCAGGTGCATTGTCGCCATAAAGTATCTCGACCAGTTCGTGTGCGTAAGTCAGGTTGGGATCGGGGTGGCCGTTGCCGAAATCGGGCAGCGGCACGCAATTCATGATGCTGTTCTCTGGCGCCCCGAGACGGTTGATAAAAATTTCGCGTGCGTAGGGGCCATTGACAGCGTGCATCGCATCGAATTTGATGCGGAATCCGCCAGCTAACAGTTTGCGAATCTTGCCAAAATCAAACAGCGACTCCATCAGTTCGGCGTAGTCGCTCACCGGATCGATTACCGATACGGTCATGTTGCCGATGGCGTAGTCACCGAGTGTGTCCAGTGCAACGTCAGCTACATCGATGATGTGGTATTGCATGATCTTGCGGCTCAGGTCGAAAATCGCTTCGGTGATTTTTTCCGGAGCCGGGCCGCCGTTGGCGGTGTTGTATTTTATGCCGAAATCGCCATCCGGGCCGCCGGGGTTATGGCTGGCGGACAGGATGATGCCCCCGAAGGTCGCATATTTCCGTATAACGCAGGATGCGGCGGGGGTCGACAGTATGCCGCCTTGTCCGACCAGTACGCGACCAAATCCATTTGCGGCGGCCATCTTGAGGATGATCTGGATTGCCTCACGGTTGTAATAACGTCCGTCTCCGCCCAGAACCAGCGTCGCACCGGCAGGAGGAGAGATGCTGTCGAAAATGGCTTGTACGAAATTTTCAAGATAATGAGTTTGCTGGAAGACAGGGACTCGTTTTCGCAGACCAGATGTTCCCGGTTTCTGGTCATTGAATGGGGTGGTGGCAATGGTTAAAGCGGTTGCAGCTGACATTCCCGATTTTTCCGGCATTTTCATTTCTCCCGATTGTTTTATAGTCTTACGCAATCTTACCACCGGCTTCATTACAAAGTGATGTATCTGGCATGCAGGCAGATGACTTCCCCCGAAATCACAATTTCCTGCAATAATTACGGATACGTAAATTTTGGGAGCGGATATAAATATGATGAGTCAAGACGATTTGAAACGTGCGGTGGCACTGGCTGCGATTGAGTATGTGCCGGCAGATTGCATTGTGGGTGTGGGTACAGGTTCGACTGCCAATTTTTTTATCGATGAATTAGCCAAAATCAAGCACAGAATACGCGGTGCGGTGGCAAGCTCGGAAGCTTCTGCCAGACGTTTGCAAGGCCACGGTATTGAGGTGCTGTCGCTCAATGATGCGGGCGAGCTGGAGGTTTATCTGGATGGCGCGGATGAAATTACTCGCCACATGCACATGGTTAAAGGCGGCGGCGGTGCGCTGACACGCGAGAAAATTGTAGCGGCTGCAAGTCGCAAATTTATTTGCCTGTGCGATGCAAGCAAGCTGGTGGACGTGCTGGGTAAGTTCCCGTTGCCGATCGAGGTGATTCCGATGGCGTGCAGTTCTGTGTCGCGGCAACTGGTGGCACTTGGCGGGCAGCCCGTGTTGCGCGAGGGTTTTATCACTGATAACGGCAATCTTATTCTCGATGTGCATGGTCTGAAAATCAAGAATCCGGTCGAGCTGGAATCGACTCTCGATCATATCGTTGGCGTGGTGACCAACGGCTTATTTGCGCGCCGGCCTGCCGATGTGCTGCTGTTGGGTACGCCTGATGGCGTGAAAACGATGATGGCCTGATTTGTTGTCGTATTGTCATCAGTCGTTCATAATCATCTAATAGAATATACTGTTTACCATTCTCAAAATGAGGCTATACCATGAACAGCAGTGAACACACCTCCAAGCAATTCGATGTCGAGCTTGAGTCCATCCGTGCCTACGTATTGCAGATGGGGGGGTTGGTAGAAAGCCAGATCAAGAGCGCCATCATTTCGTTGGTGGAGGGTGATATTGCGCTGATGAACCGTGTGATTGAGGATGATCACCGCGTCAATGCCATGGAAGTCAAGATAGACGAAGCCTGTAGCCAGGTGATCGCGCGCCGCCAGCCGACGGCCAGCGATTTGCGTCTGGTGATGATGGTCGTCAAAACGATTACCGACCTCGAACGCATCGGCGATGAGGCAGAGAAGATCGCCCGCATGGCCAAGATGCTGTCGGAGAAACACGGTTTGGCCATTCCTCGCTATCACGAAATCAAACATGCTTCTGAAATTGCCGTGGATATGCTGCGTAAATCCCTGGATGCGTTCGCTCGCCTGGATGTGCAGATGGCAGCAGAAGTGGTTCGTCAGGATGATCAGGTCGACAAGGAATTTCGCGCAATCATGCGTTACCTCATCACCTTCATGATGGAAGATCCGCGCACGATTTCAACCTCACTGGAAATCCTGTTTGTGGCGAAGGCAATCGAGCGCATCGGTGATCATGCCAAGAATATTTCCGAATATGTCATTTACATGGTTAAGGGGCGCGATGTGCGCCATATTTCTGTCGACGAAATCGAACGCGAAGTGCTTTAACGATGGAGCAACATCCAGTCCTTGCCGCCGTTGATTTGGGGTCAAATAGTTTCAGGCTTCAGGTGGCCAGGGTGGAAGGCGAGCAACTGTACATGCTGGACGGTTTGCGCGAGCCGGTACGTCTCGCTGCGGGCCTGACAGCGGATAATTATCTGGATGAAGCGGCGCAGCAACGTGCGCTTGCCGCGTTGGCACGGTTTGGCGAACGTCTGCGCGACTTGCCGTCTGATGCCGTGCGTGTCGTGGGCACCAACTCCTTGCGTGTGGCTGAAAATGCCGCACAATTCATCGCAAAGGCGGAACAGGTGCTGGGTTTCCCGATCGAGGTCATCGCCGGACGTGAAGAGGCTCGCCTGATTTATATGGGGGTGGCGCATGGCTTGCCCCAGTCGGATGACCAGTTGTTGGTGATTGACATCGGCGGCGGCTCTACCGAATTTATTATCGGTCATGGACTCACACCGCTCAAACTGGAAAGCCTTTACATGGGCTGCATCAGTTACAGTAATCGGTACTTTCCGGACGGGAAAATCACCAGGCAAAATATGGCAAGGGCGGAGCTTGCCGCCCGCTGCGAGTTGCAAAGCATCGTTGCCGACTATCAAGGACACTGGCAGAAGGCCATCGGTTCTTCTGGCACTGCAAAGGCGATCGGCGAAATCCTTGAATTGAACGGTTACAGCAAGAGTGGTATCGCGCGTGAGGGGCTCGATGCACTGCGTGCGCATCTGATCAAGGTGGGCGATGTACAAAAGCTCAGTTTGCAGGGCCTGCGCCCGGACCGTCTGCCAGCCTTGGCCGGTGGCTTCGCCATCATGTATGCCGCGTTTGATGAATTGGGTATAGCCCAGATGCAAGTGGGTTTGAGCGCCTTGCGTGAAGGGGTGCTGTACGATTTGTGGGGGCGTTTCCACAACAACGACATGCGCGATGTGACCGTGCAGCATTTCATGCGCCGTTATCACGTAGATGTCAGGCAGGTTGCGCGGGTGACGAAACTGTCTTGCTCGTTGGCGCAACAGTTTTTTGGCCATGGCGCGAATGCTTCGGCACTGCAGGTATTGGGCTGGGTAGCAAATTTACATGGTGTTGGTATCCGTGTGGCGCACAGCGGCTATCACAAGCACACGGCCTACATTCTCGCCAATGCTGATATGCCGGGATTTTCGAAGAAGGAGCAAGCACGGCTGAGTCTGCTGGCGCTGGCGCATCGTGGTAATTTGAAAAAACTGCAAGGTTTGTTGACGGACGGCGAAGATTGTTTGCTGGCAATGAGCTTGCGTCTTGCTGCCTTGTTTTACCGCAATCGCAGCGATGTGGTCTTGCCGGAGATGGCGGCCAGTTTTGATGGGGTGAAATATTGCCTTGCCATGGACGATGACTGGCTGAAGCAAAACCCGCTGACGGAAGCTGCTTTGCAGGAAGAGGTGAAACAGTGGAAGTCACTTGGCGTTGTCATGCAGCTCATCAAAAAATAATTCAAGGAAATTTGATTTTTCCCGTTTGATGGGCAAATACGCCGGTTCCCGTTATCGTGATATTGGGCAGGTGCGGCTGGAAGAATCCATGCCCTGCCGAAAATGAAAGCGTAAACTTCAAAATGGGTTTTAGTTGATGGAATGAATAATTTTATGAAATCAGCTTTCAGTGCATTTCATCTTTCAATATCAGCAGCTAGAATCGGGGTGTGGGGTCGTAATGGCTTGTGCCTGAACTTGCTCGTTTACCTGCTTGCAGTCGATGTATTTTGGTCGGTGCCGTGCCATGCGGCAGCGCAAAAAGTCTATCGAGTTGCGATTGATCGGGAATATGTCCCTTTCGAATTCGTGGATTCGCATGAAGAAGCACAAGGCTTCACGCCCTCTTTGTTGCGCGCCATTGGTGAAGACGCCGGGGTGCAGTTTGAGTTCATACCGATGAACTGGCCGGAGGCTGTTGCTTCCCTCAACGCTGGCGAGGTGGACATCGTTAACATGATAGTCACACCAGAACGCGCCACACAGTTTCAATTTTCCTCCCATCACAGTCGAATTTCTCAGGCAATTTTCCGTCATCAAGGTGATAAGACCATCGTCGATCTGGCTTCTCTGGCGGGCCATCGTGTCGGTTTTCAGAAGAACGACATTTCACTGGATAAACTTGCGGATCGAACCGATTTCATACACTACATCGTAGACAGCAAGACAGAGGGGCTGTTGCAGTTGAATTTGGGTAAAACGGATGCTTTTCTCTGTGCGCAGCAATCCTGTCTGCGAACCATCTCGGAATACGGTTTTTCCAACATCGAATTGGCTGCAGGCGATCTTTTTCAACAGGATTTCGCTTTTGCTACACGCAAGGGTAACCAGTCACTGATCAAATTGCTGAATCTGCATCTTGCCCGCATCAAGGCATCCGGGCAGCTTCAGGCATTAGATGCTAAATGGTTGCAAGGGCAGGTTGTTCACCCAAGCTGGCTGTATCAAAACAGGGGATACCTGTCTTTGCTGGCTTGCCTGCTGCTGGCCGGCATGGTCCTGTTGTGGAATATCAGTTTACGTAAAATAGTTAATGCCAGAACCAACAGTCTGAGAGAGAGCGAATTCATCTGGAAGTTTGCCATTGAAGGTTCCGGTGCGGGGGTGTGGGATTGGAATATCCTGACCGACGAGATGAAGTATTCCAGTCGATTGAAGGAAATGCTGGGGTATTCCGATGATGACATTTTGCCTGCCAGAAATGAATGGGTAAAACGGATTCATCAGGATGACCAATATTTTGTCACTGAAAAAATGCAAACTTATCTGGAGGGGAAAACACAAATTTATGTCGTCGAATGTCGTTTGAGATGCAAGGATGGAAGCTACAAGTGGATATTGGATCGTGGCATGGTGGTCAGCCGCAGTAAGGAGGGTAAACCGTTACGCATGATAGGTACGCATGCCGACATGACCGAGCGCAAGCTGGAAAAAATTGCCTTGCAACAGAGCGAGCGGCATTTAATACAATCCCAGGCAATTGCCCATATTGGCAGCTGGACCTATGACATGTCACATGACATTACCTGGTCGGAGGAAATGTACCGAATCTTCGGCGTCTCCCATGATGCTTTTACACCTGACGGTGAGTCTTTTATTGATTTAATACACCCTGATGACCAGTCTGCCATGCAGTCATGGATAAGAGACTGTGCAGCAGGGCAAAAGCCGGGAGCCCTGGAATTTCGCTGTGTGTGGCCAGGTGGCATGATTCGCTACATTGAGGGCCAGTGCGAGTTGGTGTTAAATGACAACGGCATTGCTTCCCATCTGTCTGGAACGGCTCATGACATTACCGAACGCAAGGATGTTGAAAAGCGGCTTGGCGATTTGCTGGCATTCAACACCGCAATTATTAATCAGTCACCGTCCGGCATTGCCGTATATAAAGCCGAAGGGCCCTGTGTCCTGGCAAATACTGGCTATGCAACAACGTTGGGTACGAGAGCAGAAGATATATTGAAGCAGGACTTTCGCAATAACGAATCGTGGCGACGCAACGGGTTGCTGGATTTTGCCAATCAGGTGCTAGATAACGACGTAACTATCAAACGTGATGTCGATGGCGAGAGTTCGTTCGGCAAGAAAGTCATCCTGGAATGTATCTTCTCTCGCATTGATATCTCGGAACAAGCGCATCTTCTGCTTATTACCAACGATGTTTCTGAGCGGGTGAATGTGGAGCGTGCGCTTGGCGATTCAATGCACCAGCTTGAAAAAAAGGAGTTGGCCAAAACCCGCTTTCTGGCAGCGGCAGGGCACGATCTGCGGCAGCCGCTGGCAGCTGCCAATATGTTTATCTATTCCCTCAAGTGTACTGAGCCAACCCCCCAACAAAACGAGATCCTTCAAAAATTAGCGCTGTCTATGGATACTTTTGGAGGGTTGCTGGATGCTTTGCTGAAGGTGTCAAAGCTTGATTCCGGGATGATCAAGCCGGAATACACAATGATCAATGTGACTGAGATCATCATTTGGCTGGAACAGAATTTTGCACCCATAGCCAGAGAGAAAAAGCTCGGTTTTAAACTGTATTTTGCGATGAAAGAGACGCTTTTTGTTCGCAGCGATATCGGTTTGCTTAAATCTGCGTTGATTAATCTTGTTGCAAATGCAATTAAATACACATCGAAGGGTGCTCTTTTGATTAGTGCCCGACGGCGCGGCGGTGATGTGCTGTTCCAGGTATGGGATACCGGGATAGGTATTTCTGAAGAATATGTTGAGCATATTTTTGACGAATTTTATCAAATAGGTAACCCGCAAAGAGATAGAACAAGCGGACTGGGGCTGGGGCTGTCCATCGTTAAACGCACATTGGCGCTTTTAGGAGGAGAAATCAGATGCCGCTCGCAAAGTGGTCACGGAACGGTCTTCGGGTTTCGCCTGCCATTAGCCGACACCTCAAGTTTTATTCCACAACGGTGTGCGACTACGGCTTTACAGGAATATGCCCGCAGCGATTCATTCGCACAGGGAAAGACATTTGTTGTGGTGGAAGATGATCTGCTGGTTGCACAGGCAACGACTGCCTGTCTTGAGGGGATGGGCGGCGAGGTTCAATGCTTCTATAGGGCCGAAGATGCCTTGCTTTGCGCCAATTGCGCCGACTATTACATCGTCGATTACATGCTTGGCGGCGCATTTAATGGTATTCAGTTTTTGAATTTGCTCCGTCAAAAATCGGATAAGCCCGTCAATGCGGTACTGGTGACCGGAGATACGTCGAGCAATTTTATTCGTGATGCGGCGGATTTTGATTGGCCCGTGCAATATAAGCCGGTCGATGTGTCCGAGCTGCTTGCCAGTCTTAGAGCGCAGGAAGGCGGATGCGATTAACTGATTACTTTGAACACCTTTGAGTCGATTTTCCTTCGCTGTGCCAGTTCGACCGTCCGGCTGGAAGCAAATCGAATATCATCAATGTGTCGATAGTTATCCCTCTAAGCTTCAATTGGTCTTGCCAAAGCGGATATATGGAAGATGTGAATTCAAACCGTTTCATTAGAATTGTTAGTAAAATCAGCCAGTTATTTGTTGTTCTAAGATTTTCCAGGTTAAGAATTTTCAAGTTTCAATCTTTTCGGTGTTAAACTCGGCGATGAAGCTGGCTAGACAGTCGCCGCGTACGCAAGTGCGGGGAGGAAAGTCCGGGCTCCAAAGAGCAGAATGCCGGTTAATGGCCGGACACCGTGAGGTGATGGAAAGTGCCACAGAAAATATACCGCCGATGGCCCGATTTCCCCCGCCCGTAAGGGTAGTGAGGTCGGGATCAGGTAAGGGCGAAATGGCGAGGTAAGAGCTCACCGCGCCGGTGGCAACATCGGTGGCAGGGTAAACCCCATTCGGAGCAAGATCAAATAGGCTGACTATGGCGTGGCTCGCGTCGTCAGCGGGTAGATTGCTTGAGCGTAAGGTAACGAAACGCCTAGAGGAATGACTGTCCACGACAGAACCCGGCTTATCGGCCAGCTTCATCTATTTGTTGTTCCCTCAGAATAAATTTTTCCTGAACCGCGTATTTTCAAGGTTGACGGGCTGACGCCGGCAACTGTTATGCATGTCCTGCAGCGCTGCCTGTAGTCAATGCAAGATGTCTGCACGCTGGATTCTGTTTGTTTATGCTTAAAACCGCAGTTCAAGCCACAGAGCTCACAGAGAACACAGAGAGTTACATGGGTTTTTCACTTTTGGTTGACTCACCCAAAATGGGATTGAAAAACTTATTATAACTATTTGTTTTTACTCGGTGATCTCGGTGTTCTCTGTGGCTAAATGCTTTTTAAAGTTTATTGATATACTGCCACATTGAATCGCGTCATAATTCACCTGTGTCAGCAAGCAGGTCTGCATGGTTTGCGGGGAGTAAAAAACAAAGGGTGCAATGATGCGTCTCAAAAACAACCTGCCTGATTTTTCTCGTAATATCTGGCTGACGATGGCCTTGTTTCTGGCTGTTGTCATCACGTTCGGTTTTTACGCGTACTTAGAAAAACAGGTCGATCACGCAAACGAGTTGCGGCTTCGATCGTTTTTGCTGGCCGATGAATTACGCCAGTCGTCAGATGATCTTACCCGCATGGTGCGCACCTATGTGGTGACAGGCGACCCCCTCTATAAACAGCATTATCAGGAAATTCTCGACATTCGCGACGGCAAGAAGCCTCGCCCCCTCGCATATAGTGACATCTACTGGGATCTGGTGTTGGCTGACGACCAGCGGCCCCGTCCGCGCGGGCAGGCTATTGCTTTACTGCAACTGATGCGGCAAGCCGGTTTTACCGAGAGGGAGTTCGCCAGGCTGGCGCAAGCCAAGGCCAACTCCGACATGCTCACGCGCCCGGAATTTGCCGCCATGGCGTTGATTGAATCCACTTCACCGACAACGGAAGCCAATCGTCTCAAGGCAAGCTGGATGCTGAACGATGCATCCTATCATCTGGCCAAGTACAACATCATGCGGCCGATTAGTGAGTTTTATCAGTTGATGGAGCAACGCACGCTGGAGGCCGTCCGTGCTGCCGAGCAGCTGGCTACGCTGGTGCGCCTGTTGCTTATCGCATTCGGATTGCTGCTGGCATTTACGCTGTGGCGTGCTTATCGGGCATTGCATGCCACGCTGGGTTGTTCGGTGGATGAGTTGCAAGGGCGCATCGCACGCCTCGGTCGCGGGGATTTTTCAACTCGTATTCCAGTCGTTCAGGGAATGGAAAACAGTGTGCTGGGCTGGTTGTCGGCAACGCAGATCAATCTCGCACGGATTGATGACGAGCGCAAACAGGCTGAAAAGCGCATTGTTTATAGTGAGTCTTTATTTCGGGGGCTGTTTGAAAATATGAGCAGCGGTGTGGCTGTTTATGCCCCTTTGAATAGCGGGGAAGATTTTATTTTCAGAGACTTTAACCGCGCCGCCGAATCGTTGGAAAATTTGAAGCGCGAAGATGTGATCGATAAACGACTGACGGAGTGCTTTCCCGGCGTAAAACAGTTTGGTCTGTTTTCGGTGTTGCAGCGAGTATGGGAAACCGGGGAGCCGGAGTACTTTCCCGCCCGTATTTATCGCGATAGTCGTATTGTTGGCTGGCGCGATAACTACGTCTACCGCTTGCCGTCAGGAGAAGTGGTCGCTGTTTATAACGACATTACCGAGCGCAAGCAGGCGGAAGAAGAGCTGAGGAAATATAAGGATCATCTGGAGGAAGAGGTGCAGCTACGCACCGCCGAGCTGGTGCTGGCACGCGATGCGGCCGACGCCGCGAATAAGGCCAAAAGCGTGTTTCTGTCCAGCATCAGCCACGAGTTGCGCACGCCGCTCAACGCCATACTCGGCTTCTCCGGCTTGCTGCGCCAGGATACGCAGCTGTCGCAGGCGCAACGTGACACCCTCGACATCATCAACCGCAGCGGCGAACACCTGCTGACCCTGATCAACGATGTGCTGGAAATGTCCAGAATCGAGGCGGGGCGGGTCGTGCTGGAAAGCGCCCCGCTCGACTTGGGCGGTTTGGTGCGCGATGTCGCCGACATGATGCATATGCGTGCTCAGGAAAAAGGGGTGCAACTCCTGGTCGAGCAGTCTTCTGAATTCCCGCGCTATATCAAGGGCGACGAGGCGCGCGTGCGACAGATACTCATTAACCTGGTGGGCAACGCGGTGAAGTTCACCCAGCAAGGTGCCGTCACCATGCGTTTCGGCATCAAGCCACATGACACGCAACACCGCCTGCTGATTGAAATCGAGGATACCGGCATCGGCATCAGTAGCGAGGATCAGCAGCAACTTTTTAAACCCTTCGTGCAACTGGGCAAGCAGGCCGGAGACAACAAGGGAACCGGGCTGGGACTGACGATCACCAGGCAGTTCGTACAACTGATGGGCGGATCTATCAGTGTCGAGAGCACGCAGGGCAAGGGTTCCATCTTCCGCGTGGAATTGCCGGTCGAGAAAATCGAGGCAGGCGATGTATCCGGTCTGGATAAAGTGGAAAGAGGCGAGATCGTGGGCCTGGCCCCCGACCAGCCTGCATATCGCATCCTGATCGTCGAAGACCAGCTGGAGAATCAACTTCTGCTCAGTCAGTTGATGAACCGGTTAGGCTTTGCAGTCAAAGTGGCCGAAAACGGCGAGCAGGGCGTGCAGCTGTTCCAGAGCTGGCAGCCTCATCTTATCTGGATGGACAGGCGCATGCCGGTGATGAATGGACTGGAAGCTGCGCGGCGTATCCGCGAACTTCCCGGCGGCACGGAGGTGAAGATAATTGCCGTCACCGCCTCCGCCTTTACGGAGCAGCGCGACGAAATGCTGGCAGCCGGCATGGATGATTTCGTGCGCAAGCCTTACCGCGCCAGTGAGCTGTATGAATGTCTGAGCCGGCAGCTGGGCGTGCGCTATATTTATGCCGGGGTGCAGGAACGTGACGAAACCGAACCTGCTGTGGCACTGAGCGCCGAGATGCTGGCGGTGTTGCCGCCTGATTTGCGCTGCGAACTCCGCGCGGCTTTGGAAAGCCTGGAGGGCGGACGCATCAGCGCCGCCATAGGGCAAGTTGCATCCCATGATGCGAAACTGCAAAAGACCCTGTCACATCTGACGGAAAACTACGACTATCCTGCCATTCTGAAGGCATTGCAGACGAACTGTCCCGAACAGGCTGAGTAACACTGCTACTTGATATTGCCAAGCTAAATGGCTTTTACTGGCTTATCTGCCAATCTTTTCTGCGGGGAGTAAAAGCCTATAGTTCGAACACGTGGCCGCGTTGCAGCATTTGCGGCATGAATTTTTCGGTAGCTTGTTGCACTTCAAGCATGGTTTCCTGCTCATATCCGGCCTCCATATGCACGATGAACAGCGCTACCTGACGCTGCAACTGGCTAAGCCCCTGTGCCAGCAGATTTGCGGTAGTGTGGCCGGAGTGCTGTGCGCCGTCAATATTGGCATTGCGGAAAGTGGTTTCAATCAGCAGGTATTTCAGGTTTCCGATGCGGTTCAATTCCTGCCAGAATTCCGCACAATAGGTGGTGTCGGCGCTATAAACCAGACTGGCAGTTCCGTTGTCGATGCGATAACCGACGCAGGGGACGGCATGACGGGCAGGCAGTGCCGTAACACGCCTGCCATGCAGATCGATCGTTTCGCCAACCCGTATCGGATGAAAACGGATGTAGGGATGCTCGGGAGCGGGTTGCATCGTGTAATCCGGCCATAGCGCGTTGTTGAACATGTGCTCCTTAAGGATGGCGATAGTTTCGGTAAGCGCATATACGGTCAGCGGTGTTGCACGAAAACTGCCGGCGGCATCGGCCAACATCGGCAGGAGCGCGCAGTGGTCGAGATGTGCATGAGTGAGAAATACGCTGTCGATTGAAATGGACTGAGCGAGGGTCAAGTCGCCCGCACCGGTTCCGGCATCAATCAGAATATCATCGTCCACAAGATAGCAGGTGGTACGCAGATCACCTGTGATACTGCTGCTACAACCTAGGGTTGTGATGCGCATATGACTCTCCGTGTTGGTTCAGTTCGCCGCAATACCCGCGTCATACAAGCCGCAAATGACGACATATTTTCTTCACCCTTGCTGCGGATGGCTGCCTCGGGATAATACACCGCAGGAAACCTGCTCTTGATATACAGTTTCTGCAAATAAATTTTAACATATTGATTATTAATAATAAAATTTCTGCAAAATACCTCCTAAACCCTGGCCGATTTTAGCCTGTACTTGTCTACATTCCGAGCTGAGAACATCGCGGTAAATTACCCGTCTCTCTGACCGCGCCAGGTCCTGTCTCCAGCCTGTATTTTTCATTCCTTCTGAGTCAGGATATATATCTTTTGGCATATATGAATTAATCAGGAATTGGGGTAGTTTACCAACCGTTCCCTCCGAATAGTTTTTGTCCGGGGGTAGAACAAGGTGCGGCAGCCACGTCGACTCGTCTGGTATTAATTGACGATCACGATCTGATGTTTGAGCTTTGCCGACCCGATGCATTTGGAATGCAACCGCGCGTCGAAGTGGCCGCTGAAGCGGCGTATTTTTTGGTCACGTTAACTCTGAAATTACAGGAGACTGGTCATGGCAAAAGTACTCGTTTTGTATTACAGCATGTACGGGCATATCGAGAAAATGGCTGAGGCTGAAGCTGAAGGGGCTCGCAAGGTGGCGGGCGTAGAGGTGACAGTCAGGCGCGTCCCGGAAATCATCCCGGAGGACAAGGCGCGCGCCATGGGGGTCAAGCTTGATCAGCAGGCCGCCATCGCAACAACCGACGAACTGGCCACCTTTGACGCGATCATCTTTGGCACGCCGACCCGCTTCGGCAACATGGCTGCCCAGATGCGCAATTTTCTGGACCAGACCGGCAAGCTGTGGATGGAAGGCGCGTTGATCGGCAAGATCGGCAGCGTGTTTACCAGCACCGCCACCCAGCACGGCGGGCAGGAAACCACGGTGACCTCCTTCCACTCTACACTGCTGCACCACGGCATGATTATTGTCGGCGTGCCGTATTCCTGTAAGGGGCTTACGGTCATGACTGAAATCACCGGCGGCTCACCCTATGGTGCCGCTACCCTGGCAGGTGCAGACGGCCGGCGCATGCCCAGCGAAAACGAACTGGAAATCGCCCGCTTCCAGGGCATGCACGTCGCCCAGATCGCGAAGCGTTTGTCGCTGCAATAACGGACGGGTTGACGGACATGGACGGCCGGGACTACATCGCTTACTTCACCATGGAGATTGGCCTGCTTGAGACCATGCCAACTTATGCGGGGGGGTTGGGCATTTTAGCCGGGGACACCGTGCGCTCAGCCTCAGATCTCGGCATCCAGATGCTCGCGGTAACGCTGTTGCATCGCCGTGGCTATTTTCGCCAGAGGCTGGATGCTGCAGGCTGGCAAAGCGAAGAGAATGCCGACTGGCCGGTGGCCGAACTACTGCAAGAAATGGAGCCGCGCTGTTCGGTTGAAATTGAAGGGCGGCAGGTTCATATCCGTGCCTGGAAGCTTGATGTCAAGGGCGTGAGCGGCGCAGTCGTACCGGTTCTGTTTCTGGATACGGATCTTGAACAGAATACCGAACAGGACCGCGCCATCACGCATCACCTCTACGGCGGCGATGCGCATTACCGGCTTTGCCAGGAAGTGGTGCTGGGCATCGGTGGCATCAGGATGCTGCGCACCCTGGGCTACAACGAAATCAAGCGTTATCACATGAACGAAGGACATGCCGCGCTGCTGACCCTGGAGCTGGCCTTCGAGCTTTCCAGGCAGGCCTGGGATATGTCCTACGAGCAGATCAGGCACACTATCACGCCTGAACTTATGCATCTGGTCAGGCCCAAATGCATCTTCACCACCCACACGCCGGTGCCCGCCGGACACGATACCTATCCACTGGATATGGTGCATCGTGTTATCACCGGCTATCAGGATGCCTTTTACGAGCGCGAACGGGAATTCTGCCCCGAATGCATGTTGGATATGACTTATCTCGCGCTCGACAACAGCCACTACATCAACGGTGTTGCGAAAAGACACGGCAAGGTAACACAGCAGATGTTCGAAAAGTACGACATCCATTCCATTACCAATGGCGTACATGTGTCAATCCATTACCAATGGCGTACATGTGTCAACCTGGGCGGCGCCACCGATTGCGAAGCTGTTCGACGAGCGCATCCCGGGCTGGCGCGAAGACAACTCCAGCCTGCGTTACGCACTCAATCTATCCAAACGGGACGTATGGCTGGCGCACCGGCAGGCGAAACAGCTGCTCATCGAAAAAGTGAACGAGCTCACCGGCATCGCTCTGGAGCCCGAGGTGTTCACCATTGGCTTCGCGCGACGCGCAGCGGAATACAAACGCGCCGACCTGCTGTTCTGGGATATCGGCAGACTCACCGATATCGCCGGCAAGGTTGGCGCGTTGCAGTTAGTCTATGCGGGCAAGGCGCATCCGCAGGATATGCCCGGTAAACAAGTGATCCGCCGCATCCATGAGGTACGGGATGCGCTCAAGGGAAAAATCAAGCTGGTCTACCTGGAAGACTACGGCATTGAACTTGCGAAACTGCTTACCTCAGGCGTTGACCTCTGGCTCAACACGCCGCAGCCGCCACTCGAAGCCTCCGGCACCAGTGGCATGAAGGCCGCAGTCAACGGTGTTCCGTCGTTCAGCATACTGGACGGCTGGTGGGTAGAAGGCTGCATCGAAGGCGTGACCGGTTGGGCGATAGGCGCAGACAATGATGTCGGCATAGGCAGCCGCGACTCACGCGCCGAGGATGCCCAGGCGCTCTACAACAAACTTGAAATGATCATCTTGCCGATGTTCTGCAACGAGCCTGACCGCTATGCCGAAGTGATGCGCCATGCGATTGCGCTCAACGCATCGTTCTTCAATACAGAGAGGATGCTATCTCAATACATCACCCGAGCCTATTTCAAGTGAGCCACAACTCCTTTAAGCGGGTGGTGCTTGAGTTGAGCGCAGTAATCGGGCTTTAGCTGTAAATCACCCAAAATCGCTTGAAAAAAATCAGTTCAGATCAATAAAACGAAACACTGCCAACATTCATGCGATTGGCAAATTTAGTGCCGCTTGACCTCTTGCCTGCAGGGGAGTAGCGTGCCAAACTTTGTACGAGTTGATGGGGAAATATGAGAAATTATGTAACGTTGCTGGCGGGTGCTTTGATTATTTTACTGACAGGTTGTGCGTCTGCTCCCACGCGATCCTTGGCTCAAGACTCCAATGCAAAATTATTCTTACCCCCGTCGAACAGGGCTTTGATTTTTATTTATCGAAACGGAAATGAAAGTTTAAGAGAATCAGTCTTGCCAATGTTAGTGACGGTGTCGGTAAACGGCATTACTTTGGGTCAAACTGCTGCTAAAACTTTTTTCAGACTCAATGTAAAACCCGGCACATATACCATTACCTCGCTTGGTGAAAATGTAGCCAAGCTCAATTTAACAGTGGAAGCGGGTAAAATTTATTACGTGCAACAAGAAGTCTCAACATGGTCGCTGACGCCTAACAGTTCTTTGCAACAAGTTGATGAAAACATAGGGCATACAAGCGTCTTTGAATCTAAGATAATTGCATCGAATGTTCCTGACAGGGTTTTAAGTAACTCTGATACGTCAACAGGTGGCCCGTCAGAAACTCAGGGATCAACAAATTATTCCGTATCGGAAAAATTACGAGAGCTTCAAGGTCTAAAGCAGGACGGATTAATCACTGAAGATGAATTTCAAAAGAAGAGACAGCAGTTGCTTGAGAAAATCTAGCAGGCTGCTGAAAATCCCAGGCAGTAGTCTGTTGACGTTTGCCTGACATTGCTCCCGACAAATTCCCTTGCTCTTTACAGGCATGGGAATTTTTCTCAAATATCACGTCACCTAAAATTTGGTCGCCGGCAACGCGCGTAGTAGTTCGTTCTTTTCATGCGCTTGGTCCTTTGATAACAAATTTCTTACACCCTCGGTTCTGAGATAAAATCGAATCGCTATCAGCGCCAGTCAGAGTAATGTCGCGAATCATCTGCAGATAGTTAAAATTATAGCGAGCGTTTACGGCTCGTTTTTTTGCAGAATTCAGCTATGTGTCATACCCCTGATTGCGCTATCTCTTAATTTACGCGGAGTCTTCATGGTTTTCAAAGAAGCACACACTCAATTCCAGATGATCGACGTGACGTTGATTGAGCCAGACCAGGCCAGTCCGCGTCAGAATATTGACGAAACCGCCCTCAAGAACCTGGCCAATTCCATCCGCAAAATGGGGGTCATCCACCCGCTGTTGTTGCAGCCAGCAAACGGGGCCGGAAAGCATACCCTCATTGTGGGCGAGCGCCGCTGGCGTGCTGCCGTTATGGCCGGTGAAAAATGGGTACCCGCCTTGATCCGCGCTTGTGAAGCCGCCGAGGTACTGGAAGTGCAAGTTTCTGAAAACATGGGTTTGGGTGTGCGCACAGCCCTGGAGCCGCGTGACATGGCCAATGCTATCCAAACCATCGCCGAACGCTTTGACAACCGAGAGGCAGCCGCTGAGCACTTTGGCGGAACTAGAGCCTGGCTTAACCAGGCCACTGCGGCGGCGGCAGCCAATCTATCCCCCAAAATTTCAGCGCTGCTGGATTCAGGCAGGATTGCCAGCGCCGGCACCGCAATTCAGTTAGAAAAGCTGTCCCAGAAAAACGAAGCCAAGGCCGCATCCCTGATAGTGCAGGTGGCGCAACTGCCTGAAGGTGAAAAACTGACGAAGAAAACTGTGGATAGAGCCCTCTCTGAAGAAGGCGGTAAACGCAGGAAACGGGAACAAATCACAGCAGTGGCCCTGGATAATGCAGTCAGCAGCCCATTGGGTGAAGAAACGCCAGACTATCCTTCCATCAATCGCAGCTGGATTAACCCCGGCAAGGTAAAGAGAGTGGCCAGAATTCTCGGTCTGCCCGATGGTAATGAGGCCGAAGTATTGGCGCTGCTGATTGATGAATTTTTAGCATTGAAGGAAGAGGGAAATCCCCCGTTTTAAAAATAACTGACAAAAAACGATGATGTTTGGGGCGCTATTGACGTAGCCAGTTCTCCGTAAATGTAATATTTCCATTTGCCAATGCATGCAGGGCTGTAAAATAGATGCCCCTCACAATAGATGCGAACGATGACGATTACCAAAACTCAACTTATCTCAATGCTGGAATTACAGGACGGCATGAACAGCAGGGTCAATCCCGACTGGGTTGCAGCCAATAACAACTGGCATCGTGCCATCCAGGTTGAAGGCGTAGAAGCCATTGAGCATCACGGCTGGAAATGGTGGAAAAAACAGGAGTGCGACATGGCCCAGTTACGCATGGAACTGGTCGATATCTGGCATTTCATCCTGTCAGCTGCCATTCAGCACAAGCATGGCAATGTTGCGCTCACCAAACTGGATATGATGGCTGAGCTCAATTTACATCAGAAATCGGTCCAGTTCGATAACCAGTATTATTTGCTGGCTCAGTTGAGCCTGCTGGATAAGCTCGATTTGCTGGTCGGACTGGCAACTTCCAAACGCATCAATCTGGCACTGTTCGAGTCGTTGCTGTCTGACTGCGGAATGAATTGGACTATGCTTTTTAAACAGTATGTCGGAAAAAACGTTCTGAATGTATTTCGTCAGGATCACGGCTATAAGGCAGGAACTTATATCAAAATATGGGATGGTCGCGAAGATAACGAGCATCTGATTGAGGTGCTGGAGGTGGTTGACCTGGATGCTGGCAATGTTCGTGACGATCTCTACAATTCACTCAAGGCGAGATATTCATTAGTGTCGAATGGATGCTAAATTTTTTCAATATACTTCATAACATATTGATTGCACGCCATATTTGCCAGAAATAGAGGATATCTCGCCGGAAGAAAAGGCGCTGATTGAAATACCCGAAGCGCGCGATGCATTATCAAAGCAGATACTCGCAAGCTTTCAGTGTGAGCATCCAAAAATTGACTGAGACAATATTTATCCTTGTGGCAGCGGAATAAATTTCAAGAAGTGCAGCCGTGCTTCAGCCGCGCCGCATTGAAGTTGCTCACCTCAAACTACGGACAGCATCGATAAACACCGCTAATCAATAATCAGAAGTAATGAAACTTGTCGGGGGAGGGCGTTTGAAACTGGGCATTGATCTTGGCGGTACCAAAATTGAAATCATCGCTCTTGATGATAACGGTCTGGAACTGTTGCGTAGGCGTGTGCCCACGCCGCAAGGGGATTATCCCTCAACGTTATTGGCCATTGCCGGCCTGGTTTTAGATGCTGAAGCCGAATTAGGACAACGCGGATCACTGGGCATAGGCACGCCCGGCACAATTTCAAAAGCAACAGGGCTGCTGAAAAACTCCAATTCTGTGCACCTTAATGGGCAACCGATTCTTCAGGATTTGCAAAGTTTATTACAACGCCCCGTAAAAATCAGTAACGACGCAAATTGCTTTGCGCTTTCCGAAGCGACGGATGGGGCTGCGGCGGGTGCCTCAGTGGTATTCGGCGTGATTATCGGCACCGGCACTGGTGCGGGTATCGTGGTAAACGGGCGTATCCTGACCGGCCCCAATGGCATTGCTGGCGAATGGGGGCATAACCCTTTGCCGTGGCCAAAGATGCAGGAAATGCCTGGGCCGGAATGCTATTGTGGAAAACGAGGATGTATCGAGACATATCTTTCCGGACCGGGAATGATGAAGTTGCATCATGACGAAACAGGTGTATTACTGAAACCCGAAGAGATTGTGAAAAGAGCCACCACAGGTGATATCGACTGTGAACGCAGTCTGCAAATCTACGAGAACCGTCTGGCACGTTCCCTGGCGCATGTGATCAACATCCTCGACCCGGATGTCATCGTGCTGGGAGGTGGAATGTCTAATATCTTGCGACTGTATAACCATGTTCCCGAGTTGTGGCAGGACTGGGTATTTTCTGATCGTGTGGATACAAGGCTGGTGAAGAACCTGTTTGGCGACTCTAGTGGTGTGCGTGGCGCCGCCTGGTTATAAGCTTGGGCATTTTAAGGCGCTGTCCCAGTTAATTAACGTTGCCGCCACAGGCGAGGCGGTGCAATACGTGTTCTGCATTTTTGCAGCAAATTTTCATCCGAACGGCAGAGGGGCTGCAGATAAGGCAAGAAGGTCCGCAATTCATTTGACATAATATACATTATGCGTAATTGATAACAGGTCAACTCGGAACGGTTGGCGGCATAGTTTCGCCGTTAACATACCGCCGCTTACACGTGAAAATGCCTGTCTGATCGGGGTTGATTCTCGTTACAGTAACGGCAATTACTATTCACCTCTTTCCAGCATTGAGAGTACCGCCACGCCCGGACGCGAAGCGGAGGACGGACGGAACGGATCAAGCGTAGATTTTTGTTACAGTAACGATAATTTTCCTGTACCTGTTTTGCTCGATGGCAAGCGCCGATTCCGCGCCAGCGGAATGCCGCATGTCAGAGAGCTGGTTCGTCAGTCGCGTCGAGTTGCAGACTCAGTACCACTGCAACTAATTCTCACATCTGATAGTAACGTAACGCGACACCGACCCCATACAAACCCTTACGGCATAAGGCTTGAGGCTGGGTCCGTGGGTGTCAATAACTATTCCGGTTACCGTTACCTTTACACCTGCCGCGTTACCACTAAAACACGTCTAAACCCTTATGCATCAAGGCTTGCAGAGATTTTGCAGTGTGCAACTGATTCTCGCGATGTTCGTTACGAAACTGTACCAGCTTTACGCTCAAAGCCTTATGAAATAAGGCTTCAAGGTGGGTCCGCAGGTGACACTAAACTATTCCATGTTTCTGCTGGTAACGGTCATGCTGATACTCATTTTGAGCCCCGCTCGATGGACGCGTCGGGGTCGGTGGGGAGGCAGCGTAGCGGACGCACCGACGGCGCGGACGCGGCGTTGCATGGCCTTTGCTGTGGGGGTTTTACGGAATCACCCGATCTTCTCCCGGGGCGTCGCCACGTGGCAGGCGAAGTGTTGCCGGATTCGGGGAAGTCGGGTCAGGCTGCGGTGAACGTTAAAGCCGAAGGCAAACACCCTTCTGAAAAACCGCTTTTGACTTTGACTTTGACCGAAGAACAGTTCGGTCACCTGGCGTTTGCGGTGCTGTGCCAGGTCGGAGACCTTCAGGAAAGCCACGAATCGGACAACCCCGAAGTTGTGGCCGCTATTCGATGCCTTGACGACATATCTCGTTACTGTAACGAAATAAAAAAAGGGGCGCTGTCATGAGCCGCCGCAAAACCGCACGCCGCTGGATCTCGCCGCAAGACTTCGCGGATCTGCGTAAACAGGCCAGCATGACCCGCAAAGAAGCCGCCAAGGCGTTAGACGTAACTCCACGAACCGTGCAGAACTGGGAAACGGGTGGCGCTCGCATTCCTTGGATGGCTTACCGGATGCTGCGCATTCTGCGCGGCTACGCCCTGCCCGGCGTGATTTGGGAAGGCTGGACGATCAACAACCATCAGCTAATCAGCCCGAACGGTCGGTCGTTTGATGCGGTTTGGCTGCAAAACGCCGAACACGTATTCGCACAGGCTCGGCTATGGCGGCAGATGTACGCCCGTTCAGGTATCCAGAAAACCGCTTCTACGGTCGTTCCGTTCCCTGATCGCAGACGTACCCCTACCGAAAAATCTAAACCGCTGGAAGCCCAGCCACAACGCATAGGAGCCGCACGATGAACGATCAAGAGCGATTGAGACGTGAACACAATATGAAAATGGGGCTGGATACTTGGATCCCAGTTTCGATGGCAGCCAAGGATTTCGGGATTTCTACACGGCGAATCCGCGCCCTACTCGCAGCTGGTCGTTTGCTCGGTCGCCAGCTCGACAATGGTTATTGGGAAGTGGGCTTTCCTTTCCGTGTGGCGATGGCTCGTCGTGGTCCTCAGCTGCTTGTCAGACGGCCTAAAAAGCCGGAACTCAGGCTGGTAGGAAAATGAAAATTACTTTGACAGGAGATCGGAAAATCATGAACATGGCAAAACTCGGAATAGTTTCATGCGCTGGAACCGACTTTAACGGATTGGAAATTTTAAGCAAAATCAATAGGATGCGTAAGTCTCTTTATACATTATGCGTGTTTTAAACGCCTAAAAACCGCGCCGTGGTTTTCCTGCATCTGGAGCATGAAAAAATTCAATCCACCCGTAGCCCGCTGAACTAAAGTTGGTTCATTTTTTGAACTAAAAGTCGTTCATTGGAGCTTGTCGGTGGTGAAGCGGGTGACCATTGCATCGGCGGAAATGGCTGCCGCACCAGTAACGGGATCAGCAGCAACATCTCCAAAATAATCCGTAGGATCGGTACCGGAGATGGAGATGGAGATGGAGATGACGATTTCGTTCGGGTTGGTGGAATTTTGAAAAGAAACGGCCTCAAAACCCGATGCGCTAGTTAAATTGCGATAAGAACCTACGACCTCACTCCAATCCTGCGGGATAGGAAAACGATTTTTCGGATCACGGTTAGAACGATAAGAAACACCAGCCATCAATGCGTATTCGATTGCCGTTGTCATGATTGTTTCTCCCTGAAAATGGAACGTGATTATTTCGATTCGCGATCAATGATCGCCTTCATAACAGGATCGTTGGGCATGATCCATTTGCCCTTATAAGACACCAACTCCAAACAACTCGTCACCGCATCGCCGCCCTTCACCGGCTCCCGCAGGATGGTTTTGTATTCGAGCGTACTGATGGCAGCGTTCTTCGCATCCACACCTTCAACGGTGTAGTACGATTTCAATAAACTCGTCGCAGGCCTACCGACGATGACGTTAGCTGTTGTACCAATGAGTTCTGGCGGCAGTTCGGCCAAGGTGATGCGTTTCCACTGATCACCCTCATGTTTGAGCAATGCCTGCGGCGGATTCGGCCTGCCCCATTTGTTGTAGGCGATGCAGCCCGCCGGATAAGTAGCTAGATAAGGTACGCCGTTGACGATGTCGAAACGAATGAGATTGAGGCTGTTGGGTTCAGGCTCTGCATCTCGAAAGTCGTTTTTCCAGATAATCTTTATATTTGTGCCGGGCAGGCTGAACGTTACAGTTTCATCCAATGGCACACGCTCATGTGCGCCAAATCCGGGATAGCCGCCTAGGTTGTAGAAGCGTTCAGAGATCACTTTGCTGCCATCATGCAACCGCACTTCTTCTTTCCAACTCATCGTTGCAGCACACGCGCTCATGTTCACCCCTAACAACAAGATCAATCCAAGCTTAATCATTTGCTTCATCATTCCGTTGTTGGTGTTCATGCAGCTTTTCTCCCGAATAAATTTCCATCGCTTGCATCGTTCGCCGCATTCCGGTTCTGATGGAAGTTATGCATGCATCCCTCCTTCAACTTCCTACCTGGTTTCATCATGCGCATCGCTCACCGCACTCAACATCCCATGCCCTATCCTCACCACTTCATCAACCAACAGGTTCTTAGGCATGGCATGGGTGATGAACAGCATTGTCACCGTTCCTTTTAGCTGATTGATGGTGGCGGCAAAATGTTCGGCGGTGGTGGTCTCAGGCGTAAATTCTCCGGCCGCCAGCAGGATCAGGGCGTCGAACACTTCCTCGTTGAGCCCTGACGTACCAGACAGCGCATCGTTGCGCGATTGCACTGCATTCGATAGCCTCGTCAGGAGCTGTGGCTCTTGTTTCAGACGTGACATCAAATGAGCCATGCCGAAGGCAACATGACGCGCTTCGTCGCGTGCCGCCAACCGGGCAATCTGCCGGGTCACAAGATCGGGCGCATCGCAGCTAAGTGCTTTTTCCCTTGTTCGGTAAACTTCCACCACGGAATTGATTCACCGCATGCCATAAAATGCTGCACAGCCATCAGTGTGTAAAGGACACAAGGGTCATGGCGATGAGCCATGTGTGCCGACAACGCCAGATACGTTTCGAAAGGGTCAAGTTTTCCAAGTTGATGCGGGTGAAGAATACCAATGGCGCGCAGGTCGGAAGCTATCGATTTGCCGATATTAGGTATATCTTCCAGCTTTACAGGCCGGGATGCTTTCTCCAACCTATTACCCTTCGCCTTGCCGAGCGTTTCAAGCAAATGCCGGCCTCTTGCTCGCATTACCGGCGTGCCAATAATGCTGAGTTCTTCGATATGCCTCAGGACGAACGGCCGCAATTTTTCGTCACGCATTGCAATGTCTGCAAGCGACTGCATGGCCGCTGTCTTGACGATGCTGCTTGGGTCATTGGTATAGGTCAGTAATATATCAATGACGTGCGTCTGCTCACTTTCTGTAAGTTGCAATCGTGACAACATTGCGGCGACATGCCAGCGCACTTGTTTTTGTTCTATCTGACTCCAGTCTTCGATCAGAGCTCGCTTGTAGGGTGTCAGCTTTTCGGGATGCAGGGCGGTGATTTTTTCGACTGCATCGGCACAGCGCATGCGCAGCAAGGGATCATCCAGCGTGATGCCGGCGACCAATTCATTGAATAGTTCCGGTTTTTCCAGAACCAAAGCGACCACTTCGTTTGATCTGCCGATTGAACGTCGATCGCCACCTTCGAGCATTTTAAGGATTGCTTGCATGTAATGCCTCTATAACGATCGTAGTTGCCCGCATGCGGAAGGACGACACTCGCTTCAGTATTGCACTTCCAGCGCATCGCATAAAAATTTCATGAATGGCGCTGTCGCAGCAAATTGCCTGGCGGCTAATTTGACTAGCCCCGGCCCAGTGACTTCGGCGATAGACAGGGGTGTCATGGCGACAAAGTCTTTACGCTTTATATCAGTTATCGCGGGGTTATTTTTATCATATCCGCGTGGAGGTCGTACCAGACTGTCGCCCCCAAGCACCCACTGGACTGCGAATTTTTTATCATTACGCGCAGAAAACCATTTCTCAGGATTCCTGGCGATGTGATCACGCACTTTTCCTAATGAGCCGGCGTCAGGACGCCAACAACCGACTGCGAAAAAGCACTCATCTGTTGCGATATGAACATAAAAACCCGGCGCATGAATGTCCTTACCAAGTTTATGCCGAAACTGGATGCCGATATTGGTTTTGTATGGGGTTTTATCGCGTGAGAAGCGAGTATCACGAAACACGCGCATAAGTGATCCGCCTGTTTTACGTGGCTCCGCGCGAAACGAGGGGGCAAACACTTTTAACATCGGTTCCATTGCCTCAATGAAATCAAGCGCAGGCTCCCGTACCAGAGTTTCATAGCGTGGCTTGTTCGATTCAAACCATTCTCTGTCATTGTTTATCGCCAGTTCGTCGAGAAATGCAAAAGTGGATTTTGTAAACATATCGATGCTCCGATGCTCAAGACTAATCAGGAATAGTTTCGCTCACGTGCTTATTATTTCACAAGCGTGGTGAGTCGGCATGAGATGAACTTGATGTAAAACTAAATAGATACTGATTTATTCGTCATCTCCGCGAAAGCGGAGATCCAGCGCCTTGATTTAACTGGATTCCCGCCTGCGCGGGAATGACAAAATCGATTAAATCAGTGCTTCCCTAAGCATTATTTGAACAACTGGCACACTCCGGTAAGACTAGCGACGGAAATCACCGCAGGTAAGCAGTCATACAAAATGACTATCGTTTAAAAGCGGACGTATAATCCGCAATTATTCAAATTAAATCAGATAGTTGTATAGAAGCCACAGAAATAACGGCAGTCAAGCATACAGAATATAGCAATCCTCAGCAGCTAACGGTCGGGTTCGGACACCCTCTTGGAAGCACCGGTAGCAAACAGGAAATCCAGCGTTTCCGCACCGTCCTTCACCCACACCAGTTTGTGACCAGATTGCTCTTTTTCAGCGCGCGGATCGCCAGTTTCGCGTCAGTTTGATTGTCCTCTACCAGCAGGATTTCCACTTCTTCCATCGTGCAACTCATACTCATTCTCCTTATTTGGCAAGGCAAAACAAATGGTTGCGCCCTCACCTACCTTACCGACCCCCAGTTTTCTGTAGCGATGCGATTGGCACTCTTTCAAGGCATGGCGAATACTGGATTCGCGCCCTTCCAGGCCAGACGTTGTCGCCAGAATTCGGGATCGTCACTGCCGCAGTGAATCAGCACCAGCGTTTTGCCATCCATGACTGCCTGATGAAGTATCTTGAGCTTGTCTTCTGGAATACCAATACGACGCAGGGCGATGGTCAGGTGAGTTGCTGCGACGCCAGCAGTCATCAGACCAGCACCAACTGCTGCACCGGCTATGGCATCAATCAGTGGACCGGCGATGAGCACAGGACCGATGCCGGGCAGCAGCAGAAGACCGGTGGCACCTGCCAGCAGTCCGCCCAGCGCCCCCCATAGCGCCCCTTGGGCACCCCAGACCTTAAAACGCTCCTTTTCGTTGGTATAGGCGATACCGAGAAAATCGTCACCCAGCCCACCCGCCTTGTGCAGGATAGATACCTGATCCATCTGGAAATCGTTTTTGACCATTCCTTCGACCAGGGTGTATGCGTCGTCAGGATTGTCAAACACGGCGCCAACAAAATGATCGGCATGCTTATTCATCGATATCTCTCCTTGCCGGGATAAGAAAAAATCAGCTTAAGCCTGAAATTGAACAGCAGCGCCTATACCGTAACGCCACACTGCATTTGATAAGTCATTCCTCAGGTTGTCCTTCGTTGCAGGCTTTGCAGCATATCGTTTCAATACTGAAATCTCCGGCCCCGGCAACTGAGAAATAAAGAAAGACAAAGCAATACACTACTGCAAGTTCCCCCTGGTTCAGAATAGGCAAAAGACCATTGGCTGCATGTGCCATGAAGTAGGCTACGGCCATTTCGCCGGATAAAATAAAGGCAGTTGTTCGGGTAAACAGACCGATTAATATCAACAGCCCGCCTACCAATTCCAGCGCGCCTGCGAACCCCAAAAGGGAAAATAATTTGATGCCGTCGAACGTATAGCGTTTATCTGCCGCGCAGCGA
>JBAZAY010000034.1:0-33765 GCA_041671725.1 Gallionella sp. | reverse complement strand
ATCTGGCTGCCCGAGCGTCCGAATTTGCCGAGGCGCGGCTGCACTACGATGCGCTGGTCATCAAGCGCCGCGACAACGGTGTGTATCAGGCGCAGCAAGACCGTGAACAGGCTGAAACTGCGGTAAAAAATGCAGAAATCGAGCTATACAAACTTCAGAAAAAGCTGGAGCAACTCTCCCGCGATATCGATGAGAAACAAAACCGCAGCGCACGCGATGAACAGGTAAAACGCCTGCTGCGTCTGCGCCAGGACAGACGGCAAATGCCCGCTAGCTGGCTTGATGCCACATTGAATCAGCAAATTGCTGAACTGTGGCGCGACAGCACCAATATCGAGCGGCGTATCCTTGAGATCGAACATCGCTTCGCCAATGAAACCTGGGAGACCGATGCCAGCGTAGTGGCCTTGCGCGACAAGATACGCGACGACTATGCGCGCCAGGAAGGCGATTTGAATCATCGCCGCCGCGACAACGAAATAGCGCGCAGCCAGACAGATGCCGCGCGCGAACAATACATTGCCGTGCTGCGCTACACCGTTACGCGCTATGTGAAGAACCTCAAGGCGCTGGGCGACATGGCCGGTATCCGGGTGGAACACGAACCCGTGGTACTTGCCGGCGACGATGTCACACTGGCGCAGGCGGGCCTCGCGGTGCGTTTCGATTTCGACGAAAAGGGCTTCATGGGCATGAACGACGGTGATGCTTCCGGCGGTCAGCAAGTCATGAAGTCGCTGGTGCTGCTGGTCGGTCTGATGATGGAAGAGTCGCGCCCCGGTGGTTTCGTGTTCATCGACGAGCCGTTCGCCCATCTGGACATCGTCAACATCGAACGCGTCGCCGCTTTCCTCAAGGCTACCCGCGCGCAATACCTGCTCACCACGCCGGTCACGCATAACGTCAACGTCTTCGATCCGTCCATGCTGACGCTGGTCACCTCAAAGAAACGCGCGGGGGACGCCTGGGCGCCGCGCATCGTGGTAATGGTACGTGAACCCGACTGATGCCATTCTGATTGAGCCGCTCGATGGGCACGCACTGTGCAAGCGGCGGCGCCGCTTCAGGCTTGAGGCATCCATCCATCTGGAGGTGATACCGGCCGAGTGGCGCGAACTGCTGACCCGCTGGGTCAAACACGGCGGCAACAGTCGCTGGGATACGCTGTTGAAAGACGCAGGTACAGCGAATCTGGTGCAGGCCGAAAGCCTGCTGGAATGGTTGGTGAAGCAGGGCTGGGCCATCGTCATCGAAACGCGCAAGCTCAGTGAGTGGTGGCCGCAATCCGTCGAATTACGCAATTTGCCGCAACTGCGCACAAGCCTCGGCATCAGCGACAAGGAGCAGGATGCAGTGCGCTGGCAAGCCCTGCGTGACGAATTGAATATCATCTGTGACGCTAATCTTCTCACCCCTGCCTTACTTGCATTGGATAAACTCCAAGTGCGCTACGCTTTGGCACGCGGCAACCTGATCGCGGCATTACAACATTGGCAAGATGCACAACGTAGCGGCACGCGCCGCGACTTTGCCTTGTCTGCCCGCGACGACACCAAGGGCATCAGCGAATCAGAATGGAACTGGCTGGAACAAACGCTGGACTTGGCGGAATTTCGCATCGAACGTCATACGCCCCTGCTGCTGATCGCAGCGACCGTAACTTTGACTCTGCCTAACGGGCAACTCGATCTGGCCGCTTGTGCGGATTTTGCCGCCCTGACGCCCGCCACCGTGCAAAGCATCTTAACCATTTCCGGAACGGTTACCCGCTGGAAACTGGTTGAAAACCGCACCAGTTTTGAGCGTGTCTCCCGTCAGCACGAGCCGGACACAGGCGTAATCTGGTTGCCGGGCTATCCTCCCGGCTGGTGGTGCAATGCCGTTAAAAAATTGCTGACCCTGGCCCCTGCGCCCGCACACATCGCCTGCGACCCGGATCCTGCCGGCATTGCTATCGCACTCAAAACCGCCGAACTCTGGCAGGAACTGAATATCGACTGGTTGCCCTGGAAAATGTCGGCGGCGGATCTGGCCGGTTTGCGCGTGCGCAAATCACTAAGCGAGGCCGACCGGCTCCAGCTTGCCGCGATTCAAAAAACAACTGCGCTCCCCGCCCCGCTTGCTGAACTGAGCGAATGGATGCTGGCACACGGCGAAAAAGGCGAACAAGAAGGATACCTATAAATCAGATTAACAGATATTTATATCAATATGATTTATAACAATAAATTTTAATACAAAGACGATTCAATCATGTAACAGCCGTACCTCTCCCAGCCAGACTCTGCGCTGGTGGACGTAGCTTGTTGTACAGCCTGCGGCATCTTCTCAAAATCCAGCCGATGTAGTTCACGGGCGCAGCCGCTTCAGCCGGAACAGCCCGTTGATATCGCTGTCACTGCTGAAATACAGAGCGCCGTCCGGTCCGATCGCCACACCTGCCGGACGCGCCCAGCGCTGGCCATCGGGCAATTGAAAGCCGGTGATCAGATCATCCACACGCATCGCCCGCCCGTCCTGAAAGCGCACCACCGCTATTTTAGGCGGGCGGCGCGTGGCGGCACGCCCGAAGAAACTACCGCCAGGCTGTGTACCCCATGAACCGTGCAGGGCGACGACAGCATCAAATTCCAGCCGCAGATCCATAGCCGCTGCGGGCACAAAAGCCACACCCAGTGGCGCATTGCGCGCCGGGAAAGTCGCTACAGGTTTTGTCACTTCATCAATGGGACGCGGCGGCACGCTAGTTACGCAATCATCATGCTGCAGCTGTTTTCCGTCGAACTGAAACCACGGCATGCCATGAAAAGAACCGGGCGCGAGCCTGCTGAAATATTCCGGAGGCTGATCGTATCCCAGATGATCCGGCCCGTTGTTGCTGGCGAACAGCACACCGGTCTTAGGTTGCCAGTCGAACCCGACAGGATTGCGCAGCCCCGAGGAAAAAGGTGCCCAGTTTGCCTTGCCGCCGCCCTCATTCAACACCAGCACCCCGCCGCGCCGGTCATCATACGAATAGCCCTCACCCAAATACTGGTCGCTGCAATTGCGCTGGATACCCAGACTCGCATACACCCGCCCGTCCGGCCCCACCCCGACTGTGCGGCTGTCATGGCCGCCCCCGCCCGGCAAAGCCGCAAGCAACGCCAGCGCATCAGGCACGATTGCGGACTGCCCTGGCCGGTACGGCGCGCGATACACACCGGCGGTGCGCGCGATCAAAATTTCGCCCTGCCGGAACGCCACGCTGTGCGGATAATCGTCCAGCTGCACCAGCACTTCAGGCCTGTTATAGGGAGGGGGCAAGCGATACACCTTGCCGGATTTAGAACCTGCGAACAGATCGCCGTTGGCGGCAAAGGTCAGCATACGTGGCGCATCCATGCGGCTGAGCAACTCCAGCTGGTAACCCTGAGGCACGCGCACCGTCCTGTGCGTCCCGTCTAATGTCAGCATCTGTTCCACATAGGTCAACACTTCCGTGCCCGCCTGTGCAGGCGCCATGGCAAAGTAGAACAGCAACAACAGACCTGACTTGCCGCAAGGCATCACGCGACTGAGCAGCCACCGTAAGGGATCGTGATTCATCTCAATGAACTTTCCGGATTGATTGTTTCGTTGCATATCTAAAAAATCAGGCCTGATTCTTTTCAATATCAGCAGCCGCTTCAAGTGGCTTCGGTGCGCATCGGCACCGGCTCCTTCGAGCCCCCGCCGGTTTCGATGCGTTCGTATTCAGCGATCACCTGTGCGCCCAACAGCAGCAGCGTGGCGGCCACTTCCAGACTGAGCAGCACGATGATGGCCGTCGCAAGTGAGCCGTACACCACGCTCACTTGCGACAGCGTGCCGAAATACCAGCCCAGCGCATGGCGGATCAATTCCCACAACAGGCCCGCCGTGGTGCCGCCGATCAGCGCATGCAACGCCGACAGGCGGCCTGCCGGCATGAAATAGTATATTCCGGAGAGCAGCAGAATTTCCCCGATCACGCCGGCAACGTAGATCAGCAAGCGCGAGGGGCCGCTCAGCGACCAGCTGCGCCCCAGAATAACGAGGTTTTCACCACCCATCGTCACCAGCTCGGCGATCAAAAACGTGCCCGTAAACAGCGCCGCACCGATGAAAAAGATATAGCCGAAGGGAAGCAGCAGGGACACGAGAAAGTGCCGCCTGCGCTCCTTGACGCGGTGCAGGAAAATCACCGAGATCGCGTTCTCCAGCACCCTGAAGCCGAGCGAGCTGAAAAACAGCATCGTAATGAGCAGCACCCAGCCGATCACCTCGCGATGTTCGAGGAACGCCCGCAACTCCACCACCACCGCACTGCCTTCGCCCGGCACCACGTATTCCAGCGCCCGGCGCAATGTAGCCAGCAGCACGTCCTGATCGATCACTTGTGACAGCGCGATCACCATCAGAATGAGCAGCGGCACGATGGAGAGCAGCGCGTAATAGGCCACGGCGCCTGCCAGCAGCAGCCCCTGATTAGCCTGAAAAGCTTTCAGCACCTGGAGCGCGAAGACGGCCGGGTTTGTCAGGACGTGGACGATGCGAGGGTTGATGAATTTCATGAAGGTTTGATTCTACCGTAGCGGGCTTGCGGCCCGTGTGCGATGCCGCACATTGGTATAAAAATATCAGTCAAGGATATGCTATAGAGACATCGTTTTTCCCTCTGTTGCAATGCCAGTCAGGTTAACTCGCCCTCATTATGACAACGCTGCGCATTTGTACGCCACCGTACAGACCTGTTCAGAGCCCCGTCTCTATACTGCGACCTCCACAATAATCCGTTCAGGAAAACAACATGAAAAAAACTTTAATGGCAATGGCGATTAGTGCTGCGTTTATCGCGATTCCAGCATCTGCAGCACCATATGTGGGAGCCGGACTCGGTTGGTCCAAAACTGATACCAACAACACCGCATCCAAGCTATTCGCAGGCTACCAGTTCACAGAGAATTTCGGTGCACAAGTTGCCTATAACAATTTCGGCGGTTATCGCGGTGCAACCGCGACCGCATGGTCTGTTGCCGCTGTTGGCACGATTCCATTGAATGCAAACTGGGATGTCTCCGCCAAATTGGGCACAACCGAAAACCGCACAACGCTAGCGGGTTCCGGTCGCAAGTCTGAGTTACTGGTGGGCCTGGGTGTCGGTTACAACTTCGACAAAAACATTGCGTTACGCCTGGAATATGAAGATTTCGGTAAACTGCCGACTGACATCAACGGTAATCGCTGGAAGGCGACCAACTGGGGACTTAACGTAAAGTATACGTTTTAAACCGCAGAGCGCATCAAAATCGGGAGTGATCCCGGTTTTTTTTGCACTTGGCAAGACAGTTTGAAAGTCCATATCCGCGTAAAAACTGCAATGCGGTATCATGGTCGAACTCTTTCAACCTGGCTGATGCCCCTCATCGTTTGACCAAACAACATGACTAACGACGTCGCTAATCGCTATCGTTTTCTGCCAACCCGGCCGATGTGCGTCCTGCTCGCACTTGCCGCCCTGACGATCAGTGCAGCTGAAGCACAAACCGCTGAATATCACTCCGGCATCACCCTGTCAGCCCCGAATTCATTACAGGACTTGCTACAAGCACATTTCAAACTGCCCGGGGCATCACTGCCGGACGAGACCGCGCGCGCCACTTTTATGCGACGCGCTCAGCGGGAAATCGGCGAATTGCTGGCGACCGAGGGCTATTACACGCCGACGGTCACACTGCGTCCTGCAGGACTGGATGGTGTTCAAACACTGCAAGTCATACCCGGCCCGCGCACACAGGTGTCCGAGTTGGACATCGAATTCAAGGGCGATCTCGCAGTGGACACGCCTGAACACCGTGCCCGTATCGAACGGCTGCGAGCCGCATGGCCGTTAGGTCTTGGTGAGCCGTTACGCTCAACAGACTGGGAAACGGCCAAGGCAGCGCTGTTAGCCCTTGTGGCCAGAGAAGATTATGCCGCTGCACAAATCGAGTTGAGCCAGGCCGATGTCGATCCCGCCACTGCTACCGCCCGGCTGACGGTGGTAATCGATTCCGGGCCTGCATTCCGCTTCGGTGAGCTGGCGGTGAGCGGTCTTGATCACTACGATAAAAATCTGGTCATACGCCAGGCGCCATTTAAAACGGGCGACCCTTATCGCCGGGCGCTGCTGCTCACCTTTCAGGCGCGGCTGCAGAACATGCCCCAATTTGCATCGGCTGTTGTCAACATTGAACCGGACACCTCCGCACACCAGGCAGCTCCAGTACAGGTAGTGCTGAGCGAAGCAAAAACCCGGCGCGTGGCGGTCGGCGTCGGCTTCAGCACCAACAACGGCGCCCGGAGCGAAATCAACTACCTCAACCACAATTTTCTTGGCAGCGCCTGGAACCTCTCCAGCGGACTTCGTCTGGAACAAAAACGCCAGGCCTTCTCCGCTGGCATCGACTCGCTGCCAGACGAAAATGGCTACCTGCTGTCATGGGGGGTAGGCAGCGAAGCGACCCTGATCGAGGGGCTGAAAACCCAGCGCAATAAACTGGGTGTTACCCGCAGCCGCACGCGGGGACAGCTTGAAACACGGACGGGACTCAACTGGCAGCAGGAAGATCGTAAAGCCACCGGTGGTATTCAGGAAAGAATTCAGGCATTGGTACCGGACTGGCAGTGGCATCGTCGCGCGGTGGATGATCTGCTTTATCCACGGCGCGGTACGGTGACCGAATTTCGTGTCGGCGGCGGCAGCCGGCACTTAATGTCAAGCCAGGATTTTTTGCGCAGCTACGCGCGTCACCAGATCTGGTGGCCGATAGGCGAGCGCGATGTCGTGTCTTTACGTGGCGAAGTTGGGGTCACCGCAGCCCTGTCCCGCCTCGGCATTCCTCAGGAATACCTGTTTCGCGCCGGCGGGTCCCAGTCCGTGCGGGGCTACGCCTACCAGAGCCTGGGTGTACATGAAGGCGCCGCAGTGGTAGGTGGTCGCTCGATTGCTACCGGCAGCATTGAATATACTCACTGGTTAAGCCACGACTGGGGAGCTGCGGTATTTACCGATGTCGGCGGCGTGACCGATGTCCTGCACACGCTGCGCATGTCGACCGGTTATGGCAGCGGGGTGCGCTGGCGCAGTCCGGTCGGCCCGCTGGCAATGGATCTGGCCTGGGGTCAGACGTCCTTGCAGCTGCATTTCTCGCTCGCTGTTGCGTTATGATGACTATAAACATCAACTCAAGCCACCGAGTTCACAGAGAACACAGAGCGTTCCGGGGTTTATCCACCCTTCACGCTCTCACCAAAAAGGTGAACAGGCGTTTCGCTACAACCGTCACCCATTTATGTATACCTCATTTGCGAGTTGATGCACACGGGGCATCATCTCTGCTTACACCTCCTCTCTGTGAACTCTGTGTTCTCTGTCGCAAACTGCCTTTGCTAAAATGACGAACTTTCCATCCACATCTGTTCCACCAACCACGGCAAGGCGTTGGCCGGTCTGGCTGCTCAGTGCTGTCATCGTGCTGTCTGCAGGTGGCGGCTGGCTGCTAGCCAGTTCATCCGGGCTGCAATGGCTGACTGCGACACTGACGCGGACAAGCTCAGGCGGCATCTCGTTTACAGGGGTGAGCGGCAGCTTGTTGGAGTCCATGGGGGCACAGTCGCTGATTATCAGCAGACCCGATCTGCGCATTGAAGCGCGTGACATCCGGCTTATCTGGCGACCTGCCGAACTGCTGAGGGGCAGGCTTGCGATAACGGCGTTAACGGCAAGGGATGTCGAAGTGCTGTCACTCCCCTCCCCCTATCCGGATGACTTACGCCTGCCACTGCCATTGTCGCTGCAAAAGCTCGATATCGGCACACTTAAGATATTCAGCAAACAGGGCGGCACGCCTGATTTTACCGCCGGCAATCTGACGGTAAAATTTGATAGCGACGGCAGCCTGCACCGCATACAGGATCTGCACGCCAATCTCGACTATGACAAGTTGACAGCCAGCGGTCAGATGACTGGAAGCAGACCTTTTGCCCTGCAAGCTCAGGCCGATTTGGCAGGCCTGACCGACTTTACCGGGCTGGACGCAAAAGAGGCGCATATTACTGCCACTGTCAGCGGCAACCTCGCGCAACTTGCGATAAATGCTGCGGGCAGCGGTGCGGGACTCACAGGATATGCAGAGGTTCTGCTCACACCCTATGCCACTTTTCCACTCGCCAAGCTGCAGTTGCAAGTGCGCGGCCTCAATCCACGCGCCTTCTCGCCCCAGGCGCCAACAGCCAACCTTACGCTGCAAGCCGATTTGCACGGCAATGCATCAGGACAGATAGAAGGGGATGTAACGGCGAATAACCTCTCCGCTGCGCCCATAGATCGCGATGGACTGCCGCTGCTGGGCGCACATGCCCACGCCACGCTTTCTGCCGACTTACTGAAATTCGACAATCTGACAGTGGCACTCGCAAAGAACGGATCCGTCCTGGGCAATCTCGCCTGGCATCGCAAGCAGATGACAGGATCAGCGGATCTGACTATCAGCCATCTTGATCCGGCCGGACTGGATACGCGACTGCGTACCGCGAAACTGGGCGGCAGCATCAAACTCAGCGGTGATAACAAAGCCCAGTTGGGCGTGCTCACCCTCAATGATGGCTCGCTGCAACTGGGTGCACATCTGGCTAAAGCGGGCAATATGCTGACGCTGGACGAACTGCGAATAAGCCGGGGTCAGGCGGCACTCACAGGAGAAGGCAAGTTGAAACTTGACGGACAACAGGCCTACAGTTTTAACGGTCGCCTGCATCGCTTCGACCTGGCTGCGTTTATACAAGCAGCACACTCCGATCTGAATGCCACGCTTGAACTGGCAGGAGAACTGGCACCGAAAGCTGCCGGCACGCTACGCTTCATGATGAATGACAGCCGTCTGGCAGGTCAGCCCGTTAGCGGAAACGGACATATCGAGTTTACCGGCATAAGCCTGGGCAGGGGTGAGGCCGAATTACGGCTGGGCGACAACCGCCTGAGCGCCCGAGGCGGCATAGGTTCTGCTACTGACCGGCTGCAACTGGATCTGGCAGCCCCTGCTCTGGAACAATTCGGCGCCGGCTACGGCGGCACACTCAACGCGCACGCCAGCCTGGCAGGCAGTCTGTCACGACCGGAGGTCACTTTCGAAGCAGAAGGATACAAGCTTGCCGTACCCGGCGACCATTATCTGGGCAGTCTCAGTGCTGTCGCCGGTCTGCATGGTGAAGCACTGACGTTGACAGTCAATGCAGCCGACTACCGCACCCAGGCAATAACTCAGATGCAAAATCTGCAACTGGAGGTGCACGGCAGCCGTTCACATCACGAGCTGAACACCCAGGTGCATCTGGACAAGAACAGCCATCTTGTGCTGCGCGCAAACGGCGGCCTTTCCGATTTCACTAAGGAATTAGCCAGCATTCAGTGGCAAGGCGTGCTGACCGAGTTGACTGGCACGGGCGCGCTGCCATTCAAATTACAGGCTAGCACGCCCCTCACACTCGCTGTGAATCACTGCACGCTTGCGACAGCAGAATTTATCGTCGCGGGCGGCCATGTGCACATCGACAGCGCGGACTGGACACCGCAGCGCTGGGACAGCCGTGGCAGTTTCACCGGTATCGGACTGCACGCCGGGACAGGCTCACAGCCTGACTTCACCACGCCAGATGACAAGACGGTTCTGCGTCTGGGTGGCGAGTGGAACCTGGCATCCGCCACACAGAGCAATCTGCGTATAACGAAGGAGAGTGGCGATTGGCTGATACCTGGCGAGCAGCCTATGCCGCTGGGTTTGCAAACTTTAGAATTCACGGCGCGCGCGACAAATGGACGACTGGCCGCAGAACTGACGGCACAAGGGGCGCGTCTGGGTGACTGGCGCGCCAGTGTCGCCATGCCGCTGGCGCAATCGGGCTGGACCGTGCCGGGTCGCACGCCCCTCACCGGACAGATACACATCAATGTAGCCGATCTCGCCTGGCTTGGCCCCGCTATTAATGACAACCTGAAGAGCGGCGGGCGACTGTCTCTTGAGGCTGCGATGACCGGCACCGTCAGCACCCCGACTCTGCATGGACAGGTGCGCGGTGATGATCTGGCGCTGGCCTTGCTGGATCAGGGCGTGCGCCTGCAACAGGGGCAACTGGCTGCACACTTCGATCAGGACTCACTGCACATCGACACCCTGAGTTTTATTACTCCGCATGAGCCTCAGCCGAAAGATTCCCTGTTGAGCGGGCTGAATATTGGGCCCGAACCCGGCAAAATCAGCGCATCCGGCGTCCTCGGCCTGAATGGCCAAAACGGGGATCTTGAAATTATCGCCAAGCACCTGCCCCTGTCGCAGCGCCCTGACCGCTGGATAATCGCCACGGGCCACGGACATGCCACGTTAAATAAAAAGGTGCTTGCGCTGAATGGCGACATCACCGCCGATGCGGGATTGATCAGCCAAACCGTGACCGATCGTCCGCAACTATCCGACGATATCGTGATCACCGGACGGCAGGTAATCGTTCGAAAAGGGCCACAATTATCCGTTGATGCCACCCTGAATCTGGGCGAACATTTTTACCTGCGCGCATCCGGTCTGGAGGCGCGCTTAGGCGGCCAGTTGAGCGTACGCGATGCACCTGGACAGCAGTTGCGCGTCACCGGCAGCATCGCCGCCCTTGATGCAAGTTTCGAGGCTTATGGTCAGCGTCTTACCGTGGAGCGTGGGATTGTTAATTTTCAGGGACCACTGTCCGATCCGGGGCTGAACATACTCGCGGTCCGCCGCGGTCTACCCGTAGAGGCAGGCGTGGCGGTAACCGGCACCGCGCTCCATCCGGCCGTTAAACTGGTGTCCACCCCTGCTGTTCCGGACGTTGAAAAACTCTCGTGGATCGTACTCGGGCGCGCACCCAATACAACAGGCACCGACTCATCACTGCTGCTCTCAGCCGCCGGGAGCATACTGGGCAGCGGGTCAGGCGGTATCACCGGCCAGCTGAAACAGGCACTTGGCGTGGATGAATTGTCTTTGCGACAGGAAGGCAACGCATTGAATACACAGGCGATCAACGACAACCCGTTGAGCAGCCAGATCGTCACCGTCGGCAAGCGACTCTCGCAACGCGCCTTTATCAGTTACGCACAGGGCGTCACCGCTGTGGCAGGCGTAACAAAGCTCACCTACACCCTGACGCCCCGGGTGAATATTGTGACTCAGGCGGGGATGGATAACGCCATCGATGTGTTTTACACCTTCAGCTTCGACTAACCAGGCCTGCGCGCCCTGACTTGATTCCCACCACCCTCTTCAACAATTCGTTCGCTACCGCACAGATGCACCGCTACATTCAGTTCAATCTTCAGTTTCCGCAGGGAGAGCCTGTTCATCAACATAAAGGAGTACAACATGAACGAAGATCAAGTCAAAGGGGTGGTAAAGGACATCGCAGGCAAGGTGCAGGAAAAAGCCGGCAAACTGGTCGGCAGCAAAGAACAACAAATCAAAGGCCTCGGCAAACAAATATCCGGAAAAGCCGAAAAAAATATGGTGATGCAAAAGAAATAATCGAGCATGCCCACAAGCATTCTTGAAGTGGTAAAAATGAATGGCCGCCTGGTGCGGTCATTTTCCCATCAAATCAACGCTGCAAAAACACGCTCGAGCTTCATATAAAAAATTCCCACCGGTGATTTTATGATCAGTGACCTCGTCGATCGCCTCACCCCTGCCACGCTTAACTGGCTCGTGCGTCTGAAGATCATTTTGATCAAGTCACTGACTTCATGGATCGATCATCGTGCATCAAGCAAAGGCGCAGCCCTGGCCTTCTATACCCTGTTTTCCATCACACCTATTCTGGTGCTGGCCATCGCGTTCGCCGGCTACGTCTTCGGTGCCGAGGCGGCGCAAGGCGAAATCGTCGCCCAAGTGCAAGGACTGGTAGGACCGAATGGCGCTCAGGCAATCCAGGCATTGCTGGCAGCAGCACGCGATCCTGACTCTAGTCGGGTCGCGACACTCATAGCGTTCGTCCTGTTGCTGCTGGGCGCCACCAGCGTCTTCGCCGAGCTAAAGGGCAGTCTGGATGAAATGTGGGGTATCGACAAATCGCAACAGTCGACTATCAGTGTGTTGCTAAGAACCAGACTCCTGTCTTTTAGCATGGTGATTGTGCTGGCTTTCCTGCTGCTGATATCCCTTGTCGTCAGCGCCGCACTGGCCATGCTTGAACACAATGCCTATGGAGTACTGGGCCGTTCTGCCGCCATTCTCGCCACAATCTCCTCCACCATTTCGATCGGCGTCATCGCCTGCATGTTTGCCGTCATCTACAAAACCTTGCCGGACGCACCACTGTCATGGCGCGATGTCTGGATCGGTGCGGCCTTTACTGCGGGGCTGTTCAGCCTGGGAAAATATGCAATTGGTTTATATCTGGGAAACAGCGGCGTGGCATCAAGCTTTGGTGCTGCAGGATCGTTGATCGCGTTGCTGCTATGGGTGTACTACTCGGCTCAGATTTTCTTTCTGGGTGCGGAGTTCACGCGGCATTACGCACTATGGTATGGCAGCCTGCAGCATGAAAGGTTGCACTTCAAATAGTTGGCGCGCAAGGCCGACCATCATACTTAAATAAATCATAAGATATTTTATATAACATACTGATAAGAAACAATTATTTCACATATTTAATCAACATAGACATTAGTTAACTAACTAGCCGTGTATTCTTGCAGAACTGGATGGATCATTACGTCGCGTGGGTGAAAAAACACACAACCTGATGCGCCGGTTACGCAACCCTGAAAGGAACCAAGCCCGATGTGTTTTTCAGCAACAGCAAGTTTTATAGCCGGCGTTTCATTGACTGCGATTGGTGTGATGACTGTCCGAATGGCAAGATGCAAGGCAGAAATACCATTTGCGATAATTCCGCTTTTGTTCGGCGTTCAGCAACTCATAGAGGGAATGCTGTGGCTGTCATTTCAGTTTGATGCACAGCTGCTCAATGTGACCATGACGTACTTGTTCACGTTTTTCTCACACGTGCTGTGGCCAATATTTGTGCCGATGTCTATTGGCCTGATGGAGATCGTACCCTGGCGCAAAAAGGTGATATTGGCTTTCCAGATCATCGGGGGTGCAGTCGGCCTGTATCTGCTCTACTTTATAGTCAGATTCCCTATCACGTCAGAAATCAAGGTACACGTCATGTACATTTTTCCAAATTTTCATAAACCAATGGTGCTGTTGCTTTATATTGCGGCAACCTGTGTGAGTTGCTTCTTTTCCAGCCACAAGATGATCAATGCCTTTGGTGCTCTCGCGTTGTTACTTTTTATGGTGGCTTACTGGTTCTACACAGTCGCGTTTTTCTCCGTATGGTGTTTTTTTTCCGCGTTACTAAGCGTTGTGATTTATTACCATGAGCAGCTCGATGTTCGTCCGGAATTTTTCAAAACTTAAACAGATGATTAAACCAGTAGGTGCAGTTTACCAAATGTGATCAGCCAGTACCATTTAAATACTAAATATAAGTTGATGTTTTAAAAGACCATGCACATGCCGCGCACAATGCCTGCCCCGGCATTTCTCAGCACCGAACACGCTCACTGTGGTACCCTATGGCACTCGTTTAATATTAAAAATGAGTAAAATTTACCTTGCCTATTCTTCAACTGCAACGCAAGCTTGCCCAACAGCGCCCCTCCGCCACCAAATGACTTTCATACCGGCATTCCCGTCTGCAGATCAGAAGTTTTTAAGCCGGACTTACTTATTTCATCCAAAGCTTTTAGCCCGCAGCACATCTGTCCCGTGCCTGCAGAACAAGGAAAATACTGCATGAACTCAGACCGGATAGAAATGCGCCAGGTGTTAAGAACCGATGCAGAAAAAATGCTTTCCAGCATATCGCCAAGCGAAGCAACAGCGCTGCCTGCAGAAGTACTGCTGCATGAACTCCTCGTACATAAGGTCGAGCTGGAGGTGCAGAATGAAGAGTTACAAAGAGCCAATATATTACTGGAAGAGGCTCGTGATCGATATATGGATCTCTACGAATTTTCTCCGCTCGGTTATATCACCATCGACAGAAAAGGTCTGATTAGCGAAATCAATCTGACGGCTGCTGCAATGCTGGACGTTGAGCGCACAAAACTTCTCAATCGTCGTTTTGCAAAACATGTTGCTGCGGCAGACAAGGATCGCTGGCATCGCCTATTCATGAACATCATGGAAAGCACTGATACGGACAAACACGAGTTTGATCTCGAAATAACGCGAGACGGAGCTGCCGCATTTCCTGCACGCATTGACTGTCTGCGCGTTGTATTAAAATCCGGCTCCCCGATATTGCGCCTCTCCCTGCTCGACATCAGCAAAATCAGGCAGGATGAGAGTCAAACCAGACTAGCCGCCATCGCCTTCGGGGCGCCGTATGGCATGATGATCACCGATGCAAATTTAAATATCCTGCGGGTAAATCCGGCTTACAGCGCCATCACCGGCGACGCCGAAACTGATGTTATCGGCAAGAAGCCGCGCCTGCTCAAATCAAAGCTGCAAAACGCAGATTTTTATGCCGCGATGTGGGAGAGTGTCCACCTTACAGGTGGCTGGAAGGGCGAAATACTAAGCCGTCACAAAAAGGGTAAGACTAACTTGGCGCGAATCACCCTTACGGCGGTGAAAGGCACGGACGACGCCATTACCAATTACCTGATCACTCTGTCCAGCCTCAACGCGAACAACTAAGACGGATCAACCTGCATACCGTATGTCGTAATCTCATCGTATGCTCACCTGCTCGGCGGCAAGCTTACGATGTAAAAGATGGCTGTGCATAATCCAGCCCAGCACAAATCCGATCAGCAAGGCAAAAAACATCAATGAGGAGCACGACATTGACGCTTTCCAATACAGGAAGCTGATCTCGACCACGGTCACATTTTCCCCCGGTGTCAGACTAGTTGTCGCCTCAAAAATTTAACTTTGAGGTGTGGAGACAACAGTGGGATTACGTTATTCAGAAGCATTTATCGAACAGGCGTTATTCAAGGTGTATTCTCGTGGCAAGCGGTCGGTGAAGTCGGTTGCGATCGATCTGAACGTCAACTGTCATACGGTAAGAAATTGGATGAAAAGAAAAGAAGTTGGCTCGCACGGCGTGTCTCCTGCGAAAGAGAAGCGCCCGCAGGATTGGACTGCCGAACAGCAGTTGGTCGCGTTGCATCAAACGCATGGCCTGTCGGGCGAAGCCTTGCAGACCTGGTGTCGTGAAAACGGCTTATTTCCCCATCATCTGACAAGCTGGAAGACCGGTTTTTGCGCAGATATTAAGGTTGCGCCTGGCAGTCGTGAAATTCGGGTTTTGAAGGACGAGAACGACCAGCTCAAACGTGAACTGGTGCGCAAGGAACGTGCATTGGCGGAGGCGGCAGCATTGCTGATTCTACAAAAAAATTCCGCGCGCTCTGGGAGGACGAGGTCAAATGACGTCTCTTGTAGAGCGCGGCCAGATCATCACAATGGTGCAGGAAGCCATGAGTTCCGGCGCACGCCAGGATCGTGCCTGTACGGTTATTAGCCTTAACGAACGGACATTGCAACGCTGGCAGGTTGATCAATTACGCGGCGATCAACGTCCTTGTCGGACGCAATCACCGACAAACAAGCTCAGTGTACTGGAGCGAAAATACGTATTGACGGTTGCCAACTCGGACGAATTCGGCAGTCTACCGCCGAGTCAGATCGTGCCAATATTGGCGGATCGCGGAGAGTACATCGCTTCTGAATCAACGTTCTATCGAATCCTGAGAGCAGAGAATCTGCTCCGGCATCGGGGTGCAGAACGACCGGCGCAACGCCGTCACAAGCCGCGCGCACTCTGCGCCACCGCACCGAACCAGCTGTTTAGCTGGGACATCAGTTATTTGCCGACGCCGGTGAAGGGCATCTATTTTTACCTGTATTTGTTCATGGATATTTTTAGCCGGAAGATCGTTGGCTGGCAGATTTATGAATCTGAAAGCAGTTAACTGGCAGGCGAAGTTATGCGTGATATTTGTGCGCGAGAAGCCATCAAGCCTGATCAGGTGGTGCTGCATTCCGACAATGGAAATCCGATGAAAGGTGCCACCATGTTAGCCACCTTGCAAGCGCTGGGCGTCGCGCCGTCATTCAGTCGACCAGCGGTCAGTAATGACAATCCGTACTCGGAATCACTGTTTAAGACGTTGAAATACAGACCCGCCTACCCACGTCGGGCATTTGAGAATCTACTTGCGGCAAGGCAATGGGTTGGCGTGTTTGTGCAGTGGTACAACGAAGAACACCGACACAGCGCCATCAACTTCGTGACTCCGGCAGAGCGCCATGCTGGCCTCGACACGGCATTGTTGGAGAAGCGTGCCATCGTCTATGAGACAGCGAAAAAGCGATGTCCTGAACGCTGGAGCGGTGCCACCAGAAGCTGGCAGCCAATACTTGTTGTGCACCTGAATCCGGATCAGCACATCGCCGAAAAGAAAGAGAAAATGGAAGGAGAATTAGAGCTCAAAATAGCAGCATAATCGCAGGCAGTCAGGCGACAACTAGGTTGACAATTTCCGTTTTGAGCTATGAAAACACTGCGAAGCTGGAAAGAATCAATATCAAAATTAATTTTAATTTCATCTTTCCTCACTCGATTTATTCATCATGCGCAGGTCGTGTCTTAATCCCTCATGTCGGGCTAAAACCCAATAACCATCCGGGCAAATACCCGATCTACTTGAATTTTGAATGGGCGTCAGCCACACCATTTTTGAGATCTTCCCAGACTTTGTCAGCTGTTTCCTTGACCTGTCCCCATGCTTCGCCGGTGGACTTTTCCAGTTCCAGCATTTTTTCAGCGGCGACACGCTGCTTGGCTCTCAGTTCCTGCAAAGCCTCAGCTCGCTTGACCGCCATGTCAGCCCCCGCGTTTTCAACACGCGCTTCCAACAAATTAATCTGGGCGGTCCATTCTTTCAATTGCGCCGCCATTTTTTGCTTATAAGCTTCCTGAATTTCCATACGTTACTCCTTGAATATTTGCAAACAGGTTGATGTTATTTACTCGACTTGATCATCAGGCGATTTTCAACCCCATGCACGCCAGCCACTGCACCAGCCAGAACTTTGGCACTATCGCTGTTTTGCTGCGTATCAACTGAACCACTCAGCGTCACAACGCCTTTTACGGTATCAACACTGATTTGCAGCGTCTTCAGACCCGGCTCGGCGAAAATTGCCGCTTTGACCTTGGTGGTAATCTCGGCGTCATTGATAACCATACCCGCTTTGTTACCTTGCTCGCCCATCTTTTCGGTGGCTTTATCGGCGCCTTCAGATACTTTATCGGCGGCTTCCGATATTTTTTCGTGTGCTTCATCAACCGTCTGATCCAGCTTCTTGCCTGCGGTCTCAGCAGGCCCCGGCTTGTCGCATGCTGCAAGTCCACCAACCAACAGCAGCGAAACACCGACCAATTTAAAATTTTCCAGAACTTTCATTTTGATTTCCTTTTCAAGCTTATCTACATTGCCAAAAACAAATCCGCAATTGATTGACAGATCAATCGAAGAGCGTCAAACGCCCCCTTGCGGGACCGTCTGACGACTAGACGATCGTGCTGCGGTTACTTTACCTGCATGTCATCCTTGACCGACTTCACACCCTTGACACTGCGCGCAACCTCAACAGCTTTATTTTCAGCCGCTGCGGAACTGACAAAGCCGCTCAACTGAACAATGCCTTTGAAAGTTTCAACCTTTATTTCAAGCGATTTAAGCGCAGGTTCACCCAGTATTGCTGATTTTACTTTGGTGGTAATAACCGCATCGTCAACATACTCGCCGGTGCCCTCCTGCGTGGCAGTCGATGCGCAACCAACAACAGAAGACAACGCAACGGCACAGCAAAAAGCAGCAACACTTTTGGTGGTAAGTTTCATTTTAATACCTCATTAAGTCATTGATTAAACCAAACATTACATCAAACAAAAGATGCAGTTATTTTGCGGTCCGTGTTGCAACGACTTCCACTTCCACGCGACGATCCGGTGCCAGGCAGGCAATCAGCGCACGGGTTACTTTCTTGCCTTTGCATTCACCGGGCTTAGTCACGGGATTTGATCCGTCTACACCTGTAGCCTCGATTTTGTCTGCAGGGATTCCTGCAGATTCAACCATATAGGCCTTGACCGCCTCGGCGCGGTTCGTCGAAAGCTTCATGTTGTAGGCATGCGGGCCTATCCGGTCGGTGTGTCCGACAACCGTAATGACAGCAAAGTCGGCACCCTTAAGATCGGTAGTAAACTTGTCAATTGCCTCTTTACCTGAAGGCTTCACGTCCGCCTTGCCGAAATCAAACAAAGAATCTGCGGATGAATCCGCCGAAAAAACCGCCTTCATGCGAGGGGGCTGCGCAGGAGGCGGAACAACCACCGGCGCGGGGACTGCGACAACCGGCGTGGGCTCCACTGCACGTGGCGTGAGTACCGGATTTTCCACACCGAACCGGTAAATCAGACCGAGCGAATACAGATCAATATCGCCTTTATTGCCGACGGCATCATTGATATGGTAGCGTTCCGCTTCAAGACGCATGCCTAAGGATCTGGTGAAATCGTACTGTAGCCCGGCGCCGAATTTGTAATTTACTTGATTCTTGCTGGGGTTGGGATTGAGCACACCGACAAATCCGGTGCCGGTAAAAGTGTCCCGGGCTTGTGCGTAATTCAAACCCAGCCTGCCAAATACTGAAAACTGCTCTGTGACAGGGAACGTGCCAACGCCGTCGATATTTACCCCTTGAAGCTTGATATTACCGCTAAGGGTTCCTATCGGCACCGTATTTGCTACATAACTGAACCGTCCCAGATTGAAATAGCCGCCTTCGAGGGCAAAATTCTTGTTGACCCGGTAGCCGCCAAAAAGTTTGTAGCCTGTGTCGCGATTATTATCAACAATTGAGGTCGCAGTAAGACCGGATTGCAGCAGCTGCGCCCTGATCCGCGGATCATCTATTCTCGCTCTGGACTGGCCAATATTGGCACCTGCATACCAGCCCGAATCATCCGCCACTGCGACAGGACTGGTGATTGCAGCAAGTACTGCCAGCCCCAACGTTGTTCTTGATGCTCTTGATAATTTCATGATGTTCTCCAAAAGTTACGGTGCATTTTTCGGCAACCTGACTTTTTATTGATTAACTGATGAAGGTCGGCAGAAATACACTACCGACCTTTTGGTATCACTAGTATTACGGGGCTGGCACGTTGATGACGGTATTGTTTATCACCGTCTGGGCAGTCAGGCCCACCGCTCTGCCGTTGAGCGTCGTTACCGCAGCAACGCCGACAGTAGAGAATGTGACTTTGACAGCAGCCAGGATGTTTCCCTCGATGGTGCCAGACCCTACTATCCCGTTAATCGTCGCGGAACTGCCGACCTGCCAGAACACGTTTTTCGCCTGTGCGCCGTTGATCAGAAGAATGCTGCGAGGAGTCACTGTATCACCTACGGTGAGCGTACTTCCCATCTGGAACACCCAGACCGCATTCGCGTTACCTTGAGCGTCAAGGGTAAGATTCCCACTTCCGACCTTGAACGAAGTCGCTGTTGTATAGGTGCCAGGGGTGATGGTGAGCCCACCAAGTTCGCCGCCGGCGCCACTTGGATCAAGCCCGGGCGCCAGCCCTGCCAGGGTGTTATACGCCGTTTGCGCAGCAGCCAGAGCATTACCGGCGACCGTGCATGAGGCGGCATTTACACCACCGCTCGTTGGACCTGTAGTGGAAACAGTACAGGTATATATCTTTCCGGTCACCGATCCTATATTGGCACCTGTTTCCGTATAGATATCTGATGGTGCCGAATCATGAAAACCGGTCACGTTCACAGTAGCAACAGACGTACTTCCGAAATCCCCATTAATCACGGTAAAGATTCCTGTGTTGGTGGCACCGGTGGTACCTCCCACACTTCCGAAAGTTGCGGCCGCTCCAAGGGGTACTGGTGGCAAACAAGCTCCTGTCGCGGGTCCTGGAGTAAAGGTCAAGGTGTAAGCTGCCATATTCAACGTATTAGGTGTGACAGCCGTGTCTTTCACCCCGTTGGCGCCGCCTGTAATCGTGGCGATATAAGAGGTGCCGGGGGTGAGCGCAACAGTCGGCGTAAAGGTCGCAATCTTGTTTGTAAGATCAACGACCACTGATCCCAGAACGGGCGTAAAGGCAGGTCCCACTCCGGTCACGGTAAAGTTTGATTGCACCGATACAGTATTAAGCGGCAAACCGGATGGCACGGTAAAGGTCGCGTTGACGGCATTGGGACACGCAGTTTGGGTGGAAAGGACTGCAATATTTCCCGGTGGAACCGGGGTGGCTGCAGTGGTAAAGGTCCATGCATAGTTTGCCGCGATAGTAGGGTTTGGAGCGCCTACCAGTCCGCCTGCCAGCTGATTGCCGGCCAGGTCTGTAGCTGCGGTAGTAATCGTGGCGGTATAAGTCTTGCCGGCCTCAAGCAGTGTTCCTGCTGGTGTAGGCGTAAAGGTCGCAGTTTTACTGCCGACTGCGTAATTCACATTACCTGTAAGCGTGGGAGTTACGCACACTCCCGGTGTTGTACCCGCCGCACATGTCAGTGTAAAGCTGCCTACGGCCGGGGAGAGAGAGTTGATCGTTAAAGGAGCCATAGCCTCATTGAATACTGCGGTGATGGCTGTATTGGTCGGCACAGCAGCAGCCAAATTAGCAGGGAATGTGCTCGACACCCGGGGCTTGATGACGTCCAGCGTTGCACCTGTTGTAAATGTCCACACGTAAGGGCTTACCAATGTAAGGCCGGTGGCAAGGCTTTTGGCTCCTGTGACCGTGGCCGTATAGAGGGTGAGAGGCGTAAGGTTGGCTGCAGCAGTAAAGGTGGCAATTCTGTTTGTAACGTCAAGCGCCACTGTTCCTGTGGGAGATACGCAAGGAGCCGCACATGTCACCGTAAAACTTGCTGCACCGGTGATCGGTGACATCGGTTCACTAAAGTCGGCGGTAATGATAGTGTTGTTGATCGGTACGCCGGTGGCACCAGCAAGAGGCGCTACGGCAGTCACCGTAGGTGCAATTCCGACTCCGACTCCGGCGCCGCCAGCTCCGGCACCGCCAGCCCCCAGAATTGTAGCCCCCCCTCCACCTCCTCCACCGCACCCTGCCAGCAAGGCGGCTAACACAAATGCCATGAACCACATCAGTGGCTTGGTAACTCTTTCTAGTCCGTTCATTTCATTCCCCTTTATTTGACCCCGAAAAGATTCGGTGCAATCCACCGGCCCCTTACTACTAGTTAATTTACTGTGCTACGCAATACTTACTGCCTGCAGGCTTCACGACCAGGTAAGCATCCACCTGCTCAAATTTACAATCAGATCAAACGAAACTGATTGATAGGCGTGTTGCATTTATCGCACTTTCGTTCATCACACTCCGTTCGCTAACGCACATAAGATAAAATCTGCGATAAAAATCTGTTAGTTATACAAAAGGCCGTCGCAAGACGGCCTTTTGTCCACTATCACTCACCAACTTTGCATGCCTTATGGAGCAGGTTGTGTGACCGCGTTCTGATCAAGATTAACCGCCGTCTGCGTCAGCAGTCTGCTGTTCGCCGACGCCTTGTTGCCAAAGTTAATTGCAGCTTTGGCCAGTACAACGCCCTCGAAGTGCGCGGTTGCACCCAGCGTCACATTTGTACCGGCGACCTGCCAGAAGATATTCCTGGGCAGTGCACCACCAGTCAGGAATACATTGGTATTGGCACCTGTCACGAGCGTTCCGGTGATCTGGATGATCCAGATATCATCCGGACCACCTGAAAAAGTGACATTGGTACCAAATGGCAAAGTCACATTGCTGCCAAATCTGTGAAGACCCGGAGTGAGAGTTTGCCCACCAAGATTTCCGGTTGCCACGTCGACAAAATCGGGAAGCAGACGTCCAGCGGCATCGTTGTACGCAGTGCCCATGTCATTTGCGGCCGTAGTCACGTTAACCGGAGTCGGATTAGCATAATCGACCGCATAGACTTTCCCGGTTACTTGAGCGGAAGTTGAAAATGCACTCGCTGCAGGCAGGGTTAACGCAAATCCGGTAATAGCGGTCGAGGTAACGCCTGGGCCTACGCCGATATCGCCCGTTATCGCCGCTGGCGTCGTGGCATTCGCTATCCCTGTGAGTGCAAAAATAGCGTAGTTGCCAGCCAGCCCAAGGTTTACCGGCACCTGAGCAGTCAACGCGGTGGCATTAGTTTTAAAGCCCCATGCAACGGTACTGGCCATTGCCGTGCCGGCGGCGTTTTTGGCCGCTGTGTTAATCGTGGCGGTATAGAAGGTATTCGGGATGAGTGCGGCCACTGTTGGCGTAAAGGTCGCAATCGTGTTTGCGGCATTCATGACAACGGTGCCGGGCACATTGGTTCCGGCTACCGTTTCCTTGAGTGTGAACGTTCCAACCGGAGTAATCGTTGTCGGATTCATCGCCTGACTGAAAGTCGCGGTCAGCACCTTGCCAGTCGCAACGTTATTACTGCCATTCGTGCTGGTCGATACATTTATGGCACCGTTACTTGGGTTCGTTGAATTCACCGTAGGATCGGTGGTGGAAGCGCCTGGCGTGCCGGCAATACCCGGAATAACGCTGGCAGACGTAGCCGTACCCGTAGTAAAGGTCCACACCTTGCTAGCCACCATCAGATTGCCTGCCAGGTCAGTGACCACCGTGGTAATCGTAGCGGTAAACAAAGTATTGGCTAGCAGCGCTGCGGTCGGCGTAAAAGTCGCGATTTTACTGCTGACTACGTAACTGACACTGCCGGCTACTGCAGTGCCACCCGCTGTCGTGTTCACCAGCGTAAAGTTGGTTCCGGTGATCGTTGCAGGATCCATGTCTTCACTGAACGTCGCGGCGATCAGCGTGTTAGTCGCTACACCTGGAACACCATTAACAGGAGCCGTGAGTGCCACTGTAGGCGGAACAGTGTCCGCTACGACACCAGTTATAAAGGTCCATACAAAATTACTGGCCAGTGCAACACCGGCAGTATCCCGGGCGCCCGTGGTAACTGTGGCAGTACATGTGGTATTAAGCGGCAGAGTGCCTGCCGGTAGTGTAAGCGTTGCCACGTTGCCGGCTGCCAGATAGCTAACAACACCTCCTGTTATGGGCGTTGCGGCAGGGCAAGCCAACGTAAAGCTAGCTGTGGTGAGCGTGGCAGGATCCATCGCATGACTAAAAGCGGCAGTGATTTTTTTAATATTGATTGCCACTCCGGCAGCATTTACAAGAGGCGCGACAGCAGTCACCGTGGGGGCAACACCCCCGCCTCCGCCCCCCACTCCACCGCCCCCGCATCCTGTCGCTAAAACCGTCAACACAAATGCCATGAACCACATCAGTGGCTTGCTAACTATTTCTAATTTATTCGTTTTATTCCCCTTTATACAATCCAGAAATGCATTGGTGCAATCCACCGCCCCCTTGCGTCTACTGACATTGATGTGCTGCGCAATATTCGCCGTTGACATGTTTTACTGCTCTGCGAATCTCCACCGCCCCTAATCTCAAATCAGATCGATCTGAAGAAAAAATTAATTCGAAGCGCTTGCAGAACTTATCCCACGTTTCTCCACGACACTCCGTGCGCTATAGCACATAGAGAAAATTATTTTTCGAAGCGCTGGAAAGTCTGTTGAAAAATGGCATGTATCGGTACAAACATACACCCGTTGACAAAAATCAATTTGCTTGTCCGTTATGTGCGTCACCGTACATCATGGCAGTAATTAATAGTGAACAATGACTTAACCATAGAGGATGTCTCTGGCTTAGCGGGTGCAACAGATCAAGCGATTGAATGAATGATCCATGCATAGCGATGGATCCATTCAGTGTTTTCGACCAGACTCAGTGTCCATGCCATTTTGGATAACAAGTGGCAAGAGTCTGCTGCCAAGCCGGTTGCTGCTGAGACACCGCGCCCCGAAGACATTTAAAAACATGGAAAGGAGAGCATTATGTTCAGCCTCATTTCTGGTTCTATCCGAACAATTACGCTACGCATGTGTTTTAGCCTGGTATTCGCTGTGCTGATCGCGGCGTCTCATACAGCACTGTCCGAGGAAAATTTTTTGGCACCCGTCCTGAATGTAGCTACGATTCAGTCCGTAATTGCAGATACTGACTCGCAACGCACTTACCGGCTTAGTGCAAATATTGCGCTTACCCGCTCGGAGGTCTCCACGCCATTCGGGTCAGAATTTGGCTACTTTCCAGAACGAAGCATCGTTATTGATCCGCAAAAAAACACAGCGTGGACAGCAAACCCGACTTGGCAATTCTCACCCGGTGGCGGATCTGTATTTTTGTCATCACTGCTGCGCTTCGAATCGAAAGCGGATCGGATCGAGATCAAACCGAAACGCCACTCAATCTCGTTCATATGGCGCAAATCGTTCTAATAAATTATCGATTTATTTTTCTGGATTTTCTGAACACTAACAAACGACAGCGACTGTATGCACGCTCTGTGCACTACCGCACAGATAAGGACCCGGAGAACGAAGATGATCAACTACCCGGTGCAGCTCATCTCGGTGTCAGGCATTGCGCAACAAGGTTGCCGAATGCAACGCCGTTCCACCTGAAGCTGTCACCACAATTTTCAACCGAACACACACAAAGGAAATATTATGAATAAACAACATATTGCTGCAATCCTGGCAATAACCAGCCTCGCATTCAGCACCGGTGCAATGGCGCAGAACATGTCAAAAAGCGAATACAAAGCGGCTGACAAAGCCATTGGTGCCGAGTACAAATCCGCCAAGACAAGCTGTGACTCATTCGCTGACAATGCAAAGGATATCTGCATGGCTGTCGCAAAAGGCCGCGAAAAAGTCGCAAAAGCCCAACTCGAAGCACGCTACAAGCCTTCCAAGGAAGCGGACTATGACGTCAATATTGCCCGTGCAAAAGCAGATTACGGCGTTGCGCGTGAAAAGTGCGATGACAAAGCCGGCAATATCAAAGATGTCTGTAAAAAAGAAGCCGAAGCCGCTCTGGTGCGTGCCAAATCGGATGCTAAATCCCAGTTAAAAACCACGGAAGCCATCGCAACCGACAATGAGCAAACGATAGATGCACACATGAAAGCGAAGGAAAAAAGCGAAGAAGCTCGCCATGACGCCGCAATTGACAAACGTGACGCAGATTATGCGGTGGCAAAAGAAAAATGCGAAGCTATGGCAGGCGACGCGAAGGATGTTTGTGTGAACAAAGCGAAGGTGCTCTACAGCAAATAGGCCACCGGGCAGAAAGCCCCCTTGGCACCTGTGATTAACATAACACGGAGGTATTCAAAATGAACACGATACAAAAAATCGCATTAAATGCGGCAGCAGTAACCGTGCTGTGTGTTTTGAGTGGCTGTTCCGGAATGTCGCAGCGGGATAAAAATACCGCAATCGGCGCCGGCGTCGGTGCAGTGGGCGGTTCAGTCCTGACTGGCGGCAGCACTGCCGGCACGGTGGGAGGGGCTGCAGTCGGCGGCATCATCGGCCACGAAGTCAAATAACAACATCTCAGGCAGCGGTTGCACCAAGTCAATAGTGTAACCGCCTGCCAAACCTTAAATAAAAGGGGCAAAACATGCTTTATACCATTGCCGTCATCATGATCATCTTGTGGCTGCTGGGACTGATTACTTCAAACACCATGGGTGGTTTCATTCACATTTTGCTGGTGATCGCGATTGTGGTTGTGTTGCTCAGAATCATTGGCTAATAACACTACCTGTAAACAATCCCCGTCGCACATGATCCCTTGTTCTTATGTACCCCACCGCACAGATGGCGTTTTATTTTGCGACCAGCCTTCAACCATCAACTCAGGAGGTTTTATGAAAGCAAGCAACTTAATTCTCGCAACCATCTTAGCCACAGTTACCCTGATAAGCGGTTGTGCAAATACTGATACGCGTCCCGCATCTTCCCGGCAATCCAATTCCGGGGTGGCTTATGGCGTGATCGACTCGATCGAATCTACAAGCGGGAGCAACGACACAATCGGTGCCGGCGCCATTATCGGCGGAGTGGTAGGTGGTGTTCTTGGCAATCAGGTTGGCAGAGGCACTGGCAATGATGTCGCAACGGTCGCCGGCGTGGTGGGTGGTGCGGTGGTTGGTCATCAGGTAGAAATGCGCAACCGGCAGCAAGATGCGTACCGCATACATGTTCGGCTAGACCGTGGAGGGTATCAAACCGTGACACAAAGCATTACCGACTTGCGCGTCGGCGACCGGGTGCGTATCGAAAACAACCGGGTATCACGTGACTAAATAACAATACCGGCGAGCTGATGTGGGCCGGATTCCGGTTTCGAACTACTAAAAGGAAAAGCATCATGAAAACTTCACAGCTGCTTAACGTGTTTGCCCTGGCTACTTTGGCTATAGCAGGCGTAACTTATGCTGATGAAACCAGCAAGGAAGGTTATCTAATCGATAGCCGCGGCGACGTTGTCAGGAGCGGTGCCGGTCTATGCGTGCACACCGGATACTGGACACCGGCGATGGCAATTGAAGAATGCGACCCGGTCGCCAAACAGCCTGACGCTCCCGTTATTGCCAAAGAGGCGCCACCTGTTATCACGAAAAAACCCGCTTATGTACCCTACGCCATGCAAACCGAAACGCTGTTTGCCTACAACAAATCAGACATAAGTGAAGCCGGCAAACAAAAAATGAACGATGAGATCATTGGCAAGATGAAGGAAGATCCAAAAGATGAAGTAGTAGTGATAACCGGCCACGCCGACCGCATCGGCAGCGATGAATACAACATGAAACTCTCGCAGCGTCGTGCAGATGCGGTAAAGGCTTATCTGGTTGAACAGGGAATTGACGGTAATCGCATTGAAACTGTCGCCCGTGGCGAAGCTGAGCCGGTCGTTTCCTGCAATCACATAAGGGGAAAAGCCACCCGCAAAAACAAGGCATTGATTGCCTGCCTGCAACCCAATCGTCGCATCGTGCTGGATCTCAAGGGACAGATGCCCGCCCCACAGTAATCCAGAGGCAATGCAAGCAACCCGGGCCAACCAAAGTTTGGTTGGCCTTATTTGTTGGCCTGAGGATTCGCTGTCAATTATTTTCAGCGAACATCGAACAGCCAATACCAGAGGAGAAAAAAATGAAACGTTTTCTGATTGCAGCCGCTGTAGCCGCCACTTTTAGCACCACACCGGCACACGCCGCCGATGTAGGTGTATCTATCAGCATCGGTCAACCTGGCTTCTATGGCCGACTCGACATCGGCGACTATCCGCCGCCACAATTGATTTATGCTCAGCCGATGATCATCGAACGGGTACCGATGAACCGCCCGCCGGTCTATCTGCGCGTACCGCCAGGACACGCAAAAAAATGGAGTAAACACTGCCGCGAATATAACGCCTGCGGTGAGCGAGTCTACTTTGTACAAGACAACTGGTACCAGCGCGAGTATGTGCCACATTATCAGGAACAGCACAGTAATCGACGTGATGACCGAGGTTATGACCGCCGCGACAAGTCTCAGGGCGACCATGGTGATCAGGGTGACCGGGGGAATCGGGGTGACCATGGTGACAGGGGAGATGGCAACGGTCGCGGTCATGGACGTGGTGACTAACAGGCTACTGAAAAACGCTGATTTATTTTCCTTAGCCGCTCCGGCGGGTAAATTTTTCAGCGAATTTTCAGTTTTCTGCTCGGTAACATGCCGATGTTTCGTGGAAATCCCCGTTTTTCAGCCTTTGGGGCGGATTTCTGGCGCACTACGCCAATTTCATGCGTCAGTAACCGGTCGCGGTTATGGCAGCACACGGTGGCATCCCAAACCTCATCGTCCTGTTCCAGCCCCACAAACCAGTGAAACAGCAGATTGAAGTTGATCTGTTCCATCAACTGCCGTTCAGAACCTACCCTACCGTGCCCTGCCGCCCGGATTTGGGCTGGAGCTCGCAGAAGGGCTGTAGTTATGGCTGGCTTTTCAGCTATAAATCCGGGGAATTCAGTTGACCATATGTACGCCGACGCACAGAGCATGCAATTTATAAATTGTACATTTGCGGCAAATGAAAAAATCGCTCCGTATAGCGACAGCCTTCGCAGCAGTTCTGCTACTAATTACTGCGGTCGCACTAGTCGTGCTGCTCAATTTCAACTGGAACCTTGCCCGGCCATGGCTCAATGCGCGCACCAGTGAAGCGCTCGGCCGCCCCTTCGTCATTGCAGGAGATCTGTCGCTAACCTGGGAAAAACAAATTCCAACTTCAATCAATCTGCATCAAGGTTGGCGTGACGGTATCCCGTGGCCGCATTTAGTCGCGCGGAACATACACATCTACAATCCGCCAGGCTTGACTGCAGCCTCCGATGCAACAACACCGCTGCCGGTTGAAATGGCCAGCATCCGGCAGATCAACTTTTCGCTGAACCCCTTCGCATTACTGAAAAAAAATATCGAGATCCCCATCCTGAGTTTCGAGTCTCCCGTTGTCAATTTACTGCGCAACGCCGATGGCAAGAATAACTGGACCTTCAGGAACGATGACAAACCATCAAACTGGCAAATAAAGTTGCAACGCGTCATTTTTACCAAAGGCAACATTCACCTGATCGACGCCATCCGGCATGCCGATGTGACGATTGATATCGATACGTTAGACGCAGACCCGATCTATGACCTGAAGTGGCAATTGCACGGCAAACTTGCTGACGAAGCGGTCAGCGGTGCTGGCCGTGCGGGTGCTGTATTATCTCTGCAACAGCAAATTGAGCCCTATCCGATCATGGCCCATCTTCATATTGGGCAAACCGTAATCTCAGTGGAAGGAACGCTGACCAAACCATCTGATCTGGCCGCTCTTGACATGCACCTGAACGTGTCCGGCGTGAGCATGGGCAGACTGTATGCGATCAGCGGCATCTACTTGCCGGAGACACCGCCGTATGAAACCAGCGGACATCTGATCGGTACACTAGGACCGCATAATAGTCGCTGGATTTTTGATAATTTCAGTGGCAAGGTAGGTGACAGCGATATCTCAGGCCGCTTCGACTATCAATCAAAACTGCCACGTCCGCTGCTATCCGGAACAATCGTGTCACACGCGTTGCACTTTTCCGATCTGGCACCCCTGATCGGCGCCGACTCGAACGCCAGCAAAGCACGCCGGGGTGCCGCCACCATCCAACCTGCGAACAAAGTGTTGCCCATTGAACCGTTCAAAACGGAACGCTGGAGCAGCATTGATGCTGACATCAAATTCAGCGCTGAAAAAATTATCCGCAACAAGGCATTACCCATCAGCAAGCTTAGGACAAATGTGCATTTGCAAGACGGCGTATTGTCCCTGTTGCCGCTTAATTTTGACATCGCGGGAGGTAGTCTGAGTTCGAACATGACGCTCGATGGCAGCGGAAAATCCGGCAAACAGGCAATCAAGGCGACCATGCAAGTAACGGCTCGCCATTTGCATCTGAAACAATTATTTTCCACCTTGCAACCGCTCCAGGCGAGCCTGGGTGAAATCAATGGCGATGCTTCCTTGTCAGCGGTCGGCAATTCCATCGCCAGCTTGCTGGGTACATCCAATGGCGAGATCAAGATGCTCATCAATCAAGGTACCGTCAGCAAACTGTTGCTCGAAGAAATGGGCTTAAATATTGGCAATGTGATTCTCTCCAACCTGTTCGGCGACAAGCCCGTCAAGCTCAATTGCATGGCAACTGATTTAGGCGTGACCAATGGACTGATACAAACGCGCAGTTTTATCATCGACACCAACGATGCGATTATCGACGTTAGCGGCAATATCAATTTGACACAGGAACAACTGGCTCTGACCATCAGGGCCAACAGCCGCAGGCTGCGAGTGCTTTCGCTCAGAGCGCCGCTCTATGTACGCGGCAGTTTCAAGCAGCCACGCGTGAGTGTCGATAAGGGTGTCATGGCAATGAAAGCGGGGGGTGCAATTGCACTGACCGTATTTTTCCCCATCGCGGCCCTGATCCCCTTGATCAAAACCGGGCCGGGAGAAAACAGCGAATGTGCCAGGTTATTGGCAGATGCGCGAATCACGCCGGTGGCACCGCTCCCCGGCAAAACTTACCACATAAAAATCAGACACATAGGTAAGTAAAATACAGGTAACAATCTCAGTTCAATCCGCATAACCAGCCACTTGGCAACCGTTCTTTAGTTGCTTAGTGGAATGGCTAGTCGTTTCATCAGATTACACAGATTCCCGCAGATTTTGAGAATTATTGAGCGTTGTGCGATTCGAAGCGATGATACGGGTCAGACTGTAACCTGTGCCGCTCATGGCGGCAATGTCACCTCATCGTTTATCGAAGCTATGTACGACACCGCACAGACCACCCCACCACGGCACTTCATTATCGGTACCTCAGAAGCATGGGCGGTAGCAATTAAAAGTCGGGAAAACCCCTTTATTTTGACTGCCGTTTACGTAGTGGAAATCGTTGTAATTGAAATGATTGCAACGAGTGTGTTCGACGTTTATCTCAAAGAATGGAGAAAATAATGAGAAAAAGTGACTGCTTCAAATCATACCAACTGCGCACGATCGGCGTAGCTGTTGCGACCGCCATGTTTATGACCGCTTGCGCGAGCACGCCGACTATTCCGGCACCCACCGAACAAATGGCGGTATCCCGTGCGACGCTAACCGCCGCCAGCAGCGCCGGTGGCAGTGAGTTTGCACCAGTGCAACTCAAATCCGCCATGGACAAGATGGATAGTGCCGAACGCGCAATGGGCGCAAAAAATTACGCACTCGCCAAACAACTGGCAGAACAAGCACAGGTCGATGCACAACTAGCTGCCACAGCTGCACGAGCCGGCAAAGCCCAAAAAGCGGCGGATGCATTACGTGACAGCAATCGTGTGCTGCAAAAAGAACTTGACCGCAATACCAACAAATAAGCCTCAGCGAAATTGATCATGAAACAAGGTAAATATTTTCCTGTAAGCCTGATGGAAAAACTGTCCGATTCAAGACATGCGACGGGACAAAAAAATTATGCGCAAGCCCGGCAACGGGCGGCACAAGTTCAGTTCAACAGCCAGCCCGGTGCTGATAAATCAACCAGGCTGTATATCGCTGCTGATGCGTTGCATACAGACAATTGAATGCTGCAGAAAAAATTTTCTTACAACAAATAATTATTAATGGAGTTCATCATGCAAACAAATAAATACTTCCCCATGGCTCTGATCGCTGTCGCCGTTCTCTCCGGCTGCGGCTCCACCACACCGCCGAAAAGCACCTTACTCACCGAAGCACATAGCAATTACAACGATGCGCGAAGCAATCCCCAGGTGGCCAATCTGGCAGCACTGGAACTGAAGGAAGCGGGTGACACGTTAGACAAGGCAGATGCCGCCGCAAGCAAAGGTCAGGGTACAGCTGCGGTTGATCATCTGGCCTACCTTGCCAACCAGAAAGTGGGCATCGCAAATGAAACAGCCAGATTAAAAACAGCCGAATTAGCCGTCACCAATGCCGGTGCAAAACGCAATGAGGTTCGCCTTGAAGCAAGAACGGCTGAAGCCAATGAAGCCAAACAGCAGGTGGCGATGATAACTGAGGTCGCAGATCAGCAATCGGCCGACCTGGCTGCTGCCGATGCCAATGCGCAACGTGACCGTGCCACCATTGCAAAACAGGAACAGCAACTTAAAGAACTCAACGCCAAAAAAACGGATCGCGGCATGGTGATCACACTGGGCGACGTGCTGTTTCGCACCGGGAAGGCGCAACTGGAATCGGGCGGCATGCACAACATACAAAAGCTGGCGGACTTCCTCAAGCAGTCTCCGCAAACGAAGGTCATGATTGAAGGCCACACCGACAGCACCGGCAGTGACAGCCTGAATATGGCGCTGTCCGACCGTCGCGCCAGTGCTGTGAAGATGGCATTGACCGACAAGGGCATCAGCAGCGACCGTATCAGCACGCATGGCTACGGAAAAGCGTATCCGGTTGCCGGCAACGGCACTGCCGCTGAACGTCAATTAAATCGCCGTGTGGAAATTATCCTGTCTGACGATAAGGGCAATATCGCCCCGCGTTAGCAGACAATTGACAGCGGCGTGAATGCAAAATGACGCCACAAGGAGAAACCAAATGTCTATAGGAACCATTCTACTGATCATCATTGTGTTAATGCTGATCGGTGCAATTCCAAGCTGGCCGCATAGCAGATCGTGGGGTTATGGGCCGAGCGGTGGACTTGGTCTGGTATTGCTTATCCTGATCATTCTGTTGCTGATGGGACGATTGTGATGGTTTCGCAGAAACACCCGTAGCTCGCTCGTCATGATGGGTAACTTTGAAGTTTTATTTAATTAAGGAGATTAATCGTGAAACAACTTAAATATTTAGCTGCAATTTTTATGGCTTTTGCCCTGCTGGGCTCAGCAGGTTGTGCATCCACGCCCAAGCAGGAAGGCACTGGCGAATATGTTGATGACACCGTTATCACCACCAAGGTAAAAGCCGCCATACTCAATGAACCCACGTTGAAATCAGCCGAAATCAATGTTGAAACCTTCAAGGGTTCGGTCCAGCTGAGCGGTTTCGTGAGTTCACATGCTGACATTAACAAGGCTGTCGAAGTCGCCCGTAGCGTCAAGGGTGTCCAATCGGTCAAGAATGACATGCGTCAAAAATAAGGCTGTTGCGGGCACGTCGTTTGACGCAGCCCGCAACATCTCGCAAAACAACTTTAATTAATCTCAGTAACTTATTGATAAATATAGAAATTAAGGAGACGCATCATGAGTAAAAATATAATGGATAGCCTGGCTGATGAATTAGCAGCGCCCAAGGAAAAACTGATAGCAGAATTGCGAGTGATGGTAGCGGATGCCGAGGAGTTGTTAAGCGCGACAGCCAACCAGACGGGCGAAATCGCAGCTATTGCACGTACCCGTATTCAGAAGAGCCTGAAAGTAGTCAAGAGCCGCCTGCAGGCTGCCGAAGCATCCGTCCTGTTGCATACTCGCGAAGGCGCAAAAGCTGCCGACCAATATGTCCACGCAAACCCATGGCAATCAATAGGCATTTCCGCCTGCGCGGGAGTGATTGTCGGCATGCTGATCAGACGCCAATAACGATCATGATAGCCTCGACCAGACTGACAGAGTCGTTGAAGCGGATGGCGGGCACGGTGCTCGCCATCTTGCAGACACGGCTTGAGTTACTTGCCAACGAACTGGATGAAGAGCGCCTGCGCTTTGAGCAAACATTGCTCTACGCCGGCATCGCCCTGCTCTTCTTTGGTTTATCCATCATGCTACTGACCGTATTTGTCGTGGTACTGTTTTGGGACAGCCATCGTCTCCCGGTGTTGAGTGCTCTGGCTGGATTTTTTTTCGTCGCCGGGCTCTTGATGTGGGGCGCTTTGCGTCGCACGGCTAAAAAAAGACACCAACTGTTTTCTGCCATTCTGGCCGAATTATCCGATGACCGTGTGCAGTTGGCACCTGAATCATGAAAAAACAATTTGACGATATTGCCTGCCGCCGCCGTTTTCTACTGGAAAAAATCAGGGCGCAGAAAATGGACATCGTTGAGACTGCACGGCACTTGCAAAAACCG